>JBEKLL010000020.1:0-40628 GCA_050010215.1 Gaiellaceae bacterium | reverse complement strand
TGCTCGGAGATCCGTGCCGCCATCACCGTCAGGTCATAGGCCTCCTGGACGCTCTCTGCGAACAGCTGGATCACGCCGGAGTCGCGGATCATCATCGAGTCGGAGTGGTCGCAGTGGATGTTGAGCGGCGCCGAGAGGGCGCGGTTGCCCACCGCCATCACGATCGGCGCCCGCATGCCCGCGGCGATGTAGACGACCTCGGCCATCAGAGCCAGGCCCTGCGAGGAGGTGGCCGTCATCGAGCGGGCGCCCGCAAGCGCCGAGCCGATCGCCGCGCTCATGGCAGAGTGCTCGGACTCGACGTTGACGATCTCGGTGGTTGCCTTGCCGTTGGCGACCAGCCTGGCGAAGGTCTGGATGATCGGCGTCTGCGGCGTGATCGGGTAGACCGGGAAGACGTCGGGATCGATCTGAGCCATCGCGTAGGCGACGGCCTCGCCGCCGGTCAGGAGCTGTGCGCCTTCCTGCGTCTTAACTGCCATTGTTCTCACTCCTTATGACCCAACCAGCGGGGGTTTCCGTCTCCTCGGGCACCATCTCGATAGCCCCCACGGGGCAGACCGCCGCGCAGACCTCGCAGCCCTTGCAGAAGTAGTCGTCGAAGCCGACAAAGGCCGGCCCGGAATCGGCCGCGTCCTCGATCAGGATCGCCGAGTCGGGGCAGTAGAGCCAGCAAAGCAGGCAGTTGGTGCACTTCGAGAGATCGGCGAGCGGCTTGATGCCGGTGCGCCAGCTCCCGGTCTTGGGCTTCTCTGCGTCGGTGGGCCTGATCGTGCCCCCCGGCGAGAGCTCTTGCCAGGGCCTCAGGCCAGACATGCGTATCCCTCCGCGATTGCCGCGCGGAGCGAGTCCGCGTCGAGTCGTTTTCCGAGTTTCTTGACGGCGGCGTCCTGAATGTTCACGAGCGGAATGCCGCCGGCCGCTGCCGCCGCGCCGAGCATGACGACGTTCGAGAACTTCAGCCCGTGGTCATGGGCGATTCGTAGGGCCGGTACGGCTCGGGCGTTGACGCCGTCGAGCGCGGCCGGTAGCTCTTCGCTGTCGACCAGGACAACGCCTTCGTCCGAGAGCCCCTCCGCGACGTTCATCTCGTTCACGAGCGTCGGCTCGAGCACGATCACGATGTCGGGCGCGGCCACCGGATCGTGGCGGCGGATGCTCTTCTCCGAGATGCGGGTGTAGGCGCGCATCGGCGCCCCGCGTCGCTCGGGTCCGTATTCGGGGAAGGCCTGCACGCTCGACCCGGCGAGAAGGCCGGCCTCTGCAAGCAGCTGCGAGACGGTCTTCGCGCCCTGGCCGGCGCGCGCGTGCCAGCGAACTTCTTTCATTTCTTCTCTCCTAGGAAGGCCTCGATACCGCTGACGGCGACCTTGGCGCCGCCGACGGCCGAAACCACCGTCGCGCCGCCGTTGATCGCATCGCCCGCGGCGAAGTACTTGGGATTGGTCGTCTGCCCCGTTTCCGGGTCGATCTTGATCTGGCCCCACTCCACCTCGAGCCCGTCGATCAGGCTCAGGAACTCCTCGCGCGGGCGCTGGCCGATGGCCTTGATGACGGCGTCGGCGCGAAGCTCGAAGCCGGCCCCCTCGATCGGCTCCGGGCGGCGGCGACCGGAGTCGTCGGGCTCGCCGAGCTTCATCGGCTGGCACTCGACCGACTTCAACTTGCCGCCCTCGCCCTTGAAAGCGACCGGCAGAGTCAACCACTTGAACTCGACGCCTTCGTCGAGCGCCTGCTCGTACTCGTGGTAGAAGGCGGGCATCTCGGCCTGCGTGCGCCGGTAGAGGACGGTCACCTCGGCGCCCAGCCTTAGCGCCTCGCGCGCCACGTCCATCGCCGTGTTACCGCCGCCGATCACGGCCGCCTTGCGTCCGACCGCGAGCGGGTTCCCATCCTTGAGCGCCTCGATGAACGACAGCGACTCCCAGACACCTTCGAGCTCGTCGCCGGGCGTCTTCACGTCGACGTCCTCGCCCAGACCGATACCGAGAAAGACAGCCTCGGCCTCGCGCTCGATCTCGGCGAGCGCATCCTTCGTATCGATCTTGGTGCCGAGGCGAATCTCGACGCCGAGCTTCTCGATTGCGACCTTCTCGTCGGGAAGCGGCTCGGACTGCTGGCGGAAGGGGGCGATGGCGTAACGAATCAGCCCGCCTACCTCGGCGCGCTCGTCGTAGACGGTGACCGCGTAGCCGCGCGCGGCCAGCTCGCCTGCGGCCGCCAGTCCGGCGGGGCCGGCGCCGATCACGGCCACCTTGTGACCGTTCGGGGCGGCCTTCTCGCGTGGGGGGATACCGTTGGCGTAAGCCCAGTCGGTGGCGAAACGCTGCAGTCTCGAGATCTCGATCGGCGTCTCGTCCTGGCTGTTCATCACGCACGATGCTTCGCAGAGCTCCTCGACCTGGCAGACGCGGGCGCAGCTGGCGCCGAGGATGTTCTGCTCGAAGATCGTCAGGGCCGCGGCGCCGGTATCGCCGGCCGCGATCTGTGCGACGAAAGTGGACACGTCGACGTCGGCCGGGCAGGCGACGGTGCAGGGGGCGGTCGCGTAGATGTGACCGCACTGCAGGCAGCGGTCGGCCTCGACGAGCGCCTCGTCTTGGGAGAGAGGCGACTTCAGATCCGAGAAGTCCCCTACAAGCGTTTCTTGTGCAAACGCGCTCATCACACTCCAGTCTTTATCCGAGGAGAGGGCTTGGGCACCCGGGAATGCTACCGACGAGACCGGTGTCGGCAGCGGGGCTACGTTCGCGGTTTCCAGGGAGGCTTGATGCCTTATCCATCCTGATTAATTAAACGACTAGTCGACGCCGGAAATTCCACACCTGGGAATCGGCGGGGAAGGGCTTTTGTGTAGAGCGCTAGTCGCCGATCAGGCGCGGAATCAGCTCGGCCACGATGAAGCCGATGATTGCGGCGGCGCCCCCGACGGCGAGCACGTGCAGTGCGCTTCGCAATCGGCGCAGCCCGGCGATCTGGGCCTTGAGCGCGCCCACACAGACGAGAGCCAGGGCCGTCGCAGCCAGCGAGACGACGAGCGCCGTCCTCACCTTCCAGATGAAGTACGGAAAAACGGGTATCCAGGCGGCGACGATGAACATCGCCCCGACCACGAGCCCGTCGCCCAGCGCCGTGCGGTGCTCGCCGAACGCGAGTCCAAGCTCCTTCTCGACCGTCATGCGCACGTGCGAGTGGGGGTAACGGGCCAGGATCTCGCTCACGGCGTACGCGTCCGCGCCCGGGATTCCCTCCTCTTCGAGCAGGAACTGGAGCTCGAGCCGCTCGACCTCGGGGTGGTCTTCCATCTCGGCCAGCTCGTCGGCGATCGCTCCGCGGAAGAGATCGTTCTCGGCCTGACTGGAGAGGTAAACGCCGGCGGCCATCGAGAGGGCGCTCGCAGCCATCTCGGCGATGCCGGCGATGGCGATGACGGTGCTGGAGACGTTGGCGACGGCGAGACCGGTGAGGAGCCCCACCGTACCGATCAATCCGTCCTGGGCGCCGAGCACGAGCTCGCGGATGCGCGAGGCGCGCTCGATGCGCGGGCGCGAGCCGAGCACCCAGCGGCGCAGCGCTTCGCCGCCGGTGGGGTGAATGCCGCGCGCGCGCACGCGAGGCGGTAGGCGCTCGGGCGGGATCGTGGCCTCGAGCGGCTCCTGTCCTTGCCGCCGCCTTCGCCCTCGTCCGGGCATCGTCGTTCGAGACTAGCTGATCGTTTGGGCCCGGCAGGGACGACGAACCAGGTGGCGAGCTACGCGTTCGCGATCTCGACGCGCTGGAGCGCCTGCACGGTCTCTCCGGGCGTCTCGCAGTGGGCGACCGTTCCGACCCCGGCGCAGCTGTACCAGCTGCCGTTCGCCGAGAGGCGCACCTTCACCTGCATGCTACTGGCGGGCAACTTGAGCTCGATCCCGTTCAGATCGGGGCCGGAGATGAGGTAGCGCACCGGAATGGTCACCGCGGCATCCTGACCCTGAGCGGCTCCCGAGGCGGCGGAGGCCGGGGCGACGACGGAGCGCAACCCGCTCGCCAGGAGCGAGGCGATTGCGATCGAGATGGCGCAGCTGCGGAGTGATTGGAGCATCACTCCGGCAATCGACGGAGGCGTGAGAGAATCGGCTAGTCAGGACGTGAGCCTGCAGTCCCCGTTTTGCACCGCTCAACGAGCACTAAACGCCGATAGTTGTACCGTTCCGGAAGGCGAAGCGCGGGAAGCCACGGTCGAGCGGACGCTCGTCAGCTGAAAACGGGGCTGGCGGTGACGACGGTGGTGTAGGGACCGGTCGGGCGGGTCGCGTTCTCGCAGTTCGCATTGATCGTGTAAGGGCCGGGGCCCGGGCCGCTGTAGCAGTAGTCGGTCCCGGCTCCTCCGGCCACCGTCTCGGCCAGGGCTGAGCTGTTTCCGCCGGGCACCATGCAGTCGTTCCCGCTGCCGCCGTTCATGTTGTCCCTGCCTGAGGTGCCGAGCCAGATCTGGTTTGTGTCGGCGGTGTGACCGGACTCGGCGCGGATCGTGCCGCCGCCCGGGGCGACGATGCGGTAGAAGGTGACGTTGCCGACGGCGGCACCGACGCAGTTCGCCGGCGTCAGCTCGGGCACGCTGATCGTGTGCGCCTTGTTTACCGCCCAGCTCGTGGCGACGGTGTTGGAGGCCGTGAAGGCGGCGGTGGCCGCGCCGATCGCGATCGAGAGAAGGCCGAGCCCGATCAGCCGCCGCCCGGCGCTGTGGCGCCAGCGGCGCTGCCTGCGACGGCGAAGCTTTCTACGTGCGTTCATCGCCTCTCCATCTCCATCAGTCACCTCGTTGAGGCGGCTCGGAGTGGTATGCCGGAGCGGCGGGCTGCGACGGCGGAGCCGCGAGATAGGCCTCCGGTCGCAGCAGCGCGTCGTCGAAAGCCGAATATCGGTACGCAAGCCCTTCGTCCTGGAGCACGTAGGTGTGGATGCCGCTCTCGCGGTGGTAGAGGATGGCGCGGTCGTAGCGGTCGGCGAGTGTGGCAAGCGCGTCGATCGAGTCGCACTCGACGATGCGCTCGAAATCCGGAAGCTGTGTGACCGGCAAGAGTAGGTGACCGTAGAGCCGCTCGATCTGCTCAGGCTCGTCGCCAAGGCGCCTCTTCACGCCGACTCCGACCAGTAAGCCGGTGCCCAGGAGCGCGAGCACGATGCCCGCGAGCGAGAGGCTGCGCGCGGTCGAGACGCTCGGCTTGGCAATGCGCAGGTTGACGCTTCGCTCGCGCGTCGTGGTGCCGGAGCTCGTCTTGCTCACGTGCATGGCCGTCGAGCCGCCGCTCGTATCGAGCACCATCTTGTTGGTGTCGAGCAGGAAGTCGAGGGAGGGAGCGAATGTCTCGTTGACCGGCTGGCTCCCGACCAGGCCCCTGACCTGGATCGTCGGAGCGATCGTCACGCTATAGCCCGAGGCTGCGTACTTGGTCTCGGCCTGTAGCCCGCTGAACATGCGATTGATGTACGAGCGAAGAGGAAAGACTCCGGCGATTGTGATGCCCGATCCGTGGAAGCTGCTTCGGGCGAGCGTGAACACGCGCGAGAACTGGCTGGTCGGATCGTTGAAGCGAGCGTTGAGGGTTGCGGTACCGGAAAGAGCCGCCGATTCGTCTGTGCGCAGCTGATAGCGGAAGCTGAAAGTCACCCTGTCGACGAGATTGGAGAACACGGTCTGGCCGGTGCTGACGACCCCGCTTGGATAGACGATGCCGCGATGGGCTCGCCCCGAGTAGCTGAAGTCGCCGGTCTGCTGATAGCCGTTGGCGACGGACACCTGCTCGTTCTTTCCACGGCTGAAGGCGACTGCGGCCAGTGCGAGCGAGATGACGAGAAGCCCCAGAGGGATCGCGTAGAGAGGATTGATCCTGCGCTGCCTCGGCGGCGCTCCCGCTGCCGGGCCGCCTTTGGGCCGCCGTTTCCGCTTCGTGCTGGCACCGCCGCCCGCCGCCAGTATGACCGCGCCGATCGCAAACAGAGCCGCGTTTGTCGGCACCTGAATCCACGCGAGCGCTCGTCCGGCATAGGGGATGAGAATCCACTTCGTCCCCATGAGCTGCGCCTTCGTCGGTCGGAAGGCATCGGGGTGTGGATTGGTCTTTCTGTTGTCGCCCTGGAAGACGTACTTGTCGCCGCTACGGGCGACGATCCGGTGCAGGATGGTTTGCTTGCTGAGAGTGTCTCGGTATGCGACTACCGCACCGACCGGATAGCTCGACTGCTTACGGACGATCACCAGGTCGCCGGCGTGAATCGTCGGGTGCATCGACACGCCGCGGATGATCATGTAACTGGTGGAGCCGCCGAGCTGGGTCGGGGCGAAGAAGATCCAGCCGACCGCCGCCACGGCCAGGGCCAGGATGCTTATCGCAATGGTCGAGATCCGGATCTTCATTTCTACCCTCTCGGCGGACGCTTGCCGCGGCGCTCGGTCGGGATCGGAGTGAGCCTCGTTACGGGATTCCCTTCAATGGTCGGCAAGCGGCAAGTCGAGATTGAGTCTGTTCGTTCGAGCACTATCTCCGCTCCATCATTGGACAGCGATCACGCGAAGCTGGTCGGCGCTCGCCACGGTCGGCTCGGTACCGGGCGAGCAGGTCCAGTGGAAGCCGGTGCCGTGGACGCACTGGGTGTAGGTCGTGCTGCCGCTGACGAGCTTCGAATCGACCGTCGTGGCCGCCGCGTTGAGGTCGAACTGCCAGTTCTGGATGTTCTGCGGGCTCGTGTTGTCGAGCGTGTAGAAGACGTTCGAGATCGTGTAGGCGCCGATCGCTCCGCTGCCGTCGCCCGCTCGCGAGCTCGAGACGACGTTGGCGGCGGTGAAGGCGTAGGCCGAGCTTGCCAGGATCAACATCAGGAGCACGATTCCGGCGAGCTGCCAGCTTTTCTTTCTACGCCTGCTCATCACACTCACGTTTTCGTCCCTTCCGGGTCCCAACTTGAGCGCGCCGCGCGCCTACGTCACGAGTTGGCGATGACCCGGAGGCTGGTCGCCGCGGTGACCGCCGGCTCCGTCCCGAAAGTGCAACTGACGTTGACGCCGCCCGAGATGGTGCAGCCCTGGTAAGGAGCCGCTCCGGTAACCGAGACGTAGGCCGAGCTCGCGGCGGTGTTGAGCGTGAAAGCCACGGACTTGATCAGCGTCGGGTTGGCCGCATCGAGCGTGTAGGCGATCGCGCTCACCGTGTAGCCGTTGATCGCGCCGGAGCCGTCGCCGGCGTACGAGGCCGGAACGGTGTTGGCGGCGGTGAAAGCGTACGCCGCCGTCGCGATCAGCAGGGTCAGGATCGCCGTGAGAATGAAGCTTCGGCCCCTTCTCATTCTTCGCCGCTTCAACATCTTCGTCTCCTGTCGTTGCCGCAATCCGCTCTCGAGTTCTCAGCGAGACGGATAGTGAGTTCTTGGTGCTGCCGCCTACGCGCTTTCCGGGATTGGCCGCCGCGCGTCAACACAGTGTTCGGCACGATTTGGAGTACGTTCATGACCTTTTCGGGGGAACCGTAGGGACTGATAGAGAAAACGCTATGTTCATCGCTCGAGATCTCGCACGCAGCAACGAGCCGGTAGCCCCGCCGGAGACGCGCAGACAAAAGCGGCGGGCTCGAGACCCGCCGCTTTGTTCGAGAAAAACTCGAGGGTTATCAGTCCGTCGCGATTACGCGGAGGTTCAGCGCCGAAGCAACCGTCGGCTCCGTCGCGAAGGTGCAGGTGACGTTGACGCCGCCCGCGATGGTGCAGCTCTGGTACGGAGCCGCGCCGGTGACCGAAACCAGAACCTGGTTCGCCGCCGCGTTCAGCGTGAAGGCGATGCTCTTGATCTTGGTCTGATCCGCTCCATCGAGCGTGTACAGCGGGCTGGCCGGCGTTACCGTGTAAGGATTGATGACGCCTTGGCCGTCGCCAGCGTACGAGGCCGGTACGGTGTTAACAGCGGTGAACGCATAGGCCGCCACCGCCAAGAGAACGGTTAGGAGGATGGTGCCTAGGAGCCCCCTGCTTCTCTTGCGCTTCAACATCCCTTGTCTCCTTTTCTTGCCGCAGATTCCGTTCGGATCGGCGTAGTTGTCGAACAGGCGGGTGACCTGGGCGTGAGTTAGGTGATGCCGCCTACGCGCTTTCCGGGAATGGCCGCTGCGCGTTATTCAGATGTTCGGCACGTTTTGGCGTAGGTTCATGACTAGGAAGGGTGATTCAGGGGGCGACGGTAGAGGTTTCTCTATCGTCAGGGTGAGACCGCCGCATCGTCGCGATCGATCGACCTTTTCCCCCAAACGCGAGCCGATTACCGGCGTTCGCTTACAACAAACCGACGCCGTCGGGCGAGATGCTCATCGTGGTCGTCCCGTCGCCGAGCTGGCCGTAGTTGTTCTGGCCCCAGCAGACCACGGTGGAGTCCGCCATGAGGGCACAGCTGTGCTCGTAGTCGTAGGTCTCGTTGATATCGGCGCCGCCGGCACTGACGTTGGCGATACCGGACAGGACGCCATAACCGCCTGGGCCGATGACCGTGACTGGAGTAGAGGTGTCGGATGTGGTTCCGTCTCCGACCTGGCCGTAGGCGGCGGCGCCCCAGCACTGGGCGGTTCCGTCGGAGAGGGTGGCGCAACTGTGGTACTCGCCGGCGCTGACCGCGGCGGCGGTGCTGATGCTGCCTGCGGGGACCGGTGTCGACCTGTTGGTCGTCGTCCCGTCGCCGAGCTCGCCGTTGCCGTTGTCGCCCCAGCAGTAGACCGTACCGCCGGAGACGAGAGCGCAGGCATGGAGCCGGCCGCCACTGATCTGGGTGACGTTCGAGAGGTAGCCGGTACCGCCGACTCCTACTACCTGCACGGGCACGTGGCTGTCGGTGGTCGTGCCGTTACCCAACTGGCCGTCACCGTTGTAGCCCCAGCAGTCGACCGTGCCGCCCGAGATCAGGGCGCAGGCCTGGTTGGCGCCCGCGTCGATGTCGATGACGTTCGCCAGCGTGCCCGTTCCACCCACGCCCACGACGTTGACGGGCGTGTGCTGATCGGTCGTCGTGTTGTTGCCGAGCTGGCCGTACTGGTTGTGACCCCAGCACCTGACGCCTCCGCTGGTGAGCCGGGCACAACTTATGTTGCCGTCCGCGGACACCTCGGCGACTCCGGTCAGGTAGCCGGTGCCGCCTACTCCAAGCACTTGAACCGGCGTGGAGCTGTTGGCGGTGGAGTTGTTTCCGAGCTGTCCGTAGGTGTTGTCGCCCCAGCACCAGACCGTGCCGTCCGTGCGCACCGCGCAGGTGTGGTACTTGCCGGCGCTGATCTGGGTGGCGGTGGTGAGATTGCTGACCATGACGGGGCTCGAGCTGTTGGTGGTGGAGTTGTTGCCGAGCTGGCCGCTAGTGTTCAGGCCCCAGCACTCGACCGCGCCGTCGTTCCGCAGCGCACAGGTGTGGAAGCCACCGGCACTGACCTGAGAGGCGACGACGCTGCTCACCACGATCCGGAGCGCGGCGCTCGTATGAGTTCCGTCGCTCACGGTGATGCTCGCCGTCTGGGCGGTGGCGATCTGGAGCAGGCCGCCGGCGGTGGAGATGCCGTTAGTGAACGTGATCGAAGTGGCCGTTCCGAAGTTGACCGGATTGCCGTTCAGGTCGGTCACAGTTCTCGTTCCGGAGCCGCCCGAGAAGGTGAGGCTGTGCGATCCGTCGCTGTAGCCCTGAGCCGAGTTTCCGTAGATGTCCACGGCTCTGATCGTCAGCTGGTCGGTCGCGCCGGGGCGGATCACGGCCTTCTGAGCCGACAGGGCGAGGTTGTTCATCGCAGCGGGGCCGACCGTCACCTGGAGCCCACTTCCGTTCGCGTAGGTACCGTCGGTGACGACGACGTTCGCGGTCTGGGCCCTGTACAAAGTCATCACACCGCCTGCGCTCGAGACGCCGTTCGTGAAGGTAATCGCGGTCGCGGTTCCGAAGTTGGTGGCCGTACCGCCGCTGTTCGTCACCGTTGGGCTGTAGGTGCCGATCGCGCGGGCGCCCGAGAAGGTCAGGTTGTGCGAGCCCGTGTAGCTCGTGACGGTGTTGTTGTAAGGATCTTGCGCCGTGATGGTCAGCGCATCGGTTGCCCCGGCGGTCGGGGTGGTAGTCGCCGCCGTCATGGCGAAGTGGTCCATTGCCGCCGGGTTGACCGTGAAGGCGGCGGTCGTACGAGACGAGCCGCTCTGAACGTCGGTGACGGTGATGGTGGTCGACGCGGCTCGATAGAGGGTCACGGGCACTAGAGTCGGCGCGGCCGTGAAGGTGACCTGGCTCTGGCCGGCCGCACAGGAGCCCTGGGCCGGGTAGCTGGGTCCCGTGCCATTGGGGCTGCTCAGCGGGCCCGAGAAGGTCAGGCAGCGAGTTCCGGTGTTGCTGTTCCCGTACGTGTCGGTGGCGGTGATCGAGAGGTTGAAGCTCGTTCCCGCGGTCTGGGTGGTCGGGTTGGTCACCGTGAAGGTGGCGATCGCCGCCGGCTGGACGTTGAAGGTGACGGAGTTGCTCGTATAGGCGGTTCCGGTGCTCTGTCCCACCGTGACGGCCGCAGCCTCGACCTTGAATAGCGTCATGACACCGTTCATGCCGGCGTTGACCTGCGCGACTCCGTTCACGAACGTGATCGAAGTGCTGGTTCCGAAGTTCGTTCCGGTGGTGCTGTTCCTCGGCGTCACCGTTGGGTGGTAGGTGCCGATGACGCCACCGCCGGTGGTGGTGTCGGTGAAGTTGAGGTTGTAGTTGGTTCCGGTGGCTCCGCCGTAGGCGTTGTACGGATTTCCGTACTGGTCACCCATGACGATCGTCAGGTTGTCGGCGCTACCTGCAACCGGCGTCGTGGAAGCTGGGATTATCACGAAGCGCGTTTCCGCACCGGTGCCGTTGACGTTGAAGGCGCCGGAGGTGCCGCTCTTGCCGCTGGGGGCGTCGGTCGCCGTGATCGTGGTCTGGGCGGTCGGGTAGAGAGTCGACGGCGTCGCGGTGTAGAGCGTCATGTTGACGGTCGAGGCGACGCCGCTCGCAAAGGTGACCTGGCTTTGACCGGCGGCGCAGGCGCCCTGGGCCGGATAGACCGGGGCGGTGCCGTTGGGACTCGTGAGCGGACCGGAGAAGGTGACGCACTGGTTACCCGTGTAGCCGCTGGAGGTGTTGCCCCAGGAGTCCTTGGCGGTGAGCGAGACGGCGAACTGCGTGCCGGCGGTCTGGGTTGCGATCGCCCCGAAAGCGAAGGAGTTGATCCCGGCCGGGCCGACCGTGAAGGCGCCGGTCGAGCCGGTGTGGCCGGACTCCGTTGCAGTGATGTTCGACGAGGCGGCGTTGTAGAGCGTCACGTTGGCCGAGCCGACGCCGCTAGCAAAGGTGACCGAGGCCGGATAGGAAGGCGCCTGACCGCTCGGGCTGCTCGAAGGGCCGGAGCAGGCGACTGTCTTCGATCCGCTGTAGCCGGTGGCCGTGTTGCCGTAGGCATCGAGGGCCGTCAGCGTGAGCGAGAACTGCGTCCCTGCCGTCTGCGTCCCTGGATTCGAGACCGTGAAGGAGTTGATCGAAGCGGGGCTGACCGTGAACGATCCGGTTGATCCGGAGTGCCCCGACTCGGTAGCGGTAATGTTGCTCGAGGCAGCGTTGTACAGGGTGACGTTCGCCGTTCCGACGCCGCTAGCAAAGGTGACCGAGGCCGGATAGGAAGGCGCCTGGCCGCCCGGGCTGTTCGAAGGGCCGGAGAAGGCGACACTCTTCGATCCGCTGTAGCCGGTGGCCGTGTTGCCGTAGATGTCCTTGGCGGTGAGAGTGAGCGAGAACTGGGTGCCCGCCGTCTGCGTCCCTGGGTTCGAGACGGTGAAGGAGTTGATCGCAACCGCGCCGACGGTGACCGAGAGACCGGTCCCGTTCGAGTAAGTCCCGTCGCTGACGACGATGCTCGCCGTCTCGGCCTTGTACAGCGTCATCACGCCGTTCGAGGAGCCGGACACGGTGGCGACGCCGTTCGTGAACGTGACGGCGGTGGCCGACCCGAAGTTGACCGCGGTGCCGCTCGAGTTGGTCACGGTCGGGGTGTAGGGGCCGATCGTGCTCGCGCCCGAGAAGGTGAGACTGTGCGAGCCCGAGTAGGAAGTCACAGTGTTGCCGGCCGAATCCTTGGCCGTAATGGTGAGGCTGTCGGCCTGGCCGGCGGTGGGAGTCGTGGTCGCGGCCGCGAGCACGAGGTGATCGAGCGCTCCGGTCGCGAGCGTGACCTGAGTCGCCGGCGAGTTGGTTGCCGTCCAGGAGCGCCAGACGACCGTCACCGTGTAGCTGTAGGTGCCCGCCGATAGCCCGCTGTCGGTACAGGTCAACACCGAGGTCGGCGCCGAGGAGGACGGACAGTTACCGGCGGGGTTGCCGCCGTTTCTCGTCACGTAGTAAGAGACGGATCCCGATCCCGGGGGGCTGACGGCGCTCCAGTTGAGCGTCGCCGTCCCGGCGCCGGGCGTGGCGCCGGTGATCGTGGGGGCGTCGAGCGTTGCGGCGTTACCGCTGCCGCCGCCCGCGCCGTTCAAGGCCCAGAAAGCGTCGGCGTTCGCCCCTGTGGCGAGCGCGGCGACGATGGCGACCAGCGCGAGCAGTCGCCGGCGCCTTCCCGGAGGCGTCGTCTCGCTCACGAATGGGCGCTCCCGCTGAAGGTCAGGCCGAAGCGCACGTTCTTGCAGGCGTCTTGGTTGACGTCGGGAAGGTTGATGAGGGTGATCTGCGGAGCGCGGGGCGCACTCGCGAGAGTCACGCTTTTCTTGGCGGGGACGGTGATCGAGCTCGAATCGGAGATGTTCGACTGGATGACGCGGAGATTGGTTGCGCTCGGGCAGCCGGAGGGCGTGCTGTCGGCCGACACGGTCACTGTCAGGCGAGTGACGTGAATCGCGACGCTGTTCGGATTTGTCAGCGTCAGCTTGATCGGCTTGGCCAGGCCGGGCTCGAGGCCGACGACGTTACCCGTGATGCTGAAGTTCGTAATGGCGGAGTTGGCAGTGCCTGATCCGCTGCCGCTCGCGCTCGAGCTTCCCCCGTTCGAGCCGCCGCCTGCGGGACCCTTGACGACCTTGAAGTTGAGCCAGTGGCTGGACGAGTAGGCGCAGGAAACCTTGAGCTGATAGGCGCCGACCCTGATCGGCTTCTTGCCGAAAAGGCTCTTGAGAGTCGCCTTTCTCATGCCCACGAAATAGGCTCTCTTCCTTTTCTTGATCTTGGTCGCTTTGTTCACTAGCAGCCACTTCGTGCCCTTCTTGACACGGAGCTGATAGGAGAAACGCTTGCTCGGTTTCGAGAACGCATAGATCAGCTTGACCAGTCGCGCCTCCGAGATCGTGAAGCTCTTCTTGGTGAGACGGCCGTAAAAAGGAACGATCTTGAAGTTGAGCTGATTGCGCGCATGGTCGCTGGCGATCTGGAGCTGGTAGTACCCGACCTTGATCACACTTCCAGCGAAGAGCTTGGCGACGGTCATCGTCTTGCGGCCGCTGTACGTGCCCCGCTTCTTGACGCTCTTCACGAGCAGCTGCCTGCCGCCCTTTTTTACAGTGAGTCGGTAAGAGAAGCTCTTGCTCGGGATCCGAAACTTGTAGACCAGCTTGACCGTTTTCGTCTGATAGGTCGTGAAGTACGGCTGGGTGAAGCGGGCCGAGAACTTGCCGGCGCTGCTCTTGGCCAGGGCGGCGCCCGCTAGTGTCGAGGCGCCGATCAGTACCAGAGCGCAGACGAGGCCGAGCAAGAGGATCCGATGAGCGAATGGGATTGTGCGGAGCATGCGATGGTGCCTGCTGCTTTCGGGAGTGTCGTTGGCGGGCTTGCTTGTCATCTGTTCTCAGTACTGCGATTGCATCCGTTTTGTTGCTGTTCGGAAGAGCAAGTGGAGGGACGGCCGGAGCCGTCCCTCCTGCTCTATTGGTCTAGCTCGCGACGAAGTTCAGGTGCAGAGTCGCGTTCTTGCAGTTGTCCTGAAGCGAATTCGACTCGGTCATCTGAATCGATCCGGTCAGATTGGTGGAAGCGTGAGCAGCCAGCACGATCGGCGAAGCGACCGTGGGGGAGGTCACGGTGAACCAGCTCGCGTCACATCCAGCCGGGAGCTGGGTGTTGTCCAGCGAGATCGTGAGCGCGCTCAGCGACTGCTTGAACGAGGCGTTGTTCGTCACAGTCACCTGGACGTCTTGTGCAGGTCCGCCGGGAACGAGGCCCGAGGGAACCGTGCCCGACTGCGCGACGGCGAGGCTCTGGCTCGTGCCCACGCCTGCCGTACCCGTGTTCGAGCCGGAGCTCGAGAAGTACGCGAACGCGACGCCGCTAGCGATAGCGAGCGCCACGACGACGATCGCCGCAAAGACGACTCGCCGCTTGGATAGATGCTTCTTCATTGTTGTTCTCTCCTTGTTCTAGAACCCTTGGTTTGGAACCGGTTCTTAGGATCGGATTGCCGTTTTAGGTGGAGGTGACGTTGAGCGTCAGCGACTTGCCCTTGCAAGCGCCCTGATCAACGGCGGCGAGATCGGTCCAGGACAGAGTCCCGGTGCCGGTGAGAGCGAGGCCGCTCGCTCCGGCGGGAACCACCGTGTTCGAGGTCACCGTCGGCATGGCGAACTGGCCCGTGTTGGCAGTGAGCATCGTCTGGCACGGCACGTCGGATGACGTGACGGAACCGAAAACGATGGTTGCCACGTACCCGTCCGAGCCCGTCGTGTTGTCGGCCGTGAATGTCACGGACTTGCTACCGCCGGGGTAGATGTTCAAGAAGCCGGTGGCGTGGAGCGTGAGCGTGCCGGACGGGGTGAGAGCGTTAGCTGTTCCGCTGCCCGAGCCGGTGCTCGTCCAGTACGCATAGGCAACGCCGCTTGCGATAGCGAGCGTCAGGACGATCGCCGAAACGACGACTCGCCGCTTGGATAGATGCTTCTTCATTGTTGTCGTCTCCTTGTTTTGAACCGGTTCGATAAATCCGGGTTGCCGCTAGATGCCAAGATCCGTTGGTTAGGTGCTCGTGACGTTGAGTGTCAGCGCCGCGCCCTTGCATGCGCTTTGATCAACGGCGAGGTTGGTCCAGGACAGAGTCCCGGTGCCGGTGAGAGCGAGGCCGCTGGCTCCGTTGGGAACCACCGTATTCGAGGTCACGTTGGCCATGGTGAACTGGCCGGGGTTGGCAGTGAGCATCGTCTGGCAGGCCCCGGTTGAGGTGACGGAACCGAATACGATGGTTGCCACGTACCCGTCTGTCCCCGTCGCGTTGTCGGCCGTGAACGTCACGGTCTTGCTACCGCCGGGGTAGATCCCCGCGAAGCCGGTTGCGTGGAGCGTAAGGGTGCCGGACGGGGTGGCAGCGCTAGCTGTTCCGCTGCCCGAGCCGGTGCTCGTCCAGTACGCATAAGCAACGCCGCTTGCGATAGCGAGCGTCAGGACGATCGCGGCAACAACGACCCGCCGCTTGGATAAGTGTTTCTTCATTGTTTTTCTCCTTAATCCGAACCGGTTCTTTAAATCCGGATGGCTGCTAGATGCGGGTTTCCTTGCCGTGAGCTCGGACGTCCGCAACCGATGCGCGGGGGCCTCCGAGCAGGCAAGGTGAACCTGGGTGTACTTGCTTTGGGTGATGCCGCATACGCGCCCCTTGGGTTTGCCGCTGCGCGTTAATCCGATTTTCGGCCCGATTCCGCGTAGGTTCATACCCCAAAAGGGGGGTCGTCGAGTACCTGGAAAAGATCCCCCAGCCGGTGTCGGACCGCCCCTGGAGGCTCCCTCGGCATCTATCCTTGCAGCGATGGCGTCGTATGCACTCTCAGCGATCGGACGCGACCGGCCCGGGATCGTGGCCGAGGTGACCGGCACGCTGCTTCGGCACGGCGTCAACATCGCCGACTCGCAGATGGCGATTCTGGGCGGTCATTTCGCGATGATGCTGGTGCTCGAGAGCTCGCAAGACGACGACCTCGACGAGTTGCGAGCCGATCTCGAGCGCTCGCGTGCCACGCTCGAGCTGGAGGCGATCTCGCTCGCCGAGATCGACGCGGCTCAGGCGCGCATCGACGAGCCCTCGCACGTGATCACCCTCTACGGCGCCGATCACCCCGGAATCGTGAACGCGGTCACCTCGGCGCTGGCAGAACGCGCTGTCAACATCACCGACCTCGACACCCATCTCGTCGGCGAGGACGCGGAGCCGGTCTACATGATGATTCTCGAGGTCGCCTTGCCCGAAGGCCTCTCGGGAAGCGAGCTCGACGCCTCTTTGCGAGAGGTCGCACGCAAGGAGAAACTCGAGCTCAGCGTCCGCTCGCTCGATCAGGTCGACCTCTAGCCAGAGCCCTTCGCTTGGCCGTTCGCCAGATCCTCCGCCTTCCCGACCCGGTGCTGAAGCGCGCGGCCGCGGAGGTTGCTCCCGAGCAATGGGAGCTGGTCGAGCGCGTCGCGGGCGATCTGGTCGAGACGATGCTCAGCTTCCCGCGCTGTGTCGGTCTGGCGGCGCCGCAGATCGGCGAGTCAGTGCGGATCGTCGTCGTCGACGTCTCGCTTCATCCCAAAGGCGACCCGGACGCAACGCGAAAACTGCTCATCAACCCTCGCGTCGTCTCCCGGTCGGGATCCGAGATTGCCCGCGAGGGGTGCTTGAGTGTCCCCGATTTCACCGCCGACGTGCGCCGGGCGACCGAGGTTGTCGTCGAGGGGCTGACTCTCGCAGGGGAGCCCTGGACGATCGGGGCGAAGGATTTCGAGGCGCGGGCCCTGCAGCACGAGATCGACCACCTCGACGGCCTGCTCTTTCTCGACCGGGTCGAGTCGCTCAGCCGCGACGTCTTCCGGCGCAAGAACTACGGCTGAGTGCCTCCGGAAAACCGGAGTGCCGTTTCGCCACGGTATTGACGGCACTTCTCACTGCGCCCGCCACCAATCCACCCGCCCGCGGGGTTGGTCGAAAATAACATCCCGTCAAGCCTAGAAGCGCACTACTTCGAGCCGAGTTTGCACCGAATCCGGCGCCAGGCGAGCCGGGCGGAGGGCCCGGACTCGCCTGCGTCTACTCGGGTCCGGCGCGCTAGGCGCCGAGTCGTGCGGCTACTCTCTCCCAGTCGACCACGTTCCACCAAGCGGAGACGTAGTCGGGGCGGCGATTCTGATACTTCAAGTAGTAGGCGTGCTCCCAGACATCGCAGGTGAGAAGCGGTGTCAGCCCAGACGAGAGCGGCGATTCCTGGTCGTGTGTCGAGATCACCTTCAGGGTAGAGCCGTCGTGAACGAGCCAGCCCCAGCCGGAGCCGAAGTGATTGACCGAGGCCTCCGTGAGCTGCTGTTCTAGCGCGGACAGATCGCCGAAGGCTTGCTCGATAGCACTCGCGAGCGTGCCGCTCGGCTCCTTGCCCCTGGCCGGCCCCATGCTCTCCCAGTAGAAGGTGTGGTTGGCGTGCCCTCCGACGTGGTTCCGGGCGGCTACTCGCCGGTCGTCGGGGAGCTTGTCGAGGTTGCGCAGGATCTCCTCGACTGTTGCTTCCGCCCACTCGCTGCCGGCGAGCGCGGCGTTGGCCTTATCGACATAGGTCTGGTGATGCTTGTCGTGATGGACGTGCAGTGTCTGCTCGTCGATGTACGGCTCGAGAGCGGCGTAGTCGTACGGTAGCGGCGGTAGCTCGAACGGCATTTGGAGAGTCCTCCTTCGCGGAAGTGAACACTGTGGGACTACTGCGCCCCGAGGCGCCGTACGGTGGCTCTTCCCCGAAGCCGCCGCGGCTACACCGGACCGGGCGGTAAGGAAGAAGGGAGAGGGAATCGAGACCCGTTACTCCGTGGGTCGGTCCGATCTCACCGCCGTTCCACTACTCTCGCGCACGACCAACTCGACCGGGAGAACCGAGACTGCGGGCGGCTCACCAGGCCGATCGAGCAGGCGAAGCATCGCATCCACGGCTGCGGCGGCCATCTTCTGGCGGTCCTGGCGCACGGTCGTCAAAGCAGGTGTGACGAGGCTCGCGTAGCCGATGTCGTCGAAGCCGACGACGGCGACCTCGTCCGGAATGCGGAAACCGGCATGATCGATCGCCGCCATCGCTCCGATCGCCGTCACGTCGCTGACGCAGAAGACCGCATCGGGCGGCTCGGGAAGCGCGAGCATCCTCTCCATCTCGGCCCGGGCGAGCGCCGGAAGCCAGTCCGAGTCGGCTGTGTACTCGCTGCGCTGCTCCAATCCGAATCTCTGCAGCTCGCTCTGGTAGCCGAAGCGGCGCTCTACGCTCGCGCGCGTACTGCTATTTCCGCCGATGAAGGCGATCCGACGATGGCCTGTCTCGGCGAGATGGCTCACTGCCTGCGTGGCGCCGCTCACGTTGTCGGAGCGGACGAAGGCGACTCGATCGCCGAGCAGATCGATTCCTACTGTCACGCAGGGGAAACCCGCCTCGGCCACCTCGACTACGGCTCGCTCGCTCCGCGGTCGCGAGAGGATCACGAGACCCTCGACTCCAAGCCGGCGATTACGCTCGACGAATGTCTCCCCCGGGGAGTCACGAACGGCCTCGATGCTCGGAAGCAAGAGCAGATCGATACCCCGCGCGTGAGCCTGAGCGCGGATAGCCAAGAAGAGGCCCTGGAAAAAGCCGAGTGGGAAGCTCTGATCCGGAGTCGTGCCGAGCGCGACGGCAAGCAGGCGTCGTTCTCGGGCTCGGACGGACCGCGGCTCGTTGGCGGAGGTCGCGCCGCCTCCGGGTACCGGCGGCTCGTTGCCGAAGGCGAGTAGTGCGAGCGCATCCGTGATCGAGAGTCGAAGTCGCGGCTCTGTCTCGCTGCGCTCACCCGACGTTTCGGATGGCGCCGGCTCCGTTTCCGCTTTATGGCCTGGTGCTGGTCGAGGCGAGCTCGATTTCCGTACGATCAGCTCGGTCGGTAGTACCGAGACCGGCAGCGAGGCGCCCGGTTCTTCGAGCACGCACAGCAGCGCCTCGACAGCGGTCGCCCCGAGCCCGATTCGATCCTGGCGGACGCTCGACAAAGACGGAGTGACGACTCGCGAGACGTATGCGTCGTCGAAGCCGACGACGGCAACGTCGTCGGGAATCCGTCGCCCTGCCTGCTCGATCGCCAGCATCGCTCCCAGCGCGAGCTCGTCGCTGGCGCAGAAGAAGGCGTCCGGTGGCTGCGCCGAATCGAGCAGCCGTTGCGCCAGTTCGCAGGCCGTCGCCGGTCGCCAGTCGGTCTCGAGCACGAGCTCCTCGCGGAGCTCCAATCCGAGTTCCTCGAGGGCGCTCTCGTAGCCGAGCCGGCGGTTACTGGAGGCGACCGTCCCGCTGGCTCCTCCGATGTAGGCGATCTGCGTCCGGCCGAGCTGGCCGAGCTGAAGAACCGCCGCGACCGCTCCGCCGACGTTATCGGAGGTGACGAAACTGGTCCGCGGGCCGACCGCGTGGACGTCGATCGCTATGCAAGGCAGATTGGCATCGCCAAGCGCCTCGAACTCATGATCCCGCGGCTCGAATGCGACCAGGATGACGCCGTCGGCGTCGTGTTGCCGGAGGACCTCGACATAGTGGCTAGGCTGTCCGGCCACGCGCTCGGGCAGCTCTGTGAGCAGAAGCAGATCGAGGCCGCCCGAATGTGCACGGGCGCGAATACCGAAGAGGACGTCGTCGTAGAAGAGGTGCTCGAGGTGTCGCCCGTCGAGACGAAGCTGGCGCGGCTGATAGTTCACCGCTACGCCGATGAGACGTCGCTCGCGCTGGCCTCGGTGCGATTCGGCTTGGATGTCTGCCCGAGCGATTGTCGTGGAGCAGACCTCCCGTGCGTCTTCGAGGAGCTCGAACGCCGTCGAGGCCGATAGGCGCTGCACCGCTGTGCCTGGATCCGTCATGGTGCTCCAGCCGAGTCGCTCTCGAATCGCGTTCCGACTCGAGTATGCATCGCCGAGCGCTCGTTACCCAACAGCGGTTGATTCGCGCACGACCAGTTCGACCGGCAAGACGGTTGCGTTGGGCGGCATCTCCGGGCTCTCGAGCAAATGGAAGACCGCGTCCATCATCGCCGTCACGAGCAAGCTCTGGCTCTGCCGCACCGACGTCAGAGGCGGTGTGACCAGGCTGGCGATGTCGAGGTCATCCATCCCCGCCACGGCGATATCGCCGGGGACGTCGAGTCCCGCCTCCTCGATCGCCGCCATGGCGCCGATGGCCATTATGTCGCTGGCCGCGAAGATGGCATCGGGCGGCTCGGGTAGCTCGAGCATGCGCCGGGTCGCCTCGTAGGCACGGTCGTGCAGCCACTGGGCGGTGTGCACGTACTCCTCCCGGTAGGGGAGCCCGAGTCGGGCGAGCTCGCTCTTATAGCCGAAAAGGCGGTCAACCGAAGGCCGCTCTTCACCGCGCCCGCCGATGAACGCGATCCTGGTGCGGCCCGACTCGGCGAGATGGCGTACCGCCTGGATGCCGGCCTCGACGTTGTCGAAGCTGACGAAGGCGGTTCTCTTTCCCAGCAGCTCGACATCGAAGGCGGCACAGGGGAAGTCGGATTTAGTCAAGGCGCTGATTTGCGGATCTACAGGCGGTAGCGACGAGACGATGATCCCGTCGGCCTTGTAGTGCCGGCAGAGGTCGAGAAAGGGGGAGAATGGCTCTATGCCAGGCCAGATGTGGGTCAGGAGCAGTAGATCTGTCGAGCGCTCGTGAGCGACGGCGCGAAGGCCGTAGAAGATCTCGTCGAAGAAGGCATGCCGGTAGCTCTGATTAGGAGTCGTATCCACGGCGATGGCGATCGTGCGTCGCTCCTCCGGCCGCCAGCGCTCACGATGCTCGTCGCTGACGTCCCCGAGCGTCCTCAGATGGACCACCTCGTCTGTACCGAGGCTCTCGAACACTTCCCGGACAGTGAGCCGCTCGAGCGTCGGCGACTTGTCCTCCTGGTCGGCATGACCAGGCTCGCCGCCGGCGGGTTTAGCCGCTGAACCGCTTCCCGGGGTGCCGCTCGACTCCCTGACGACGAGTTCGACGGGAAGCACCACGGTCGGCGGCGGAGAGTCCGGGTGCTCGAGGATGCGAAGCAGTGCCTCGACCGCGGCCGTTCCGAGTCCTTTTTGATCTTGGCGGATGGTGGTCAGAGACGGTCGCGGCAAACTGGCGAAGTCTTCATCGTCGAAACCGACGACGGCGATGTCCTCGGGGATCCTGAGGCCGGCTTCCTCGCAGGCAAGCATGGCGCCGATGGCCATGCGGTCGCTGGCGCAGAAGATGGCGTCCGGAGGCTCTCCCAGCTGGAGCAGCTTGCGGACCTCATTTCGCGTCTGCCCGTGGTGCCAGCCTCCCGTCAGGACGTACTCTGCGTGCCGCTCCCGTCCAAGCTCTTCGAGTGCGCTCTCGTAACCGAGTCGTCGGTCGAGCGAGGCGGGTTCGTGACCCCAGCCGCCGACGTAGGCGATGCGCTCTCTCCCGCTCTCGGCGAGATGGTGGACTGCCGCCACCGCGCCACCGACGCTGTCGCAGGCCACGAAACCCGTGCGCATTCCGAGCAGGCTGGTATCGATCGAGACGCATGGGAACCCGGACGCCGCCAGATCGACGAGCTCTGGCTCTCCGGGCACGAAGGAGGAGACAATGATCCCGTCGGCCCCATGCGCCCGGCAGATATCGCCATAGTGTGTCGCCTGGCCGGTGACCTCACTGGAAAGAGCGGTGAGGAGTAGGACGTCGAGCCCGCTGGCGTCGGCGTGGGCACGCATTCCGGCGAGGACGTTGTCCAGAGCGTGGTGGCGCCAACGGCCGGCCTCGAGGCTCAGCTGCCAGGGGACCAAATTCATCGCAACGCCGATCAACCGTCGCTCACGGCTACGCAGCGGATAGGTTCCCGCCATGGCGGTGGTCTGAGCGAGTATCGCGGCACTCTCGGCTTGTGAGACGTCAAGAAGCCTGTAGAGCGCCCGTGGAGAGAACCGTTGAGTCCGTTCGCGTTGCACCGTTCCTGGATTCGGTAGCCGGAGCTTCGACTTGAGTTTACGAGTCTGAACTAATCGTGTCGCCGAACCGCGCTCGATTCGCGCACAACCAGATCCACCGGAAAGACCGAGACCTTCGGCGCCTCGCCCGGCTGCTCGATCAGGCTCGACATAGCCTCTATCAGGCCTTCGGCGAGAGCATCCTGGCTCTGCCGTACGGTGGTCAGCGAAGGCGTGACGAGCCGTGCATAGTCGATGTCGTCGAAACCGACGACGGCGACATCCTCCGGGATGCGCAGTCCGGCCTCTTCGATTGCCGCCATGGCGGCAATCGCCATCACGTCGCTGGCGCAGAAGATGGCGTCCGGCGGCTCCGGCAGGGCGAGGAAGGTCTTCGTCGCCTCGAAGGCCAGCTCGGGAATCCAGCGCGCCATCGCGACGTACTCCTCGGGAGTCGGCAAACCCCACCGTCTCAGCTCACTCTGGTAACCGAAGCGCCGATCGACGCTGGGTCGCTCGTTGCCACGACCGCCCACGAAGGCGATACGGCGATGTCCGGTCTCGATCAGGTGGCGGACGACCTTGACGCTGCCGCCCACGTTGTCCGACATCACAAAGGCCGAGTGCTCGTTGAGGAGATCGACATCGAGCGTCGCGCAGGGGAAATCGGATTCGGAGAGCGCCGATACCGGTGGCTCGTCGAGCGAGAGCGAGATAATCAGGAGTCCGTCGGCCCGATAGCTCTCGCAGAGCTCGAGGAAGGGCGGATAAGAACCTCCCGGCGTCGTTCCGACGTCGGTGATGATGACCAGGTCGATGTCTCGCTCGTAGGCGCGCGCACGGATTCCATAGAAGAGCTCGTCGAAGAAGGCGTGGCGGAAACTCTGATCGGGTGAGGTATCGAGCGCGAGCGCTATCAGGCGCCGCTTGTCGGGCCGCCACTCCAGTCGGCGAGTCCCAGGCGACGCCGTTCCCGGAGCACTCGAAAAGGTGTCGCCGGTCTCGTCGAGCAGCCCGAAGAGGGCGCTGGCAGAGAGGCGCGAAACGGGTTCTTTTATCGCCGGTCCCCTCAAGATCTCTATACGTTCTGTCTGCTCGTGGGCAACGTGCGACGGAGTGCTTGCGTTCGAAGTCGTCTGCGTCACCGTTGACTCGCGCACGACCAGCTCGACGGGGAGGACCGGTGTGGGCGGAGGGCTGTTCGGCGAATCGAGCATGCGCAGAATCACCTCGACCGCCGCTGTCCCCAAGCCAACGAGGTTCTGGCGAACGCTGGTTAGAGAAGGCACGACGATCGCGGCGTAGTCGCTGTCGTCGAAGCCCGCCACAGCGATGTCTTCTGGAACTCGCAGCCCCGACTCCTCGATCGCCAGCATCGCTCCGATCGCCATCACATCGCTGGCGCAGAAGATGGCGTCCGGCGGCTCCGTTAGCTCCAGCAGCTGACGAGTCATGTCGTAAGCCAGCCTGTGTGACCAGCCGGCGTGCATCTCGTACTCCTCGCGCAGCTCGAGCCCGAACTCCCCCAGAGCACTTTCGTAGCCGAGACGGCGTTCGATGTTCGCCGGTTCCGGACCCCAGGCGCCGATATAGGCGATTCTGCGTCGGCCCTGCTCGATCAGATGTCGAACCGCGGCCGCGGTTCCGCTGACGTTGTCCGAGCTGACGAAGCTGGCACGCGGTCCGAAAAGCTGTGTGTTGATCGCAACCGTCGGAAACCCGGACGCGACGAGCTCGGCCAGCTCCGGCTCGTCCGGGAGGAAGGCGGCGAGGACGATGCCCTCGGCTCCGTGGTAGCGACAGATATCACCGAAGTGGCTTGCCTCGCCACTGACCTGGGCCGATACGCCGGTAAGAAGGAGGATGTCGACGTTGCCGGCATCCGCTCGCATCCGAATTCCGAAGAGAACGTCATCGTAGAAGGCGTGCCGGCGTGTGCGTCCGCCTTCGCGGCTCAGCATCCGTGGGTCGAGGTTCATCGCGACGGCGATCAAGCGCCGCCGATCAGAGCGGGTTTGGCGGTCCTCCGCCAGTCCCCGGGCTCGAGCGAGCGCCGTATCGCTCGCCCTGTTGGCATCGCTCAGCAACTCGTATACCGCTCGAGCCGGTAGGCGCTGGCTGGGTTGTTCCTGCATCAGCTAGAAGGTCGGCGAGATGGAATCCAAGTTGAGTGGTTTCGAGCCGCGCTCGGTCGGGGTCGCGGCAGGACTGAGCTTACGCGGGCTCCTGCTCGCGCGCGCCGGAGGTGGAGTCGCGAACGGCCAGTTCCACCGGGAGCACAGAGGCGAGCGGGGGAGAGTCAGGATGCTCGAGAATCCGCGTCAGCACTTCAATCGCGGCGGCGCCTAGCCCCACCTTGTCCTGGCGGACCGTGGTCAGGGACGGAGTGACGAGCCGGGCCAGGTCGATGTCGTCGAAACCCACCACGGCGACGTCGTTCGGGACGTTCACGCCGATCCGATCGAGCGCGCTCAGGGCTCCGATCGCCATCACGTCGCTGGCGCAGAAGATGGCATCCGGAGGCGTCTCGAGCTTCATCAGCTCCTCGGCTTGCTCGTACGCCCGAACGATGTCCCAGCCGGCTCGGCGGACGTAGTCGTCTCGCTGCTCGAGCCCCAGCTTCTCGATTGCCGACAGATAGCCGAGCCGCCTTTCGGGTCCGATCGTGGCATCCTCGGTGCCACCGATGAAGGCGATCCTCCTGCGGCCGATTCCATACAGGTAGTCGACGGCCATGACCGCGCCGGACATGTTGTCCGAGATAACGTAGCTTGCCCGGCGGCCGAGCAGCTGGAGATCGACCGCGACACAGGGCAATTCGGCGGCGAGGATCTCGGTCAACCCCGGCTCGTCGATCGAGAACGCGAGCGCGACGATGCCGGCGAGCCCGTAGCGCTCCGCCAGCTCGACGTATAGCGGGACGGCCTCTCGTTGCCAGATCTGCATCGTGAAGTAGAGGATGTCGTAGCCCGAGGCGGACGCCCGTTCCCTGACCCCGTAGAAGACATCGTCGTAGAAAGGATGGTGGAAGCTCTCGTGGTTCGAGATGCTCGTTGCCAGTCCGATCGCCTGTCTCTCCCTAATATCGCGCAACGGTGGGCGTCGGCCGATGCTCGCGAGTGCGTCCGCACGTTCGCGTAGCTCGACACCCACCGCACGGTTGGCGATCAAAGCCTCGACGATCTCGGCAGCGGAAAGCTGATCGTCCTGGACGCTCACCAGGCTGTGATCGGTCGCTGCAGAGCGAGACTTGAGTGGCCGTGCGGGAGTCTGGAGCTCCTATTTCGCCGCGTCGATCGCCGCCCTAAGCGACGAGATGTAGCGGCGCAGTTGCTCGCGACCGCCCTCGGCCACCTCGATCGCGCGCGAGCCCACGATCACGCCGTCGACGAGCTCGGCCGCGGCCCGAGCCTGCTCGGGGGTCGAGATTCCGAAGCCGGCGTAGAGTGGCAGCCCGGGCGGAGCGAGGCGGCGTGCGCGTTCGGCCAGCTCGCCCAGCGCCGAGGAGAGCGCCGTGCGGGCGCCCGTGGTACCGGTCAAGGTGACCAGGTAGAGCCAGCCGTCAGTGGTCTCGGCAGCGAGCCGGATGCGCTCGTCGGGGGAGGTAGGGGCGACGAGTTGAATGCGCGCCAGCTCGGGGTGCCCGTCCACCGGCAGGTCGGGTACGAGGATGGCGCTCGCGCCGGCGGCGTGAGCGTCGCTGACGAGGCGCCCGTAGCCGTAGGCTTCGAGCAAAGCGGAGTAGATGAAAGGGACGAGCGGTACCTGCACTCTGCCGCGGATCTCCGCCAGGCACTCCAGGCAGGCCCTGATGCTCATTCCCTCGGCGAGCGCCCGCTCGCCGGCGCGCCGGATGACCGGTCCGTCGGCGAGCGGATCGGAGAAGGGAAAGCCGAGCTCGATCAGGTCGGCGCCACCGTCAACGGCCGCCTTCGCCAGCTCCGGCGTCTCGCGTCCCGACATCAGGAAGATGACCAGTTTCTTGCTCATACCCGGCTGGCGTCCTGGCTCGCGCTGCGTCCCAGCTGTGCGAGCGCCTCGTCGAGGTCCTTGTCGCCCCTACCCGACAGGCAGACGGCCAGTAGAGAAGCGTCGACATCGAGCGCGCGGGCGAGAGCGTGGGAAGACTCGAGCGCGGGGATGATGCCCTCGGTCCTGGTCAGGCGCTCGAAGGAGGCCAGCGCCTCGGCGTCCGTACAAGGGAGGTAGCTGACCCTGCCGCTGTCGCGCAGGGCCGCGTGCTCGGGGCCGACGCCCGGGTAGTCGAGCCCGGCCGAGATCGAGTGGGCGTCGGCAATCTGTCCGTCCTCGTCCGCCAGTACGAGCGAGCGGGCGCCGTGCAGCACGGCGATGCGTCCCGAGCTGAGACTCGCCGCGCCCGCCGCCTCGACTCCGACTAGTTTCACCTCGGCGTCGTCGAGGAAGCCCGCGAACATCCCGATCGAGTTCGAGCCGCCGCCTACGCAGGCGATGACCAGCTCGGGCAGGCGCCCTTCGCGTTCGAGGAACTGCGCTCTGGTCTCGCGCCCGATCACGGCTTGCAGCTCGCGCACGATCTCGGGGTAGGGGTGAGGCCCGACACAGGAGCCGATCAGGTAGTGAGTCGTCTCGACGTTGGTGATCCAGTCGCGGATCGCCTCGCTGGTTGCCTCCTTGAGCGTGCGCTTGCCGAACTCGACCGGGCGAACCTCGGCGCCGAGCAGCCGCATTCGCTCGACGTTGGGCCGCTGCCGGCGCATGTCCTCGGTGCCCATGTAGACGACGCACTCGAGTCCGAAACGTGCGCAAACGGTGGCGGTGGCGACGCCGTGCTGGCCGGCGCCGGTCTCGGCGATGATCCGCTTCTTACCGAGTCTTCGCGCCAGCACGATCTGGCCGAGCGCGTTGTTGAGCTTGTGCGCGCCGGTGTGCATCAGATCTTCGCGCTTGAGGTAGATGCGCTTGCCGGGACAGAAGCGCTCGGCCAGTGTCAGTGGCGTCGGACGGCCGCCATAGTTGCAGAGAAGCTCGTTCAGCTCGCGGCCGAAGCTCTCATCCGCCAACGCAGCACGCCAGCCGGTTTCCAGCTCCTCGAGCGCCGGAATCAGCGTCTCGGGGACGTAGCGCCCGCCGTAGGGGCCGTACATACCGTGGCCCTCGTCCGGTGGCGCCGACTTTGCTGCTGGCGGTGTCATCTCCGTGCTCCTCCCCGGCCTCTCGAATGGATGCGCGCGCGTTCTGCGGCCGCGACGAACTCGTGTACGCGCGCGTGATCTTTGACCCCTGGGGCGGTCTCGAGCGACGAGGATGCGTCCACCGCCCAGGGCCTGACTTGCGCGATCGCCTCGGCGACGTTCTCGGGCCCGAGCCCGCCTGCGAGCATCACTCTGCGCTCGCGGCTCGCCTCGGTCGCCCTCTCGAAGTGACCGGCGTCCAAGGAGCTCGTCTCGAAACGAAGCACTCCGCCGCCTGGCCGCGCTCGGCGGCCCGATACTGCGTCCTCAGTCGCGTCCGTAGCGCTGCTACGAACGTTCCCTGGGTCCCCGCTCTGCCAGGGTAGGTCGAGCACGCTCGCGACCGCCTCCCGCCCGCGGAAGAGAAGCGCGTCGCGGCTCCGGTGCCCGTCCTCACGGGCATAGAGCTGTACGAGGTCGGCATCCGTCTCGCGGCGCTCGCCGACGAAGACCGCCACCGAGAGCATCGTCTCCGGCACGTCGAGAACGCTCGGAGCCTGGCGTGGGCTTTCCGCGGCGAGTATGAAACCGGCCATGTCCGCTCCCGCCGCCGCAACCGCGTCGACGTCCTCCTGGCGGGTGAGACCGCAAACCTTGACGAGCGGCCGCGAGATCAGCTCCTCGAGCTTGGCGGCCGGATCGGGCGCGCGCATCAGCGCCGATCCGACTAGAACGGTGCTTGCTCCGGCCAGCTCGGCGGCCGCTGCCTGGGCCCGCGACCAGATGCCGCTCTCGGCGACGATGGTTCGATCACGCGGAGCGTTCGCGACGAGCTCGAGCT
The DNA here is from genome assembly GCA_050010215.1 of Gaiellaceae bacterium. Classification (GTDB taxonomy): domain Bacteria; phylum Actinomycetota; class Thermoleophilia; order Gaiellales; family Gaiellaceae; genus Fen-549. Next base: position 12,720 of record JBEKLL010000020.1, on the reverse strand, counting down.
GGGCCTTGCGATCGATCGCGAAGCTGGCCAGGTCACGGCAGTTGATGCCGATCGGATTGGCTCCGAGCGCTATTCCCCGCGCCAGCTCGTCGCCGTCGTGGGCCTCGATCAGCGTGTCCAGGCCGAGCTCCAGAGCGAGGCCGCGTAGGTTGCTCAGCTGCTTGTCGGAGAGATCGCGGAGAATCAGAAGCAGCGCGTCGGCGCCGGCCGCCGCCAGCTCGCGGACCTGCTCTTCCCGCGAGAAAAAGCCCTTGCCGAGAAGGGGCGCGGCGGTTGCGGCTCTGGCCGCGCGCAGATCGTCGAGGGAGCCGCCGAAGCGCTCGTCCACGAGCACCGAGATGGCCGCAGCGCCCGCGACGGCGAAAGCGGCTGCGAGCGCGGCCGGATCGGCATCGCCTCTCAGCTCGCCGGCCGAGGGCGAGCGCCGCTTGACCTCGGCGATCGCCTGCAGTCCGGGCCGCGCAAGAGCGTCACGGAACCGCCCCATCTAAGCCTCTGTTCCTACTTCGTTCGAGAACGCGATCAGCTCCTCGAGTCGCGCCTCGGCCTTGCGCGAAGCGACCGTCTCGAGCGCGATCTCGAGGCCCTCGCGCAGATCCTCCGCCAGGCCGGCTGCGGCGATTCCGCCGGCGGCGTTGAGCAGGATCGCGTTGCGGCGGCCGCCATCGGAGCCGCGGAAGACATCGCGAATAGCGGCGGCGTTGGCGGCCGGATCGCCTCCGCGCAGCTCCTCGAGCCGGCAACGCGGGATGCCGAAGTCGAGCGGATCGATGACTCGGTCGATCACCTCGCCGTTCCGCACCTCGCAAACGTCGTTCGGCCCGATCGGCGAGAGCTCGTCGAGGCCGCCGGCGCCGTGAACGACGAAGGCGCGGCTGCTCCCCAGCTGCACGAGCGCTTCGGCGATCGGTCGCACCAGCTCCTTCGAGTAGACGCCGATCATCTGGCAGCGGGCTCCGGCCGGATTGGTGAGCGGGCCGAGAATGTTGAAGATCGTGCGCGTGGCCAGCTCTCGACGCACCGATCCGGCGTACTTCATCGCCGGATGATGCGCCTGCGCGAACATGAAGCCGAAGCCGAGCTCGTCGATCGAGCGAGCGATCTGCTCGGGTGACATGTCGAGATTGAAACCGAGCGCCTCGAGCACGTCCGCCGCGCCGCAGGCCGACGAGGCGGCGCGATTACCGTGCTTGGCGACGCCGGCGCCGGCCGCCGCGGCGACCAGCGCAGCCGCGGTCGAGATGTTGATCGTGCACTGGCCGTCGCCTCCGGTCCCGACCACGTCGACGAGGTCGGTTCGCTTCGGCGTGACCGTGACCACGTGTGAGCGCATGGCCTCGGCGCAGCCGGCGATCTCCTCCGAGGTCTCTCCCTTGGCCCGCAGTGCGACGAGAAAGCCGGCGATCTGCGCGTCGGTGGCCTGGCCGGACATGATCTCGTTCATGACCTCGCGCGCTTCCGGGCGCGTGAAATCGCTCCTATCGAGAGCTTTCGCAATCGCTGCTTGGATGGTCATCGCCTTCCCTCCAGGAAGTTTTTCGCCAGCTCGGGCCCGGCCGGCGTGAGCACCGACTCGGGGTGGAACTGGACGCCGTCAATCGGAAGCCGCTTGTGCCGGACCGCCATCACCTCGTCGTCGCCACTGGCCGAGATCTCGAAGCAGTCCGGCACCTCGAGCGCGGCGAGCGAGTGGTACCGCCCGGCTTCGAAGTCCTGTGGCAGGTGGGTGAAGATGCCGGCTCCGTCGTGATGAACAGTGCTGGACTTGCCGTGCACCAGCCGTTTCGCCGGGCCGATCGTCCCGCCGTAGGCCTCCACGATCGCCTGGTGACCGAGGCAGACGCCCAGGGTCGGGACGCGCGGGCTGAGTCTCTTGATCAGCTCGATCGCGACGCCGGCGTCAGCAGGCACGCCGGGACCGGGGGAGACGACCAGATGGGAGGGTGCGAGCTTCTCCGCCTCCTCCGGGCTGATCGCGTCGTTGCGGCGAACGACCACCTCGGCCCCGAGCTCACCGAACAGGTGCGCCAGGTTGTAGGTAAACGAGTCGTAGTTGTCGATTAGCAGGATCACTTCTCGCTCCCCTGGCCAGAGAGCGCTCCCGCCGGGCGGAGCCCGAGCAAGAGGCGATCCTGCGGCAGCTGCGCACGCACCGAACGATTCATCTCTCGGCCTCCGCCAGCTCGATCGCGGCTTCGACGGCCGCCAGCTTGTTCAGGCACTCCTCGTGCTCGGAGGTCGGATCGGAGTCGGCCACGAGCCCGGCGCCGGCCTGGAGGTAGGCGACGCCGTCCTTGAGCGCAAGCGAGCGGATCGCGATGCAGGTATCGAACGAGGCCTGGGCCGGATCGTAGTAGCCGACCGCACCGGCGTAGGTGCCACGCCTGTGACCCTCGAGCTCCGAGATGATCTGCATCGCCCGCACCTTGGGGGCCCCGGACACCGTTCCGGCCGGGAAGCAGGCGCGCAGGAGATCGAACGGCGTCGCGCCGGGCTCGAGCTCGCCAACGACCTCGGAGATCAGATGGGTGATGTGGGAAAAGCGCTCAGGACGCATGAAGCGCTCGACCCGCACGCTCCCCGGTCGGCAGATACGCGAGAGGTCGTTGCGGCCGAGATCCACGAGCATCACGTGCTCGGCCCGGTCCTTCTCGGAGGCGAGCAGTGCCTGCTCGTCGCCTTCGCCCGGCTTGATCGAGCCGGCGATCGGGTTGAGGCTGGCGCGAGATCCCTCGCATTTCACGACCGTCTCCGGCGAGGAGCCGACCAGCGCCAAATCGCCGGGGAGCTCGAGCAAGAACAGGTACTCGGACGGGTTTACCCGTCGCAGCGCCCGGTAGAGGTCGAGCGCGCTGGCCGATGTCGGCCGCTCCGCTCGCTGCGAGACGACGATCTGGAAGGCATCGCCGGCTTTGATGTACTCCTTCGAGCGTCGTACCCAGCCCTCGTAGGTCGCCTGGTCGGGATAGCGGCGAAGCTTCCCGGACTTGCCGCTTCCCCGCGGCACCTGCGGTCGCGGCGCAGCCAGGCGCGCGGCAGTTTCCTCGGCGTCACCATAGAGAATCTCCGCGATTCCACGGGCGTGGTCGAAGCGAACCAGTGCCTCGGGGACGACGAACTGGCTCTCGGGATCGCGCGGGCCTTCGTCGGGGAGCGGTACCGTCGGCTCGAGGCGGGACACGTAGTCATAGGCGAGATAGCCGACGACCGGTTCACCGAGCTGCTCGGCCTGGTCGAAATCGACGATCCGGGATCCGTATCCGACCAGCGAGTAGCGCCCGAGCCGTCCGTGCTCGACCGACTCGAGCAGGAATGAGCAGCTGCCCGCGCCGCGCAGGCGCAGGTAGGCGCCGAGCGGTGTCAGCAGATCCGAGGCGATCGATTTTGGAGCTTTTTCGGTTTGTCTCATAGGCGTCTCAACAGTGTCAGGGCATTAAAAAACCTCCCGGCTGGGAGGTCTCGAGCGGAACGGGTTTGCGTCCAGATCAGGTCCAGGCGACGCTCCCGCCCCGCTCGCTGCGCCAGCGCCACACCCAGGCCGTCCGCGGGGTCGAGTTCGTCATCGCCTCTTGAGAGTACGGGTAAGAGCCCACCGGCGTCAAATCCGAGTTGAGCCTGACGAACCGCGGAGCTACGTGGCCTTTTCCTCGTCCTCCGCCTCGAGCGCGTGGACGCGCTCGGCGAACGACGGAAGATCGACCTCGGCGGAGGCCCGTACCCAGGCACGCTCGTAGTCGTAGTTGTAGGTGAGCCGGGTTCCTGCCGGAAGCAGGCGGCGAAGCCCGATCAACATCTGCACCAGCTCGGAGAACTCGATGAAAAGCGGCTCGCCCAGCCCCTGGCCCTCGAACAGCGGCGGCACGTTCTCCCCTTCGCCGTAGACGGGCATATCGCCCTCGAGTAGCTCGACATCCGCGGGGATGTAGAGACCGACACTGGCGACCGGGTCTTCGGCCATCGGTGGACTGGCTTCGCTCGCTGTGGCCGGCGCGAGCTCGGGCACGGTTTCGGACACCTCTCCCACGGAGATAGCCGGCTCGGTGGGCGCCTCTGCGGCCGTCGGCGTCGCCTCCAACTCGGGCGCTGCCTCAGTCGCGGGCACGTCTTCCGTGACGGGCGCGGTTTCCGTGACGGGCGCCGCTTCGAAGACCGGCATCGTCTCAGCTACGGAACCCGCTTCGATCAGGGGCGCCTCTGCGGCTGCCGGTATAGCCTCCGACACGGACGCCGCCTCAGCCGCGGTCACCTCTTCGGGCGCGGGCGCCGCCTCGACGGGCGCCGCCTCGACCGCGGAACCCGGTTCGATCAAGGTCGCTTCTTCGGCCGTAGGCGTCGCTTCAACTGCAGGTACCTCGGCTACGGGCGTCTCTCCGATCGTGGGCGCGGTCGCGGCTGGCGTCTCAAGCGCCGGTATCGCCTCAGCCGCGGGCGCCTCTTCGACCGCGGGCACCTCTGCCGCCGGCGCTGGAGCCTCCTGGGCGGCAAACGTCCAAGCCGCGGCCTCGTCCTGCCCGGTATAGAAGGGCTCTCCTCCGGCAACGGAGGCGAAATCGGCGCTCTGCTCGATCTCGGGATAGGCCTCCGGCGCTGCGGTCTCGTATCCCTCCTGGTAGGTGTAGGTTTCCTCACCGATCTGTTCCCAGGTTCCGTCCGCCGCCTGTCGCCAACCCTCGTACTGCTCGGCGCCTGGCTGCTCCTGGGGCGCGGGGGTTTCGGCCGGCTGTTGCGTGCTCGGTCCCGACAAGCCTTCGCTGGACTCACGCTCGGTCGGGAGGCGTACGAACAAGCCGCGGCGCAGACTCTCGCGCACGGTCGGCCGTGGCGGTAGGCCGCTCTCGGTTCCCTGCTCCGGTGCTTCCGGAGTCTGCCCTTCGTCGCCCTGTTCGCTCATCTCTCGGTGACGTCTCTCACAATCTCGGCCGTCGGTAATGCGTGCAGTATCGGCGCTCCGGCCGGTGAGCGTGAGTGTCTATCTCTCGTAGCGTTGAAGGATAGAGCTGGAATAGGCTTTGGGGAACCGGAATGCGTATTTCTATCCAGAGGAGGGACGACGAGCGATGACGGGCTCGAACCCGAACCGTCCGGTTCGCTTGACGCGCATCTACACCCGCGGCGGCGACGGCGGTGAGACGAGCCTCGGTGACGGCGCCAGGGTTGAGAAGACCGATCCTCTGATCGCGGCGATCGGCGCAGTCGACGAGCTGAACGCCTCGCTCGGCCTCGTACTCGCGGCCGAGCCTCCGAACGTCCTGCGCGTCTCGATCGAGCGCATACAGAACGAGCTCTTCGATCTGGGCGCCGATCTGAGCGCTCCACCGGTGGAAGGCGCGAAAGACCGGCTTCGGATCGGGTCGGATCGAATCGAGGCGCTCGAGCATGAATGCGACGAGCTGAACGCCGGGCTCGAACCTCTCGGCAGCTTCGTGCTACAGGGAGGGAGCGAGAGCAGCGCACGTCTTCAGCTGGCTCGCTCGGTCTGTCGCCGCGCCGAGCTGGCGGTGCTGACCGCCGCCCGAGAGCGCCCGCAGAATCCGCTGGCGGTCGTCTATCTCAACCGGCTCTCGGATCTTCTCTTCATCCAAGCACGCGTCGCGGGCGAAGCGGGGCGGGAGAGGCTCTGGAGGCCGGGCGGCCAGATCTGAAAGCGCCTCGGTAATGACGGGCGTCCCTATACTTGCCCGCGTGTCCGATCCGATTCGCATAGTCATCGCCAAGCCCGGTCTCGACGGGCACGACCGTGGCGCCAAGGTGGTCGCGCGAGCGCTCCGCGATGCCGGCATGGAGGTCATCTATACGGGGCTGCACCAGACGCCCGATCAGATCGTCGAGACGGCGATCGAGGAAGATGCCGACGCGATCGGTCTTTCGATTCTCTCCGGCGCCCATATGACGCTCGTGCCGCGTGTGCTCGAGGGCCTGAAGGCGCAGGGCGCCGACGACGTGCTCGTCGTCGTCGGGGGGACGATCCCGGCCGCCGACGTCGAGGCGCTCAAGCGGCAGGGAGTGGCGGAGGTATTTACTCCCGGTGCGCCGCTGGGCTCGATAGTCGACTTCCTGCGCGCAGCGCCGGCGGTTGTCTAAAAGCAGTCTTCGGACCGCGCTCGCCGACGCGTCATCGTGACCCGCTCGGGCCGAAAACGGTTCGCTTCAGCTCTCGTCGGAGATCGAGACGGGAAACAGGATGCGAATGACGAGGCGCGATCCCGATCAGATCTCGCTGGGCGCGAAGGAGCTGGCGGAGAGGCTCTCAAAACGGCTCGGGGGTCAGAAGCCGAGTGCCGTTCTCCAGTTCGACTGCGTCGCAAGAGGCAAGATGTTGTCCGGACTCGAGGTGAAGACGAAGGGAATCGACGTGATCCAGGACATGCCCTGGCTCGGATTCTTCACCTACGGAGAGCTGGCTCCGATCGGGGGAAAGAACTAGGCACACACCGCGATCGTGGCGCTGCTCGTGATCCGCTGAGCGGTTTGTCGCTTCGAGATCGCCGTGTCGGAGACCCGGGCGGTCGTCGTCCTCAGACGGGCTCGAAGCTGAGATTGTCCAGCTGGTGGTAGTAGTTGGCCGTGTGCGCCGTGAAACGGAGCACGGAGTAATCGGGATCGTTGACGCCGAGCGGGTAGTAGCGCTCGTAACCGTCACGCCATAGCCGCTGCCTGGATTGCGGGTCATCGAGAACCTCGATCTCTCCCAGCAGCATCAGGCCCATCCAGTCGGAGAAATCGACGAAGTAGACGCAGGCGCGAGGATCGGCTCGGAACTGAGTCACCCGCCTCGAGGAGGTGTTGGTGCTGAACCAGACCGTCCTCAGAGTCTCCGTCTCCATCTTGAGCATCGCCTTGATCCAGGGGTAGCCGTCGCCGGCGTTTGATCCGACCAGCGCTATTGGCGACCTCTCCACCAGCTCCAGCGCCTTCTGGCGCGCCTGCTCTTCCTTCATTTGTTCGTCTCCTTCCCGGGGCGTTCGGCGGCTTCGAGATTGTCGAGTATCCGCTCCAGAAACCGCTCGAAGCCGTCGATCTCCTCGCACGCGAAGCCCGCGTAGTAGATCTCGATCATCTCGGCCGAGACGCGGTCGTAGGTGTCGCGCATGGCTCGATCCTTCTCCGTCAGGCGGATGAGCGTCTTGCGGCGATCGCCAGCGAACGGAACTCGTTCGAGCTCGCCCGCTAGCTCCAAGCGGTCGAGCATGCTGGTCAGCGTCGACTTTCCGAGCGACGTGCGTCTGGCGAGCTCCCGGATCGAGATCCCGTCCTCCTGCCAGAGCACGAAGAGGATCCGTCCCTGGGCGGGGTTGATGCGCTCGATCCCGTGCTGTTTGAGCTTTCTCGCAAAAACGCGGCCTGACAACTGATGAATCTTCGAGACGAGGGAACCACCCTGGCGAATCTGATCGTTGTTCGGATTCGAGAACTGTTCCATACGACATCGGACAGTACGATAACGAACTAATAGTCGGCGCGCAAGCAGATGCCGCCGGTCAAGCAGACGGAGCTAGCCCGGAATCGTGACCGAGAAGGTCGTGAGGGCCCGCGCCGCGCCGAGCTCGACGGCCAGCGTGACCGGCACGCTGGTCGTTGCGACCTCGATCGGCGCTCCGGCGGAGAGACCGTAGAGCTCGTCGAGCGTGCGGTTACTACCGAGCTCGTCCAGTACCAGCGTGTCGGGGGAGAGTGCGAGGATGACCTTGCGCGAGATTTTCCGGAGCTGGAGGCCATTCGAGCTGGCCAGGCCGGTCACGCTCATGCTCAGAGACTCGGAGCTGGAGTCCGCCTGGATCAGCGTTCCCTTCAGTGTCAGTGAGACCGCGCTTTTCGGTTTGGCGGCGAACAGCAGGACGCGGGCCTTTTTGAGGTAACGGAACGGGCTGACGGCCGCGCGGCCGCGCGGATGAACCTCGAAGTGGAGGTGGGGGGCGATGCCGTTGGCATCGCCCGAGTCGCCGAGAAAGCCGACCGGTTGTCCGGCCACGACCCGGGCTCCGCTCTTCAAGCCCTTGGCGTATGCCGTGCCGGCGACGCAGCGACCTTTGTTGTCGTTCTTCATCGTTCGGTCGTTGTTCAGGTGTATGTACTCGTACATCGTCCCGCTGCGGCCGTAGAGGTAGAGCATGCAGCCGGCGCTGGCGGAGTGTGTCCAGAACTCGATCTTGCCGGACTCCACGGCAACGACCAGCGACTTCTTGAGGCCCATGATGTCGTTCCCCTGATGCCGAACCCCGGCGCGCGGCGCGCCGAAGTCGTTGCTGTAGCTGACGGGCCCCACGACCGGGAAAATGAGCACGGGCACCTTCTGCGTGGCACCTTGCGAAGCGAGTGGAGTGGCTAGCGAAAGGGCGACGAGCCCGACGGCGAGTGCTGTTCGTAGCAGTTTGAATCTCATCGCATTCGCTTCCTCGCGAGCGTCCCCCGGTGTCTGCGCATCGCGTCCAGCGATCGCGCTCAATGTCGGGTCGCCGTTCTGACGAGTTCCAAGCCGCCCTACCCTAACAGGGCGTCGGCTTCGAGCGGCGTCGTGTCGCCGCGGTGCTCGAGATACGCGGCTCTCTCGTCTGATCTGCTCGCTCGCGGCTAGTGTGTCCGGCTGTGAAGTGGCCGACGCTCATCCGCACCCATGCCGGCGAAGGGTACGACCAGGAGTTCATGCAGGCGATGGCCTCCGCCTACTCCGAGGAGACGCGCTGGACGAAGATGCGGCTCCGTAACGTACTCGAGCTGGTCGACCCCCACCCCGGCGAGCGCGTCCTCGATCTCGGCTGCGCGACAGGATCGATGGCCGACTTTCTGGCTAGATCGGGCTGCGAGGCGGTTGGCGTAGACGCTTCGGAACTGGGCGTCGCCGAGGCGCGCCGGCTGCACCCGGAGCTTCGCTTCGAGGTTGGCGATGTCGCCAAGCTGCCGTTCGCGGACGACTCTTTCGACAAGGCACTGGCGGCCGACCTCAGCGAGCATCTGGAGCTGGAAACCCTGCGCGCCATGTTCCGGGAGTGCGGGCGAGTACTCGTCCCCGGCGGAACTCTCTCGATCCACAGTCCCAACCCGAAGCACCTGATCGAGCGCATGAAGAAGCACAGCTTCCTGCTCGCCGCCAACGAGACCCATATCGGGCTTCTGCCGAGCCGAGTGCTGGCCGCCGAGTTGCGCGCGGCCGGTTTCGAGATCGAGTTGCAGCTGGCACGGCGCAGCTTCATCCCGGTCTTCCGCACCATCGAGCTAGTCGGCGCTCCGTTCAGCGAGCTTTTCCGTTACCGAATCTGCATCCGGGCTCGCAAGAAACTCTGACCGGACGCGCTCCACTGCCTGGCCGTGCGAGCGCTGGCTATCCCAGCGCGCCTCTCGTAGCTACGATCAACGCATGGGAACCGAGCTGAGATTGATCGGCATCGAGGAGGTGCTCGCGGCTCGTGAGGCGATTGGCAACCGCCTGCATCACACACCGACCTTCAGCTCCGCGCAGCTGAGCGAGCTCAGCGGCGCCAACGTTCTGCTCAAGGCCGAGCTCTTCCAGCGCACCGGCGCCTTCAAGGCTCGCGGCGTGCTCTCGAAGTTGGCCACGCTCAGCGCCGAAGAAAAAGCGCGCGGCGTGATCGGCGTCTCGGCGGGAAACCACGCTCAGGCGATCGCCTACGGAGCCTCGCTGGAGGGCATCGCCAGCAAGGTAGTGATGTGGCAGACGGCCAGCCCGCAGAAGATCGCCGCCACTCGCGCCTACGGAGCCGAGGTCGATCTCGAGGCCGAGACGGCGGGCGAGGCCTTCGATCGCGCCGACCAGCTCGTCGAGCAGACGGGGATGGTCATGGTGCACCCCTTCGACGACCCCTTCATCATCGCCGGCCAGGGCACGCTCGGACTGGAGATACTCGAGGACACGCCCGAAGTCGGCGCCATTCTCGTGCCGGTCGGGGGCGGCGGCCTGGTCGCCGGTATCGCCACGGCGGTCAAGGCGCTGCGCCCGGACGTCAAGGTGATCGGGGTCGAGCCCGAGCAGTCGGCTGCTCTCTACGCGGGACTGGCGGGCGGACAGTGGGTTCGCGTCAAGCCCGATTCGATCGCCGACGGGCTCTCGGCACCCTTCGCCGGTCATCACTGCATCGCCATCGCCAAGGACAAAGTGGACGATGTCGTGCTGGTCAGCGAGCAGGAGATCCGGGAGGGAATGCGCTTCCTCTACCAGCGCGCCAAGCTCGCCTGCGAAGCGGCCGGCGCCGTCTCGACGGCCGCGCTCCTGGCCGGTGTGTTCAAGCCCGAGCCCGGCTCGACCGTCGTCTCCGTTGTCTCTGGTGGCAACGTGGCGCCCCGTACCGCCTCTGGTATCCTCGATCCCGATGAAGGCTGACATCCATCCTGAGTACATGCGGACGGTCGTTCGCTGTGCCTGCGGCAATGAGTTCGAGACGCGCTCGGTCAAGCCCGAGCTGCACGTCGAGATCTGCTCTGCCTGCCACCCCTTCTACACCGGCAAGCAGAAGCTGGTCGATACCGGTGGCCGGGTCGAGCGTTTCCAGCGCCGGCTCGAGAAGGCCGAGAAGGCAGCTCGCGCCGCCAAGGCGTGAGCGGTCGGGAGCGAGCATGCGCCGCTCTCGCGCGCGCAGGACGAGCGCCGCAGCTGTAGAGGCGAGGGGCGAGAGTAAAAGTCGCCGGCGCTTGCTCTGCTTGATCCTGGGCGCGAAGAAGGGCACGTCGATGTACGGCGGCCAGGCCGTGATCGAGGGCGTGATGATGCGCAGCCCCTCCTACTGGGCGGTGGCGGTGCGCAAGCCGAACGGAGAGCTGGTCGATGTCTGGCAACCGGTTTCTTCGCCGATGAAACGGCACTGGTTCTTCAGGCTTCCCGTCGTAAGGGGTGTGATGGCGCTCGGGGAGTCGCTCGGTATCGGTTTTCGCGCGCTCGCCATCTCGACCAGATTCGCGGCCGAAGGCGAGGATGGTGAGGAAGGCATAGAGCTGGGCCGCTGGACGATCGTGTCGATGTTCGTCTTCGCGATCGCTTTCGCGGTCGCGCTCTTCAAGGTCAGCCCGGCCGTGATCACGCGCCTGCTCCCGGTCGGCGGTAATTGGTTCGTGATCGTCGAGGGAGCGATCCGCGTCACCATTCTCGTCCTCTATCTCGCGATCGTCTCGCTGCTTCCCGACCTGCGCAGGGTCTTCGCCTACCACGGCGCCGAGCACCGGGTGATCAACGCCTATGAGGCCAAGGAGGAGCTGACGCCCGAGAAGGTCATGCCCTATAGCGTCATCCACCCCCGCTGCGGCACCGCCTTCCTGCTCTGGGTGATGGTGATAGCGATCTTCGTCTTTGCGTTCTTCGGACGCCCGAACTGGTACTGGCTGATCGCCACGCGCATCCTCCTGTTGCCGCTGATTGCCGGGATCGCCTACGAGCTGATTCGCTTCGCCGGCAAGCACCGCTCCAGCCGCGTGCTCGCCGCCCTGCTCGCTCCCGGCCTCTGGTTGCAACGGCTGACGACGCGCGAGCCGTCGCTCGATCAGGTCGAGGTCTCGATCGCCGCCTTCAAGCGCGTCTACGAGCTCGAGACCGCGCAGGAAGCCGAGCTCGAGAGCGCACCGAGCGCACGCCCGATCGACGTCATGGCCTGAGAGCGCGCCGTTCGGTCGCGCTCGCCGCTGCGACTCGAAGCTGGCGTAAAACCGGCACATCCGCATGTGCTCTTCGTTGATACCGTGCTCCGCCCCGTGGGAGGGAGGAGGGTGGATTAGCGAGGCGCCCTGCCGGCACCCAAATGTCGCTTCCTGATCTCGAGATCATTCGCGATCGACGCCGACGGTTGAGAGTTCTCCGAATGGGCACACCTCTAGTAGCGCGAAAGGCGTTAGCACATGTCGGAAGAGGGAGCGCGCGATGGCCAAGAGATACGCATCTGTGAGCTGGAGAGGGGCGCTGTTCGGCGGCGAGGGAACGATTGATGCGAGCGGCAGCGGGGCGCTGCCGGTGCTGCCGATCAGCTGGGCCAGCCGGGCTGAGTCCTCCGACGGCAAGACGAGCCCTGAGGAGCTGATCGCGGCCGCGCACGCATCCTGTTTCGCGATGGCTTTTTCGCTGCTTCTGGCCGAGGGCGGTACGCCGGCCGAAGAGCTCTATGTCCGAGCGGCGGTTACCTTCGTACCCAGTACCGGTATCACTCGCTCCGAGTTGGAAGTGAGCGGGCGCGTTCCTGGAATCCGCGAGGAGGCTTTCGCGGCCAAGGCCGAGCAGGCAAAGGTGAACTGCCCGGTTTCCCAGGCGCTGAGGGGTCTCGAAACAACGCTTTCGGCGAAGCTGCTTACTACGGCGGCGGCCGCTTAGGCCTTCGCTTTCCCCGCTCCGAACTGCTCGACGAGCTTGGTCATCTCGAGCGGGAAGAAGAACTTCGAGCCCGGGCTCTCGGCCAGCTTCTGGAGCGTTTGCAGGTACTGCAGGCCCATCGTGTTCGTGTCGACTTTCTTTGCTTCGGCGGAGATCGTCGTGAGCGCCTTGGCCAGTCCCTCGGCGTTCAGGATGGCGGCCTGGCGCGCGCCCTCGGCGCGCAGAATGGCCGCCTGCTTCTCGCCCTCGGCGACGGTGATGTTCGCCTGACGGGTGCCCTCCGCCTCGAGCACGACAGCGCGGCGCACGCGCTCGGCCGACATCTGGCGGTTCATCGCCTCCTGAATCTCGGGCGGCACGGTCAGCTCGCGGATCTCCACGTTGGTGACCTTGACGCCCCAGCGCTCGGTCTCGTGGTC
>JBEKLL010000019.1:0-44007 GCA_050010215.1 Gaiellaceae bacterium | reverse complement strand
CGAAACCGGCCACAGACGTATTCGATGAACTTCTCTCGGCTAGTCTTGGCTCGCGCCGACTTTTCCGCTTCGTCCGCGCCCGACAGCCCTCAGAACACCACCGCCTCTGCTTCCCGCGAAGATGCTCACGCGAGACGTGTTCCGACAGCCGAGGGGTAGATGCCCGGAAGGGCTCGCTCTCGCTGACAGGCATGAGCACCTCCCGGTCTGCGCGCGAGGTGCTCAGGAGCGCGCGCCCGCTCGAGTGGCGATGCGTCCCTCATGCGGCTGCAGCTTGGGCTCAAGATGGCAAAATGGGAGAACGTTTTCTGACGTAGCTCGGACCCCAAAGGCGGCCTTCTCTATACACATAGAGACGGCCATTTCAGCTAAATAGCAGGGAAAAGCAACCGGCGACCAGGAGAGCCGTAGCAATCAATCGGGGTGTGCATGTGCGGCCGCTGCGGTAGTGACGGAGCAAACGTTTCGACTTGACTCCGCCTGCGAAGGCTCGTATCATGGCCCAGGCTGAAGGGCTTCGACCATCAGCTATGGCGACCGGCGTTGCGTTCCTCGCCGGTCGCTTATCGTAGGATAGCCTTGAGCGAGGAGAGGCGATGCGAAAGGTTTCCAGCAGCGATCGTGAGGACGTCGAGAGTCCCGAGCAGATCGTGATGGTCGCGTCTGCGATGGAGAGCGCGATCGGCATCGACGGAAATGCCCTCGTGCGGCGCTGCGGTCACGAGGAGTTGCGAGTCGAGCCATGGGGCCGGTCGGCGGCGCGGGTCCGGGTGTCGCTCGGGCGGTACCACGACGAACTCGGGGCTCTCGTCGCCTCAGCGCACGCGGACGGCGTGGCGACGGTCGACGAGGGCGGCGGCCGGCTCGTGGTCGGCGAACTGACGGTCTCTCTGGGTCTCGACGGGATGCTCCGCTTCTCGCGGACCCTTGACAGAGAGGAACTGCTCGCCGAGGAGGCCATCCACCCGTGGTGGCCGGGGCCGCGCAACTTCACCCCGACGGGAAACGGCTATTACCGCATCGAGCAGAAGTTCCGGGCCTATGCCGACGAGCGGATCTACGGGCTCGGGCAGCACCAGCACGGACGCCTCGATCAGAAGGGCGTCGTGCTCGACCTCGTCCAGCGCAACACGGAGGTCTCGATCCCCTTCCTCGTCTCGAGCCGCGGCTACGGGCTGCTCTGGAACAACCCGGGCGTCGGCAGGGTCGAGCTCGGCGATACCGGGACCCGCTGGGTGGCCGACAGCTCGCGGCAGATCGACTACTGGATCACGGTTGGCTCGCCGGCCGAGATAGCAGAGCGCTACGCGGACGCGACCGGGCACGCGCCGATGCTGCCGGCCTGGGCCGCCGGCTTCTGGCAGTCGAAGTTGCGCTACCGGACGCAGGAGGAGCTACTCGCTGTCGCGCGCGAATACAGGGAGCGCGAGCTGCCCCTGGCGGTGATCGTCTGCGACTTCTTCCACTGGCCCCACCTCGGCGACTGGAACTTCGAGCCGAGCGACTGGCCGGATCCCGAGGGCATGGTCCGCGAACTCGGCGAGATGGGCGTCAAGCTGATGGTCTCGGTCTGGCCGTCGGTCAGCACGCTGTCGCAGAGCTACCCGGAGATGCTCGGACAGGGCCTTCTCGTGGCGAGCGAGCAGGGCCCGCCGTTCCACACCGAGTTTCCCGACCGTAGTTCGACTGTGGCGCCCCCTGTGTCGTTCTACGACCCGACCAATCCCGCAGCGCGCGCCTACTTGTGGGAGAAGCTGCACGCCAACTACTACGCGCGCGGCGTGCGCGTCTTCTGGCTTGATGCCTGCGAGCCGGAGATCCGCCCTGGTCACCCGCAGAACCTCCGCTTCCATGCCGGGCCTGGTGAGGCGGTGGCCAACCGCTACCCCCTCGACCATGTCCGCGCCGTGTACGACGGCATGCGCAGCTGCGGCGAGGAGGAGATCATCGCGCTCTGTCGCTCGGCCTGGACCGGAAGCCAGCGCTACGGCGCCGCGGTCTGGTCGGGCGACATCGGCGTCAGCTTCGAGACGCTGCGGGCCCAGATTCGCGCCGGGCTGAACATCGGCCTCTCCGGCATCCCCTGGTGGACGACTGACATTGGCGGCTTCCACGGCGGCAACCCCGACGACCCCGACTACCGGGAGCTCTTCGTGCGCTGGTTCCAGTACGGCGCCTGGTGCCCGCTCTTCCGGCTTCACGGTGACCGCGAGCCACGAACACCGTTCACCGCCTCGCTCACCGGCGGTCCGAACGAGGTCTGGTCGTACGGCGAGGAGGCCTACGGCATCATCACCAAGCTGCTGCTCGTGCGCGAGCGCGTGAAGCCCTACATCCTCGAGCAGATGAAGGTGGCCTCCGAGCGCGGAACGCCGCCCATGCGCCCCCTCTGGTTCGACGACCCCGGCGACGAGTCGGGGTGGACCGTCGAGGACGAATTCTGCTTCGGCCCGGACGTCCTCGTGGCGCCGGTGGTCGAGCTCGCGGCCAGGCAGCGGACGGTGTATTTGCCGCGACGCTGCGACTGGCGCCACGCGGTGACCGGCGAGCGGTTTAGCGGTGGCGAATGGCACGAGGCCGAGGCACCGCTCGAGTGGATCCCAGTCTTCGTCCGCGAGGGCGTGAACCTCGACTTCGGCAGGCTGCTCGCCTGACGCATTCTCGACGAGCGGTGTCGGCCACGCCGCGTCGTTGGCGCCGGCGAGGGCACCCGTATAGAGGAAGTCGAGCTTGAAGTAGTCGATGCCGAGCTCGCTGAGTTGCCTGAGCGGCCGACCACGGTTGCCCTTCGTCGGCGAGCGCCGTGTCCTCGAGATCCTAGGGCCGAATCCCGAGTACTACGGCGCTGCCGATGCAGCTCGCGAGCTGCCGATGCAGCTCGCGAGCTCCGGATTTCGCGAGGAGGGTCGCGTTGTCCAGTGTAAATCCACGACCGCGACAAGACGGTCGTCGATGCCCCGCGTCGAGCATGTTCATTGCAGGGCTGCCGATGAAGCCGCCGGTGAGGCAAGAATTGCCGCGCTCGTGAAGAAGGCGGCGAGCTGAAAACTGAGCTAGCTCCGGCGTGTCGTACGACGTGACACCGCTCTCATGAGACACCGCTCTCATGAGAGACTGCGAATCCGCTCGCCCGACGCCGCGTCGTAGAACAGCATCGACCCCTCCCTGACGCTCAGATGGATCAACTCACCCTTGGCCGGAGCCGCGCCAGGATCGACGCGTGCGACGATGTTGTTCTCCACCTTCATGGGATCGGCCTCGTTCGCCAGTTGGGCGTGCAGGAAAGCCTCGGCACCGAGCTCCTCGACGATGTTGACGATCACCGAGATGCCGGTGTCCGAGTCTGTCAGCCCGAGCGACTCTGGCCGTAGCCCGACGGTCACAGCCTCGCCAACGGCCTTCGGTACGCCACCGGCGACCGGGATGACGGCTGATCCGACCCTCACGCCGTTTTTCTCGATCGTGCCCTCGAGGAGGTTCATAGAGGGCGAACCGATGAAACCCGCTACGAAGGCGTTGACGGGATCTTCGTAGAGAGCGTGCGGCGTGTCGCACTGCTGGAGCACCCCGTCTCGCATGACGGCGACGCGGTCTCCCATGGTCATCGCCTCGACCTGGTCGTGCGTGACGTAGATAGTCGTTACCCCGAGCTTGCGCTGCAGCGCCGCAAGCGACGCGCGCTGAGCGACGCGCAGTTTCGCGTCGAGGTTCGACAGCGGCTCGTCCATCAGGAAGACGCGCGGCTCGCGAACGATCGCGCGACCCATCGCCACCCGCTGACGCTGCCCGCCCGAGAGCTCGCGCGGCTTGCGGTCGAGGTAGTCCTGGATGTCGAGCATCTTCGCTGCGGCCAGAACCCGCTCGGCGACCTCGGACTTTCGCACCTTAGCCATCCGCAGCGCGAAGCCCATGTTCTGCGCCACGTTCATGTGCGGGTACAGCGCGTAGTTCTGGAACACCATCGCGATGTCGCGGTCGCGCGGAGCGAGCTTTATCACGTCCTTTTCGTCGATCAGGATCGTGCCCTCGTTCACGTGCTCGAGCCCGGCGAGCATCCGCAGGCTCGTCGTCTTGCCGCAACCGGAAGGCCCGACGAGCACGAGGAACTCGCCGTCGTGGACCTCGAGGTTGAGATGGTCGACCGCAGGTCTATCGCTATTCGGGAAGATCCGCGTCGCGTCTTTGAAGGTTACCGTTGCCATTTAGCGTGTCTCCGACGGTTCGGCCGGCTCGGGCGCGTGACGCAGAAGCATCAGCGAGGTCCGGCGATCAGTGTTTCTGTCAATGTGCGGGTCAATAGGCTGTGGCGGCCGAGGTGCGACAAGCGCCGCTCGCTTGCTCTGTCGCTCCGCGCGCACCGGGGCCGGCAAAGCTCGCCCAAGGTCATGCTGGTGCCACTCTCCGTGACATCGGCTTTTTCGCTGTGGGGAGGCAGTGCCCTACTCCTTGGTCGCCCCGGCGAGCATTCCGGTGACGAGGGCGCGCTGCGCGAACAGGAAGACTATGAGCACGGGCGCGATCGCAACGATCACCGCCGCGGCGAGGTCGGGCCGGTATGGCGCGTACTGGCCCGCACCGCGAACGAAGTTCGCGGAGTTGAACACCGGGGTTGAGGCGATCAGCTGGTTCAGCCCGATCTGAACCGGGTACTGCGAGCTGTCATAGGTCATCACGAACGGGAGGAAGAAGTTGTTCCAGGACGCGACGAAAGCGAAGAACCCGACGAGCGCCACGATCGGCGACGCGAGCGGGAACGCTATGTAGCGGAACACCCTCCATTCGCCGGCTCCGTCGATCCGCGCCGCCGCGAGCAGGTCCTTCGGTATCGTCGACGAGAAGTAGATGTAGGCGAGGTAGACGCCGAACGGGAAGAATCCGAACGGCAGAATCAGTGACCAGATCGTGCCGACCAGATTGATCTTCTCCATCTCAAGGAACAGCGGCAGCACGAGCGCGGTAGCCGGCATGATCATGACGACGAGCGTTATCCCCAGCAGAGCGCGGCGCCCGATGAACTGGGTCAGCGCCAGGCCGTAGCCGGCGGGGATCGCGGCGAGGATCGCCAGCGCCGTGCCACCGAACGAGTAGATGGCCGAGTTCTTCAGCCACACCAGGAGGGTGTCCCGACCCGCGCCTGCGTCGTACTTGATGATGTTGTGGAAGGTGTGCACGAGCGTCCTGAAGCTGCCGAACGAGAACGGCGACTGAGCGAGGAGCTGGCCGTCCGTCTTGCTGGGCGCGAGGAACAGCCAGATCATTGGCACGAAGAAGAACGCCGTGAAGGCAAGGAGTATCACGAGAGCGATGATGCGGAAGAGGTAGCGTCGAGGGATTGTCATTAATCCACCCCGAAGAGCCTTCCGCGCCAGACGAGGAGCGCCGCTATGACGAGGCCGAACGCGAGTAGGTCGACGGAGATCGCGGCGGCTTCGTTGAATTTGTCGTACTGGGACGCGATAAACCAGGCGAGCTGATTCGGTGACCAGTATTTGGGAATTCCCACGCCCAATCCCGCCGTGCCCAGCACCGTGGGCTCGACGAACAGCTGCGTACCTCCGGCGAAGGACAGGACCAGCATGTAGACGACCCACTTCCTGATCAGTGGGAGCTTGATCCGCAGCGCCGTTTGAAACGCGCTCGATCCGTCGATCTCGGCAGCTTCGATCAGCTCCGTGGGAATGTTGTTGAGCGCGCCGTACATCACGACGATCCATCCTCCGGCGCCCGTCCAGAAGGCCATGATCGCAAAGATCACGGGTAGGTTGCCCGGCGCGATCGCGTTGTTGAACTGAGCGAATCCGAACCAGTGCAATATGAACCCGAACGGGCTCGCCGACGGGTCGAGCATGAACAGCCAGACGATCACGCTCGCCGCGCCCGCGAGAGCTCCGGGAATGTAGAACAGAAATCGAAATACCGCGCCAACCCGATTAGCCAGGTTGTGGAGCATCAGAACGAGCGCCACGACGAGGATGGTCTGACTGATCAACCAGAAGGCCATGAACTGGATGATGTGCGTGAACGCCGGTAGGAAGCGATAGTCGTTAAACGTGTTGACGAAGTTCGAGATACTGATACCACCTGGGGTGTCGAGCGCGAGGTAGAACGCGTAGCCCACCGGCGCGATGCCGAGGAGCAGCAACAGCCCCACGTAGAGAGCGACAAAGAAGTACCCGGCTGTGGGCGACGTACCGGCCAGTCGCCGCTCGGGCGTCCGGGCACGGAAGCCCCGGCGGGCGCTTGCGCGCTCGCCGGGGACAGCCGTTGCCGAAGTAACAGTCACTTGCGTTGCTTACTTACTTTACGACCTGCCAGCCGGCGCTTTGCGCCGCGGACTTGATGTTCGCAGCGAGTGTCGTGAGCGCATTCGTGAACGTGCCACCGGAAATGAGGCCCGGCGTGACGGTGTTGCCGAAGATGGACTCAACGCTCCACGGCACAGCGCTCCATCCGGTCCAGATCTCGCCCGCGGCTGCCTTGATGGCTGCCTCGGTCTCTGCCGGTCTGGCGAAGACCGTGTCGAGCGAGTGAAGCCACGCGGTCTGGTCGGGCTTATAGGCCGGCAAGCCCTCCGTGACCTTCGGGTCAGACTGGATCAGCGGGCTCGTGGTCATGTACTGGATCAACGCTGCGGCCGCGGCTTTCTGCTTGCTGTGCGACATCGCCATCCACAGCCCACCGCCGATCGCGCCAGTCACCTTGGCACCGTTGGTTGCCAGCGGCGGCGGGTATGCCGCCATGACGTTGGTCCCCGGACCATTGCTACCGGAAGTGTTTGGGTATATCGCGGTTCCCTGCCAGATCGCCCCGATATCCATGACCATGTGCTTCGCGGTTTTGCCATTGATCCAGGCCGTTGTGAACGGGCCGTTGTGCGTGAACGCTTTCAGCGCTGTGTCGATCAGGCCCGCGATTTTCGTGCAGTTCGGCGAGGCCGGGTTGTCCAAGAGCGTCTGGGAAGCAATAGCCCGGTTGATCGGGCACTCGTTGCCCCACAGGTAGGTCTCCGAGTCCCAAGGCTGGCCGAACTCGCCGATGTAGTAGCCCGGGTGATGAGCGACCAGGCTTCTACCGTCCGCCGCGTACTGTGCCCACGTGGTCGGAGGCTTCTGGCCGGGGAAGAACTTACCGAACAGGCTCGTGTTGACCCAGAGCACGTTCGCAGCGTTGTCGTTGCGCGTGCAGTAAACCTTGCCGTTGACCGTGCAGAGGCTCATTCCCTCGATGTTATTGCGAACGCTCTGCGAGATGTAGGGCCTCAGGTCGAGCAGATCGTTGAACGGCGGCAGACCGAGCCAGCCCGCCTCGTAGTTCTCCTCGTCGAAGACCACATCCGGAGACACGCCCGCCTTCCAGCCGGTGCGGTTGTACAGGGCGAACTTCGACTGCAACGTGCCGTCGCCGTTGTTGTCGCCGCTGTACAGCACCCACTTGATGTTGGCGCCCTTATGGGTCGACTTGTACTTGTTCACGAACGCGGCACGAGCAGCGTCGTACCAGACGACGAGCGGTGTGGCCTTGGCGGAGGCCTTGGCGGTTACAGCCGATCCCGATCCGCCCGCGGTCACCGCAGCCACCACCGCTACGAGAGCGACGCAAGCCCCGAGCAGAAGTGCCCGGAACCTACGGCTGATGGATGACTTCATTGGTGTGATCCTCCTTTTCTTGGCCACGTGCTAGACAGCCGTGGCGCACACGAAAGCCGGCAGTCGCAGAAGCGGTCCGGCGCACGGGGAAAACCTACGACCTTCGGGCGGCCAAGTCAAGGGTAAACCTTTGCTGAGATTCGTCCATTGCGACAGGTTCGCGCATTCGCTTCGGTTACGACATGTATCGTGAGGCCGACCAACCATGCCTAATTGCAGGTAGATTGTGTGGCATACTCTGGAGGTTGCTTGTTCAATGGCGACGGGAGCGTGCAGAAAACGTTATCTGAACGATATCTAAGAATCGTTCTCTGACGGGCATCGGCTCGCCGCCCGACCGGGCAATCGCATCGCGCGCTCGTAGCCGGGCGACACTCGGGATGAAGTCCGCGCGAGAGAGAAGAAGCGTCGCGGCCGAGCCCGTCGGACGGACAGGCGCCCGACGCAAGAGCGCCGGCCACTCAGGCGCCAACTGCGTCGCAGGCTGCCGCGTAAACCCGAAGCACATCGCGAACGGCTTCCAGCAGCAGGTTTCTCGGCTGCGGGACGAGCCCTCCGCCGACGACGCGCGCGTGAAGATCGGGGAAGAACTCGGCAATGAGACTCTCGGGGATGCTTCTCTCGCTCAGATGGCTCAGCAAGCGCTCGACTGCTCGCGCCGAATCCGGAGAGGGCCAGTAGTAGCGGATGCGATCGCTGTAGCTGTAGTGGCGGAGCCATCGTTCCTGCTCGGGTCCGCCGTGGTAGTGAGACTGCCAGTACCGCGGATCGGCGAGCATGACCCTCTCCATCCCGGCCCTGAGCGAGTGCGCGCACCAGCTCCGGTCGAGCGTCGAAGCGATCCGGTCGAGCCCGTACAGAGCTCGGCGGACGGCGAAGGTGAGTGCGGGGCCAACCTTGAGGATCGCGAAGCCGTCGCGCACGAGCTGGGCCAGTTTCTCCGGCGGCTGGTAGTCGGTGGAGTGGGCCTCGAAGACCAGCCCCGGCATCTCCGCCAGCGCCGCGCGGAGGTCGGCGGCCATCTCCGGCCGGTAGATCACCACCTTCTGATTGTCGAATTCGATCCCGGGCTGGACGACGACGGCGACGATGCCCTCGCACGCCGAGCGAGCCCCGGCGACGGCAAACGCGCGCAAGTGCTCTTCCAGCGTCGCGATCACCGCCTCGGGACGCGTTACCTCGAGGCGCTCGATCTCCTCTTTCGCGCCCCCCGGGGTCGGCACCTCGGTGCCCACCACGTACCGAAGCCTCGTCCCCGTGGCGGCGGCCGCGTTCTCGGCCACGATGGCAAGACGCGCTGCGCGCGTCGCCGCCAGCTCGGCCGGCACGAAATCGGGCTCGCCGCGGCAGCCCATGCTCGTGTCCAGGTGGATCTTCTCGAAGCCGGCGCTCACGTAGGCCGCCACCATCGCCTCCGCCTGCGCCATCGCATCGTCGGCGGTCAGGTGGCGCCACGGGTTCGGGCCGAGGTGGTCGCCACCGAGCACGATCTCCCCGTGCGGCAACGCGACCCGGTCTGCGACGCCATGGACGAAATTGCAGAAGTCGGCCGGGGTGAGCCCGGTGTAGCCCCCTTCGTGATTGACCTGGTTACAGGTCGCCTCGATCAGCGCCGGAGCGCCTCGAGACGCGGCTTCCAACATTGCCGCCTCGAGCACCAGGGGGTGCGCCGAGCAAACGGACGTGATGCCAGCGGCCGCTGTCGCGCCGGGCGCGCTGCGAAGGAGCCAGCCGCCGATCCGCGGGACCACGCCGCCCGAGTGCCCCGCCGACCGCAGAGCGTCGAGCTGCGCAAGTGTCGATGTGCCTTCCATGGGGCCTCTCACCGTCACGGTCCGGGCGCCCGCCGCATTAGCGTAGTCGAGGCTCTCCTCGACGCTGCGACCCTGCAGGCGGCAGGTGATGAACGCGGCATCGAAGCAGTCGCCGGCGCCGGTGGGATCGACCTCCTGCACGCGATAGGCGGGGCACTCGGCATGACCATCGCGGCCGTAGTAGGTGGCACCCATCGTCCCCTGCTTGACGACGATATCGGTGACTCCCAGCGCGAAGATCTCCCTCACCGCTTTGTCGGGGGTCGTGGCGTCTGTCAGCAGCGTCAGCTCATCTCCGCTGGGCAAGAAGGTGTCGCACTTGGAGAGGATCATCTTGAGCGCCGCCAGCACCTTCGGGTCGCCCATAACTTCCTTGCGTACGTTGGGGTCGAAGGAGACCGAGCCGCCGTTTTGCTTAACCAGTCGCACGGCTTCGGACACCACTCTTATGACGCGATCCGAGTACAGCGACGCGCCCGAGACGTGCAGGTGGCCGCACTCTCCCAGAAGTGTGAGGGCGGCCTTTGTCAGGCGGATCCGGCCGCACGCGCTGTTCTTGATGTTGAAGACGAAGTCCCGCTCGCCGCTCTCGCGGTAGCGGACGAAGGCACTCCCGGTCGCGTGTCCGGGAAGCACTTCGATCGCGCCGACGTCGACGCCGTCGCGGGACAGCCGCTCGAGGTTGACGCGGCCGAAATCGTCCTCTCCGACGCAGCCGATGATGCCGCAGGGCTGGCCGAGCCGTGCTACCTGGTCGATGAAGATGGCGGGCGCCCCACTCGGGAAGGGCCCGACGAGATCCAGCGGCTGTCGAAAGCCGTCCCCTCGCTCCTGGGCCACGATCTCGACGAGGATCTCGCCGACGGTGACCACCTTCATCATGGGCCGACCCACCGCCGGGGTGCTGCACGTGTTGCCCCGCGTGCTCTGGCGCGAGAAGAAGGCGAGAAAACGTTTTCTCGACTGCGCAAGCGCAAACCCACGTACTGTGCAAGCAGGGCGGTCACTACTGTCTCGGAGCTGCGCTCGCGGTCGCTGCGCCGGCGCGGGAAGGACTGTCCGAATCGGCGCGCTGCCTAGGGGCGGAGCTGGCTCTGACGTTGAGGGATGTCGGCAGCACCACCGTCTTCGCAGGCCCCGAATAGCCATCGAGACGGCTCAGGAGCAGGCGGGCGCTCTCGTGGCCGAGGTCGTATGCCGGCTGGCTGACTGTCGTCAGCGCCGTGCGCAGAAGCGGCGCCCATGAGAGCTCGTCGTAGCCGACCACGGCGATGTCGTCCGGTATGGCGAGGTTCGCTTCTTCGATCGCCTCGAGCGCGCCGGCCGTCATACGGTTGTTGGTGACGAAGACCGCGTCCGGGCGCGGCCCTTGTGCAATCAGTTCCTGGGTCGCCTGACGCCCCCCCTCCTCGCGGAAGTCGGCGACGCGAATCAGGGCGTCGTCCATAGCCACCCCTGCCTGCTCCAGCGCCATCCGATAGCCGAGGAGGCGCTCCGAGCCGGTCGTGGTCGTCAGCGGGCCGCTGATGCACGCGATGCGCCGGTACCCGTTTGCGAGCAGGTGCTCGACCACCTGCGTGCCTCCGGCAATGTTGTCACCGACGACCGTGTCGGCTTGCGTACCGGGCAGCTTCCGATCAACGAGAACCACGGGGACGGCGGCGTCGAGGAGAGGAGTCAGATCCGTGACCGGATCGGCGGGCATCAGGATCACCCCGGCGACGTTCTCAGCGATAGCGAGCTGAAGATACTCCGCCTCCTTGGACGGATCCTCATCGGCGTTGCACAGGAACATCGAGTATCCCGCTTCGTACGCCCCGTCCTCGACGCCCCGCACAACGTCGGCGAAGAACACCCCGGTCCGGATGTCCGAGATGACGAGCGCCCAGACGCGGTTCTGACGGAGCCGAAGGCTGCGTGCCACCCGGTTTGGGCTGTAGCTCAACTGCTTGGCGGCTCGTCCGACCTTCGCCGCCAGCACTGGATCAACGCTCGTGACCCCGTTCAGGACGCGGGAAACGGTGGAGATGGAGACGCCAGCCTGACGGGCGACATCGACGATGGTGGTCACCGCCGCCCCCTTCCCGGAGGCGTTCTTCTGGTTTGCGCGTGACCGTGAGGGATGACTTGACACGAACTCAACACCACGTGTAGCTTACTTTGAGGTAACGTTTTCTCACAAACGGGGACGCTTTAGGTTACGTCCGCGGGCTGGCGAGGGTGTTCGATGTTTCAGACAATACAGGGAAAAACGAGACTTGGTCAACTCGCACGCCGGAATGCCGACACCAGTCTCGCCAAGACTCGGCAGCCTTATTGGGCAAAGGTTTCCTCGACGATCTCGCCACTTACTGCACCGATCCGAGCCGGCAGGCCACATGCAGTCTAACAGGGCCCGACCCAGAGCGCACGCGCGCGAGCAGGCCGTCGGCGTCGATCCGAGCCAGGTACCTCAGCGAGTCCTGTGGACGGGCGCCAGGATGCCCGCGATGGGCCTCGGAACCTTTGGCTCGGACCGCTTCAAGGCAGAAGACATCGCCACCGCGGTGCTCGGCGCCGCAGAGGTGGGCTACCGCCATTTCGACTGCGCGTCCGTCTACGGAAACGAGCACCTGATCGGCGAGTCGCTCGAGCGGATCATCAAGGGCGGCGTCCCGCGTGAGGAGCTATGGGTCACTTCTAAGCTGTGGAACGACAAGCACGCCCCCAAGGACGTGGCTGCGTCGGTCGAGAAGTCGCTCCGCGATCTCCGTCTGGACTACCTGGATCTGTACCTGATCCATTGGCCGTTCCCGAACCATCACGGCCAGGGCGTGGACGTGACGTCGCGTGACGACAACGCCAGGGCCTACATTCACGACGAGTACATGGCTACGTGGCAGGAGCTGGAGAAGCTCGTCGAGCGAGGCCTGCTGCGCCACATCGGCAGCTCGAACATGACCGTGCCGAAGCTCAAGCTCCTGCTCCGCGACGCCCGGATCAAGCCGGCGGCCAATGAGATGGAGCTCCACCCGTCGTTCCAGCAGCCCGAGATGTTCGAGTTCGTTATGAGCAACGGCATGGTGCCGATCGGCTTCGCCCCGATCGGCTCGCCCACTCGGCCCGACCGCGACAAGACTCCCGACGACGTCGTCGACATTCAGATGCCCGCGATCGCTGCCGCCGCCCAGCGCCTGGGCGTCCATCCGGCCGTCATCTGCGTGAAGTGGGCAGTCCAGCGCGGCCAGGTACCGATCCCGATGTCGATCTATCGAAACGAGTACCTGAGCAACCTCCGCTCCACCACGACGGACCCCTTGACCGATGAGGAGATGGCCGCCATCGCCGCATCCGACGCCAATTGCCGGCTCATCAAGGGCCAGGTCTTCCTCTGGAGGGACGGGCAATCGTGGGAAGACCTGTGGGATCTCGACGGTACGATCACGCGATAACGGCCGCAAGCGCCGGAAGGAGATGATCACGAGATGAGCAGCAACCCGGTCCGCAGGCGCGTGTTGATGAGCGCTCCAGGCACCGTCGAAGTGGTCACCGAAGAGGTGCCTCGTCTTGAGCGGGGCGAGGCTCTGGTCGAGCTTTCGGTTGCCGGGGTTTGCGGGTCAGATAAAGCCGCGCTCCACGGCGAGCACGCCTTCATGGGACCTCCTTACTACCCGGGTCACGAAGTCGTGGGCGTTGTGATTGAGGTCGGTGACGGAGCGGACGAGGTGGGCGTCGGCGACCGCGTGACTGTCGAGCCGACGATTCCGTGCGGCCGCTGCAAGCCGTGCCTGAACAACGCCGAGAACCTTTGCGAGAACATGCAGTTCTTCGGATGTGGATGGCGCGAAGGAGCCATGGCGGACGTCTTCTCTGTGCCGACCAGGCGGCTCCACAAGATTCCCCCGGAGCTCACCGACAACCAAGCAGTGCTGATAGAGCCCCTGGCGACGGGTGTCCACTCAGTTCGGATAGCCGGAGATCTCCACGGTAAGGCCGTTGCGATTCTGGGAGCCGGAACCATCGGTCTGATGACCTTGATTGCGGCTCGCGAAGCCGGCGCGCGACGAATTGTGAGCACGGACTTCGTGCCCGCAAAGCGCCAGCTGGCGCTGCAGCTGGGCGCCGATGCCGTGGTTGACGCCGCCGTGGACGATCTCGCAGACGCGGTCAGGGCCGAGCTCGGGGAGAGCGGCGATGTCGTGTTCGACTGCGTGGCGAACCAGCAGACGCTGCCAGAGTCGATCAAGATCGCGCTGAAGGGAGGCACGGTGATGGTCGAGGGCGGCGCTCGCAAGCCGGTCACGATCGATCTGCCCAAGGTCCAAGAGTTTCAGGTGCGCCTCCAGGGAGTCACCACGTACCGCGCCGAGGACTACGACGCCGCGATCAACATGCTCGTCAGAGGAGTTATCGATTTCGACCGGTTCGTGACGGTGACGTACCCTCTGCCGCGGGCTAGCGAGGCTTTCGCGGCGATCGACACAGGGCGAGAGGTCAAAATCCTCATCGCCGCCGATCCCGACGGCCGCCCGTCCCAGGCGTAACTCGGAGCTGCATCGTGCTACGTCAGAGAATCATCAACTCGCAGCTCCTGTCGGCGCTGGCGCGCTTGCGTCACACCGACCTCTTCGTCATCTCGGACTCCGGTTTCCCGACGCCACAAGGAATCGAAGTGATCGACCTCGGGGTCGTCTACGGGCTGCCGTCGTTCGATTCGGTGCTCGGCGCCGTACTGGCCGAGGTCGTGGTGGAGAAAGTGACCGTGGCAAAGGAAACCGGACAGTACAACCCCGAGCAGGCTAAGCGCATTCGCTCGCATCTCGCGGACGTCGACGCCGTCGAGGTCAGCCACGAGCACCTCAAGCTGATGGCCGCTTCCGCGCAGTTCGTCGTGCGCACCGGCGAGGCGACTCCCTACTCGAATGTGGTTCTGCAAGCCGGGGTCGCTTTCGCGTGATGATCGGCGATCAGGCTTCCGTTCAGGCGGCAGAACCTCGATGAGGCTGAGGCGGCGCTCAGGCGCGGCGATGCATGGGGCAGCGGTAGAGCAGGCCAACGTCGCTGCAGCTCGAGCGAGGGCGATCAAGCACGTCGGAGTCATGATCGGAGGAGGAAAGCAGGACCCGATCCACTACAATGCCGTGGCTGACCTCTCGAAGTTGAAGGATGCAGGCGACAAGGTCATGACCGACTTCATCAACGGGGGGCACGACTGGTATGTCTGGAGCATCCTCCTCCACGATTTCCTGACACGAACGGCGTTCAGGCCCGTCGGTGGCTGACGCAACGATGACGACACCGACACCAAGCGCATACGCGACCACGCTCTCCAGCTTCGAGCTCGGGGACATAGTGGTGGAGTACTTGCTGGCAGCCGACTCGCAAACCGTGGGGCTTCGCGCATTCCCAGCCTCCATGTCGGAGCAGGTGGTAGCCCGCCGCGAGTTCCTCGAGACGCACGAGATCGAGCGCCTCCCGGCGTTCATGCGGCCGATCCGGGCCTGGCTAGTCGAGCCACTCGTGCAGGTGAAGCTCGCCGGCGACGCTGTCGGCGGGTTCAGCCAGGGCCTAACCATGCGCAACAGCCAGACGCTCGCAAGCCTGCGCTACGCGGGACAGGAGGCGACTCCGTCGGCAGACGCGATTCAGATCGTCACGACCCTGCGCTCCGATCGCGGCTACGCATGCGAGCATCGCTTGCGCTACCGGGAAGGCGACCTCGCATTCACGGTCGATACCGTGTTCCTCAACGAGGCCGAGCAACCGCTCTCGCTGGAGCTCCTCGCGAGCTTTGCGCTGTCGGGGCTGACGCCGTTTGTAGCCGACGATGCGCCCGATCGACTCCACCTACACCGCTTTCGCAGCACGTGGAGCGCCGAGGCGCGGCACGTCTGCGAGCCGCTCGAGGCGCTCAACCTCGAGCGCTCGTGGTCGGGTCACGGCGTTCGCGCCGAGCGATTCGGTCAGGTCGGCTCGATGCCGGTGCGCGGCTGGTTTCCCTTCCTCGCGCTCGAGGATCGTCCAGCAGGCGTTTTCTGGGGCGCGCAACTTGCCTGGGCGGGCTCGTGGCAGATGGAGGTGTATCGCCGCGACGACCAGGTGACGCTGTCCGGTGGCCTTGCCGACCACGAGTTCGGACACTGGACGAGGGTTGTAGCGCCCGGCGAGGCGGTGACGAGCCCGCCAGCCGTCGTCACAACCGCCGTGGGCGATCTCGACGGTCTCTGCCAGCGCCTGACGGCGATGCAGCGTCCTGCTGCGGAGCGCGTCCCAGCTGCGGAAGCCTCGCTTCCAGTCGTGTTCAACGAGTTCTGTACGACCTGGGGGAAGCCGAGCCACGAGCGAATGGTCGCGCTCGCCCGTCGGCTGCGAGGCTCCGGCGTTCGCTACCTGGTCATCGATGCCGGCTGGTTCGAGTTCGAAGGCGCGAACTGGGAGTTCTCGCAGGGCGAGTGGATCGTGAGCGAGCGCCTGTTCCCGCAGGGAATCGGCGCGACCGCAGCGGCGATCCGCCAGGAGGGGCTGATCCCGGGGCTCTGGTTCGAGTTCGAGGTCGTGGGCGAGGAGTCGCCGCAATTCGGGCTGACGGAGCACCTCCTTCGCCGAGACGGGTTGCCGGTCACCGCGGGACACCGGCGCTTCTGGGACTTCCGTGACCCGTGGGTGCGCGAGTACCTCCGGGAACGGGTCGTTGGCCTCGTGCGAGGCGCAGGGTTCGGCTACATCAAGGTCGACTACAACGAGACTCTCGGGATCGGGGTCGACGGCTCGGAGTCCCTCGGACAAGGCCTGCTCCAGCACATCCTCGCGGTGCAGGACTTCTTTCGCGAGCTGCGCGCGTCGCTCCCGGAGCTCGTGATCGAAGTCTGCGCGTCTGGCGGCCACCGGCTCGAGCCCTCGATGCTGGCGCTCGCGAGCATAGGCTCGTTCTCGGACGCCCACGAGGCGCTTGAGATCCCGATCATCGCTGCGAACCTCCACCGCCTGATACTGCCGCGGCAATCCCAGATCTGGGCCGTGCTCCACCCGGAGGACTCATTCCAGCGCCTCGGATACTCCCTAACCGCTGGGTTCCTCGGCCGGCTCTGCCTCTCTGGCGCGATCGACGAGCTCGGCGAGGAACAATGGGCACTCGTGCGCGACGCGATCGACTTCTACGGACGCGTCGCACCGATTATCAAGGACGGAAGGAGCCGTGTCCACGCTCAGATCGGCCCCTCCCGGCGACATCCGCATGGGGCCCAGGCGGTCGTTCGCGTCGCCGACGCCGGCGACCAGGCGCTCGCGGTCGTCCATGCATTTGCGGCGCCACCGCCCGAGTTCATAGTGCCGCTTCCCGCAGGGGAGTGGCAGATCGCCGGAGTATTTGCTCCGTCGGGTCCCGCGTTCGATCTAAGCGCGAGCGAGTTGCGTGTGAAGATGGAGCGCGACTTCGAAGGCTCGGTCCTGCTCCTCGCGCGTTAGCAGACGGCGACGACCGGCTACCGCTGGTCTTCGCGGCGCAGGATGCTCCCGAGTTTGCAGGCGCTGCAAAAGGACCGCCTACCGGACGCACCGGAGATCGCGGGTTCGTGCCAGCTCGCCAGCACCCTAGAGCCGAGGCTGACCGACGTGAGCGGTCGTCAGCGGAGAAGTTAGTCGCTGTCCCCAAGACTGTCGGATCGCCGACCACTTCCCGCGCCGGATCGAGCTCCTCGACGGCCGCGAACCGGGCGACTTCTCGGTTTCTCGGGGCGCCGCTGAGCGTGCTTCGCCGGAGGGGATAGTGTCGACCCACATAGACCCGGAGAGCGAAGTGCGCTCAGCGGCGCCCCGAGAAACCGAGAATGGAACTAAACGGGGCACTTTCGAACCCTCGAGTCGCGGTTGAGCTTCGCGCTCTGATCCCTTTGCGCGAGCGACTTCTCGAACTCACCAGCGACAATCCTCGCCGCTTCCGGCGTCCCGTCCCGTCGAGAGCGCTCCCGATCTCGGACACCATCACGGCGGTGCTTCGGCTTGCGGAAGAGCCGATGAAGATTCCTGAGATCCGTGCTGCGGTTGAGGTTCTTGGAGAGCCTCTCTCTACAAAGCGAATCAAGGAGGCGCTCTCGGCCGGGACGTTCGGCAGGAGTCCGCGCTTCAGGAGAATACGGCGCGGGGTCTACGAGGCGGCGAGCCTCGGGACTGCTCAGGCGAAGCCGGCCACCAACGGTCCGAGAGGCTCGTGTTCATCTCAGCAAGGAGGAGGTCAACGCGCCGGTTGATCGCCCCTCGGAGAGTCTCCGGTAAATGGCCTAGATAACGAACGTGCTGACCCGGCGGAGGATTGACGAGGCACCTCCCTGCGACAGCTTTCCGACCTGGGCCGGAGGTGGGAAACCTAGATCAGTACAAGAAGGAATCGTTCGCCGGCCCTGCCAGTGGGCTGACTGCGCAAGCATCCAGGCTCCTCACGAGAGGCACGAACGGAGACGGCGTCTATTTTCTCGTCCCGCCTAGAAGCGCGCCACTTTGGGGCACGCTCGGCGCAGACTGGGTTCAGTCAAAGACACTTTCAGATGCTGCATTGAGCACAAACGGGCTCCTCCTGTCCGACGGGCAATTCCTTGACAATTTTGCCGGGAAGTCGATCGCTCAGCCATGGCTACAAGTTGAGGCCGCGCTGGCAACGATCAACGAACGCATCTACCCTCCAGTCCTGAGTGTCTTCCTCTAGCGAGATCTCAAGAAGAAGGAACGGGAAGCTGCCCACGGTCGTCTCGCGGCTAACGTGGCGCCCCTCCAATAGGCGTTTACTGGCGGTAGTTGTCCTGGGTGTCGCAGTGATCGCAGGCATCGTGTTTCATCTTGCCTACCGCTACGACCCGATCTGCCGTGCATTGGAGTGCTTCCGGCAGTCGTCTTCATACGTGACGACAGCGCAGGGCAGGGAGGTGAGCTACAAGTTTCCGGCGCTTACCGACGACCTGCTCCGCGACCTGCTCCCCCCGTCCACGGGCCTTCCCACGGGCGTGCAGCTATGGGACGAGCCTGCAGGCGTTCATCGCGTACAGGTTGTCGCTACGATCGCGAATACGGGCCGATTCGGCGTCACGATCGACTCAGTGGGTCTGCCCTCAGGGCTCCTGAACGTACACTCCTTGAGGACGTCGTTCTACAAGGCAGGGAGTGTCGGTGCGAACGCCGGGGCTTTGCTGCACCCGTTCAGCTTGCCGGCGCATTCCTCACGACTGGTCGTCATCGACTACGTCCAAAATTGCGTACCTTCGACAGGTGGCGGGGCAGTCTCGGGTGTCGACGCGCTCTCGGTGCGCTACTCG
Organism: Gaiellaceae bacterium; assembly: GCA_050010215.1. GTDB lineage: Bacteria > Actinomycetota > Thermoleophilia > Gaiellales > Gaiellaceae > Fen-549. Next base: position 25,266 of record JBEKLL010000019.1, on the reverse strand, counting down.
TTCTTGGGCTTCGAGCACATGACGAGCGCGATCATCGGGGGATACGCGTTCTCTGGTCCAAAACGCTGTTGAGGAACGTCGACATGCGTGCCCGCGGCCCGTCGACGAACGAACTCTCGACTCCCGCTTGCGAAGCTCCGGCCGCCGACAACGCCTGGGAGTCCGGCGCGAACGTGAGGGTGCCGAAAAGCCAATCCGCCCTCGATCACGCCGCGGCCTTGTACTCGTGAATGAGCCCTCCGAGCACGTCTCGATGCCGAACACGGTCGAGGGCGACGACGATCTCTGATCCGGGCGGCGGTTCTTTGATCGGCGGCCGTTGGTGGAGCGAGCGGTGGGGGCGATGCTCGTTGCATTGACGGATGTAGACCGGGAGGACTCGTTCGAGGTGCCGACGGTTCACGATCAGGATCCGGTCGAGACACTCGCGACGAGCGGTGCCGATCCACCGTTCGATGAACGCGTTCGCGCGGGGTGCCCGTAAGTGCTGCCGAGCGGAAGACTCACAAACTGGCGACGAAACGCGGGACGCTGTACCTCGGTAGCGGCGATGGCGGTGTCCGGGCGGAAGATCTTGGCTGGAGGTTTCTTCTCGAACGCTCCCTGCTAGTAAGCGTTCAGCTGGGCTCACAACGGCGAGATGGGGTTCGGACGTCGCCTCTTTGGTCATAGACAGCGGGGCACGTTCGAACCTTTTGGTCCTAACCGGACAGCTTCACGACCTCTCAGAATCCTTGAGGAAGCTACTGGCGGAAGCCAACCCACCCGCTCCCAACGTACGGCATTAGTGCTTTTCTGGCAAGCGCTCCGGACCGTGACGGCGACGTTAGCGGCAATCACTACCTTGGGCTCGTGTTCGCGCCGGACGACGGCGACGGCGAAGAAGCTGCGCGCGGTCGAACTCAAGGCCGGATGGAGAGGCGGAAGTCTCCCTGAGTGAAGCTCAGCTCAAGTCGGGAAGAGCGTCGAGCACTTGAGCGGCTCAAGCTGGAACGCGTTCAGGCCGCCTACCAGCGCGAGGTAGCCGAACGACAGCGGCGCGAGGAGGATCGCCTGGTGGCGAGGGCTTGACTTTAATCCGTCCCCGGGCGGCCTCCTGCAGGATCAGCTTGTCGAGGGTGAGATCAGAGACCGCGCTGCGCAATCTCGTGTTCTCGCGCTCCAGCTCTGTAAAACGCCCCTCGACATCAACGTCGGTTCAGATGATCTCGGCGATCTCGCCGTCGCTGCCCCCGATGCGTAGTGGCGTTGCCCTTGCCTTCAATGATCAGCGCTTGCAGGCCTGGGAATCGTCAGGCCTTGCGCCTGGAGCTTCTCCGTCGGGGGTGCTACGACACTCGGACTGGACCAGATAGAGGGGCCGGACAGCGCCCTTCAGGCTCGGCATGATCGCCGGGCGCGAGTTGCCGAGGAGCAGGGCCTTGAGGCTGAAGCTTGATGTCAGTCCTTCGAAGCACCGGCGAGCATGCCTCGAACGAGCATGCGCTGAGCGAACAGGAAAACGACGAGCATAGGGGCGGCTGCGATGATCGCCACCATAGCCGCATCCCACGGCTGGGTCGCGAAACCACCCTGCTGGATTATCTGCTGTAGCCCGACCTGAAGTGGGTATTTCGACGAGGTGTCGTAAACAGTCATCACGAACGGAAGGAAGAAGTTGTTCCAGTCGCTGACTAGCGCGAAATATCCGACGAGCGCGATGATCGGCCGGGCAAGTGGCACCACGATGTGGCGGAATATCTGCCACTCGCCAGCACCGTCCATTCGAGCGGCCGCGAGCAGCTCCTTCGGAATCGCCGATGTGAAGAAGATGTAGGCGAGATAGGTGCCGAACGGGAAGAGTCCGAGAGGCAAGATGATCGACCACATCGTGTTCAAAAGACCGACGGCCTTTGCCTCGAGGAGCAGCGGCAGAGCGAGGGCGCTAAGCGGCATGATCATGACAACGAGAGTGATGACAAGCAGCGTCCGGCGTCCAACGAACTGTGTCAGCGCGAGGCCATAGCCGGCCGGGATCGAGAGGACGACCGCGAGCGCGGAGCCGCCGAAGCAGTAGATCGCCGAGTTCTTCAGCCAGATCACGAGGCTGCCGTTCTGCCACGCGAGCATTGTGTTGAAGGTTTGGACGAAGGCGTTCAGATTCCAGTACCCACCATTCTGCTGGCTCGGCTCGCGGATCAGCCAGAGGATCGGCAGGGAGAAGAACGCCGTGAAGGCGAGCAGAACCAAGAGACCGAGCAGCCCGAATGCGTAGCGGCGTGTGAACGTCATCGCTCGGTCTCGAACAGCTTTCCGCGCCAGACGGCGAGCACGGCGACGATCAGGCCGGCTGCGAGCAAGAAAACCGAGATCGCTGACGCTTCGTTGAAATTGTTGAGGTTGAACGCCTGCTGGTAGGCGACCTGCAGCGGAGACCAGACGTTGCCCGGGTAGATGGCAGTGTTGCTGTAGCCCGGAGTTGCCTCGGCGAGCACTTGTGGCTCGACGAACAACTGGCTGCCTGCCGCGAAGCAGAGGATGAGCATGTACTCCACCCATCTTCGGATCAGCGGAAGCTTGATCCGGATCGCTGTTTGGAGAGCGCTGGCGCCGTCGAGCTTGGCTGCTTCCAGCAGCTCGATCGGGATGTTGTTGAGGGCGCCATACATGATCACGATCCAGCCGCCGGCGCCTGTCCAGAAGGCCATGATCGCGAAGACGACCGGGAGGTGGCCCACCTGGACAGTGTCGGTGAACTGGTGGAAACCGAGCCAGTGCAATATGAACGCGAAAGGACTCGTGCCCGGCGTGAGAACAAGCAGCCACACGATCACGCTAGCCGCCCCGGCGAAGGCGCCTGGAAGGTAGAAGAGGAAGCGAAACACAGAGTTGACACGGCGCATCAGGCTGTGCACGATCAGCGCGAGTGCGACGACCAGGACCATCATGATGGCGAGCCAGATACCGAGGAGCTCGCCAACGTGCTCGAAAGCCGGCACCACGAAGGGGTTGTTGAGCGCGTCGCCGAAGTTCCCCGTGGTTAGCGTGCCCGAATATGTGGTGAACGCGAGATGGACTGCGTACGCCGCCGGAACTATGCCGAGCAGAACCAGCGCCGCCGCGTAGCCCCCGACGAACAGATATCCGGATGTGCGCGAGACGCCAGCTTGGCCGTGCCGGCGCTGCTTTACGCCGCCGCGACGGAGCCCGGGACGGTTTTCCAAGCGTTCCTGGTCGGTGGAAGTGCGGAACATGGTCAGCCGTTGTGTGGCTTGCCCCGACGAAGGTTCTACTTGTTGGCCGCGTTGTGCGGCGGCGAGAACTTCTTCAGGAACGCGACGAGGTAGGGGCGCCAGGTCACCCAACTGTGCTCTCCCGGAGTGGGCGCGAAGACGTGGGCTATTTTCTGCGCTGTCAGGTACTGGTCGATCGCAACGCTACGTCCATAGAAGGAATCCTGCTCGCCCACGCGCACCTCGACGTAGGAGAAAGAGTGCTTGAGGCGGTCCGAAGCGGCCGTCAGCCCCGCGAAGAGCATCGACGGATCGGTGAATATCGCGGGGCTCCACATCCCGACGGTCGAGAAGATCTCCGGGTGGTTCATGCCGACGAGGGCCGCCTGCATGCCGCCCATGGAATTGCCGGCTATGGCTCGGCCCTTGGCGGCCGGGACTGTGCGATAGGCCTTGTCGACTGCGGGAATGATTTCCGTCAGGAGCTCCTGTTCGTACTTCTTCGAGAAAGAAGTCATGGCCTCGTCCGTAGAGACGCTGGGATTGAGCTGGCCGTAGGGCATGACGATGATCAGTGGGCTGATCTCGTGATCGGCCAGGAGGTTGTCCGCTATCAGATTCGCCTTTCCGACTGCGGTCCAGATCGAATCGTCGTCGCTCCATCCGTGCAACAGATACAGCACGGGTAGCTTGCGGGTGGTCTTGCTGTAGCCGGGGGGCGTGTAGACGAAGTAGCGGCGCTTCGCGTTCAAGACCTTGGACTGGTAGAGAACCTGGGTGACGCTGCCGTGAGGCACGTCGCGCCGTTCCCACGGCATGGGGGGATTGCCCGGGATCGTGACGAGGGATTCGGTCGTCCCCTTGCGGTCGGGGTTGAGTGGATCGGACATCTTCACGCCGTCCACCGTGAAGAAATACGTGTAGATCGCGGGCTTGAGCTGACCGGTCGTGGCGGACCAGACGCCGTTCGCGCCCTTCGTCAGCGTCCAGCTGCCGATATCCCCCGAAGCCATCACGACACTGGCGCCGGTGGACTGGAAACGCAGGGTCACTGTCCCGTCAGGATTGACCTGCGGAGAGATCGGAGCGGTTTTTGGACTCTTCTGATTGCAACCTATGAGGACGGCCGCCAGGCATGCCAGCCCGATACCGAACGCGAGTCGCTTCATGAGACGCTCCCTTGCTCCACAGTGTGACCAGTGCATGTTCGCCGATAGTACCCATGTGCCCGGAGTGCCGCCTGAGCCCGCGGTCGCCCGGGGCGTCGAGGCTCACCCGGCGATCCGGTAGGGGCTCAGCTTCCAGCTCGACCAGAGCCAGTACCAGCTCGGGAGTTTCCGGGGCGCGCCCGAAGGGGCGCTTGCCCTCCTTGCCGTTCGCCTGCCAGATGAGCATGCGGACCGCCCAGCGAGGAATAACGTCGGGCGCACGCTCCGGCCGCGATCTCGCGACCACCTTAACGTAGCACGACCCGCGGCTCTCCAGCCCCGCCCTGTCGACCGCCGTGACGCGGTAGATGCTAGGGCCGCTCCTCTCGAACTTCGTCAACACCGTGTCAGACACGGGATCTGCCAAGGTCTTCCTGTGACGAAAGCGTGTCTATCTGTCCGCAGGTTCGCCCAGCGCAGCGAGCGAGCTCGAGGCGTGACGGAGGAGAGCGAAGAGCGCTCCGCGTACGACAATCGCCGCCGCGACCGGCACGACGGGCGCGGCTCACTGCGGCTCGCAGGCAGGCGCAGAGGTAGGAAGTTCAGGGGAACTAGCGGGTCTCCCTTTGCTGCCGAGGAGAGAGGACAGTCAAAACCGCATTTACAGGGGGAAACCGAGACGAGGAGATATGTCGCAGGACCCTACGAACGCACGGTAACTACCTAATTCCAGGGAAAACGTTGTGGAACGTACAACAGTTATGGAGCTAGGCGGATTCGAACCGCCGACCTCCTGGGTGCGATCCAGGCGCTCTCCCAACTGAGCTATAGCCCCGCGCGGACACACAGTCTAGCGCCGCGAAACGGCCGCTTTGCCGGTCATCACGCTCCGCGGCTCAGCCGGGGCTCGAGCCGCTGTTAGATCCCGGCGAAAGCCGCCACGCCTCCGTGAGAGGAAGGTTTTCGTCGATCCGAGCCGGGTTTTCGTCGATCCGAGGAGGTCGGCGCCTGCCCGTCAGAGAGGAGCTCCCGGCGGTCGGAGGAGGACTTCCGACGCTCGGAGCCGGACGACTCACGTACGATCAACTCGACCGGGATCACGAGCTCGATAGGGCTCGAGGATGGCTCGACGATCATGCGCAACAATCCCTCGGCGGCCGCGATTCCCTGAGCTGGGGCGTCCTGTCGGACGCTACTGAGCGATGGCGATACGAGGGTCGCGTAAGGAACATCATCGAAGCCGACGATGGCTATGTCGGCGGGAACGCTCAGGCCCGCTTTCTCGATCGCAGCCATGGCTCCGATGGCCATCACGTCGGTGGCGGCGAAGACGGCGTCGGGACGCTCGTCGAGTGCCAGCAGCTTCTCCATCGCCGCGACGCCGTCGTTGAGGAAGAAACCCGCCTCGGCCAGGTACTCGGAACGAGCCGGAAGCCCCACTTCCTCGAGACCGATGCGATAACCCAGCAGGCGCTCTCCGCCAACCGCATGGGAAAGCGGGGCGTGGATCGTCGCAATCCGGCGTCGGCCAACGGAGTAGAGATGCCGAACGGCTTCCAAAGCGCCGCCGACGTTGTCGGCCGAGACGTGACCGAGGCGCGCCGCCAGTCCGATGTCGTCCACCCCTACGCAGGGGATACCCGCTTCGAGCAGCCTCGATACTCTGGCGTCGTCGGTGGTGAAACCGTGCAGGATCACCCCGGCCACGCCGCTCTCGCGGCAGCGGCGTAGATAGGCGTCCGGGTCGAGATCGATGGTCGTATAGAGGAGTAGATCGCAGCCGCTGGCGCGCAGGCGCGACTTTATGCCTTCCAAGAGGCCAAGGAAGATCGGGTGTGGGGTGTTCGAGTACTCCCAGGTGATCGTCGCTACTCCGATCACCAGCGGCCGCTCGGCCGCTTCCAGCATCTTCTTCTCCGCGAGCGCGTTCGCCTGCTCGTGAAACAGCTCGCGCTCCCGCGTTTCCTGGGTAATTGCAGCAAGAATCTCGGTTGCCGAGTGTTCCATGCTCCCTCGCGCGCCGAGCATTGGAGATAGCTGAACGAAGGCCGGCGCCGCGTGGCTCCTTCGCTGCATCCTAGCCCGCTTCGCAGCCGAAGCACCAGTCCGATATGGAGTGCCCGCCGTGACCGAAACAGCGTTAATCCCAAAGCTTGACGCGCGAGCCCCCGACAATCTGGTCGCGACCGCCGTCCCAGCGCAGCCAGGCCTTGAAGCCACCGTCGTAGTCGCGCGCCCAGAGAACGAGCCGGGCCTCCTTGCCGTCGACCGAGCAGCGCTCCTCGCCCTCCGGATCGAGACCGCGCCAGATGCGCACGAACGGGTTTTCCCTCCACTCCACCCCGACGCTCGTCTCCTCGCCGTGCCCGGGCAAGATACGCGTCTCGGGCGAAAGCGCCAGCAAGACATCCATGACCGAGCGGCGCAGGTCGCTGAAACTGCTCATGGAGCTGCCGACCGAGCCGGTAAAAAGCGTATCGCCCGTGAAGCAGGCACTACCGTTGACGAGGAAGGAAAGCGAATCGGCGCTGTGACCGGGTGTCGGCAAGACCTCGATCGCCAGGCCGCCCGACTGGAAAGGAGCGCACGGCCGCTCTACCGTCTCGAGACCGAAACGGCGCCGAAGCTCCTCGTTACCGGCGGTGTGGTCGCCGTGACCGTGACTAGCGAGCAGGTGCGTGACCGTCAGCTCGTACGTCGAAACCGCACCGAGGAGCGGCTCGAGCGGCGCGCCGCTGTCGATGAACACTCCAGTCCCTCCGGGGCGATCGGCAACCAGATAGGCGTTCGAGAGCCAACCCGGGTGCACGCTCCGCTCGAGTATCACCTCATCTAGGCTAGTTGATCCGATGCCCTCACCCCTCACTCTTCCGGCCGCGTTTCCAACTCGCGTCAAGGCGATCGCCTCTGACCTCGACCGCACGCTGATCGGCGCGGACTACGAGCTGCACGAGCGCACGATCGCCGCGCTAACCGCCGCAAGAAAGGCCGGCATACACACGCTGATTGTGACCGGGCGCATGTTTCGCTCCGTGCGTCGTTACTGCGAATGGGCGGGAATCGACGACCTCGTCATCTGTTATCAGGGCGCCGTGGTGGCCGATCCGGTCAGCGGACGCTTCCTTCGCCACGTGACGATCCCGCTGGAGCTGGCGCGCGAGGCGATCGGCGCAGTCGAGCAGGAAGGCTTCACCCTGAACTGTTACGTCGGCGACAACCTCTACGTCTCGGTGATCACCCCGGAAGCTCGCCAGTACGCCGATTTCCAGCGAATTCCGATCGAGACCGTAGGCAATCTGCTGACCTGGCTCGAGAAGCCTCCGACGAAGCTGGTCGTAATCGGCGAACCCGGCGCGCTCGACGGACTCGGCGAGCTCTTGCGCGCCCACTTCGGCGAGCGCCTGTACATCTCGAAATCACTCCCCTTCTTCCTCGAGCTGGCCAGTCCCGAGGTCTCAAAGGGCTCCGGGCTCGGCTTCGCCGCCGAACGGCTCGGCTTCACGCCCGCTGAGACGATCGCCTTCGGCGACGGCGAGAACGACGTCGAGCTGCTCGACTGGGCCGGCTACTCGGTCGCGGTCGCGAACGCCAACGCCGAGGTGCTCGAGCACGCCGACTTTGTCTGCCCGCCCGTGAGCGAAGAGGGCGTGGCGCAGACGATCGAAGCCATGCTGGCCGCCGCTGCGGGCCCGCACGCAAGCGCTCGAAGCTCCCGTTAGCCCGTAGACTTGCGACCGTGATCGATCTCAAGGCTGCTCGCTCGGATCCCGAGGCCTTTCGGGCCACGCTCGCGCGTAAGGGCGGCGTTGAGGCGTTCGACCAGTTGATCGAGGCTGACCGGCGCTGGCTCGAGCTCGTGCCCCAGGTCGACGAACTGCGCGGCCAGACGAAACCGAAGGGAAAGCCGACTCCCGAGGAGCTCGAGCAGCTGAAGCAGGCGAAGGCGAAGCTGCAGCGCCTCGAGGAGGCGCTGGCAAGCGCCGAATCCGACCGGGAGGCGGCGCTCGCCCTCGTCCCCAACCCACCCCATCCGGATGCGCCCGACGGAGACAGCGACGAGGACGCTGTCGAGCTCAAACGAGTCGGCGAGCCGAGAGCCATGGCCAATCCGCGTAGCCATCTCGAGCTCGGCCGTTTCGACATGGAAAGGGCTACGCGACTTTCGGGCGCCCGTTTCGGCTATCTGATCGGCGACACCGCCCTGCTTGCGCTGGCGCTATACCGCTACGCGCTCGATCTGCTCGGTGACAGGGGCTTCGTGCCGGTGCTCCCTCCCGTGCTGGTGCGCGAAGAGGCGATGTTCGGCACCGGCTTCTTCCCGACCGACAAGGCCAACATCTACGAGATCGCCTCCGACGGCCTCTATCTGACCGGTACCTCCGAGGTGGCGCTCGCCGGCCTGCACATGGGCGAGGTGCTCGAATCGGCCGAGTTGCCGCTCCGCTATGCCGGTTACTCGAGCTGTTTCCGGCGCGAAGCCGGAGCCGCCGGCAAGGAGACGCACGGCATGTTCCGCGTGCACCAGTTCGACAAGGTCGAGATGTATGTCTACACACGCCCGGAGGAGTCCTGGCCCGAGCACGAGCGGATGGTGGCTATCGAGGAGGAGATCCTGCAGGGGCTGGAACTTCCCTACCGCGCCGTTGACATCGCCGCCGGCGATCTCGGAGCTCCGGCGGCCAGGAAGATCGACCTCGAAGTCTGGTTCCCGAGCCAGGAGCGCTACCGCGAGGTCACCTCTTGCTCGAACACCACCGACTATCAGGCTCGTCGTCTTAAGATCAGGCACCGCGGCGAGCGGGGACTCGAGCCGGTGCACACGCTCAACGGCACCGCGGCGGTCGGTCGAATGCTCCTGGCGCTGCTCGAGAACGGCCAGCAGGACGACGGCGGTGTAGCCGTTCCGAAGCTGCTCCTAAAGTACGGAGCGCCGGCGAAGTTCTCTCGCCAGTAGCCGCTGGTACTAGGAATCTCGCCGAATCGAGCGCGAGAACCTAGATACGGCCGTGCTGGACGCGTCAACCCAACGCCGTAAACCCTCGCGTGGATCGAGGGCGAAGCACGTCGATTCGCGCGTGCCGCCGCGACCGGCATGACGGGCGCGGCTTACAAACCGCCGTCCCCGACTCACCTCGAACCCCGTTGAACGTCTCCGGTCAGCCCGCCTCCCTCCTTGGAAACCGGCTGAGCATCGGCGAAGCCGTGCTCAGCTCCACCTCTTTCCTCCGGCGAAAACCGTTAGGTTTTCGCCGGTATAGGCGGGGTGCCGGAGCGGCCGAACGGGACGGTCTTGAAAACCGTTGGGGGTTCACGCCCCCCGTGGGTTCAAATCCCACCCCCGCCGCCTCACTCCGACGGAGCCCGCCTTTTCATGAAGGACACTGGAGCAGGGAGACGGATCATCCTTCCCGTAGCTAGCCGCGCGCCGATTTAGCCTGCCGGTGCAGCGGGCAAGACGGTGGCGAATCGTGTGGAGCGAGGGAGGATCGACTAGCGAGTGCGGGGACGATTTCCGCCTCGACAGGAGGACGCTCGAAGAAGATCTCCTGTCGCGGGAGTGAGACGAGCCCGAATCGGATGCGTTCGGCAGCGACGAAGCGCCTGGCAAGTGGGACGACGAAGCTTGAGTCCCTCGAAGGGGTGATCCGCCCGGGCCACCCGCTCGACCGCTATGGACTCTTTCCGTGGACGTATGTCGCGTTCTTCCATTCTCGCGCCACCGGGCGACCCGTCGTGCCGGGACGGTCGGTGCCGCCGCCCAGAGACGCGAGAAGGCATTGGGTTCGAACCCGCCTGGCTCCACGAAAACCGGCCGAGAACGGGAAGGACGCGCGCTAGGAAGCGGGAACACATGGGGGACTTACCTGGTCACCGGCGTGTAGACGAAACCAGGCAAGCGCATCCCTTCATCCCTCCCACCAGCTGAGGAGTCTCGCGTGAGGCTCCTCAGTTGTTTGAGCCTCTCCGGCTAGTCACAGGAGTCGTCGCAGCCCAAGCGACCTCCGAAACCTCCTTCTCGAAGCGCACTGGCGGCGCAGCGAGCGGTACGCGTGGTCGCTGACGCCGCGAATCGGCCGCATTGGGTGTGCAGGGCTAGTGGAAGAGACACTTAAGCGTCCGACTGTAAACCCCGCACAGGTACCCTCTTTCTAGGCTCAAGAGCCGAGCGGTGAGCGCCGATCTCTACACCGTCGTCACCGTTTGCGTAAATGTTGGAGGTGGTTCCGCATGCAACGAACCAGCCGCGGGCTTATTCGTCTTTTCATCGTGGGATGTGCCGTGACTCTCAGCGGCTTGTTCGCGGCCGGGTCGAACGCGTCGAATCTCATCGATCACGTCACATCTCATCAGGATGCGACGAGCGCACGGATCAAGGTGAACAAGGCTGGAATCGCTTTGCTCTCTTACATGTCCGCGGGCCGCGTGCACCACATCCTCGCGCGTGGCGCCATCAACGCGCTGGCGCCCGTGGAAGGAAAAGAGCAAGTAGAGTTCAAGCTCGATTACAAGGGCGGCTGGGGCTTCTTCCGGAAAGCCGACTACTGGAAGACGGGCTTCGGCCCGAACGTCTGCGGCCCGTACCAGGGACCAAAATTATCCTGGCTCATCTATGCCTGCACGATGCCGGACGGCTCCAATTGGGCCGTCCAGAGCTGGCAGCGCCGACTCAGCACCTATGGTGTTCCGAGCCCACCTGCCGGGCGCGTCTGGGAGCTTCGGCTCTCGCATTGGAACACCGATCTTGCTGTTCTGAGCATCAATCTCGACTGGGTGGGCCGCGGCCGCTACAACCACCTCTGGGGCAAGTACACCTACTTGGGCAATCCCGTTTACGGTTTCAAGGCCACTTACGCCGGCCTGCCTCTCGATAGCTGGGGCCGGACCATCTACCTCTCGACCTACAACTCCGCTTACGGGCCGGGCTGGACGCACGAGAACGCCTTCCTCACGCACAAACTGACCGGCAGCTTCTGCTACGGCTTCTACCCGCATAGGACGGTAATCAACGGGAAGTCCGTGATGCGCCCGCCGGGCAACGGGCAGAGATACCGCGCCACCGTCGTCGGACCCGGCGTGACGCCTGACGTCACCTGGGAGGGCAGCGCGCTCGGCGCTTACGATCCGATTTTCGACGCCCAACAGAAGGCGCAGGAAAAGATCGACCTCGCCAGCGACCTAGTGACCGGAAAGTGCACGATCAGCTGAGAACAGCGACCGACTCGAACTGACCGCAAGTGACAACGCGGATCGACGCTCACGACTCGACCGTATGATCGAGTCGTGAGCGTCGACACCCGAGTGGGAAGCGACATCGAGGCGGTCGTGTTCGACCTCGACGGCGTTATCGTCGATAGCGAGGAGATCTGGGACGAGGCGAGGCGGGCGTTGGCGCTCGAGCGTGGCCTTGCTTGGCCGGATAGCGCTCAGCACGACATAATGGGCATGAGCTCGCTCGAGTGGTCACGCTACATGCACGAGCGAGTCGGCCTCGGCGAGACTCCGGAGGAGATCTCGGGCGAGGTCGTGCGCCGTCTGGAAGATCTCTATCGCCGGCGACTGCCTTTGCTGGAAGGCGCCGTCGAGGCCGTGAGGCGCATGGGTAGACGCTTCCAGCTCGGCCTGGCATCCTCGTCAAACCGACCGATCATCGATCTCGTTCTCGAGCTGGCCCGTATCGCGAGCGAGTTCGAGGTCACCGTCTCCTCGGAAGAGGTCGGACGCGGCAAACCGGCTCCCGACGTCTACATCGAGGTGCTCCGACGCATGAACGTCAGTCCAGACCGCGCCGCGGCAATCGAGGACTCCACGAATGGGATTCTGTCGGCCCGGGCCGCCGGCATGCTGGTCGTGGCAATTCCGAACCCGGTCTTCCCACCGCGCCCGGAGGCGCTCGCTGCGGCCGACGTCGTGCTCGACTCGCTCGCGGAGCTGACGCCCGCGACCCTCAATGCGTGAACAGGCGCACGCCGGTGCAGGTCATCAGTAGGCCGTACTCGTTCGCCGCCTCGGTCACCTCGCCGTCGCGAATCGAGCCTCCCGTCTGAGCCACGTAGCCGACTCCGACGGCCGCAGCGCGGTCGATCGTGTCGCGGAAGGGAATGAAGGCGTCCGAGCTGAGTGACATTCCCCGCAGGCCGGCCAGCCATTCGCTGCGCTCACCGGCGCTGAGCGGGCGTGGCTCGGACGAGAACGAGGCGAGCCAGGCCTCGCGTTCCTTCGCCGTCATCTCGTCGCGTAAGTAGAGGTCGATCGCGTTGTCACGCTCGGGCCGACCGATACCTTCGCGGAACGGCAACCCCTGCACGAGTGGGCTGCGCCGCAGGTGCCAGAGCTGGGCCTTGTTCGCCGCCAGCTGGACGCAGTGGATGCGCGACTGCTGGCCGCAGCCGACTCCGACCAGCTGCCCGCCCGAGGCGATCGTGATCGAGTTGGATTGCGTGAACTTGAGCGCGATCGTGGCGAGGAGGAGGTCGCGGGCGGCGTCTTCGGGTAGCTCGCCGTTCTCGGTCACGATCCCGGCTCTGAGATCCTCGATGGTCAGGCGAGCGTCGTTGAGCGGCTGCTCGAAAGTGACACCCAGTAGATCGCGGTGCTCGATCTTGGGCAGTGCGACCTCTGGATCGGCCTCCAGCACCAGGTAGTTGCCGCGCTTCTTCTGCTTCAAAAGCTCCAGCGCCGCCGGCTCGTAGCCGGGCGCGATGACCGCGTCGGAGACCTCCTGCAAAAGCAGTGCCGCCGCCGCTTCGTCGACCACGTCGCTGATCGCCACGCAGTCGCCGAACGAGCAGAGGCGGTCGGCGCCGCGGGCTCGTGCATAGGCGCAGGCGACCGGGCTCAACTCCAGATCGCCGACGAAGTAGGACTGGCGCAGATCGTCGGGTAGCGGCACGCCGAGACCACCGCCGGCGGGGCTCAGGTGCTTGTAGGAGGCGGCCGCCGGAAGCCCGAGCGCCTCGCGCAGCTCGCGCACGAGATTCCAGCCCAGGAGAGCATCGAGGATGTTGATCGCGCTCGGAGCGCCGTTGAGCACACGGAAGGGAAGCTTCTCACCGACCGCATTTATCGCTGCCGGCGACTGGTGCGGATTGGTTCCGTAGCGGAGCTCGAGTCTTGCCTGGGTCGCCATTGAAAGCCCTCCTCGGGGTCGTCGTTTGTTGGCCCAGGCGCTCGGCGTGTGTTCCCGTCGCTCCCCGGTGGTTTCTTCCACCTCGCAGCGCCAGTCGCGGCGGACTCCCATTGTCCCATAAACGGGCGCGAGCCCTTTTGAGCATCTAGCGCCCCTTGTGGTCGACGGCACTGTGAGAAGTCCCATTTCCGTCACAAACACCGCTTGACACCAAACGGTGCCTGGCACTGGGGGCGTCTGGGGGCGTCAAACTCGGGTCTTTTTATACCGCTCCCCGATAGGCGCGACCTCGGCGCCGCGAGCCGGAAAGCGTTTGATTCCTCGCGGAGGAGCTAGTCGACTCGTCCGAGCAGGACGCAGCCGTTGTGACCACCCAGGCCCATCCCGTTCGAGAGCGCGTAGTAGAGCTCGACCTCGCGAGCCTCGTTCGGCACGTAGTCGAGATCGCAGTCGGGATCGGGGTGCCGGTAGTTGATCGTCGGCGGGATGACGCCGTGCTTGATGGCCAGCACGCAGGCCATCGCCTCGAGCGCGCCCGCGGCACCCAGGCAGTGACCGAGCATCGACTTGGTCGAGGAGACCGCCAGCTTGTAAGCGTGCTCACCGAAGGCCGCCTTGATCGCCTTGGTCTCGGCGGCGTCGCCAAGCGGAGTCGAAGTGCCGTGGGCGTTGATGTAGCCGACCTGCTCGGGCTCGATGCCCGCGCTTGCGACGGCCTCGCGCATCATGCGCGCGACTCCGGTCGCCTCGGGGTCGGGCTGGGCAATGTGGAAAGCGTCGTTGGAGGCGCCGTAGGAGAGCACCTCGGCGTAGATCTGCGCTCCACGAGCGCGGGCGGCCTCCAGCTCCTCGAGCACGAGAACGCCTGCGCCCTCGCCGATTACGAAGCCGTCGCGAGTCGCGTCGAAGGGGCGCGAGGCACGGGGCGGGTACTCCTCCTCGGCCGCCAGGCCGCGCATGTTGCAGAAGCCGGCCAGGATGAGCGGCGTCAGGGCGGCTTCGGTGCCGCCTGCGAGAATCGCGTCAGCCGCGCCGCGGCGAACGATCTCGGCTCCCTCGCCGATCGTGTAGGAGCCGGTCGCACAGGCCGCTACTCCCGCGAAATTGAGACCTTTGAAACCGAAGGAGATCGCGACCTGACCGCTGGCCGAATCGGTGAGGACACTGGGGATGAACCAGGGCGCCACGCGACTGTGGCCGCGCTCGAGCCTCGTCTGCTCCTGAGCGGCGATGCCACCGATGTCACCGACCGCCGAGCCCAGGACGATCCCAATCCGCTCGGGCTCATAGGCTCCGAGTAGTTCGGCGTCGTCCACGGCCTGCTTGGCAGCCGCGAGCGCGAACTGGGTGTTGCGCGCAAGCTTGCGCAGCTCCTTGGGCGGCGCCAGACCTAGCGGATCGAAATCCTTCACCTCGGCGCCGATCTTGACCGGATACTCGCTCGCATCGAAGGCCTGGATGAAGTCGATTCCGCTCTTACCCGCGAGAAGACCTTGCCAGGTTGTTGCGACATCGTTTCCGAGCGGAGTGACGGCACCGAGGCCGGTGATGACGACGCGACGCATGGGCGAAACTCTAGTTGAGGTGTCCGCACGAGCGACCGGTGCAACCCAGCCCGACTCCAGCGGCCGTCGCCAACTCGAGGCAACCGGGGCTATCCTGAGTAGAGAGATGATCGACGAGCATCCCCAAGGACTCGACCTCTCGCTGGAGCCGCTGGACGACTACGTCGTCATCCAACCCTCGGACGAGGAGACCGAGACGCGAGCCGGCCTGATCATTCCCGCGAGCGCCGAGAACAGCTGCCGGTCGGGCGTCGTCCTCGCCGTCGGCGCCGACGCCGACAGCGTCGAGCCCGGCGACAAGGTCCTTTTCCCCAAAGACTCCGGCTACGAGGTGCGCCTCGCCGGCACCGCGGTTCGAGTCACCCGCCGCCGCGAGCTGATCGCGCGTATACGCGATTAACCTGGCGTAAATCTCCGGTTTATTGCCAGAGGGCGAAGTGGGTACCGAACCACGTCTGCGGCGCTTGGCTCAGTGCGGTGTCCGAGAAACTTGGCGGACTGACCGCCGTTGCTCTGCGGCATCCGGCACGGGTTAGGAACGGGCGTTGAGTGAACCGCGCCCGCCACGTCGGTCGCGGCGGCCTCGCCGGGTATCTGCTCCTTCCGGGTGCGATCCCCGCGATGGCGAAGGAGGTCAGGAACGCAACGAGACGAAGGCTTCGTTCGATGCAAGTAGAGGCCGAGCTCAAGATGTCGCCTCCGCGAACGATTGGGACCCTCCGCGAAGGGGCTTTGCATGCGCAACTAAAAGAGTGGTATCACCGCCCGGGCGACGAGCTCGAGAAGAGGCTCCCGGGCTACGTCGTCGACATCGTCCGTGGCGAGCTCCTGATCGAGATCCAGACGGGAGGCTTCGCGCCACTTCGGCGTAAGCTCGATGTCCTCACTCGCGAGCATCCAGTTCGGGTTGTGGCTCCGATTGCGCTCGAGCGCAGGATCGTTCGCCTCTCGGGCGAGGGAGAGATCCTCTCTGCCCGCCGCTCTCCGCGACACGGCCGGGTCGAGGACATCTTCAGCCGCCTGATCAGCATCCCCACGCTGCTCCATCGGCCCGGGCTCGAGATCGAAGTCCTGCTGACCGAGGAAGACGAGCTGCGCGTCTACCGGCCCGGAAAAGCATTCAGACGCCACGGCTGGGTTGTCAGTGGGCGCTCACTCTCAAGAGTTGCGGGCTGCGTCCGTATCGCGGACCCCGAGGACGCCGCCGCGCTGTTGCCGCCGGGCCTCCCCGAGCCGTTCGACACCGTCGAGCTCGCCGAAGCGGCCGCGATCACGCGCCGGCTCGCACAGCAGATGACCTACTGCCTGCGCGCCATGGGAATGCTCGAGATCACCGGCGCCCGCCGCCGCGCGCACCTCTACCGGCGCACCGAGCGCACTGGATAACCGCTCGCCTCACGCCAGATCGGAAAAGCCCCAGAAAGAGCGAAGCCCGCCTCGCATTAGCCGCAGACGGGCGACGCCACTTTGCCGGGATGAGGGGGGAGCCGGCTCCTAAAGTTTCGTCCCTGGCGCTTTGCCCGGCAGCCCTCCATCGGGGGATTTTCAAAACCGGAGAAAGTCTGGCGACTTTCTCCGGTCGGGGTTTCGAAACGCTGAGCCGCGGCTTCGCCGCGGTGCTCAGCGGCTGCTCCTACTTGCGAAGTGAGATCAGGAGAAGTGCTTTGCGGGGTTCGGGTTGTGTTGGGGACGTATGTTAGGTGGGCCGCGCCCGCCGTGTCGATCGCGGCGGCATCGCGCGCATCGTCGCGCTTCGCGCTCGATCCGCGCGAGCTTTAGCCGGAAGAAGTCTGGCGACTCTCTCGGGCGGGTTGCTTCGCCGCGTCCGGTTCGTGTTGGGGGCGTGCTTTTAGTGGGCCGCATCCCCGGGATAGGGCTCCGCGGGCTGTCCGGTGCGGTTGGGTTCGCTATTCTGAGCGGCGCTCGGAGAAGTGGCCGAGTGGCTGAAGGCGGCGCCCTGCTAAGGCGTTAAGGGGGTTTAAACCTCCTTCGAGGGTTCGAATCCCTCCTTCTCCGAATATCGGCCGGAAATCTTCGATTTCCGGCCGCGCCTAATCACGGGCGCTGAGCCGCGCCTTTGGCGCTCTGCTCAGCGCGGCGTCCTAGAAGCGAGGCGGGCTGACCGTAAGTGCCTTACGGGGTCCGTATTGAGGTGGGGACAGGCGTTTGTGAGCCGCAGCCGCGCATGTCGGCTGCGGCGGCTTCGCCGGGTATCTCCTCCCTCCGGAGTGGTCCCCGGCGCGGGTTTGAGCGGTAGTCTTCCCGCGGGATCAACGCGGAGGGGTGGCAGAGCGGTCGAATGCGGCGGTCTCGAAAACCGTTACCCGTCATTCGGCGGGTCGGGAGTTCGAATCTCCCCCCCTCCGCTCAATAGCGCCGGATCCCGCATCACCGATCGGGATCTCGGTGTGCTCGTCAGCCCCTCGGGAAAGGTCGATCGGGAAGTTGGATGGGGTGGGCTGGTCGAGCGGTGCTTGAAGAACGTCGACGCCGGCAAAGACTCGCATCAGGATGAGAGGCACCCCGATGGACAATGAGCGCACCGCGACACCGGTCAGGACTGGATTGGCGCTGGCGATCGTGATGACCGGAGTGCTGATCACGGCCGTCGACACCACCATCGTGGTGCTCGCGCTGCCTGCGATCGAGCGCGGGCTGCACGTGGCTCTGGCCTCGGTCGTGTGGGTCGTGATGGGCTACCTGCTGGTGATCACCCTGCTAGCCACCCAGGTCGGCCGGCTCGGAGACATGTTCGGCCGGGTGCGCATGTACGAGGCGGGCTTTCTCGTCTTCATCCTCGGCTCCGCACTCTGCGCCCTGGCCTGGGACGAGCCGTCCATCATCGGCTTCCGGATCCTGCAGGGCATCGGCGGCGCGTTCGTCACCGCCAACAGCGGCGCCGTGATCGCCGACCTCTTCCCCCGTGAGCAGCGAGGGAAGGCATACGGCTACAACGGAATCGGCTGGAGCCTGGGCGCCGTCCTCGGCATCGTGCTGGGCGGCGCCATCGTCACTTATTTCTCCTGGCGCTGGATCTTCTGGATCAACGTGCCGATAGGACTGGCCGCGGTGGCTCTGGCCGTGCGGGTCCTGAGAGAGCGAGGTGAGCGCCAAACACATCGCCTCGATCTGTTCGGCATGACCAGCCTCGGCCTGGGCCTGTTCGGCGTGCTGTGGGCGATCACCAGGCTGGCCACGGTATATCTGGACGCCTCGATCCTGGGCTTCCTGGTCGGCGGCATCGTACTCATCGGCGCCTTCGTCTGGATCGAGTCGACTCAGGCGGAGCCCATGCTCCAGCTCTCGCTGTTCCGGGTACCGACCATGTCTCCGTCGCTGCTGGCGTCGCTGCTCCAGGGACTGGCCAACTTCGCTGTGCTGTTCCTGGTCATCATGTACCTGCAAGGGCCGCGAGGCCTGTCCCCGATCCACGCCTCGCTGTTGCTCGTGCCGGGCTATATGGTCGGTGGCTTTTTCGGACCTTTCGCGGGCCGGCTGGCCGATCGATTCGGACCCGTGCTTCCCGCCACCGCCGGCCTCGCCGTCCAGGTCGTGGCCCTCTTCATCTTCGCCCAGCTGACTCTGACGACCGGGCTCTGGCTGGTCGTCGTCGCGAGCATCGTGAACGGCATCGGCGCCAGCAGTTTCTTCCCGGCCAACACCGCGGCCGTGATGAAGGCCTCCCCGCCCGCAGTGTTCGGGATCTCCTCGGGGATGTTGCGCACCTTCGCCAACATCGGCATGGTTTTCTCTTACTCGATGGCGATCCTGATCGCGTCCCGCTCGATCCCCCGCCGCCTCGCGTTCGCCATCTTCGTCGGCTCGACCAGCCTGCACGGAAAGCTGGCCGCTGCGTTCACCTCCGGCCTGCATTCCGCCTTCTACGCCTCGATGGGACTGATGGCCGTGGCCGCGCTGCTCTCCGCGACGCGGGGAGCTTGGTCGCCTGGCCGACGGGATGCCGGCGCCTCCGGCCCGTCGGCCTGAGGGTTTCGAAGCCTCGTGCGGTCAGCGGCCCGAGGCGGTGGCGGAGCCGGGCGTCGCCCGGCGCGAGCCACCGCCGACCAGTGGCGCGAGCTATCGTTTGCCGGCCAGGGAGAGGTGTCCGAGTTGGCCTAAGGAGCGCGACTGGAAATCGCGTACCTGTCGAAAGGCGGGTCGCGGGTTCGAATCCCGCCCTCTCCGCTTTTTCCGCCGGACCGACCCTCTGTCGGGCGGCATGACGTCTTTCGCCGGCGGGGGACGCAAACGAGTACGCGGGCTCCGTGCAGCGCCCGTTAGCGCTTCCAGGCGACCCAGATCATGATGATGCGAGCGGGCCGGTTCGGGCCGTCGACGTCGAACTCGGTGTACGAGCGACGGCCCTGGAAGCTTCCAGAGACGCGGTAGAAGAGTGTTCCGTCGGACAACTTGTGGAACGTGAGACGTTTGCCGAACTTCTGTTTCAGCGCGGCGACGTTATTGCGCCGGAGCATGCAGATACCGTTTCGCAGGCAGAAGCGAGGGCCCGAAATGCCGAGCATGTCGACTCGACCGGTGCGACTGCCGGAACGATAGACGTCGAACAGATTCTTGCTCGAATACTGCATGTAGCCGTACGAGTTCTCGTAGAGAGGCTTGCCGAGCACAGCCACGACCTGGGCACGAGTCATGCCCAGCGTGACTCCGCCGGCGCCCTTGTTGACGATGATCGTCGCCTGGTCGACTATGGCCGCAGCGGCGCACGCCAGCACCAGCGAGGCCATGCTTGCGGCCAGTAACAACAGGATCGGCCTCATGACGGGATTAGCCTAACAAGCTTCTTAGCGCTTCTCGTGTCTCAAACGGGTTGCCCGATCGGGTGATGAAAAGGCGGGCGACCGCTCGTACGATCGGTAATGCGCTACTGCGGCGCTTTTACCATGCGGCTTCCCCCAAACGTTCACTCCCTGGTCCTCGCGACCGCGTTCATGACGTCGGTGGCCTTCGTCATCCTGGCCATGAACGTGCTCGCCGGCATCCTCTTCTGGTCACAGTAGAAGACTGCATCCGCGCGCGGAACTGTGGGGTAACCTCTCGTCGAGGGCGCATAGCTCAGCGGGAGAGCGCTCGCTTCACACGCGAGAGGTCGCTGGTTCAATCCCAGCTGCGCCCACTCCACTACTAGAGGCTTTACGCTCATGATGTCCGCGCCTCGTCCATCGCTGACCGTCTCGCGTCTCGTACCAGGGCATCTAGCTTCGACACATGCGAAGCCGCCTCGCCCGGGTAGAGGTGCCTGTACCGCCGCCGGATCAACGCGCCACCGTCTTTGTGCCCGACCCTCTCCGCGATAACTTCGGCCGGTATCCCTGCACGCGCTTGAAGCGAAATCGCCGTATGGCGCAGGTCGTGGAAGTGGAACTCGCCCTTGAGACCCACTTTCTCAAGCGCAGGCCACCACACGTGCTCGTTGAACGCCGATCTCGTGTACGCCTTGCCTCGCTTCGTCGCGAACACATGACTAGCGCCGCGAGGACGCGCTATCAACTGCTCACGAAGAATCTGAACCTCGCAGGCCGCCAGCGCGATCGCCTTCGGCTTTCGGTTCTTCGAGAGTCGCCCGGGTATGAAAATCTCCGCACACTTCAGATCGACGCGATCGTCTGTCAGCGTCAAGACCTCCCCGAAGCGCAAGCCCACTAGGCCCGTGAAGAGAACTACGCGCTTGATGTGCTCGGGCATCCAAGATGCGATCTCGTCGAGCTCGTCAATCGTGAGCGCCCGCGCCTCCCGAGGCTCGTGCACGATCGCCGGAATATCGAAAATGCTCGGATCGACGCGCTGGCCACGCGACTCAGCCCGCCTAAGCGCGGCCTTGAGCACCTGAAGCTCGTTTCGAGCAGCAACAGGCGCCACAGCGGCACGATCGATGATGTGATCTTCGATTGTCGCCCTCCGTAGTGCGGGGACAAGCCTGTCGCGGAGCGGCGTCCATGCTTTCACGGAATCCCGGTACCAGTCGATCCCGCTTGAACGCAACTTTCCGCGTTTGCCGCCCATCGTCTGCTTGAAGCAAAGGAAGTCATCTAGCTCTTCTCCTAGCTTCCGCGGCTTTTCCTGGTACAGGTGGCCAAGGCGCTTGCGGTGCAACAGGTCTATTTCCACCGCCTCCGCCGCATCGCGTGTCGGCAGTGTGATTGCAGAGAAGCCCGGTACCCGCACTTGGTATGAGTACTTCCCGGGTTCGCCTCGGCGGCGGATACTCACGAGCGCGACCCAATAACGTGTCCACCCTGAGCGCGTGCACTAAGGAACGCCTCGACCCCACTCTCCGGGTACCGCCGATCGTTCCCGATTCGGATGCTCGGAAGCTCGCCCGTTCGTGCGTACTTACGAACCGTCTCCTCGTGGACGTTCAACCGTTCGCATAGCTCAGCGGTCGTGTAGTGCCGCTCGATCACTGCCTAGTACCTCCAGATCGCGCCAGCTCGCCCATCCAGCGATCGATGGCTCGGGAGAGCCTCATGCTTCGGCTCCAAACTCGATTCTCTCGACCGTGTCTTTCACGCGATCGACCGCAACACTGAACTTCGCTACGGCCTTCACACCGCCGCGGTACCACTTCGTACCGCTCTCGCTCAGGAGATCCACGATCCGCTGCGGCGTCGACTCTCCCGGGAATGCCTCCCGGAACAACGCCTGTTCTCGAAATGCCGTCGAGCGCGACTCTTTCCACCAGTCGGCGTATTCCTCAAGCGTCAGAGGATGACCGACAGCTTCCCCAGCGACGCCCCACGCAACGATGAAAGTGACAACACGCGCCGACTTGACGAGGCCGACGCGCTTCGAGGCGAACTCCTGAAGCGTGCGGGGCTGCTGTCTCTCGCTCGATGACACAGTCCCATATTGACACCGATTAGAAGCAGTGTCAGGTTGACACTACGAGCACGCGCGAGACAGCGCCAGTGACCGATCCTCGTGCAGCGCCGTATAGTTGCCAGAAGATGAGAGCTGCCATCCTCGCTGCAATAGCCCTCGTGTCTGTTGCGCCTCTCGCAGGGTGCGGCACGCAGGGCCAGCCGACAACTCCGAAAGTGGGCGCTCTCCGACCGTCGCCCAGGGAGCGGAGCTGGTTCCGGTGGTTGGGTTTAACTTTGTCCGCACCCGCTGCAACCGGCGTTTTTGCAGATAAGCGTGTGGAATCTATCCAGCAAGCCTTACGGAACCCCGGCGTCGAGATCGTAAGCCTGAGAATCTATTCGACGCCTGCACCGACTCCCGCGCTGGCGCCGGCGCTCGTACTTGCGGTCGCAAGACCGGCCTATTTCCTCCACCATCAGTTATGGCGAGTCCTCTTTCCCCTACTCAGGAGCGAGAACGTCAAGAGCGAGAACGTCAAGAGCGAGAACGTCATTGCTTTCTACCTGCGCATCGTCGACGCGCGGGCGAAACCTGTCGTAGAGTGGGCCAACAGTTGGTTCCGAGGCGCAAACGGATCCCATAGTTCGCTCTATATAAGGCCAGCGCTCGAAGCCTGCTTCCCGGACCTTTGGGGCGGGGTAGTACTTGGGTCTTGCCCCAGTAAGTAGCGGCGTCAGCGGGAGGGCTAGCACGAATACGCACACAACGCCGTTTTGTTGCCACGGTGCTTTACATAGTCGAGTCCTTCAACGGTCACCTGAGACGGGAGCTGCTCGAGACGGAGAGCTTCAACAGCCTCTTCGAGGCCCAGTTCCTGATCGAGGACTGGCGCCTCGAGTACAACCACTACCGACCGCACCAATCGCTCGGCTACGAGACGCCGGCGGAGTACGCACGCCGCTGGGGGCTAGAGAACACGCAAGCACCCTCATAACGCCTGGACCGAAAGATGGGGTCCGGTCACGTCCAGGCTCACACTTCATTTCTGTTGCGCCTCACTTGTCTGCCTCTTCCGCGAGCTGCTTGGCCGCGGCTAGCCCGGTCATCAGTTTCGGCCTGCCAGACAGGAGGTCATGGTCGGCCTTCGTGAACGCCTTGGACGCGCCTTTGCAGTCGTGGGCGATATAGCGATCGCCAGCGTCCCGAATCTCGTCCATCGCGTGAACAAAGTCGGTAATTGAGGCGGAGATCTTGGTCGACATGTGCTGAACCTTTCCCCATTTCGCCGAACCATGCGGCCACCGGTCCGATAGCTTGAAGACGAGCTTCACGATCGCATCTTCGTATGGCTTGAGCAGCTTTGCGTCGTACGCTGCCTGCTCCTTCAGGGCCCTGCCGTTTCCCTCGGTTCCGTACCAGGTGTCCAGGCCCCCCGCGGCATTATGTTTGTCGATCGCGCAGTCCGCCTCGTACCCGTCCGTTCCAGTGATGTTCTGTACCAGGTCGTGGTGTTCGTCTGCCCAGACTATTTCTGCCTGGACGGCCTCGACCCACAGCTTCATGTACCGGCCACTGGCGGCGCTTGCGCTTTGCTGGAGTGACGCCCGCCGTGCTTGGCTGGTTGCGGTCGCGGCAACCTGTGAGTCTCCGACCGCAGCGGCCGCCATCACCGCGAAACCGACCACGACCGGGATCACCGTGACCATGACCCGGTGAGACGGATGGTGCAGCCCCCAAAACCTGCCCTGAGTCCTGATGTGCCACTTCATTGGTCTCGCCTCCCTTTGCGGTTCTCTCAAGCGTCTTGAAGTCTAGATGTTTGATTCCAAATCAATGGTCTAGGTGTCGATGTTTCGGACGTGGAACTCGCGGACCGCGACGAACCACACCCAGAAACTAGAACAAGCACAGGCACGACCAGCGTCCAGGCCAGAGACCACTTCCCGGGGTATCGCACGCCTCCCTACCTCCTGTAGATAGAGGAAAACGCACGTCGCGCGTCTCTCGTGTTAAAGAGCGCTTCCACCGATGTCCAGGGGGCTCTCGCAGCTCGATCGACGCACGGATCGGCATACCGTCGCCGCTATTTCGGCTGGGCCTGGAAGTTCGTTACTCCGCTGCAGTTTGTGAAGGTGGTGGTGTTCTTCAGCACGTCGTAGGAGGAGTTGCCGAAGGCGAGCGTGATCCTGCCGACCGCGCGCCGTCCCTTGAATTTCACCCTGACGCGGTACATGAAACCGACCTTCCCGCCGAGCACCACGGTTGTCCGGCTCGCGTGTGCGGAGTGCCACTTGCCGTCGGCCTTGAACCTCCCCGGCGGTTTGAAGAGCTCAATTCCGCCCTTGATGGGGACAGAGTCGCAGGTCACGTAGATCTGTGAATTAACACTCGCCACGCTGCCGCCTTTTTTAAGGAAGGTGATTGCACTTCCCTCTTTTGTCTTCCCTTTGAATTGGGCGGAGTTCGCTGCAGACGCAGGCCCGATCATGGTAACCGTCGCGATTGCGACGATGACTCCTAGCGCTACCTGCCAGGCGACCGCCGTAGGTTGCCTCTTCGGCGTCATTTTCGGCCTTTCTTGCGTAGTTCGATCCATAATCAGCCAACGTCAGACTGTGAATGCCGATGATAACAGGGCAAACACGGACTCTTCCTCCGTGTTGGCACTATGAACTCCGGGTTGCGCTCCGGGGTTTGGACGCCGACGCTAGGGTCGTAGACAGCGGAGCACGTTAGAACCTTTTGGAACTAAACGGATTCAAACCCCGCGCTCTCGCGGCTATCGAATCGCCGTTGCTAACAATTCCACCGTCTACCGCTGCGATGAGGGGAGTGGCGGCCTCGACTCCCTCAAGGGTAGGTTTAGGTCGCAGGAGAGAGACGACGCGAAGCCTTGACAGCTCGCTTACCCGAGGGGGACACGGCCCCCCTCGACCCCCTTAGTGCTCGCTACGCCTAGAGCCGGGTGCGGGCGGGAGCACGTCTTTCGACGCGCAACCCGCCCCGCGCGCGCGGCACCTAGGCGTATTGCGCCCCGATAGGTCGAGTTCGTCCGTGCACGCTCTCTCGGTAGTTGAGCCAGCTTTCCGGCCTCACGTGGACGAGCGACCACTCCACCGCCTCAGCTCGCTCCAACTCCAGCTCGGCGATGACCGCGTCCAGCCCTCGATGGATCAGCCTTTTCAATCGCAGCGACCGCCGGGCTTCCGCTCGAACCTCAGGCATTGGGCGACCGAAGTAACCCCTCGACTTGATGAAGCGGTGCCCGCGCCAGCCCGCTGGCGGCGCCTGCGACTCTTTCTGAAAGTGCAAAGCGATGTAGCACATCAGCCCGCCGGCCTCCGACACGGGGCCCACGTACTGCCCCAGCGGCTCCGCGTCCTCTCGGGCAC
>JBEKLL010000018.1:0-44349 GCA_050010215.1 Gaiellaceae bacterium | reverse complement strand
GCGTTCGGGGTGCTTTGTGGGGTCCCGCGCCGCTGAGGACTTTCGTTTGGTGAACCGCGCCCGTCATGCGGTCTCGGTGGCATCGCGGGAATCGTCGTGCTTCGCACTCGATCCCCGCGAGTACGTGGGGTCGTGGATGAAAAGTCTCACTCTTGCCACAGTCTCAACTTGACGATCGCTCCGACTTCTGAGTGGTGTCTTACACCGGGACTACGCCTCCACTGAGCTTGGCGACTCGAGGCGAGGAATAGTCTTCTGCCGAACGGAGCAAGGGAGGGACGAGATCGATGGGTCTGACCCGAGAGCAAATCCACGAGATGATGAAAAACGAGAGCTATCCCTTGTCGTCGAAGTACGATCCCGATTGGATAATCGAGAATCAGATGGGGTCGCACGGCCTGTGGCTGATGGAGTCCCTGACGCGGGAGATGCAGCTCGATCCAGGTATGAGAGTGCTCGATCTGGGTTGCGGCACGGCCATCGGCTCCATCTTCCTCGCCAAGGAGCTCGGAGTACAGGTCTGGGCCATCGATCTCTGGGTAGATGCGGCCGACAACTGGAAGCGCGCCTGCGAATCGGGAGTGGACGATCTCGTCTATCCCATCCACGCCGAGGCGCACGCGCTGCCTTTCGCCGACGGTTTCTTCGATGCAGTGGTCGGCATCAACTCATTTCAGTTCTTCGCCACGGACGACTACTACATGAAGCACCATCTTGCGAAAGTAGTTAAGCCCGGGAGCCAGATCGGGATGATCGTTCCGGGACTGTACGAGGAGTTCGACGGGGAGATCCCGGAATACATCAAGCCGTACTGGGATCCCGAGTTCTATTCCTGGCATTCGCCGGAGTGGTGGCGAGATCACTGGAATAGGACGGGGCTCGTAACGGTGGAGCTGGCGGATACTCTGCCCGAGAAAGAAGGCTACGAGATATTCCTCAAGTTCGGCCTGATCGTGGACAGCGGCGACAAGCTTCTGCCTGCGGATGAGGGCAGGAACATAAGTTTCGTGAGGGTTATCGCGAGAAGGTGGTAGACCAGCGCAGTCTTCACTATCTCGCAGAGGAATAACCGGCATCGGCGTGTTCCGGGAGCCGGTCGAGGCCGTTGACGCGCCGGGCGAAAGAGTGAATTAGCAGGCGCCGATGTACACGGCTCGCTGCCGGGGATTCACAGCTTTCACTAAGTGACCGGAGAAAGTCTTTCGACTCTCTCCGGCGGACTTACTCGGCGCTTCGCGCGCTTTCAGCGCTTACGAAACTTTCTGCTCCTAGTGGTCTTGGGGGGCGGGTGTTCGGGATGCTTTACGGGGTCCTGGTTCGCTGAGGACTTGCGTTTGGTGAGCCGCGCCCATCATGCCGGTCGCGGCGGCATCACGAGCCTTGGCGCGCTTCGCGCTTGAGTCCCGCGAGTGGGTGCGTGTTGAAAGTCACACTCTCGCCACAGTCCTGACTTGACGGTCGCCCCGGCTTCTGAGCGGTGTCTGACACCGGGGTGCGCGGACTCCTGAGCGCCTTAACTCCAGCCGATCATCGCGATGGAGTAGAGATCGGAGTGCCAGGCGGGCAGCACGAGGCTTAGATACGCGACCGCGCCCCTGCCGAAGCTCTTCTTCCATTCGTGGGCCCAGCGCCCAGGACCCCATCCGGTGGCTATCGCCCTGCGAACGAAGAAACTCTTGATCTGACTCTCCGGTCTGCGATCCCTGAAGAGGAGAGAGAAGCTCGGACCGCTCCAACCGGAACCCTCGAACGGTCCGGAGTCCTGGTATTTCGGTGGCGATTTCTCTATGTGGATGTTGGTGGCGCCGGGTGGAAGGATCGCGAAGATCGGGTCGTGACTCATCGCCAGCATGAGCTTGCCGTGCGGATCTGGGTTGTGGCCGACTCTCGAGTTGCAGCCAAACAACAAAATGAGAAGGGCGATCGCGAACAGGCCGCCGATGATCACGTGGAAGATGTACTTCCCGACCAGCGCGAGAACCGTCAGTGAAACGAGCAGTGGAACCCAAAATCTCACGCCGCGCTTCTGCGGCGAGGGGGGAACGACTCGTGGTTCGGTTGGTGAGGGGAACGGATTCATGGCTTGGTCGAGCCGGCCAGCTGTGTATATCGTCGCGCTTGGCTATCGGCTTGACACTTGGCGCCGCTAGAGCGGAGCCGTGCAAAAGCCTGCGCCACTTCGGCGCGGGGTCAGATCTTGCAGCTCAGCCATGACTTGCTCCCGCCTCGTTCGCTCGGTCCACCCCTAGAGCTACGATCGCCTCTCAAGCGCGCGCGACCCGAGAGGAGCACTTCGATGGCATCCGAGAGTCTCGACTTCTACCGCTCCACCGGCCTGAGTAAGGTCGATCCGGACATCGGCGAGTTGCTCGAGCGCGAGCTCGAGCGCCAGCGCGGGACGATCGAGCTGATCGCTTCCGAGAACTTCACCTGGCCGGGCGTGCTCGAGGGCCTGGGCTCGATCGCCACCAACAAGTACGCCGAGGGCTATCCGGGCAAGCGCTACTACGGCGGCTGCGAGGTGGTGGACGAGATCGAGCAGCTGGCGATCGACCGCGTCAAGGCGCTGTTCGGCGCCGAGCACGCCAACGTCCAGGCGCACGCCGGCGCGATGGCCAACACCGCCGTCTACCTCGCTGCTCTTCAGCCTGGCGACACCATCCTCTCGCTCTCGCTGGCGCACGGCGGCCACCTCTCGCACGGACTCAAGGTCAACATCTCCGGGAAGCTCTACAACATCGTCTCCTACGGCGTCAGCCGCGACAGCTTCCTGATCGACTTCGACGAGGTCAGGGCGCTTGCGCTCGAGCACAAGCCCAAGCTGATCATCTGCGGTGGCTCGGCCTATCCGCGCGTCGTCGAGGCCGACAGATTCCGCGAGATCGCCGACGAGGTCGGAGCGCTGCTCATGTGCGATATGGCTCACTTCGCCGGGCTCGTCGCCGCCGGTCTGCACCCGAACCCGGTTCCATACTGCGACTTCGTCACCTCGACCACGCACAAGACGCTGGCCGGGCCGCGCGCCGGCTTCATCCTCTGCAAGGCCGAGCACGCCCAGGCCGTTGACCGCGGCATTTTCCCCGGGCTTCAGGGCGGGCCGCTCCTGCACACGATCGCGGCCAAGGCGACCTGCTTCAAGATCGCCGCCTCCGAGCCCTTCAAGGTCTACCAGCGCCTGGTTCGCGCCAACGCCGACCGGCTCGCCGCCGAGCTCGTCGCGCACGGTCTCGACATCATCACCGGCGGCACCGACACCCATCTCCTCAACGTGGACCTGCGCGCGACCGAGTGGACGGGCAAGGACGCCGAAGACCGCCTGCACGACGTGGGCGTGACCGTGAACAAGAACGCGATCCCCTTCGACGAGCGCTCGCCGACGGTGACCTCGGGCCTGCGCCTCGGCACACCCGCCGTGACGATGCGCGGCTTCGATGAAGAGGACATGAGCGAGATCGCCTCGATCATCTGCAGCGCTCTGGACAAGAGCGCCGACATAGCCGTGCTCAGTGCGCGCTCGGCGGAGCTCTGCGAGGCGCACCCGCTCTATCCGGGCTTCCGAGGCTACTGCGGTTATGAGAGCCTACCCCGATAGGACCGCACGCAACCGCCTCAGCCGCGCCTACCCACCGGGGTAGGCTCTACGGTCAGTAGTACGGTTACCGGCATGACCCTGGCGCCCCAGTTCGTCGCCACCATCCATATGCCGCGCGAAGTCGTCTTCGGCTTCGTGGTTGCGCTGGCGATTGTGCTGGCGCTGACGCCGGCGATCGGCTGGCTGGCCCGGCACGCAGGGGTGGTGGACGAGCCGGGGGAGAGGCGCATGAACGAGCTGCCGATCCCCAGGTTGGGCGGCGTCGCGCTCTTCTTTGCCATCTTCGCGCCCGCGTTCGCCTTCCTCGACCTCTCCAGCCCCGCGCGGGCGATTCTGATCGGCGCCGGCATCGCCACCCTGGTCGGAGTGATCGACGACGTGTGGGGTCTCGTTTGGTGGCAGAAGCTGACCGGCCAGGTGCTCGCCGCCGGCGTGACCGCCTGGCTAGGCGTCTACGTCGACCACTTCACTTTCCCGATCATCGGCGTCGGTGCGCTGCCGAAGTGGCTCGGGATCGCGCTCACGATTGTCTGGATCGTGGCGATCATGAACATGGTCAACTTCCTCGACGGCCTCGACGGGCTGGCCGCCGGGGTCATCGCGATCTCGGCCGTCACGTTCTGCCTGATCGCGCTCTCGCTCGACCGCGCCCAGCCGGCGATTCTCTCGGCGATCGTGTTCGGAGCGGCGCTCGGCTTCCTGCGCCACAACTTCTACCCGGCGCGCATCTTTATGGGCGACTCGGGAGCGCTCCTGCTCGGCTTCGTGCTGGCGGCGATCTCGGTTGAGGGCCTGCTCAAGACGGCCGCCGCCGTCGCCCTCGCCTTTCCGCTCATCGTGCTGGCGATTCCGATCATCGACACCTCCTTCGTTATCGCCAAGCGCATCAAGCACGGCAAGCCGATCTACTCCGCCGACCGCTTCCACCTCCACCACCGCTTCCTGGATCGCGGCTACTCGCAGCGCCGGGCGGTGCTGACGATGTACTTCTGGTGCGCCACGCTGGCCGGAGCGGCGCTGGCGACGCGCTTTCTCGCTCCGCATGCGCACGGCCACTGGCAGCTCTGGCCGGTGGCCGCCGACTCGGTCATCGGGCTCTCTGTGCTGGCGGCCTCGGCCTACATCGTCTACGTGCTCGAGATCGTCAAGGTGACGAGCCCGCGCGCCCGCAGGCGGGCGAAAGCGCTGGAGCGGGAACGGCGCTCGGCTTGAGGCCGGGCCGCTTGAAGCCGCCCTGGCCGCCTACTAGAGTCACGGAGTGATGTCCCCGCGAGCTCGTCTTGGCGCGATCGCCGGAGTTACCGCTGCCTCGTTACTGCTCTGCGGCTACGGGAGCTCGGCGGCGATGAAGACGTCCCGAGCCGGCTCCAAGCCCACGCCCGCGAGCTTTCGCCCCAAGGACTGCCAGCCCGCCGGTAGACACGGCGCCGTCTCCTACCAACTCTGCCGGCGGCAGGTGGGCAATCAGCACGGCACCTTCCTGCGCGTTACGGGGAAATCGCGCAAGCTACTCGCGCTCGCTCGACCCGGGCCGACGCCGTCGTCGAAGTACGCCGGGCGTGACGGGTACTGGGACTGGGCGGCGCTATCTCCGGACGGAACGAAGTTCCTGGCCCAGTGGAGAGGCGATTGCGAGGCGCCGACCAACTTCTTCCTCTCACTCGGCGGCGGCAAGCCCCTCTCGATCACCGGCGAGCGCGACTGGTTGAAGAGCCCGGAGACGTTGTCTTTCGGCTGGACGCCCGACGGCCGGGCGATCGTCTTCATCCCGACCAAGCCCGCCTGCGGCAGAGGAGTCCTGCACCCGGGCATCTACCTGGTCACGACCAGCTGCCGGCTCCGGCTCGTCTGGGCCGGCAAGGTACCGCCGGCTCGTCTCAGGCGCTCGCTCAAGCCGCGCACGCTCGCCCGCCTGCGCGCGATCCTCGGCCCGCGCAGCTCCTGAGGGCCTATCCCAGTACGCACCCGATCCGCGAGTCTTCACACCCTTCAGCGTCGTAAGCGAAATCGCAGCGTTCGAGCGGGTTTTCGTAGTCTCGCCAACAGCTCGGGCGGCGAAACGGCTCTGATATCCTCGCCACGGCATGGAGCGTCCGCCGCGCCCGTCGTTCGAGCCCGCGGGGGCCGGTGGTCTCCTTGCCGCGACGACCGTGGTGCTGGCGGGAATCGGCGCGCTTGTCGGCTGGGCGCTGGGCGGCACCGGGGTCGGAGCGGTAGCCGGCACGGCAGTCGGCATTCCCGCGGGCGTCTTCGTCGTCTACCGCCGTTACCGGGGGTATTTCAGTTGAGTCTTCGAGCGCCAAGCAAGATCGCCGCACCACGGCCGCTGCCGAGCCGTATGCTGCCACCGCTCGCAGCCACCGCAGTCGTGCTTATGGCGCTGCCCGTATTCCTGGCCGCGGGTTGGTCGTTTGCCGGCTGGGGTCTGGGAGCCGCGCTCTGGATCGGAGCTCAGTCTTTTGGCTACCTGTTGACGCGACTGCCCCTCGGAGCCGATCACCTGCCGAGCTCCATCGCCGTTGCGTTTGGTATGAGCTTCCGCGCGCTGGCCGTCGGCATCGTTTTGATCCTCGTCGCCGTCTCGAACAAGACCGTCGCTATTCCTGCCGCGCTCCTCTACGTCTTCGCCTTCACCGTCGAACTCGCGCTGTCTCTGATCAGCTACTTCTCGGCGGAACCGCTTTGATGCGCACCCTGAGGCGAACACTGATGGCCGTTTCGCTGCTGGCGCTCGCGCTGCCGGCGGATGCCTTCGCCAGGGGCAAGTTCGATCCGGCCGAGGAGTTCGTCCTCAAGCCCTGGATCAAGATCCCTGCTCTACACTTCGGGCCGGTCACGATTGACCTCTCGATCACGAAGGCCGTGGCCTATCTCTTTCTCGGCACCATCATCACGATCGCGCTCGGAATTGCGCTCATGCGCCTGCGTCTGCGCCAGGAACCCAACCGCCGCCAGACAACCGGCGAGATGGTCTACGAGCTGGCCCAGCACGAGATTGCGGGTCAGGGCCTACCGACGAAGGCAATGGGGCGCTGGTTCCCCTATGTGGCGAGCCTTTTCCTGTTTATTTGGACGCTGAACGTCGTCAGCTTCATCCCGCTCCCTCTGACAGGCGAGACCTTTCGCCTGTTCGGGGTCAAGCTACCGACGCTCGGAATCTACGCGGCCACCTCGGCGCTCTCGGTGACGCTGGCGCTGGCGCTCATGACCTT
Organism: Gaiellaceae bacterium; assembly: GCA_050010215.1. Taxonomy (GTDB): domain Bacteria; phylum Actinomycetota; class Thermoleophilia; order Gaiellales; family Gaiellaceae; genus Fen-549. The sequence goes on along the minus strand of JBEKLL010000018.1, from coordinate 37,545 downwards.
TATCTTCACCCACGCCGAAGGAATCCGCTGGAACGGTCCGGGCAAGTACTTCGCGGGCTGGCTGCCGGGCGGGATGCCCAAGTTCAGCCTCGCCTGGTCGATCCCGCTGGTTCTCCTCTATGGGCTCGAGGTCATCAGCCAGGCGATGCGGGTTGTCTCGCTCAGCGTCCGTCTGTTTGCCAACATGCTGGCCGGCCACATGCTGATTCTTGCCCTGCTCGGCCTCGTCTTCGCTCTCCAGACTGTCTTCGTGGCTATCGCGGTAGTTCCGTTCGCGACCCTCATCTACGCTTTCGAGGTCATCATCGTCGCCTCGATCCAGGCCTTCATCTTCGCCATCCTCTCGGCCACCTATATAGGCTCGGCTATCGAGATCGAGCACTAATGTCTCCAGCGAAAGGAGTTCAATGTCTGTCTTCGCAGCAATAACTGGGAACCTCACCGATTTCGGTAAGACGCTCGCCTTTGCCTTTGGCATCGGGCTGAGTGCACTCGGCGCCGGGTTCGGTCTCGGCAACATCTTTAGCTCGATGATCCAGTCGGTCGCCCGCCAGCCCGAGCTGCGCAGCGAGCTGCAGGGCATCATGTGGATCGGCTTCGCGCTGACCGAGGCGCTCGTCTTCTACGGCCTTCTCGGCGGCCTGCTGGCCTACGTCCTCATCTAGCCGGAAAGGCGGTCGAGATAGCCATGCCCTTGGCAGCAAACTCTCTCATCACCGTCACGCCGGGTCTGATGATCTGGACGCTCGTCTGCTTCACGATCGTCTACTTGTCTCTCAGGCGATGGGCCTTTGGACGGATCCAGGGAATTATCGACGCCCGCCGAGAGCGTATCTTGCACTCGATCGAGCAGGCGGGGGAAGCCCGCGACGAGGCGGCCAGGTTGCTCGAAGAGCACCGGGCGATGCTGGCGCAGGCGCGCTCCGAAGCCGAACAGATCCTCGAGGACGCGCGCAAGGTGTCAGAGTCGCAACGCGAGCGCACTCGCGTCGAGCTCGACGCCGACCGCTCCCGCCGCCTCGCCGAGACCGAGCGCCAGATCGGGGCCGAGACCCGTCGCGCGCTCGCTCAGATCAAGAACGAGATCGCCGAGCTGACGCTGATCACCACCGCCAAGGTGACCGGCAAGCTGCTCGACCCGGTGGATCATCGCCGCCTGATCGACAGCGCCGTCGAGGAGCTCGACTTCTCGGCCTTGGAGGAGAGCAGGAACTAGTGGCTGCCCCCGTGAACTCAGCTCGCCCTGCGGCCGGTGTAAGCGCTTCGTGCAAAACCGGCACGAAGTCGGCACATTCATGGCGTATTCCTCGGATACCGTTTCACGACCCCGCGGGTGGGTGGTTAAGGGCGGGGGGCGGAGCAACGTGGTGCCCGATCCGACCCGGCGACGGCTCGCTCGAGCGCGACCGCTCGCAAGGCGGTGATTGCTAGTGGGACTCGCCGAGCGAAAGTACGCGCAGGCTCTCTACGAGGCCGCCCTCGACAAGGGGCGCCTGGCCGAGGTCAGAAGCGACCTGGCCGGCTTCCTCGAGAGCGAGCGCGAGCTGCCCGAGCTGGCGTCTGTGCTCGAGAACCCGGTTCTCGACCCGACCGCCAAGGCGGCGCTAATCGACGATCTACTCGCTGGCAGTGAGCCCCTGCTGCGCAACTTTCTGCGCCTGCTGGCCGAAAAGGACCGTATCGGCGGCTTGGCCGAGACGGCGCGTGAGTTCGAGGCGCTGGTCGATGCAGGCGAGAAGCGACTGCGCGTGGTCGTGACGACGGCGCAAGAGCTCTCGGAGGAGGAAGCGCGCTCGCTCGTCGCCAAGATCGAGGCCCAGGTGGGACGCCCGGTCGAGGCGCGCCGTCACGTCGACCCGTCGCTCTTGGGCGGGCTGGTCGTCCAGGCGGGCTCGCTGCGCCTCGACGCCAGCATCCGCGGCCGCATAGAAAAACTTCGTACCGAGCTTGTCGAGACAAGGAGCTGAGGTAAGCCGTGAAGCTGCGCCCCGAAGAGATCACCACCATCCTCAAGCGGAGGATCGAGCAGTTCGAGATCGACACCGATCTCTCCGAGACCGGCACCGTGCTGCAGCTTGCAGACGGGATCGCGCGCGTACACGGTCTCGAAAGCTGTGTTGCCCTGGAAATGCTCGAGTTTGAGTCCGGAGTCGTCGGCCTCGCCTTCAACCTCGAGGAGGACAACGTCGGCGTGGCCCTCTTCGGCGAGTGGCAAAAGCTCTCCGAGGGCTCGAGCGTGCGCCGGACGGGCAGGGTCGCCAGCGTTCAGGTCGGCGACGAGCTACTCGGACGTGTCGTCGATCCACTCGGCAATCCGATCGACGGCGGCGGCCCGATCACCACCCATGAGCGCCGTTTGCTGGAGCTGAAGGCGCCGGGCGTGATCGCCCGCCAGCCGGTCAAGGAGCCGCTACAGACTGGCATCAAGGCGGTCGACTCGATGATTCCGATCGGTCGCGGGCAGCGCGAGCTGATCATTGGCGACCGCGGTACCGGCAAGACGGCGATCGCCGTCGACACGATCCTGAATCAGGCCGGCCAGGACATGATCTGCGTCTACGTGGCGATCGGGCAGAAGGCCTCGACCGTGGCCCAGGTCTACGAACGCCTCAAGGAAGCCGGCGCGATGGAGTACACGGTGATCGTCAGCGCGGCCGCCCACGAGGCCGCGCCGATCAAATGGATGGCGCCCTTCGCCGGCTGCGCCATGGGCGAGCACTACCTCTACCAGGGTAAGCATGCCCTCTGCATCTACGACGATCTCTCCAAGCACGCCGACGCCTACCGGCAGCTCTCGCTGCTGCTTCGCCGGCCGCCCGGTCGCGAGGCCTTCCCCGGCGACGTCTTCTACCTGCACTCACGCCTGCTCGAGCGTGCCTGCAAGCTCTCCGACGAGCTCGGCGGCGGCTCGCTGACGGCGCTGCCGATGATCGAGACCCAGGCCGGCGACGTCTCCGCCTACATCCCGACCAACGTCATCTCGATCACCGACGGGCAGATCTTCCTCGAGTCGGATCTCTTCTACTCGGGCATCCGCCCGGCCATCAACGTAGGCATCTCGGTCTCGCGAGTCGGCTCGAACGCTCAGACGAAAGCGATGAAGACGGTGGCCGGCCGCCTACGTCTCGACCTCGCTTCGTTCCGCGAGCTCGAGGCCTTCGCCCAGTTCGGCTCCGAGCTCGACGCGGCGACGTTGCAGACGCTGGCGCGCGGCGAGAGAATGGTCGCCACGCTCAACCAGCCCCAGTACCAGCCCTGGCCGATGGAGGAACAGGTGGCGGCGATCTACGCCGGCATTCACGGTTTCCTCGACGGTGTCCCGCCCAGCCAGGTACCGCGCTTCCAGGAAGAGCTGCGCGAGCAGCTGCGCACCGAGGGATCGATCCTGAAGGAGATCCGCGAGACGACCGAGCTCTCCGATGACCTGGCCACTCGCCTCGAGGAGGAGCTGCGTCACTTCGAGAAGGGCTTCAACGTCGAGGAGGAGCTCGGCCTGGCGTTCTAGCGCCCAGCGCCCCGCGAGCTCATGGCTTCCCAGCAGGACATCAAGCGGCGAATCCGCTCGATCGGCTCCACGCACAAGATCACCAGGGCGATGGAGCTGGTCGCGGCCGCCAAGTTGAGGCGCTCGCAGCAGCGGATCGTGGCGATGCGACCCTACGCCAATCGCATGCTCGAGCTGATCACGTCGACGGCTCGGGCGCTGGGGACGGTGCGGGGGCTGCCTCTGCTCGAGAGCCGCGAGACGCGAACCGTGGCGCTCCTGCCGCTGACCGGTGATCGCGGGCTGGCGGGCGCTTTCAATGCTCAGGTGCTGCGCAGATCGTTCGCGCTCGAGCACGACCTGCAGGCGCAGGGGATCGAGGTCAAGTGGCTGGTCGGCGGTAAGCGCGGTCGCTCCTCGCTCAGGTTCCGCCGGCGCGAGATCGTGAGCGACTGGACCGGTTTCAGCGACCGTCCGGAGTTCGCCGACGCCCAGGCGGTTGCCCACCGGCTCGGCGATCTCTACGCCGGCGCCGAAGTCGATGCCGTGCTGCTCGTCTACAACCGCTTCGTCACGCCGGTTACGCAGACGGTTGTCGAACAGGAGGTACTGCCGCTTCCGAGGCAGGTTCTGGAGGGTTTCGACGAGGGCAACATGCCGCCGCCCGTTCGCGGAGAGGTCCTCTACGAACCCGACCCCGAGGCGATACTGGTCCGTTTGATTCCCGCCTATCTCGAAACCGAGGTCTTCCGCGCCCTGCTCGAGTCGGCCGCCTCCGAGCACGGCGCTCGAATGAGCGCGATGCGCAACGCCAGCAAGAACGCCCAGGAGCTGATCGACCATCTGACGCTCGTGATGAACCGCGCCCGTCAAGCGGATATCACCCGCGAGATTCTCGAGGTCGTGGCCGGCGCCGACGCCCTTTGAGCCGCGCCCTCGGCGCGAGTTCATCGCCTGCCCCTAGCGGCGGGGCGGTCTGGCCGTGAATGTGGTCAGGGTCCACGACGAGGTGGGTTGGGGACGGCGTTGGGTGAGCCGCGCCCGCCGTGTCGGTCGCGGCGGCCGCCTGAGTTTCGGCCTGTGGAGGAGGAGATCCGCTTATGTTACGAACACGTCTTGACGCCTAACGGTGCCTGGCACCGTTAGGGATGGAGGAGCTGTCTGCGTCGCTAAGTGCCTGCTCAGGCGTCGATTTCTCGTGTTTCGAGCAGCTCTTTCTTATCTTCTTCTAACAATCCGCCGCCGCGACCGTCGTAGTTCACGGTGAGCCACGAGACGACGAGCTCCGGCTGCAGAAACGCGCGCGCGCTGCTTTCACTGTCGCTGGACGATGAGCTGAACAGGTTCGAGCAACGCAGGCTCGAGCGCCATCTGCGCGACTGCGGCGCCTGCCGGCGCTTCGGCAGTCAGATCGAGGTGATCGTGACCACGCTGAGAAACGCCCCCCTGGATCAGCCTTCGCTCTCTATTACCTGGTCGCCTCGGCGCGCTCGTCGCTGGTCGCCCGGCGCCCGTGTGTCGGTCGCCGCCTCTCTGATCGCGATCTCGCTGGGCTTCTTCCTCTTCCCGGGAGCGCCGCGGCAAGATCCAGGCTCTACCCGGCTCCAACAAGGAACGACACTGCCGACTCCCGCCGTGGTCGATCAGATCCAGCTCAAGTTCGAGAACCCCAACTTCTAGAGGAGCAGCAAAGCCGTGCTCGGATAGACTGGCGCCCAGGCGCCCCGCTGCGCCGGCTACCGGTTCCGAGTCAATCCATCTCGCCGCAGGAGAGCGATGTCCGAGCGAAAAGAAAGCGCGCCCAGGGTCGGAAAAGTAATCGAGGTCAAGGGCGTCGTCATCGACGTGGCCTTCGAGGGCGAATTGCCCAAGATCTACAACGCTCTCGAGATAGAGATCGGGGCCGTTGGAGAGGAAGCGGCGCGCACGCTCACCGCAGAGGTCCAGCAGCATCTCGGCGACGACCGAGTTCGAGCGGTCGCCATGGAATCCACCGACGGGCTGGCACGCGGCGCGTCCGTGCTCGATACCGAGGCGTCGATCACCGTTCCGGTCGGCCAGGCGACTCTGGGGAGGCTCTGGAACGTGCTCGGAGCGGCGATCGACGAGCGTGAGGCGCCGCCGGCCGATATGGAGCGCTGGCCGATCCACCGCGACCCGCCCTCTTTCCGCGATCTCTCGCCGAAGCTCGAGATCTTCGAGACGGGGATCAAGGTCATCGATCTGCTGACGCCCTATATCAAGGGCGGCAAGATCGGTTTCTTCGGCGGCGCCGGAGTCGGCAAGACGGTGCTGATCGAAGAGCTGATCCACAACATCGCCAAGCAGCACGGCGGCGTCTCGGTCTTTGCCGGTGTTGGCGAGCGCACACGCGAGGGCAACGATCTCTGGCTGGAGATGAACGAGTCCGGCGTCATCGACAAGGTTGCGCTCGTCTACGGGCAGATGAACGAGCCGCCGGGAGCACGGCTTCGGGTCGCGCTCTCCGCACTGACCGTCTCGGAGTACTTCCGCGAGAACGGCCAGGATGTGCTGCTCTTCATCGACAACATCTTCCGCTTCGTCCAGGCGGGCTCCGAGGTCTCGGCGCTGCTCGGTCGCATGCCGAGTGCGGTCGGCTACCAGCCGACTCTGGCCACCGAGATGGGTCAGCTGCAGGAACGCATCACCTCGACGCGCGACGGCTCGATCACCTCGGTGCAGGCGATCTACGTGCCCGCCGACGACCTCACCGACCCGGCTCCGGCCAATACGTTCGCTCATCTCGACGCCACCACCGTGCTGGCGCGCTCGATCGCCGAGAAGGGCATCTACCCGGCGGTCGATCCGCTCGACTCGACCTCGCGGGCGCTGCAGCCGGGAATCGTCTCGGCCGAGCACTACCGTACGGCGACCGAGGTGCAGCGGATCCTCCAGCGCTACAAGGATCTGCAGGACATCATCGCCATTCTCGGTATCGACGAGCTCTCGGACGAGGATCGCCTGATCGTCCAGCGCGCCCGTCGCATCGAGCGCTTCCTCTCGCAGCCGAACTTCGTCGCCGAGGTCTTCACCGGCGTTCCGGGCGAGTACGTCAAGGTCGAGGACACGATCGCCGGCTTTCGCGCGATCATCGACGGCGAGTGCGACGAGCTGCCCGAGCAGGCCTTCATGCTCACCGGCACGATCGACCAGGTTTTCGCCAAGGCGGAGGTCGAGCGAAAAGCCGAGCAGGCAACCGCCTCGGCCTAGGAGGCTGATCCGGCATGGCCGAACGTAATCCATTCAGCATCTCGGTGGTCACGCCCGAGCGGGCCGTCTTCGACGGCGAGGCCGGAATGTTGATCGTCCCCGGCGAAGCGGGAGAGATCGGCGTGCTGGCGCGTCACGTTACGCTCGAGGCGCTACTCAAGACGGGCCTGACGCGAATACACCTTCTGAGCGGAGAAATCGTCGAGCTGGCCACCGGGCCGGGCTTCTTCGAGGTGTCCGCCAATCGGGCGCTGGTGCTCGTCGACGACGCGGTCGACATGCGCGAGATCGACCTCGGCCGGGCAACCGCTCAGCTCGAGGAAGCGAGAGCCGAGCTAGGACGGCTGGAGCGGGGCGAGATCGAGGGTGATCGCTGGCGGATCGAGCAGAAGATCAAGCACGCCGAGAACCAGCTCGCCGTCGTCGCGCATTAGTCCGTGGTTCGGTTTCCCGGTCACCGACGCGGTCGCTAAGCTAAGCGGTGCGAGCACGCCTGGGAGCGTCTCGCATTTTCGCATGCGGACGACGCTGAAAAGAAGGATCGGACGCTGGGAGCAAACGCCGGGTGACGGTCGTGCTGCCGCTTCGCCTTCTCCGGCTCGCGCCAAGATCCGTCACTACGAGCAGCCCAGGGCGAACAAGCGCGTTCTGCGTGCCGCCGGGCGTTTCCTTCTGACCTCGCTGCTCGTCCTCACGGTCGCCGTCGGAGGTGCGGCCGGCGGCTTCTATCTCTGGGCCCATCAGGCGATCGGCCAGACCGCGGCCACTTCCCCCGGCCTCAAGAAAGCCCGGGGCTGGCTCGACAAACCGCTCCCGAACCATCCGGTCATCGCCCTCGTGATCGGTTGCGATCGTCGTGTCGGCATGGGCGGAGATCGCGGTCGCTCCGACACGCTGATGCTCGTGCGCGCCGATCCGCGCAAGGCGACCCGGAGCATCACCCTGCTCTCCTTCCCGCGCGATCTGAGGGTGCCGCTCTACTGCAACCCGAGCTCGTCCTACGGTACCGGGAAGATCAACGCCGCTTACTCGACCTGCGGGTTTACCGGCTCGCTCTTGACCGTCAAGAACCTGACCAACCTACCCATCAACTACGTCATGGCCGTGTACTTCCGCGGCTTCAGGAAGATCGTCGACCACATGGGCGGCGTCTGGCTGGACATCGACCGGCGCTACTACAACCGCAACGTCCACACGGCCGCTACGGATTTCGCCAACATCAACCTCCAGCCCGGCTACCAGCGACTGAACGGATCGAACGCTCTCGACTACGTTCGCTACCGCCACGGTGACTCCGATCTCTACCGGATCATCCGGCAGCAGGCTTTCATCCGCTCGTTCCGCGAGCAGGCCTCGAAACTGTCGATCAGCGACTACATCAGCATCCTCAACACGATCACTCACAACGTCGAGATCGTTAATGGCGGCGGTCATTCGCCCTCGCTGAGCACGACGTACGACTACGCGCGGCTCGCCTACGGGCTGCCAAGCGGCCACCTGATCCAGGTCAAGATCGAAAACACCACCAACGCGACCGACGGCAGCTGGGACATACTCGCCTCGCCGAGCAGTATCCAGAAGGCGGTCGAGCAGTTTGCGAATCCCGATCTGACCGCCGCCGACCAGGCCGCCAGGCAGAACCACGTTCTCCGTACGAAGTCGTCGACGGCCGCGGCCCCGGCGCCCGCGAAGACGACCGTGCTCGTCCTCAATGCGTCAGGCACTGCCGGGCTCGCCCGCGACACCAGTTCTGGTCTGGCGCTACGCGGCTACAAGGTCATCCATCCGACCGGCGGCGTTGCGGCCAACTTCCCCGGTACGAACATCTGGCATTCGATCGTCTACTACGATCCGGCGCAGCGTGGCTCGAAGGCGGCGGCCAAGGAGCTCGCGACCTTCTTCGACCCTGCCGACATGAGTCCGATCAACGCCAAGATCGCGCCGCTTGCCAACGGTGCCATGGTCGTGGCGGCGCTGGGCCGGACCTTCGACGGCACGCTGCCTCCGATCGTCCCCAAGGTCGAGCTACCGTCGGCTCAGCCGCCTCGCGTCAGGATTGACCCGGGGCTTACTGCGCCCGTTATGCGCAGAATCCAGGGCCACTTTGGCTTCCGGCTCGAGGCGCCATACCGGGTCGAGAGCTCGTCCTACTTGGCCGCGCCGCCCCGCGTCTACTGGATGGTTCCCAAGCAGTTGACGGTTCGTCTGACCTTCAAGATGTCGGGCTATCTCACCGGCTACTGGGGGATCCAGGAGACGAAATGGAGCGATGCGCCGGTGCTGGCGGGCGCGCACATAACGCATAGCTACGGCGGGCGAAGCTTCGATCTCTACTACCAGGGCGTCCATCTACACATGATCGTGCTGCACCAGAACGGAGCCAGTTACTGGGTCGTCAACACGCTTGACGACATGCTCTCGAACGAGACCATGATCAGCATCGCCAGGAACCTGCGCCTGGTCAGCGGTCGCCTCGCCGGTCAGCACGCGGCCTCTTCCAAACGGGTCAAGTAACTCTGCGGCAGCGAGCCGGTTCGCCCGTGAGTAAGCTTCCGGGCGCATGAGTTCCGGAGGCGAGACGATTGGGATCTTCGGAGCGGGTTGGGTCGGGCTCGTAACCGCCGCCTGCTTCGCCGACCTCGGTCACCACGTGATCGTCCGCGACGTCGTCGCCGAGAAAATCGAGCAACTCGACGCCGGCGAGATCCCTATCTACGAGCCCGGCTTGAGCGAGCTTCTGGAGCGAAACCGCGAGCGCATGACCTACACGCTCGAGGTCGCCGACGTAACCCGGAAGGCCGATTTCCTCTTCGTCTGTGTCGGTACGCCGCCGACCTATTCCGGAGATGCCGACCTATCAGCTGTCTGGGCCGTGATCGATGAGCTGCCCGAGTTCGAGCGGCGAGCGATTCTGGTCATGAAGAGCACCGTGCCGGTCGGAACCGGTGAGAAGGTGCGCGCGGCGCTCGCTGCTCGCGGTCTCGACCAGGTCGGATACGCATCCAATCCCGAGTTTCTCGCCGAGGGCAGAGCGATCGACGATTTCATTCATCCCGACCGCGTCGTTGTGGGCTCGTTCGAGCGCGAAGAAGGCGAGCGCGTGGGTGCGCTCTACGAGGGGATCGACGCCCCGATCGTCTACACCGATCTGGCTTCGGCCGAGATGATCAAGCTCGCCTCGAACGCCTTCCTGGCCACCCGCATCAGCTTCATCAACGAGATCGCGAATGTCTGCGAGGTCACGGGCGCCGACGTTGAGCGGGTCGCGGAGGGTATGGGTCTGGACAGGCGCATAGGTCCGCACTTCCTGCACGCCGGCATCGGCTTCGGCGGCAGCTGCTTCCCCAAGGACGTGACCGCCCTCAAGCAGCTCGCCGGGAACTCCGGCTATCACTTCCAGCTGCTCTCCAGCGTGATCGAGGTCAACGAGCTGCAAAAGCGGCGCGTGGTCGGAAAGCTCGAGAAACACCTCGGCTCCCTCGACGGCAAGACGATCGCCATCCTCGGCCTTACCTTCAAGCCGGAAACGAATGACATGCGCGAAGCCGCTTCGATCGTGCTCGGCTCGCGCCTGCTGGCCGAGGGCGCCAAGGTTCGTGCCTGGGATCCGCTGGCCGAGCCCGACGGTTACCTGCGCGGCGCCCGCATCTGCGACACGGTTCTCGAGGCGGTGACCAATGCCGACGCGGCGGTTGTCGTCACGGAGTGGAAGCAGCTGCGCGAGCTCGCTTCCGACGAGGTACGAGAGGCCATGCGGAATCCCCTCATCGTCGACGGTCGCAACCTCCTCGATCCCGCCCAGGTCAGAGCGGCCGGTTTCGCCTACGAATGCGTAGGACGCCCCGGTAGCTGTGCGCCGGCGCCGGCCCGGGGCGGCAAGCGAGAGCTCGAATCGGCTGCGGAGTGAAACCGCGCGAGGCGATCATTCTTGCCGGCGGCAAGGCCGAGCGACTCGGTGAGGCAGCGAAGGGAAGACCGAAGCCACTCGTGCCCGTAGCCGGGCGCCCGCTCGTTGCCTACCAGATCATTTGCCTGCGCGAAGCTGGCGTCGAGCGCGTGCTGCTGAGCTGCGCGGCCGGTTATGGGGAGGAGTTCGCGCACGAGCTCGGCGCGCTGGATGTCGAGATCGTCCCCGTCGAGGAGCCGGAGCCGCTCGGACGAGGCGGTGGTATCCGCTTCTGCGCGCGCCGCTTGGCCGGTGAGGGAGCGATCTTCGCCATGAACGGCGACGAGTTGTTCGACGTCGAGCTGGACAGCTTCTATGCGGCTCACCATGCCTCCGGCGCCGCTGCGACCGTTGCCGTCTCGGCGCTCGTTTCGCCCTTCGGTCTGGTCGAGATAGGCGAGGACGGCTTTGTCGCCGGTTTCAGCGAGGAGGCGCCGCGGCTTCCGCACTGGGTCAACATGGGTCTTTACGTGCTCGAGCCCGAGGCGCTCGCGCGCTTCCCGGAGCGCGGTGACCACGAACGCACGACCTTCCCCGAGCTGGCTCGCGAAGGGCGGCTCTTCTCCTTTCGCCACGAAGGCGTCTGGCTCACCGTCAATACGCCCAAGCAACTGCGCGCGGCCGAGCGGTACCTGGCCGACCATCCCGGCTGGCCTGCCTGAGTCGCGTTGTCTCACTCGTGCCTATACGCTCGAGCCCAACATCGGCCTTAGGATCTTGTCAGGCCGAAGGCTTTAATATGAGCGCGCTTGATACCCACAGTCGGATATGAGCGACGACATGACGAACCTATCCTCACCCAACTTCGAAGGCCTCGACCAGTTCGCTTTCAAACAGGAGCGGATCGAGAAGCCGTGGGGCTGGGAGCAGATCTGGGCGAAGACCGAGCAGTACGTGGGTAAGATCCTCTTCGTCCGCGCCGGCAACGCGCTCAGTCTCCAGTTCCACAACCAAAAAGACGAGACTTGGTACTTCCAGTCGGGCAAGGCTGAGGTCGAGCTGGCTCTGGCCGGCGATGCGGTGACGAATCGCGAGGTGGTCGGGCCCGGGATCGCCTTCCACCTGAAGCCGGGAACGGTCCACAGGTTGCGCGCGATCGAGGACACGACCGTTTTCGAGGTTTCGACGGCGCTGCTCGACGACGTGGTACGGCTGGAGGATCTCTACGGGCGAGAAGGCACTTCAGAGCGCTGAGCGGAGTTCCGAACGCGAAAGGGGAGTAAGTGAGCGCAGGGTATGACGTCAAGGATCTAGGCCTGGCCGCCGAGGGTGTGCGCAGGATCGAGTGGGCCGAGCGGGAGATGCCGGTACTGCGGGCCATCCGCGAGCGCTTCGGACGCGAGCGGCCGCTGGAGGGCAAACGCATCGCCGCCTGTCTTCACGTCACCACCGAGACCGCGAACCTGATGCGCACGCTCAAAGCGGGTGGCGCCGAGATAGCGCTCTGCGCCTCGAATCCGCTCTCGACCCAGGACGACGTCGCTGCTGCGCTCGTCGAGATCTACGGGGTCCCGACCTACGCGATCAAGGGCGAGGACAACGACACCTACTACGCCCACATCAAGGCGGCCTGTGACACCCATCCCGAGCTGACCATGGACGACGGCGCCGACGTCATCAGCTTCCTGCACGGTGAACGGCCCGAGCAGCTCTCCGAGGTGATCGCCGGCACCGAGGAGACGACCACCGGCGTGATCCGGCTCAAGGCGCTCGAGAAAGAAGGGCGCCTCGCCTATCCGATCATCGCCGTCAACGAGGCGCTTACGAAACATCTGTTCGACAATCGCTACGGCACCGGTCAGTCGACGCTCGACGGCGTCCTGCGTGCGACCAACGTCCTGCTTGCCGGGCGCAGAGTGGTCATTGCCGGCTATGGCTGGTGCGGACGCGGAGTTGCGATGCGCGCGAAGGGAATGGGCGCACACGTCATCGTCACCGAGATCGATCCGCTCAAAGCGCTCGAGGCGGTCATGGACGGCTTCGAGGTCATGACGATGTGGAAGGCGGCCGAGACGGGTCAGGTCTTCATCACGGCGACCGGCGACAAGAACGTCATCACCGGCGAGCACGTCGAGCTGATGCGCGACGGAGCGATCCTCGCCAACACGGGTCACTTCAACGTCGAAGTGGACATCCCGTCGATTCGGGAACGAGCCCGCAGCACCCGCGAGGTACGCGAGTTCGTCGAAGAGTTCGAGCTGGCCGACGGACGCCGCGTCTACGTGCTCGCAGAAGGCCGTCTCGTCAACCTCTCGGCCGCCGAGGGGCATCCGGCCGTGGTGATGGATATGTCGTTCGCCAATCAGGCGCTCGCGTCGGAGTATGCGGTTCGGCACCAGGGCGAGCTGGGGCACAAGGTCTACGACGTTCCGGTTCCGATCGACGAGGAGATCGCGCGCCTCAAGCTCGAGACGATGGACATCGAGATCGACATCCTGACCGAGGAGCAGGCGCGCTACCTCGCCAGCTGGAACGAAGGGACTTAGTCGGGCGCAGGCGGACTCCGCGACCTGACGTAGGATCCAGAAGAGATGAAGGCGCTAGTTCTCGCCGCAGGGTATGCAACTCGCCTCAAGCCTCTGACCGACGAGACGGCAAAGCCGCTACTCGCGCTCGCCGGGCGGGCGATCGTCGACTACATCTGCGACCGGATCGATGATGTCGAAGAGGTCGACGAGCTCCACGTCGTCTCGAACGCGCGTTTCGCGGGCTCGTTCGAGCGCTGGGCAGCGGCTCGAAAAGGGCGTTTACGTGCGCAGGTACACGACGACGGCACGCGCTCGAACGAGGAGCGGTTGGGAGCCATCGCCGACGTTCGCTTCGTTGTCGAGGAGGCGAGTCTTGGCGGCGAGGATCTGCTCGTTGTCGCCGGCGACAACCTGTTCGACTTCTCACTGCGCGAGCAGGTTGAGTTCTGGCACTCCCGCTCGTTGCTCGCTGAAGGCGGACGTGCGAGTTGCGTCGCCGTTCACCGCTGTCCGACTAGCGAGCTTCTCCCCCTGTACGGGATCGTGCAGCTGGGGAAGAACGACCGCATTCTCGACTTCGTCGAGAAGCCCGCGCACCCGGCCAGCGATCTGATTGCCACCGCCTCCTACGTTTACGCAGGCGAGCACGTCGCTCTGATCGATCGCTACCTGGCGGAAGGGAACTCGCCCGACCAACCCGGCAACCTACTTGCCTGGCTGTACTCTCGCGAGCCGGTCTACGGTTTTGTCTTCGACGAGCTGTGGCTCGATATCGGCGACCACGAGCAGCTGCGCGCGGCCGACCAACTCATGCGTGGGCGCAGCTAGCTTCTCCGTCGAAGCGAAACCGGCGCGAAGAAGACACAGAGGCGGCACTCGTCGCGCTCTAGCGTAAGCGCGTGGTCCTGCTCGATCTCCTTTTCCCGCCACGCTGTGTCGTTTGCGGGAAGTCCGAAGTTGAGCTCTGCGCGATCTGTCGCGAGCGCCTGCCGCGCATCTGCGAGCCGCTCTGTGCTCGCTGTGGTACGCCTACCAGCTGGCCCGTTGCCCGCTGCCTCGAGTGCGCCGGCCGGCGTATTGCCTTCGCGCAGGCACGCTCGGCTCTCTCATACTCGGGCGGGGTGCCCAGATTGGTCGGAGCCTGGAAGGAACGGGGCCAGCGCCGGCTTGCGAGGGTGGCCGCGGAACTGGTCGCAGAGTCGATACCCCGTCCGCAGGTCGAGGCCCTTACATCCGTGCCCGCTCAGCATGAGCGAGCTCTGAGTCGCGGCTTCCATCCGGCCACAGCCCTCGCGCTGGAGCTGGCACGCGTCTGGGAGTTACCGTTCCTGCCGCTACTGGAACGGGTCGGTCGACCTCGACGTCAGCGAGGTCTGGCTCTCTCCGAGCGAAGCAAGAACGTTGTCGGAGCTTTTCGCGTTCGGGCCGGAATCAGACCGCCCGGCGCCGTCTGTCTGATCGACGACGTCTACACGAGCGGTGCCACGACTTCGGCTTGCGCGAGCGCTCTGCGCAAGGCCGGAAGTCGCCGGGTCGAGGTAGTCGCTCTTGCGAGGGCTGTTCGGGAACGCTAGAGCGGGGTAGAGTGCAAGACGAAGACGACCAACCGTCCGGCTCGCGGCACGTGCTTCCCGCAGAGACCTCACTCAAATACCCGGACGCAAGCAGGAGGCTGGAAAACGCACCTGCCGGGGTCGCCCGTGTGCCGGGACGGGATCTCTCCCGTTCACATCTCGGAAACGAAGGAGCGCCTGATGCAGCTTCAGATCAAGGGTAAGAACGTCGAGATGAGCGATGCGATCCGGAGCTACGCGGAGGAGAAGCTGCGTAAGCTCGAGCGCCACCTCGCCGATCCAACCAAGGTCGAGCTAGAGCTCTCCCTGGAGAAGAATCCCTCGATCGCCGACAGCCATATCGTCGAGGCGACGATATGGACCAAGGGTCCGACTCTGCGAGCCCGCGAGAGCTCGGCGGACTGGCGCGCCTCGATCGACGAGCTGGTCGACAAGCTCGAGCGCCAGGCCAAGCGCTACCAGAACAAGCGTCGTAATCACCACCCGCACGGCAGCTCGGCGCCGCAGCTCGCCCGAGAGGTTGCTACCGAGCACACGCGTGGTACGCCGGTCGTGCCGGGTGAGCCCGAGCCGATGATCGTGAAGATGAAGCAGTTCCCCGTGAAGCCGATGACGCCCGAAGAGGCCGTACTGCAGCTGGAGCTGATCGGGCATGACTTCTTCGTCTTTCGAAACAGCGAGGTTGGAGAGGTGGCGGTGGTGTATCGTCGCCAGGATGGCAACTACGGATTGATCGAACCACAACCGTGAAGAAGCCCTGGAAGCACGAGCAAGCGGTGCACGAGAGGCTCCGCCGCGAGGCAGAGGCCGAAGGCCTGCTCGCGAGCGGCACCGTTGAGGATGAAGTCGTCAGGCCCCCGGAGCCGTTGCCGGTCGGAGCCACCTTCGGGGGCTCCAGCGCCGATCAGGGCGTGCTCGCCTTCGCGGGCATTCCGCGAACGCGCGGCGACTGGGACGTCGTTATAACGGGCGAGGCTCCTGGGCTGGCCGGCGCCGATGAGCTCGGCTTCGTCGTGGTCGAGGACGGCGACATCTACATGGACTCTTATCTTCCCGAAGGCGACGTGACCCCACTTGCCGAAGTGATCGAGCAGCAGCTCCAACCTCCGTATCGCGCCTACGGCGTACGCCGAGAAGGCGATCTCTGGGCCGTGTCGGCTCGCGGAATCGAGCTCGCGCGCTTTCATGCGCTGGGCGACGAGATCGAGCTCACGGTCAGAGGCGGCGAGCAGGAGCTGGTCGTGGACGGAAGGAAGTCGCACGCCAGCGCTCCGGAGCTCGAGCAGCTAGGTAAGGAAGCCGGCGACGATTTCTTCGTCAGCGCCGAGCGTATCGAAGATGAGCTCTGGGAAATAACGCTCAGTCCGCTCTAGCCGGCACGATCGAACGCGGCGATCGTTGGAGGGCGGGCGTGCCCAGATTTCTGGCGCACTCGAAGTTGATGGAGTGGTTGACCGCGGGAAGCAGACCTGCCAATACTTTTCCGACCGATGAAGTTCGAGTGCACCTGGATCGAGCCGTCGCTGGTCGTTGTCCGCACGTCTGGCCCAGCTTCCGCGGAGGGTTTCAACGCGCTTTTCGAAGAGTTGGCCTCGCAACCCGGGTTTGGATACGGCGTGAGGATACTCTCCGATCACACGAATCTGGATGTCTCGGGGCTACGCGCCTCCGATATCGAGAAGATCGCCGAGATCCGAGCGCGTCACACCCGCTCGATGGGAGCTCGTTCAGCCCTCGTCGTCGGACTTTCCGCGCCGGCAAGGTATGGACTCGCGCGCATGTTTGAGGCTTATGCGGGCGCCGAGGACGACTCGGTCAGGGTGTTTGAGACCTTCGACGAGGCGTTGACCTGGCTGCGCGGATCCGACACCTTGGCCCCGCCGCGGCCGTCGAGCGAGAACGGACAGACTCCATAGCTCGTTGACTGCGTTGGCTCGGAGTGCCAATACTGTCAAGGGCTATGGAGTTTGAGATTGAATGGGTCGATCCATCGCTGGTCATCTGCCGGACGTTTGGTGTAGGCACGGTCGAGAGCTATCGAGCTCTCATGCGCGCGCTGACGTCGGACCCGCAGTTTCGGCCCGGGATTGACGTGATAATAGATCACACGAAAGTCGACATCTCGGCCCTCACGGCTGCGGAGATCGAGCAGATCGCGAGCCTCCGAGTCCAGTTCATGGGCGCGACAGCGCGACGCGCGGTCGGAGTCGTCGGCCCAAACTCGCCGATGAGATACGGGCTCGGGCGCATGTTCGAGGCTCACGTCGCCTCGCAGGCAGGCACTAAGGTCGAATTATTCAAGACGCTCGAGGAGGCTATGGCCTGGCTACGCCCCGACGACGCGGTCGTTTCGCCACGGACGCCTAGCGAGGATATATCGACGAGTCGCTGAGAGACGGCAACGAAAATTCGGCTCGATAGGACCTTTGGCCGGCGGCCGGGCAGCATTCCCGGCATGTCCCCACTCCGGGGCCGTAACATGCTCTGGCCCGTAGCGAGCGAAAGAAAGGCGTCCTGTGCCAGCTGAAGAGAAAGACGAGCCGCGTTACCGACACCCAGGTAGCGAGGAGGATCTCATCTCGGGAGTCGAGGTGAGAAGGGCTGACGAAGTGGAAGAAAGCGAGCCCGCCGCGCCCGAGCCTGCCGAGAACGACCGGGACGCGGAAGAAAAGCGCGGTGTTGTCGTGTCCCTTCTGGCGCCGGATGTCGAGGGCGATTACGCAGCCTTCGTCTCCTTGCCCGAGCAGCTGTTGATCGTCGAGGAGCAGGAGGGGGAGAGCGATCTCGGGGTCATCGCCGACGCGGTCGAGAAGCGGCTGTCGGCGCCCTACAGGGCGCAGGCTCTACGCGTGGACGAGCGCCGCTTCGTCGTGGTTGCGCGCGAGATCGAGACGGTCGAGCTGGCGGGGCTTTCGGGCGAGGAGCTGCTCGTCTTCGCGCTGCCGGACGGGCAACGCACCTCAATCCTCGACGGCAAGGCCTTCAAGCTCGAGCAGCCCGAGCTGGAGCCGGTCATCGAGGAGTCGGCGCCATGCCTGCTCAGGCTCGACAACATCGACGAGTCGGTCTGGGAGCTGGGCGTAGATCTTCTCTAGCCGGTCAGAGGACGGCGAGACTGCAGTGAGCTCCGTCCCTGTAACCTTTTCTCCATGACCGAGTTCGGAGCATCCTTCGAGCATCTTCTGCGTGTCGGCGAAGGCCGGCGCACGAAGCGGATGCAGTCGACGGCCGAGTACATCACCACTCTCGAGCCCGATTTCGTCAAGCTCTCGGACGCCGCGTTGCGCGCCAAGACGGCCGAGTTCAGGCAGCGCCTGGAGAACGGCGAGCGGCTCGACGACCTGCTGCCCGAGGCGTTCGCGGCCGTGCGCGAGTCGCGCCGCCGCGAGTCGAACCAGCGCATGTTCGACGTCCAGCTGATGGGTGGCATCGTCCTGCACGAGGGCGACATCGCAGAGATGAAGACCGGCGAGGGCAAGACCTTCGTCGCCACGCTACCGCTCTATTTGAATGGGCTTACAGGTAAGGGCGCCCACCTCGTCACCGTCAACGACTATCTGGCCAAGCGCGACGCCGAATGGAACCGGGGCGTCTTCGAGCGCCTCGGCATGACGGTCGGCTTCGTCCAGAACATGATGCCCTTCGCCGAGCGCAAGGCCTCCTACGACGCCGACGTCACCTACGGCACCAACTCGGAGTTCGGCTTCGACTACCTGCGCGACAACATGGCCGTCTCGCACGAGGAGCTCGTCCAGCGCGGCCACCACTACGCGATCGTGGACGAGGTCGACTCGATCCTGGTCGATGAGGCCAGGACGCCGCTGATCATCTCCGGCCAGCCCGAGACGGCGGCCAAGATCTACTACGACTTCGCTCGCGTGATCAAGCAGCTGCGCGGCATCCGCGCCGATCCGCTGCGCAAGGAACCGCCGCCCGACGCCGACTACGAGTACGACGAGAAGCACATGTCCGTCTCGCCGTTACCGCCCGGGATCGAGAAGGTCGAGCGGGCGCTCAGGATCGAGAACCTCTACGGGCCGCAGAACTCGCAGCTCGTCAACCACATGATCCAGGCGATGCGGGCCCAATCGCTTTACAACCGCGACGTCGAGTACGTCATCCAGGACGGCGAGGTCAAGATCGTCGACGAGTTCACCGGCCGCATCATGGAAGGCAGGCGCTGGTCGGAGGGGCTGCACCAGGCGGTCGAGGCCAAGGAGGGAGTGCGCATCCGTGAGGAGCACATCACCCTGGCCACGATCACACTGCAG
Source organism: Gaiellaceae bacterium (assembly GCA_050010215.1). GTDB lineage: Bacteria > Actinomycetota > Thermoleophilia > Gaiellales > Gaiellaceae > Fen-549. The sequence goes on along the minus strand of JBEKLL010000018.1, from coordinate 18,571 downwards.
AACTACTTCCGCCTCTACGAGAAGCTCGCCGGCATGACCGGCACCGCCAAGACCGAGGAGAAGGAGTTCGTCGAGATCTACGGACTCGACGTGGTCGAGATCCCCACCAACGAGCCGGTCATCCGAAACGACGAGAACGACCTCATCTTCAAGAACAAAGAGGGAAAGTTCCAGGCGGTCGTCAAAGACATCAAGGAGCGCGTAAAGCGTGGCCAGCCGGTGCTCGTCGGCACGATCGCCGTCGAGACCTCGGAGTATCTCTCGCAGATGCTCGAGCGAGCCGGTATCCCGCACAACGTCCTCAACGCCAAGCAGCACGAGCGCGAGGCCGAGATCATCAAGGACGCGGGTCAGCCGAGCACGGTCACCATCGCCACCAACATGGCCGGCCGCGGCGTCGACATACAGCTCGGGCCGGGCGTCGTCGAGGCCGGCGGCCTCTGCGTGATCGGTACCGAGCGTCACGAGGCGCGCCGCATCGACAACCAGCTGCGCGGCCGCTCGGGCCGTCAGGGCGATCCCGGCGAGAGCCGCTTCTACCTCTCCGGCGAGGACGACCTCGTGCGCCTCTTCGCCGGCGACCGAATCAAGCGGGTGATGGAGATATCGCGCGTCCCCGACGGCGAGCCGATTCAGCACCGCATCCTCTCGCGCCAGATCGAGGGAGCGCAGAAGAAGGTCGAGGAGATGAACTTCGTCTCGCGCAAGCACGTGCTCAAGTACGACGAAGTGATGAACATGCAGCGCCAGGTGATCTACGAGCAGCGCCGCCGCGTGCTCGACGGCGAGGATCTGTCCGAGGAGATCAAGGGCTGGGTCAGCGGCGCGATCGAGCAGCTGGTCGACAACTACACCTCGAGCGAGTTCGACGAGGAGTGGGATATCGCCGGGCTCTGCGGTGCCATGCAGGCGCTCTACGGCTCGACGGTCACGGCCGACGAGCTGAAGGAGGACGAGGTAGCACTCGAGCGCAACGCGCTCGTGGACGAGTTCCTCTCCGACGCTCTGGATGAGTACCAAGCCAAGGAGGAGGAGTTCGAGCGGCTGCAGCCCGGGCTGATGCGAGATCTCGAGCGCTTCATCCTGCTCCAGGTCGTCGACACCCGCTGGCGCGAGCACCTCGACAACATGGACTACCTGCGCGAGGGCGTACACCTGCGCGCGATGGCCCAGAAAGACCCGCTGGTCGAGTACACAGCCGAGGGTCACAAGATGTTCGACGAGCTCGGCGCCGCGATTCGCGAAGAGGTCGTCTTCACCCTCTTCCATGTCCAGATCGAGCCCGAGGATGCCCAGGCCCTCGTCGAGCAGACGGGGCCCGACGCCGACACCACGCCCGGGATGGGGCTCAGCTACGAGCACGACTCGGTAGCCGGCGCCGACGCGATTGCGGCCGCGGGAGAAACGGCCGGTGCCGTACTTGCGACCGAGCCGCGACCCCGTAGCGTCTCGACCCAGCAACGTGTTGTCTCCGAGCACGAGAAGGTCGGTCGCAATGACCCCTGCTGGTGTGGGTCGGGTAAGAAGTACAAGCGCTGTCACGGCGCCTGACGCCTTCGGAACGACGCTGGACTGCAGGATACGGCGAATGCGTCGCTTGTCCGTACGTGAGTACTGTCCTGCGCGCCTCATCCACCACTTCCTTTGCCAGCGCCGCCCCGAAGGCGCCAGGATCAAAGCGGTGGGGTAAGAACGCCGGCGGGCCAGAGAAGCTTCGAGCCGCGCCCGCCATGTCAGTCGCGGCGTTCTCGCCGAAAGCCTGCCCGATCCGCGGGCGGCTTCCGGCGGCGGATTAGCGAGACGACGAACTACGACTAATCTCTGGCGTTGGTGAAGCACCATCTGGTGCCAGCCCTGGGACGAGTGCGAAAGGACGAGAGATGACCGAACCGCTGCGCTGGGGATTGATCGGCACCGGCTGGATCGCCGATGTGTTCGCGGCCGACATGACCTACACCGACTCGGGCCGAGTCGTCGCGGTCGGGTCGCGGCGGCTGGAGACGGCGAACCGCTTCGCCGATCGCTTCGAGATTCCCAACCGGCACGCGAGCTACGAAGCCCTGGTCTCCGATCCCGAGATCGACGTCGTCTACGTGGCGACTCCGCACCCGATGCACCACCGCGACGCGCTGCTCGCGCTAGGTGCCGGTAAGCCCGTGCTGGTGGAGAAAGCGTTCACGATGAACGCCACCGAGGCGCGCGAGCTGGTGGACGTCGCACGCGCCAAGCGGCTGTTTCTGATGGAAGCGATGTGGACGCGGTTTCTCCCGCACATCGCCGAGATCCGCCGCCTTGTCGCCGCGGGCGCGCTCGGAGAGATCGTCACGGTCAGCGCCGACCACGGTCAGTGGTTCGCCAAGGATCCGGACTTCCGCCTATTTGCGCCCGAGCTCGGCGGTGGCGCCCTGCTCGACCTCGGCGTCTATCCGGTCTCGTTCGCCTCGATGCTGCTCGGCACTCCCGACACTATCGCGGCCCTCATCGAGCCGGCCTTCACCGGCGTCGACGGTCAGACCTCGATGCTGTTCGGCTACGCCTCCGGCGCGCAGGCCGTCCTCTCCTGCACCTCCCTTGCGAGAAGCCCGACCCGCGCGGCGATCGTCGGTACGGAGGCCCGTATTGAGATAGACGGCGACTTCTACGCGCCGACTTCGTTCACCCTGATCACGAGGACGGGGGAGCGGACGCGCTTCGAAGAGCCGCACCGGGGTCGCGGTCTCTGGCACCAGGCCGACGAGGTTGCCCGCTGCCTGCGCGAAGGACTGCTCGAGAGCCCCTTGATGCCGCTGGACGAGAGCGTCTCGATCATGCAGACGATGGACGCAGTGCTCGCTCAGGCCTGACCGTAGGCGATCATCTACCGGGGAAGAAAGGCTCCACTTTCGCGACATTCGCCCCTTGACGCCAAACGGTGTCTGACACCGTGGCGGATCGGGGCGCCACGAAAGATTTACTGAGCAGGGGATTGTTCACGCGCGTTCACTCTTGGTGTCAGACACCTAGAGGTGTCAAGGAATCGACTGTGTCGAAAGTGCGACGTTCTCCGCGGAACACCGTCCACAGATCATTGAGTGGTTGATGATATAGTCACGGTATGGAAACAGAAAGGATCTCTCTCGTACTCGATCTGGCGCTGGCTCGTACCTTGGTTGTCCGCGACCTGGATCATGCTCTCGGTTCCCATCACGGCCTGGGATTGAGCGACCTCGCGCTGCTGCTCGAGCTTCAGTCGGCGCCGCAGAGAAAGATGCGCAGGGTCGAGCTGGCCAGACGTCTCGGCGTGACTCCTTCCGGAGTGGCCCGGCAGCTGGCTCCACTCGAGCGCCGCACGATAGTGGCGCGGGAGTCGAACCCGTCCGACGCCAGGCTCGCTCTGGTCGTGCTCACCGAAGCGGGAGCCAAGCTCCTCGAGCAGGCGCTTCCGACGGCCGAGGAAGACGCAGAGTGGGTGCTGGCAAAGCACTGGTCGCTCGCCGAACAGCAGCGGTTGGCCAAGCTACTGAGCACCGTGCGCCGCTGAGAGCCGGTTCCCAGCCGGCTAGGCGCCGGGCTCAGGCGCGCGCGCAACCCCCAGGATCTGCGGCGAGATCACGTGCACGAGCAGCGACGGCTGGAACTTGAAGCGCCGGCAGCGCTCGATCCGGAAACCGGCCTGCTCGATCGTCGCCTCCGTGTCGCGGCAGGTGTGGCAGCCCCCTGTGAAGAGCGGCCAGACGAGGTCGATCGCGCGCTGGTGTCGGCGCAGGAATCCGCCCGCTGCGGCCACGTGCTCCCAGAAACGGAGCTCGCCGCCGGGCTTGAGCACTCGGCGGATCTCGCTCAGGGCGCGGACGGGATCGCTAACCGTGCAGAGGACGCTCGCCACCACCACGACGTCGAACTCTCCCTCGGTGAACGGCAACTCCTCGACGCGGCCGGCGACGACCTCGATCGGCACCGGCGCCGCGCGGGCGGCCCGGCGGGCGAGCTCGCGCAGGTGCGGCTCCGGCTCGACGGCGACGACGCCGGTCACGGCGGCCGGGAAATGGGGGAAGTTGGGCCCCTCGCCGGGGCCGATCTCGAGCACACACCCACGGGCGCCGTTCAGCAGCTCGCGCCGGTACTCCGTGCCGCCGTGGCGCTCCTGGTAACCGACAAAGCGGCCGAGCAGGCGTGAGAACAACAGGTGCCTGATCTCGGTATCTCCCATCACGACCTCAGCTAGAGAGTAAGTGAGAACGGGTCGGCTCGAGTGACTCGGGCCAAGCTTGGTACGGCTCTTGTGAATCTGAGACGTGACTGTATCATTAAGGTATCGGTATGACTCAGCCGGATCCGGAACGCGGTCACGCAGCGCGCCCGTTCGTCCCCAAGCGCCGCGGTCACGGCCACCCCTGGCTGGCTCTTCTGGCCGTCTCACTCGGGCTGATGATGGTGATGCTCGACGCGACCGTGGTTGCGATCGCCAACCCGGCGATCGGTCACGATCTGCATGCGTCGCTCTCGGGCTTGCAGTGGGTGACGAACGCCTACTTACTCGCGGTCGCCGTGCTGATCATCACTGCAGGGAAGGCCGGCGACCGCTTCGGGCGCAAGCGCATCTTCCTGAGCGGAGTGGTCGGTTTCGCGCTCGCTTCGGCGGCCTGCGGGTTCGCGACGTCGATCGGGATGCTGATCGCCTTCAGAACCGTGCAGGGACTGGCCGGGGCGCTGCTCATGCCCTCGACGCTGGCGATCATCCGAGCAGCCTTCCCCGAGCGTTTGCTGCAGCAGGCGATCGGCATCTGGGCGGGCGTCTCGATGATGGCGGTCGCCTCGGGCCCGATCGTGGCCGGACTCGTGGTCGAGCATGCCAGCTGGCGCTGGGTCTTCTTCCTCAACGTGCCGGTTGCGATCGTCGCCGTCGCTGTCGGTGGCTGGGTGATCGCCGAGACACGCGACGAGCAGGCCCGCGAGGAGCGGTTCGACCTCGCCGGCATGGCAGTGCTCTGCGCGTCGCTGTTTGCGCTCGTCTGGGGCATCATCAAGAGCCAGACGAACGGCTGGGGGAGTGTCGTCGTCGTCGCCTCTCTGGCTGCGTCGGTCGTCGGATTCGCTCTCTTCGCCCTGCGCGAGCGCGAGGCCAGGCATCCGCTGCTGCCGCTGCGGCTCTTCCGCAAGCTCTCGCTCAGCGTCGGGGTAGTTCTGATGCTCATGCTCGCGTTCGCGCTCTTCGGCGTTGTCTTCTTCCTCTCGCTCTACCTGCAGCGAGTGCGCGGATACTCGCCTGTCGAGACGGGAGTTCGGACACTTCCCCTGACGGCCACGCTCGTCTTTGCGGCACCGCTGGGAGGCGTGCTGAGCGCGCGCTTCGGGCCGCGGCTGCCGCTGGTCAGCGGGATGGCCTTACTCGGGACCGGGATGCTCGGACTCTCCAGGCTTGCCTGGCGCACCGATTACAGCGACATCTGGCCCTGGCTGCTCGTCATCGGTCTGGCACTCGGGCTCGTGCAGGCAGCGGCCACGCAGACGATACTCGGCAACGCGCCGGTGCGCATGGCCGGCGTCACCGGGGGCCTGCAGCAGACCGCGCTTCAGGTCGGCGGTGCACTCGGCACCTCCGTGCTCGGCGCCGTTCTCTCGGGTCGAGTCACCGCCACGCTGCTCGGCAAGCTGAGCGCCGCCGGCGTCCCGCGCCTCGTCAGGCAGCAGATCGTGCCCTATCACGGCTACGTAGCCCAGGGGATCGCACCGCTCAGCCCGCTGATGTCTCCCAGTCTGAAGCTCGCCGTCACGAAGGGCTCCTTTAACGCCTTTACCTACGGTCTCGATGTGGCCTTCGTCGTCGCCGCCTGTATCGCCTTCGCCGCCGCTCTGATCGCGCTCCTGGTTCGCAAGAGCGGTAGCGCCGATAGCCGCGCTCCACTGCTCTAGAGGAGGAGGATTGTCCAGGTCGCCCCGATCGCTGCAGAACCGAACGGCGCTTGCCATCCTGGAGGCGGCGGCACGGGTGCTCGCCCGCCGCGGCGATGCGGCGACTATCAACGAGGTCGCGCTCGAGGCCGGCGTCGGCCGCGCCACGCTCTATCGCTACTTCAAGACGCGCGACCAGCTCGTCTCGGCGCTCTGGGAGGTTGCGCTGGCCGAGGTCGACGAGCGCCTCGAGGCCGCCCGGCTCGAGCAGGTGCCGTTCGAGGAAGGGGTCGCCAGGCTCGTGCGTGCCGTCGCGGCTGTCGGCGAGCGCTACGAGGTGCTGCTGCGTGAGCAGAGTCACGAGGAGCTGGAGCGCGGGCGGGAATTGCTGGGCGAGCGAGTGCGCGCTCTGCTCGAGCGCGGGCAGAAAAGCGGCGCGCTGCGCCGCGATATAGCCCCGGAGCTGATCGGCGAGATGTTCGGCGGCCTCGTTCTGGCCGGGATCAGGCGGGCGCTTGAGACGGGGCTCGGCATCGAGGAGGCGAGCGCAGCCGTCGTCAGTGTCTTCCTAGATGGCAGCGCCGCGAGGACTTAAAGCAGAGGCTGTCGCCCGTCCGCTCAGCTAGCATCGACGCAGGTGGCCGAGGAACGCGTATCCGTGCAGCAGCAACTCGAGGAGATCAGGGACCAGCTTGCTTGGGTCCGTGATTACCTTTGACCCCGATTCGCTGAAGGAACGCGCCGGCACACTCGAGCGGGAGATGGGCGAGCCCGGCTTCTGGGATGACCAGCAGCGGGCGGCGGCCGTTTCGGCGGAGCAGTCACGGCTGGTCAAGAAGCTCGACCGCTACGAACGCCTGACACGCGAGTATGAGGATGCACGCGAACTGCTCGAGCTCGACGGCGAGCTGGAGGACGAGATCGCCGAGTCGATCGCGCCGCTACGCAAGGAGCTCGAGCGCCTGCAGGAAGACGCGCTCTTCTCGGGCCGTTACGACGGCGGCGACGCGGTCGTCACCATCCACGCCGGCACCGGCGGCACGGATGCTCAGGACTGGGCCGAGATGATGCTGCGCATGTATCTGCGCTGGATGGAGCAGCGCGGCTTCGCGACCGAGATGGTCGAGGCCAGCCCGGGCGAGGAGGCGGGGATCAAGTCCACCACCTTCACGGTCAAGGGCGAGAACGCCTACGGCATTCTCAAGGCCGAGCGCGGGGTGCACCGGCTGGTGCGGCTGTCGCCCTTCGACTCTGCCCATCGCCGCCACACCTCCTTTGCCGAGGTGATCGTCAGCCCGCTTCTGGCCGACTCGGCGGCGGTCGAGATCGACGAGGAGGAGACACGCGTCGACACCTACCGCGCCTCGGGCGCCGGCGGCCAGCATGTCAACAAGACCGACTCGGCGGTGCGCATCACCCACCTTCCCACGGGCATCGTCGTCCAGTGCCAGAACGAGCGCTCACAGAGCTCCAACAAGCAGACGGCGATGCGGATGCTGCGCTCGCGCCTGATCGAGCTGGAGGAGGAGAAACGCGAGGCCGAGATCGCGCGCGAGCGCGGAGCCGCCCAGGACATCGGCTTCGGCAGCCAGATCCGCAGCTACGTTCTGCACCCCTATCAGCTCGTGAAGGACCATCGCACCGAGTTTGAGATGGGAAACACGCAGGGCGTCCTCGACGGCGATCTAGACGGCTTCGTGCGGGCCTTCCTTCTCGCCAAGGCGGCCGGGAAAGTCGTCTAGTAGCTCCGCTGCGAAGTGGAGCAAATGTCTCGCATTCGGCACCCTTTTCGCTTGACGCCGAACGGTGCCTGGCACCGTTTTGGCGAAATGGACTGCCCGGCTCGGAAAACGCCTGCTCGGAGGATTTTTCTCGTCGCGAGACGACTCGGCGAACGGTTCTTCGGTCTGGCGACCGAGCCCTCGGCTAGACTCTCTCACCGACCCTAGACCGGCTGCGGCAGACGCCGCCGTCGCTTTGACTCCGGCACAGGACGTGGATCTCGACACACAGAATCTGAGCGGTCCACCCGCACCCGAGGCCGCCGCTGCGCCGGTGGTGAGTGCGGGGTCGATGATCGTCTTCGAAGGCGTGACCAAGATCTACGAGCCGCACGTGCTCGCGCTGAACGATGTCTCCTTTCAGATCGACAAGGGCGAGTTCGTCTTCGTCGTCGGCGCCTCGGGCTCCGGCAAATCGACGCTGATTCGCCTCCTGCTCAAGGAGTTGGAACCGACTCGGGGCAGGATCGTTGTCGGCGGCCGCGACATCTCACGCCTGCGCCACTCGAACGTCTCACAGCTGAGGCGCAATGTCGGCTGCGTCTTCCAGGACTACAAACTGCTACCGAACCGCAGCGCGGCCGAAAACGTCGCCTATGCACTCAAGGTCCAGGGCGACGGCAACCAGAACATCCGCCGCAAGGTGCCCGAGGTGCTGGGGATGGTCGGGCTGGTCGACAAGATGGACTCGCTTCCGAGCCAGCTCTCCGGCGGCGAGCAGCAGCGCGTCTCGATCGCGCGCGCCTTCGTCAACCATCCGCCGCTACTCGTCTGCGACGAGCCGACCGGAAACCTCGATCCCGACACCTCGGTCGGGATCATGCAGCTGCTCTACTCGATCAACCGCACCGGCACGACCATCCTGATGGTGACGCACGACCGCGAGATGGTCGACAAGATGCGCCGCCGCGTGATCGCGCTCGAGGACGGCAAGATCTCGCGTGACGCCCGCCGAGGGGGCTACTCCTCCGAATGAGTCGCTTCAAGCTGCTCCTTTCCGAGGCGCTGCACTCGATCCGCGCCAATCTCTCCACCACGGTAGCGGCGACGATGACGGTCTTTATCGGCATGTTCCTGCTCGGCATCTGCATCGCGCTGGGGAGCTGGATGGTCTCCTGGAGCAACCACACCAAGAAGGAGATCGTCGTGCACGTCTACTTCTGCGCGGCCGAGACTTGCCCGGCGGGGCCGGCGACCGAGCAGGAGAAGGGCGCCACGCTCGATCGCATCAACCAGATCTCCGCGCAGGGCCTGATCAAGAAGGCCGTCTACGTCTCCAAGGAAGAGGCGTACGCGGAGATGAAGAAGACGGACCTCGACCTACTTAGAGGGTTGGTCACCAATCCGCTGCCCGACGCCTACTACATCACTCCCAAGCACGGTGAGGATGCGGGCAAGATCGCAGCTCTGCTCGGGAATCCGAAGCTCCCCGGTGTGCAGAAGATCGACTACGGCGGGAAGGTGACCAAGCGCGTCTTGCATGTGGCCAGGGTGATCGAGTACTCCTTTGTGTTCATGGTCTTGATCCTGCTGATTGCCTCCACGGCGCTGATTGCCAACACGATCCGGCTCTCGATCTTCTCGCGCCGGCGTGAGATCGAGGTGATGAAGCTGGTCGGCGCAACCAACTGGTTCGTGCGCGGACCGTTCATGGTCGAGGGCCTCATCTGCGGCTTCGGCGGGGCGCTGCTCGCGGTCATCCTGCTCACGGTGGCCAAGGTGGCGGCGAGCTCGGTGCTGAGCCACAACTTCAGCGGCGGCAGCGACGTGCACGCCTGGCCCTTCGCGCTGACGTCGTTCTTGATGCTGGCGACCGGGCTCGTTCTCGGCGCCATCGGCACGGGAATCACGATCCGCCGCTACCTACAGGTCTGATCGGGACGAACGTGCCTTCGACCGCTGAGTCGGTGGTCGCAGAGGTGGTCCGGCGCGGCAAGCTCGTCTACGCCGAGCCCTACTTCACTCCCGGTTTGCCACTCCTACTGGAGCAGCGGGCGCGGACGGAGCTGGATCTGGGCGACCTGATCGTGACGCGGCCAGGTCGCAAGCGAGCGCGGCTGGAGCGGGTGCTGGGGCGGGCGTCTCGGATCGGGACGGTGCTCGAGGGCTTGCTCGTGGAGAGCGGGCGCCGGCAGAGCTTCGAGCCCTACGAGCCGCCCTCGCCGCCGCTCGAGGACCGGGTCGACCTGCGCGAGCTGCTTACCTTCACGGTCGACCCGGAGACGGCCGAGGACTTCGACGACGCGATCTCGGTGCGCGAGGAGGAGCAGGGTGTGCGCGTCTTCGTCCACATCGCGGATGTCTCGGCCTATCTCCCGAGCGGCATTCCGCTCGACTACGGGGCCAGGGAGCGTGCCTTCTCGACCTACGTACCCGGGAAACTGGCGCCGATGCTGCCGCCCGAGCTGTCCGAGGACACTTGCTCGCTGAGGCCCCACCAGGACCGCTTCTGCGTCACGACCGAGGTCTTGCTCGACACCGAGCACCGTCCCGGCGCGCCACGTTTCTACCGCTCGCTGATCCGTAGCGACGCGCGTCTGGCCTACGGTCAGGTCGAGCGAATCCTGAGTGGAAGCGAGAGCGAAGCGCCCGAGCTCGCGGCCGCCCTGGCGCTCGCCGACCGGGTCTCCTCGGCGCTAAGGCGTCGACGCTTCGCCCGCGGCGCGCTGCGCATCGAGCGGCCCGAGCTGGAGTTCGCCTTCGACGACGAGGGCGGCGTCGCCAGGGCCTGGTTCCAGACCGAGCCGCGGGCGCACGCGCTGATCGAAGACCTGATGATCCTCGCCAACGAGGCTGTTGCCGGGCTGCTGGCGGGGCGGGGGAGGGAGGCGCTCTTCCGCGTTCACGAGCGCCCGGATCCGCAGTCGCTGGCCGCTCTCGTGGCCAAGCTGGCCGCGCTCGAGGTACCGACGCCGCCGATGCCCGAAAGCGACTCGCTGGCGCCCGACGAAGCCGAGCAGCTGGCCGCCCAGATCGCCGACAGCGTGAGCCGCTACGTCGCCAGCTCGGAGCGGGGGAAAGAGGCGTTCCCGACGCTCGTGCTGCGCTCGCTCAAGCAGGCTCGCTACGAGACGAGCAACCGCGGCCACTCCGGCCTCGCGAGCCGTGCCTATTGCCATTTCACCTCTCCGATTCGCCGCTATCCCGATGTCGTCTGCCACCGCGCGCTGCTGCGGGAGCTGGGCCTGGGCGAGGACTGCACCACGGGCGACCTGGAGGCTCTGGCAGAGCACGCCTCACAGGTAGAGCGCGAGACGGCCGAGGTCGAGTTCCAGGCCGACGCGATCTGCCTCGCCTGGCTGCTCGACCGGCGCCAGCGCAGCGAAGGCCCGGACGAGCGTTTCACGGGCGAGATCAGCGGGCTGATCGACTCCGGGCTCTTCGTTCGCTTCGGAGAGGTTTTCGAGGGCTACCTGCCGGTGCGCCGCCTGGCGGGCGACTACTACCAACTGGACGCGCTCGGGACGGCGCTCGAGGGCCGGCGCGGCGGCCGCTACCGGCTCGGCGACGGGATCGAGGTCGAGGTCGAGAGGGTCGAGCGCCACTCGGGCAAGGTCGAGCTTCGCCTGGCCGGAGCGGCTCGTCCGCACCGCTACAGGCGCCGCTAGGCGGCTAGCAGTGAGCGGACGAGTCGGTACTGATCGGCGCGGCCGGGCCGGTCGTCCAGGCGTACCAGTCGCCGACGTGACTCTGCGCGCAGAAAGAAGTGTCCGTCTGAGCGCTGATCTTGTAGTGGGAGGCGGCGCTGTCGTCGATCTGGAGATCGTATTGGGTGCGTAGCTCGGTCAGCGTGGCACCGACGTAGGTGTCCTGATCGGCGTGATAGGCCTCGAGCGCCGGCATGATCGTTCGCACGTTGGCCTGCGCGGCCACACGGCTCGAGTGATCGCGGAAGCTCAGATAGCTGACGACGGAGATGCCGATGAGAACGCCGACGACGACCATCACGACCAGGAGCTCCACGAGGGTGAAGCCGGACTCTTCTCCAGCGTGAAGTTCCAGGTCTGCCGCAGGGGACCGCATCCATTTCTATTTCCAGCTTTTCGGCCGTGCTCGCAATACCGCAAAAGGGGGATAAGAACTCGCGACCTGCGAAGAGGTGCCACGCCGCCGGGCGCCGCCCGTAAGTCTGAGTCTGGTTCGCCACGAAGTCGGCACATCTCGAGCGCGTTTTCTCGCTAGCTTGCAACTACCCCGCGGGCGGGTGGTTTTGGGGGCGGGCGCATAACGCGGTGCCGGTGCGCAGCAATTCAACGGTGCTTCATTCCGAGACGAGCTACGGCTGTCCGCCCATACAATCGCTTCCATGCCTGCAGACGGAGAGAAGCTGATCGCCGACAATCGTCGCGCCCGCCACGACTACCACCTGCTCGAGCGCTTCGAGGCGGGGCTGGCGTTGACCGGGAGCGAGGTCAAGTCGCTTCGCCAGGGCCAGGCGAGCCTGACCCGCGCCTTCGCCGAGATCCGCGCCGGCGAGGCCTGGCTGATCGGCGTTCACATCGCTCCCTACGAGCAGTCGTCGCTCGGATCGCCCGATCCCGACCGTAACCGCAAGCTCCTGCTCCACCGGCGGGAGATTGCCGCGCTCGACAGCGAGCTGAACGAGAAGGGCCTGACGCTCGTTCCCACGCGCCTATATTTCAAGAAGGGACGCGTCAAGGTCGAGCTGGCGCTCGCACGTGGAAAAGCGGGTCGCGACAAGCGCGAGGACATCGCACGGCGTGACGCCCAGCGCGAGATGGAGCGCGCACTCAAGGCCAAGCGCTAGTTGGCGATGTAGTAGAAGGGCGCCTGGGCTGGTACCAGCCGAGGCGGCTGTGATTCTCTGCTCATGAGCAACTACTACGAGATCCTCGGCGTCTGGCGCGACGCTTCAGAAGACGACATCGATCTGGCGGCGCAAGCGGTTTCCGACCACTGGAAGGGGGCCCTCGCGCTCAACGATCCGCTGGCCGCCGACTGGCTGAAGATCATCGAGCAGGCTTGCAGTACGCTCATCGATCCTGCCTCGCGCGAGATCTACGACCGGCAGCTCGCCGACCAGGCCGAGCAGGCCGAAGAGCCCCTTGTCTACAGCCCGGGCTTTCCTTGGCGGCCGTATCTGTGCGCGCTTATCGCCGTGCCGACCGTGCTGGCCGCCTTCCTTCTCATCCTCGCGGTGTTCGCCAACAGCGCCTCTCTGACCAATGCGAGCGCCTTCTCGGACGCGCTCCTCACGACCATGCTCGTGGCCAGTGCGGTCGCCGTGTCCTGCGGCATAGTCGTTATCTGGATTGCCTCCCGAGTGCGGGCGGCACAACACGAGCTCAGGTTGATGGGGAGCAGAGAGGCGGCCGACCCGGCCGAGCTGGCGCGGATCGAGGGCATCACGCGGATGTCGGAGTTCACCGACATCGCGCTCTGGGTGACCTGGATCGCCGAGATCGTGGTGACAGCGCTCTGGGTTTGGCTGGCTGTCCTGGTGATCGCCAGCGTCTAAAGAGCGCATCTCGCGGACGCGCTACGCCTCGACGAGGATCACCAAGGTGTCGGCCAGCACGCCGTCGTATTCCATCGCCTCGGCGCCCGCCTCGGTTTGCATCGCGGCCATGACGGCGTCCATGTCTGGAACGTCCATGAGCACCGCGGCACGGTTCGGGTTCTGCGGGTCGACGAAGGTCCGAATGCCGGTGACGCCGAGCGGTCCGAAGAGCTCTTCGCGCTTCGGCGAGGCAAGCCAATGCTTCCTGTCCTTGACCTCGTGGTAACCGATTACCAGTGGCATAGCAGCCTCCCGCTTGGTTAGGCTCGCGCGGCGGTGCTCTCGAGCACCACTCCGACCGTGGAATCAACCTCTAGCCGGCCGGCCGGCGAGCGTTGTCTGGAGCGTAGATTTGTCGCGTAACGCACCCGTTATTAGTTCCACAGTCCAAAAAGCTCAAACACAGATTTCTCGCTTCCTCGGCCGGCGAATCCGTACGGCCAGGCGCGACTGGCCTCCCGGATTCGCCTGACGCCGCTGAGCGCACGATCCTCTCTGGGGTCGTGTGTCCAACACTGCCCCCCGGCTCGCACGCTCAGCGGCGCCCCGTGAAACCGAGAAGTACTTGGTTCGAGTCCGCTTAGTTCCAAAGCCCAGTTTTCCGGGGTGAAAGCGGGCAACCAAAGTCTCGCGTACGAACCCCGAGCTCTTCAATCGCCGGTTTCTGTCCGTCAGCTCCCGTGCCCCTATGCACCGGGATGGACGAAGGCAAGCAGAGGCCGGGGTACGAAGCCTCACCGCTATCTTCCTCGGATGCGCCGCCTCGCACCGGTAGCCGCCGCCGCCGTGCTCCTCCTTCTTAGGAGCCGGGGCGATCGGGGCACGGTCAGGCTCGCCGATTTGAACGTCTGGCGGATGCTCCAGGAATCCCCCCGCGCCCGAGGCTCCTGTTCGAGCTCGGGCAGCTTCCGCCAAAGACCGTGCTCGTCTGCGCCATCTTCAGCGGCGGCGACCGCGAGCGCACCCAGCGAACAACCTGTTATGGGAGGCTAATGACGCTCACCGGGGTCGTTCTAAAATCGCCGAACTGACCGTTTCCGAGCTGACCGACGCCGCCATTACCCCAGCACTTGACCACGCCGGTGGAGAGGCTTGCGCAGGTGTGGTAAGAGATGCCGGCGCTCACCTGGGTAGCGGTCGTGATGCCGCTGACCTGAACAGGGGCGGCGCTACGGTCATTGCCGTAAATATCCGGAGTGCCGTGCTTCAAGACCCCGTCGCCGAGCTCGCCGGCTTCGGCAAGGCCCCAGCACTTGAGCGCGCCGGTCGAGAGGCGTGCGCAGACGTGGTAAAAGCCGGCGCCTACCTGGGTGGCGTTCGCGATACCGAAGACGACAACAGGCTTTAGGCTGATGTCTTCCCCGTCACCGGCGTGCTGACCGTGATTCAGTACCCCGTCACCGAGCTGGCCATCCTGGTTGTAGCCCCAGCATTTGATCGTGCGGTTGGAGAGAAGAGCACAGCTGTACGAGCGGCCGCTACCGTAGCCGGCGCTCACCTGGGTGGCGTTCGTGATGCCCTTGACCTGAACCGGGGTTGAGCTGTTGGTCTTCGTGCCGTTGCCGAGCTGACCGGCGTAGTCGTAGCCCCAGCATCTGACCTGGCCGCTGGAGAGGCGGGCGCAGGTGTGGAAGTCGCCGGTGCTCACCTGGGTGGCGGTCGTGATCCCCTTGACCTGAACCGGCGTTGAGCTGTTGGTCTTAGTGCCGTTGCCAAGCTCACCGTATTCGTTGGAGCCCCAGCACTTGACCGTGTGGTTGGAGAGGACGGCGCAGATGTGGCCTTGGCTGGCGCTCACCTGGGTGGCGGTCGTGATGCCCTTGACCTGGACCGGCGTTGAGCTGTTGGTCTTCGTGCCGTTGCCGAGCTCGCCCTTGAGGTTGGCGCCCCAACACCTGATCGTGTGGTTGGAGAGCAGAGCGCAGGTGTGATATCCGCCGGCGCTCACCTGGGTGGCGGTCGTGATGCCTGAGACCTTAACCGGGGTCGGACTGAAGTCGTCTCCGCCGCCGGCCATATGACCATGGTCGGAGACACCGTCGCCGAGCTGACCGAATTCGTTGTCGCCCCAGCACTTGACCTGGCCGATGGAGAGACGGGCGCAGCTGTCGTCGGCGCCGGTACTACTCACCTGGGTGGCGTTCGTGATGCCGCCGACCTGAACCGGGGTCAGGCTCCCGCTATCCGTGCCGTTGCCGAGCTGGCCCCATTCGTCGTCGCCCCAGCACTTGACCTGGCCGGTGGAGAGGAGTGAGCAGCTGTGGTTTTCGCCGGCGCTCACCTGGGTGGCAGTCGTGAGGCCGTTGACCACGACCGGGGTACGGCTGTTCGTCGTCGTACCGTTGCCGAGCTGGCCATAGAGGTTGTAGCCCCAGCACCTGACCGTGTGATTGGAGAGCAGAGCGCAAGCGTGCTGACCGGCGCCGGTGACGATCGCGGTGGCGTTCGTGATGCCCTTGACCTGAACCGGGGTCAAGCTGCCGTTCGTAGTGTTGTTGCCGAGCTGGCCGTTACCGTTGGCGCCCCAGCACTTGACCGTGTGGTTGGAGAGCAGGGCGCAGGTGTCGTCGTTACCGGCGCTCACCTGGGTGGCGCTCGTGACGCCTGTGACCTGAACCGGAGTCGAGCTGTCGTCGGTCGTGCCGTTTCCGAGTTGGCCGACGTCGTTGTAGCCCCAGCACTTGACCTGGCCGGTGGAGAGGCGGGCGCAGCTGTGGTAGCTGTATTTCAAGCCAACGCTCACCTGGGTGGCGTTCGTGATGCCCTTGACCTGAACCGGGGTTGAGCTGTTGGTCTTAGTGCCGTTGCCGAGCTCACCGTATTCGTTGTCGCCCCAGCACTTGATCGTGTGGTTGGAGAGCAGGGCGCAGGTGTGGAATTCACCGGCGCTCACTTGGGTGGCGGTCGTGATGCCCTTGACCTGAACCGGGGTTGAGCTTTTAGTTTTCGTGCCGTTTCCGAGCTCACCCGTAGAGTTGTCGCCCCAGCACTTGACGGTGTGGTTGGAGAGCAGGGCGCAGGCGTATCCGTCACCTACGCTGATCTGGGTGGCGGTCGTGAGGCCGCTGACCGCAACCGGCGTAAGGCTGTTGGGCCCGCCTTTGCCTAGCTGGCCGGCGCCGTTAGAGCCCCAGCACTTGACGGTGTGGTTGGAGAGCAGGGCGCAGGCGTCGCTGCCGCCGGCACTGACGGCGGTGATGGTCGACGCGGTGGCGGACCTCGCGGTGGCGCTCGCGGCGCGACGCGCTCCGAGGAGCTGACCCGTGGCGATTACCAGAAACGCTAGTACCAGGAAGGTAACGAGGCGGCCCTTGTTCATGACGGAGGATCCTCTCTTTGAGTGATCGAGGTCAGACGGAATCGCAAGTCGGCCGGCGTCTTTCTAGAACGCGAGAGAAGCACCGTGCCCAGATCGCAACCTGAGTTCAAGTTACTCTGCCCTTCGCCTCGTCGCAACGCCGCCGTTCGGCTCGCAGGGAGTTGGAGTTGCCGGCCGAGAAGCCGCTCTGCGCCGCGGTGCCGCAAGGCGAGCGCGCTTTCGCCCGACGACAGATCATCCGGGGCTTTGCGGGTAACGCGGCTCAACTCGTGCAGCGCTTGGCCTCTCTAGCGAGTTGGTAAACCCCATGGCGTACCCTTCGGAAGCGCGGATACTCGCCCGAAACGTCTGCCGCGAGTGCTGCCTTCACCGATTTCCGAAGCAATGGCTTACGGGCGAGCTCGCAAGCGGCGGCATGAATCTCGCTCGCCCGCATCGGCTCTCCCGCTAGCTCGAGCACCAGTGTCACGGTCTCGAGTACTGGGCTCACCTTGGGCGGAGCTGGGTGAGGTTCACGAGGATTGGCCTGCGCTTTGCGGGGCAACTCGTCGTGGAGCGCGCCGAGCCGAGAGAGCTCAACCTTGGCTCGAGGGTTTGAACGTGCTCCGTTTAGCTCCATTTCGCGTCGCTGGCCGGCGATTCCGTGCGGACAGGCGCGTCTGGTCTCCCGGAACCGCCTCGAGCCGCTGGTCGCCCATTGCTCTCCGGGTCTGTGCGAAGCACTATCCCCGCCGGCGCTGAACGGCTAGCAGCTCGCCGGAGACGCGAGAAGCAACCGGTTCGAATCCGCCTAGCTCCAAAACCGATCGGAGGCTTATCCGGAGGTTTTTAGTGGCTATAGACGCGGACGTAGTCGACGAGCATCATCGCCGGGAAAGCGGAGCTCCCTGGGGGAGGAGATACCGACCCTCTGCCACCGACCGCGAGATTGAGGAGGAGGAAGAAGGGCTGATTTTGATTGACAACCCAGGCTCCGGAGGGAAGGCTGCTCGGCGTATACGTGGCGTAGAGAGCGTTGTCGACGTAATAGTCGACTTTGTCCGGAGACCAATCGATCGCGTAGAGGTGATAGCCGTCGGCAAACGAGGCACCGCCCGGGAGCGAGTAGTTTGTGCTGGCCCAACTGTCTACGCAGGCGGGTGTGCACTCGGGGCCGTGAATCGACCCGGCAATCGTTGTCTGATAAGGATCACGCCCGAAGCTTTCCATCACGTCGATCTCACCGTGCATGAACCAATGATCGCCCGGGACGTAATTCGTCGGGAGCATCCAGAACGCCGGCCACAACCCCTCGCCGGAGGGGATCTTGATCCTTGCTTCGAAGCGTCCGTAGGTGGTGGAGAAACGCCCCTGAGTCAGGATGCGCCCGGACGTATAGGGGTAGCCGACGTAATAAGACTCGTTCCGGGCAACTATCTCCAGCTGGCCACTGCCGTTTTGACGAACGTTATCCGTCCGATCCGTATAACACTCCAGTTCTTGATTTACCTGCGTCCACCAGCCGGGGCAGTCGGTGTCGTAGGTCCATTTCGCATTGTCGGGTGAGCTGCCGGCCGGTCCGTTGAACTCGTCTGACCAGACGAGCGAGGTACCGGAGGAGACGGTTCCGATTGCCGGATACCGGCTCGATACCGCGTCGGTCGAACCGTATGAGTTGGCGGCCGTTACGACGACCTGGAAGATCATGCCGACGTCATCAGCGCCGGCGGTGTAATCGGAAGAGGTGGCGTCGGAGATATCGTCGCAATACACGCCCGACCTGTCGCAGTGCTGCCACTGGTACTTGTAGGAGGTAGGTGAGTTAGTCCAGGAACCCTTCGAGGCGGTGAGCTTTTGGCCCTGCTTGGCGGTGCCGGAGATGATCGGCAGTTTGGTGTTCTTGGGCGGCAGGCCGATGACGGTTCCCGAAGCCGGGTAGCGGTTCGAGGTTGCAGAGGTTGAGCCGTAGGCGTTAGTAGCCTTGACGACGATACGGATGGTGTGAGCGGCGTCGGCGTAGACGAGCACGTGGTAGTTCTTGGTCGCCCCGGAGATGTTCGCGCAGCCCGAGCTGTTGCAGCGTTGCCACTGGTAGGCATA
>JBEKLL010000017.1:0-112148 GCA_050010215.1 Gaiellaceae bacterium | reverse complement strand
CACGCTGACTGCGTCCTCGGTCTCGCCCGTAGCCGCTGGCTACGAACGAGACGCTGTGTCCTTGCATCGCACGCACCGATCGCACCCAGTCGACGGGTTTTCATTCCGTTAGGCGCTCTAAGCGACGAACTCGATCTTGACCGGCCGCTCGAAGGCGTTGATCGCCTGGGCTCGCTTGAGCAGCTCGGCGATCGCCTGACGGCCTTCATCGCCGAAGTCGAACGAGAGCTCGTTTACGTACATACCTACGAAACGATCGGTTATGACGGCGTCGCTCGAGCGGCCGAAGCGCATGGCGTAGGCCATTGCTCGGCGCCGGTCGCCTAAGCCGGCGAGAATCGAATCGCGAATCACATTCGAGAGCTTAGGAAGATGGAGCCCGAGGTCACGGCGG
Source organism: Gaiellaceae bacterium (assembly GCA_050010215.1). Classification (GTDB taxonomy): domain Bacteria; phylum Actinomycetota; class Thermoleophilia; order Gaiellales; family Gaiellaceae; genus Fen-549. The sequence continues at coordinate 111,754 of JBEKLL010000017.1, read as the reverse complement.
GCGACGTTCACCGTCAGGGGAAGCGGCAATCCCGTCTCCAACAGCCACCACTCACCGATGTCCAGCGACTTTGCGAGACCGGCGCTTCGGTAGGTCGGCTGACTCTCCCCGATTACGAGTCCCGCTTCGGCGCGGCTCGATTTCACCTCGTCGAGGATCCCTTTGGCGGGCACGACCCGATAGCGGAAGTCTTGCCCCAGGTACATCTGGAGAACCAGGAAGGACGTCGTCGTGTTGCCTGGGACGGCGATCTCGACCTCGCGCAGCTGCTCGCGCCCGAGCGGACGATGGGAGATGACCACCGGCCCGTAGCCGGTGCCCATGCTCGCGCCGTGCGGGAGCAAGACGTAGCGCTCTTGCACATGCGGATAGGCGGGTACCGAGAGTGCCGTGACCTCGAGTTTGCCCTTCCGAGCCCAGAGGTTGAGAGTCTCGATGCCTTCGGCTCTGGGTTCGAACTCGAACTCCCCCACGTCGACCTTGTTCGAAGCGAGGAGCGCCCAGAACATGAACGCGTCGCCGGGGCACGGTGTGTGTCCGATCCTGATCAGCATGAGGGCGCGAACCTAGCAAGGCTTCACCCTTGCCCGCGTCGTTACTCTCGGCGGTCGGCCTCGTCCTCACTGTGATGGAAGAACCAACGCTCGAGCGGCTCGATCATCTCCTCGCGAGTGAATGGCGGGATGTTCTGCTCGATCCCCTCTTCGCTCGAGACGCGCAGATCGTCGTCGAGTGCCGCGTTTGCCTCGTTCAGGGCATCGTCCAGCTCGTAGCCCTGGAAGATGAAGTCGTCGCTGCGGGGCTCGTCGCTGGGGCGAAGATGCTGGTTTACGACCCGGCCAACGGCCCAGACGGCTCCGGGTTGGTACTCGACCCAGACCAGGACGCGTTCCTCGTTACCTTCGTCGTCGATGCCAAGCAGCGTGCGCTCGGCGAAGCGCCGATTTCCCGGGTTTCTCGACACCGGCTGAGGATAGCGCGCGCCGACCGGCGAGACTCTCAGATCTCGAGACCGCGTCCTTCGGCTCGGGCGCGATCGATTGCCACCGCGGCCAGTGCCAGATCCCAGGCGGCGATGCCGTTTGACTTGAAGACGGTGATGTCTTCTTCCGACTGTCTCCCGATCAGCGCGCCGCTGACGAGCTCGCTCAGTTCGTGCACCTCGAGCCAGTCGAGAACGCCGCCTGCCACCGGCTCGATCAGATCGCCTGACTCGACCATCGCCTGGGCCCGGAGATCGCAGCAGACGAGCGAAGCTCGTGCGAGCACTTCGTTGTCGAGCTCGCGGCGAGCGGCGATGTTGGCGCCGACTGCGCAGACGAGCGTTCCCGGGCGAAGCCACTCACCCCGCAGTACTGGATCGGGCGAGCTGGTGACGGTAACGACGATCTCGGCTTGCGCCGCCTGCTTGTGGTCGCGCGCCGGCTCGGCGCCGGCCTGCTCGCAGAAGGAGCCGAGACGCTTCTCTGTACGGCAGAACGCCCGTACGCGCGTGATCGACGGAAAGGCAGCGCGGATGCATTCCACCTGACCGAACGCGTGGTAGCCGCAGCCGATTATTCCCAGGCTGCTCGCGCCGGGTCGAGCCAGCCGGCGGGCCGCGACGGCGCTGGCGGCACCGGTTCTGAGTTGTCCCAAACGCCGGGCTTCGATGACTGCCGCCAGCTCGCCCGTGCGCTCGTCGTGGAGGAAGACGACGGGCCGGAAAGATCTGTCTCTACCGGCGACGTAGTTCTTCGATCCGGCGAGCCCAAGCTCGCGATCGGCCGCCGCCATCAGGGTCATCGCCCCGCCTTCGAGCCCGAGTCGCACACGCGGAAGCACCTCGACCGTTCCAGCGGCCATTCTGAGCTCGCATTCCTCGATGGCGTCGTTTGCCACTTCGGCGTCGAGTAGGGCGGCGATATTCGCCTCGGTCAAGTAGAGGGCCACGCCCGCCGATCCTAGCGCCAGAAATCCGCTTCCTTCCCGGACAAGACAAGTAGTGCTGGTCGTCAATCGAAACGATGAGCCAAACTTCGGCACGCTGCCGGGCGCCTGCTCTTTCCGCGGAGGCGGCCCGATCGTAGAATCGCCCGGAGTCCGCGCTGCGGAGCATTACGGATACCGTCGAGTGAGTCGTATCGCTCGTCTTGATCGCGTGACGCGACGGCTCGTGCGCGTGGGGTGGCTAGACTAGTCGGGCTGGCGCCCGTAGCTCAGGGGATAGAGCGCTGCCCTGCGGAGGCAGAGGTCGCAGGTTCAAATCCTGCCGGGCGCGAACGCCTGCCGAAGTCCAGCTGTGGCGGGCGAGGAGCTTCGCCGGTACTAGGCAGGCGATGGACCGCTCTGCTCGCGAGGACTGAGGCCGAGTCGGTAGCCACAGCCTGATGAGGGTCACTTCCACTTGACAGTGACTACCAAATAGTAGTTACTATCAGTAACGACCAAGACGGGAGGCCGCGGTGGCGGAGATCAGGAGCAGGCGTTGGTGGGTACTGGCGGCGTTCGTGCCGGCGACGCTGGCGATCGGGCTGGACGCGACGGTACTGAGTGTGGCGCTGCCCACGCTGACAGGGAAGCTGGGTGCCACGACCAGTCAGGCGCAGTGGTTCTTCGCCGCCTATACGCTCGTCTTCGCGGCGGCGATGGTGCCCGGCGGGATGCTGGGCGATCGCTTCGGGCGCAAGAAGATGCTCGTGATCGCGCTCGTCATCTTCGGACTGGGCTCGCTTGCCTGTGCCTACTCGTCCACGCCGGGCGAGTTCATCGCCGCTCGGGTCGTGCTCGGGCTCGGCGGGGCGATTGCCACTCCGATGATCCTGGGCGCGCTACCGGTGCTGTTCTCCGAAGGGGAACGCGGGAAAGCGATCGCAACGATCATGGCCGCCACGATGCTCGGTTATCCCATCGGCCCGATTCTCGGCGGCTGGCTGCTGACTCATTACTGGTGGGGTTGGGTCTTTCTGATGAACCTGCCGGTGGTCGTGCTCGCGCTCGTGGCGGTTATCGTCTTCCAGCCGGAGTCGCGCAGCGAGAAGGCGCAGCGCTTTGATCCGCTCGGCATTCTCACCTGTGTGGTAGGGCTCGCTCTGCTCACCTACGGCATGATCGAAGCCGGGCAGAAAGGCTGGGGGAATTCGAGCGCGCTTGCGGAGATGATCGGCGGGCTTGCCGTGGTCGTGTTCTTCGTCCTCTTGGAGCGACGCGTACGCGACCCGCTGGTCGACCTAAAACTGTTCGGCTCGTCGGGCTTCAGGTGGGGAACGATCCTCGCGACGGTGATGTCCTTCGCCATGTTCGGCCTTCTCTTCGCGGTGCCGGCGTTCTTACAGGAAGTGCTCGGCGTCAACGCCGAAGGTGTTGGTCTGCGCCTGTTGCCGATGATCGGCGGCTTGATCGTTGCGGCCGCGATCGGTACGCGGCTGGCCGACCGAGCCGGAGCCAGGCTGACAGTCGGGCTCGGGTTCGTGCTCTTCTCGGTGGCGATGGCCATGGGTGCGACCACCGGCAGAGCCAGTAGTGAGCTCTTCCTGGCGACCTGGATCACCCTTTGCGGCGCCGGTATCGGCTTGGCGATGCCTACGGCGATGGACGCGGCGCTGGGAGCGCTCTCGGCGGAGCGAGCCGGATCCGGCTCGGGCGTAATCCAGGCGGTACGGATGGTGGGGGGCACCTTCGGCGCCGCGGTGCTCGGGTCGGTTCTCAACACCGTCTATCGAGGCGGGCTCGACCTGGCCGGGCTGCCGGCTCGAGCTGCCATCGCTGTGCGCGGAAGCGTCGTCGGCGGCATCGCCGAGGCGCACAAGATCGGCTCGTCCTCACTGCTCGACTCGGTCGAGGGCTCCTTCGTGCACGGTATGAGTGTGATGTTGTGGGTTTGCGCCGCCGGCGGATTGCTCGGCGCCGTGCTCGCTTCCGTCTACCTTCCCGGCCGGGCTCGCGAGAGTACGAAACAGCCTGGCGGACAGCCAGAATTAGGTCATGAGCTCGCCGGCTGAGACCGACCCGCCGCCGTTAGGCCCGCCCGAGCCCAAGAAGGCGAAATCGTGTCTGCGCGAACGCAAAAAAGCGCGGACGGTAGCAGCGATCCAGACCGAGGCGTTACGCCTTTTTCGAGAGCAGGGCTACGAGGCGACCACGATCGAGCAGATCGCGGAGGCGGCCGAGGTCTCTGCGAGCACGTTCTACCGCTACTTCCCGACCAAGGAAGAGCTGCTGATCTTCGATGCCTACGACGCTCCGCTGATCGAGGCGTTTCGAGCCCAACCGCCGCAGCTCGGCGCGATCCAGGCGATCCGGACCGCGATCCGCTCGGTCTTCTCTGAGCTGTCGGCCGAGCAACTCGCCCAGGAGCGGGAGCGTACGCGCCTGATGCTCTCCAACCCCGAGTTGAGGGCGCGTATGCTGGAAGAGCTCGCGAACGCTATGCAGATGATGGCCGTGGTGATCGCCGAGCGCGCCGGGCGCCGTCCCGACGAGCTGGCGGTACGCACCTTCGCCGGGGCACTGATCGGAGTTGGAATGTCGACGATGCTGGCCGTGATCGATGACCCGAAGGCCGACTACTTCGAGCTCTTCGACGCCGGGCTGGAGCAGCTCGAGTCCGGATTCGACGTCTAGAGCGGTCAATCCTCGGGGCCGGGGCGGCGGCGCAGGTGCTTGGCAAGGGAGCGATGGCGTTTCGCGGTCAAGCGGTTGAGAATCGCGCGGCGAGAAGGCTTGGTCGCGGTACGCACCGGCTCGGGCTTCAGCGCCAGCCGAATCTTCTCGAGCAGACGCTCGAGCGCGAGTTCGCGGTTTCGTAGTTGGCTGCGCTCGTCCTGGGAGACGGCATGAACCGTACGACCGTAGCGCTCTCGTAAGCGTTCCTTGCTCAGCTCGTCGAGCGAGCAGGAGTCGATCTCGAGGTAGGCCTCGACCCGCGTCTCGTTCTTCTGCGCGTGCTGACCACCCGGACCGCTCGAGCGCGAGACGCGGAAGCTCGCCTCGGCGCGCGCTATCTCGAGCGTACGCCTCTCTCGATCTCCGTCCATCGCTCTCATGATCGCAGCATCCGTTGCCGGGTATACGCGCAATGAACGTCGAGATGAGAGGAACCGAGCGGTGGGGAAGAGGGGGAGAACCGGTGCCGGTCCCCCCCGGAGCTTCCTTTTGTACCTACGAAGTGCTGTTGTCGATAAGTCCCGAGGCGCCGCGTGAGAAGTCCGCGGCGATCTCGAGATAGACGTTACTGAGGTCGCCCGCGCTCGGCTGCACGTAGAAGTGAGTCAACGAGCTGGCGATCTGCTGCAAGGCCGAGTAGGCGCTGATCGACGGCGTCTCGAGCGGGCCCGTGAAGCCGTTGTAGCGGCAGACGTTGGCGCCGCCGTCCTGGGCGTCGAGGTCGTAGCCGATCGAGTAGATGACCGTTCCGCTCGACTTCACCGTTCCCGCCGAGCTGACGCCCTGATGACAGGGCTGCTTGCGGTAAGGCGATGTCGACGAGTAGTAGGTCGGGCCGATGTTGGCCGCGCCGTCGGAGAAGAAGATGATCACACGGTCGACACCCGCTCGCCCGTGCGCAACGAGCTCGGCCTGGGCCTTCTCGATCGCGGTCGCGTACGAAGTGTCGCCGGCCGCTTTTAGGCAGTTGATCGTCGAGACCAGCGACGACGAGGTGTTGAGAACGCCCGCCTTGGTGGCGAAGTCGTTCGAGAGCGGCACGAGCACGTACGGGCTCGAGGTCGAGTTGTAGTTCGAGTCGCTCGGCGAGCTGCATTTCTGCGAAAGGCTCGACGCCGGCGGGAAGACCACCAGCCCGACCCTCTGGCGCGCCGGCTCGAGGAAGCCGAGAAACTCGTTCAGCGCGGTCTTCTCGTTGTTCATGTCCGTGCAGGCCGGATCGTTGTTGCCCCAGTGATCCATGCACATCGAGCCCGTGCGGTCGACCACCAACATGATGTCGAGCGGCTTGACGCCGCAGTACGAGCAGGCGGTCGCCTTGGCCGTCACGGTCATGGAGCTGATCCCGAGCACGCGCGCGAAGAACGTCGGTACCTGCGCGGTCTCCTGCGCGACAACCGCATTCACCGGGTTACAGCCCGGCAGGCTCGAGAGGCACTTTGTCGTGATCGACTCGGTGACGTCGCCGATGTTCCGCAACTGATTCTTGCCCGTTGCGCCGGTGCCGAACTGCTTGGCCGTCGCCGTGGCCGCACTGGCATCGGGGAGTTTTTGGGCTCCCGCCAGCGCCGCGGCGTCGGCCGAAGCCTGCAACGAGCGGTGAGCGTAGTAGACGTAGCCGACGTCGATCGCGAACGCGGCCAGAGCGAGTAGCGCCACCATCGCGATCACCGCGAGTACGACTGTTTGCCCTTCCTCGCGCGATCGCCGTCGGAGGCGAATGCGTAACAGCATCTTCTTACCTCCCTTGAGGACCGGCGAAGCCCACGAGCTCCGCCTCGCTGATATTTCGAGGGGGCAAAATCGGCTTGCGCTCGCGCACGACGGCGTCATCGCGAGACACGAACAGCAGTCTCTCGTCGAGCTCGAGCCCGCGCAGGCGTGCGGTGCCTGCGGGGATTTCCAAAACGGCCCTGGCGCCGAGCTTGGCAGCCGCTCGCCAGCTAGCGAGATCGTGCGCAATGTGCAGCACGAAGCACTCCTGGTCGAGGAAGACGGCATCGATAGGAAAGCGCATGAAGGCCGTGTGAATCGCTCCTGCGGGGAACAGGAGCAGTCCCTGGTCGAAGCCGAGCGAGCGTCGGCCGAGCAGTCCTCGCAGGCGCGCGAGCGGTCTGTCGGCCAGCCGACAACGCTCGCAGAATACGCGCCCGCCGCGCTGGTATACGGTCAGGACGGGATCCCGTCCGCGTATCTCATCTCGGAATGCGTTTCTAGTAGCCAATGTGGATATGGTCGTAGTGGTCCGCCAGGGCGAAGGACGGTCCTCCCAGCCCGAGCAGCGAGATGACCTGGCGCGGCAGCATCTCGGCGGGCAGGAACAGGATCTGCCTAACCGCCTGCTCGGTCACTCCGCCAGGCTGCTGGTGACCGAGAATCGAGATGTCGTTCAGCGCGCCTATGTCCACGGCTCGGCCGTAGATGTGCGCTGAGATCACGCCCGGGCGGGCGTATAGGCGATGCCCTGTGATCAGGCAGGAGACGCGAACATCGCCGAACGACTCGGACAGAAACGCGATCATCGCCAGCACGCGCACGTCGACACGGCCGGAGGAGATGTCGTCGCGACCGCCCGGATAGATGTCGATGCGCGGATCGGCGAGAATCCTGGCTGCCAGCACGTCGCGGTCGGCCGCCAGCCCTTCGACCAGCGCCTTCAAGCCGAGCGCGCGGTAGTAGTGCTCGAGCACCAGCACGCGCTCCGCGAAGACCTGGTCGTGCTTGTAGGCGAGCGCCGCGGCGCGGTCGCCGACGCCGTTGTGAAGTGGTCCGAGCACCGCGGCCTCGCGATCGATGACCGCCTGCTCGACCTGACCGGAGCCGTCCAACCGCTCGGCGCGGAGAACGGCGAGCAAGAACCACCAGTCGAGTCCGTTCGCCGCGCTCGTCGCTCGCAGTTCGCGCGCAAACTGAGCGGTTAGGCGGAGCGAGGGCGGAGTCGGATCGGGTAGCGGCTGATTGATCCAGCGCACCGCACCCAGCCCGAGGGTGGGATTTGTCTCCGGCTCGATCTGATGCGGAGACGGCGCGGTCCTGAGCGAAACGTAGGTGCTCTTCGCTCGCCACGCGCGCTTGTGAGCGGGCGATTTTCCGGGCGACTGAGCCTCCGGCTGCGGCGCCAGCACCGGCTGCGGCTGCGTTGCCGGCTCGACGGTCGTGCTCGTGGGCGCCGTGACCGTCTGTGTGCCCGCCGCCGCCGTCGTGGTAGCAGGCGCGCTCCCTGTCGGTTGGGAGGTTGTGGTTGTGCTCGAGTCGGGTGGGCTCGTGCTCGTTCCGGTGTCCGTCGGCTGGCCGCCGCCGGATGTAGTTGCGGTTGCGCTCGTATCGGTGCTGGTCGCGTCGGTCGTTGTCGTGTCGCTCGAGCTCTGCCCGGCTGCGGAAGTTGGATCGGTCGTTGTTGTTTCGCCACCGGTGCTCGTCTGCGAGCCGGGCTCGGTTGTCGTAGTCGCGCCATCGGTGCTCGTCTGCGAGCTGGGCTCGGTCGTCGTGGTTGCGGCGTCCGTACTGGTTTGAGTTGAGCCGGCTGCTTGCGCCGGGTCTGTGCTCGTAGTCGCGCCGCCGCCGCTAGGGCTCACGGTGGGATCGGTCGTCGTGCTGCCCTGCGATTCGGCGCTCTGCGTATTAGAGGCGACGATTGTCGCGACCTCGTTTCCGGCCGCTGCGGTTAGGGCGGCGCCGGCGAAGAAGAGCAAGGCGAAAAGAAGCGTGGTCGCCAAGCGGCGAGGCCGTGGCGGCTGCGGTTTTGCGGGTTCCTGGCGGCGCAGTCGTGGCCCGACCTGTACGAGTCGTGGTCCTTCGGGCTGTCCCAAACTGGACGGCCAGAAAACGAGGCCGTCGTCCTCGAGCGAGGATTCCGGCTCTGGCGCGGTATCTTCTCGCGTCTGCTCGGCGCGCGACGGCCAGCTTCGGACCTCCTGCTCGCGCGCAGGCTTCCCCCTCTTCCTCATTTGCGGCTCCCCCTCTTCACATCTCCGCCATACATCGACGCGGATAGCAACTCGTTCCCAGCCGCGGTGGGACTTGTTCTCACTATGCGATCGCCTTCACGCTTCGCGGTTCCCCCAATAAGGTGAAATCGCGAAGACGAACGCGAACGATCGCTAGAAAGGGTGAATTAACTCGGGAATCACTGTCTTGAGGGATTCTAAGTATTGAAATCCTTCTCGATGCAGAACCGCAATCAAACACGGCGGCGCGGCCACGCCACGAAACACTAGGGGGAGGTTTTACGGCGTGGCAGTTATAAGTGCACCGCATGTGTCGAACGATGAGACGGATCTGGGGGCTAACTTCCGTCTCTCGTTCTGCTCAAATGCAAACCTCCTCCTGTTGTGCGATGGGAAGGGGGTGTCAGAGGTATGACGTTCACGGATCTATTCGAGTTGATTCGGGACAACTGGAGGCGCGAAGAAGGACAGACAATGGCCGAGTATGGCGTTGTTCTGGCCGTGATCACGATCGCATGCTTAGTCGCGTTCACAGCGCTCTCTGGTGGAATCACGAAAGCTATCGACAAAGTCGTAGCTGTGCTTCCGACATAAGAAAACATATTCGAAACACCGCAAATGCCTGTCATGAAGAAGATCCGCCGGGGGGGATGAGGGGGAACACGAATGACACCGTTCTCGAAGATCTGTTCGTTCAGTCGCTCAAGCCGCAAGCGCGAGGCTGGACAAACGGTCGCCGAGTATGCGGTCGTACTCTCAGTGATTACGATCAGCGTCGCGGTCGTGTTCGTGATCCTCTCCGGCGGTGTTTCGGTGGCCGTTGAGCGGGTGGTGGAGTTGATTCCGGCCTAACTGCTCGAGACGTGGGCGGGCCTTTCTGGTGCGGAAGGCCCGTCCCGGCCATTTTGGGACGAGGGGGAAATGAGAACCAGAGCCAAGATCAGCGGCGAGCAGGGCCAGTCGATGGTCGAGGCGGCAATCGTCCTGCCGCTGCTCTGCGTTGTGCTCTTCGGGATCGTGCAGTTCGGTATCACGTTCAACAACTACCTGACGCTGACCGACTCGGTACGGGCGGGCGCACGCCGGGCCGCCGTCTCCAGAGAGGCGAGCGACCCCGTGGGCGCCGCCGTCTCCGAAGTACGCGCCTCAGCCTCCGATCTCAATCAGAGCAACCTGATCGTCACGGTGACATCCAGCTGGACTCCAGGCGCCGATGTGACCGTCACCGCGAAGTATCCCTACTCGATAAGTCTGATGGGAGTCGTCATCAAATCCGGTCAGTTGTCGAGCTCTACGACCGAGCGGGTCGAATGAAGAAAGGCTGCCTCTCCGTCAGGAGAAGGCGCCCAGGCACGCACCAATCAAACGCACCGTTAGAAACGCATGAACATTTCACAAAACGAACCGCAAATACCGAATCCGGAGATAGATCTTGCCTGCGCCGGACTCCGATCTAGTAATGGCCGAGAAAGGACGCACCGCAAATGAAATACCGCCTACGTAATATTCTGATCGCGCTTGGACTGGCAATTATCGCTGCCGTCCTCGTGAGCGCGTACGTCACGCAGTATAAGAACCACGTTCAGAACGGCCAGAACACGGAGCAGGTCTACGTCGCTACTCGCGACATCCCGGCCGGTACGGCGGGCGATGACGTAGTTGGCGGAAACTACGTGCACAAGGTGGCCGTCGAGCGCCGGAACGTGGTTCCGGGCGCAATCTCGACTTCGAGCGAGATCGCGTCGAGCTACGTGACCGGAACGATCTACCAGGGCGAGCAGTTGTCGGCGAGGCGCTTTGGACAAGCCGGCGCCGAGGGCTCGCGGGGCCAGTTGACCGGCAACCAGAGAGCGATAGAGATCGATGCCGATCCCTCGCAGGTTCTGGCCGGGACGCTTAAGACAGGAGACAAGGTGGACGTCATAGGCACCTGGGCGGTGCCTGAAGGATCGTCCCATCACGTGAGCAGGACCGTGCTGCGTGACATCCTCGTTCTGGACGCGCCGAGCGCAAGTACTACGAGGTCGGGCATCGGCTCAAACTCAGCCTCGACCATCACAGTGCAGCTGCGTGTCACCGACACGCAGGCGAACAAGCTCTTCTTCCTGGCCAAGAACGGCGAGTGGTCGCTGGCCCTGAGACCGCCGGCCCGAGCGGGTGACAGCCCGGAGACGCTCTGGGATGCTGCCACGATCGCGGCCGAGGGCGTCAGCGCCGCCACCTTGCACAAAGCGATGCAGGGGGCGCGATGATGAACGACTGGCCACGTGATTCCATCCGCATATACGTCACGGGCGCCTGCGACGGTCTCGAGCCGTTGCTCGAGGCACTCGCGGCGAACGAAGAGCTGGAGTTGGTGGGCAGGAGCGAGCACATAGCGATGGCTGCGCCGATACTGGCCGGTGGACACCTGCAGGTGGTGCTGCACGCGACCCGTAGCCCCGTCTTGCCGATCAACGAGCTGGCGGCGATTCGCGAGCTGACGCGAGCTCCCGTCATTCTCATCAGCTCGAGCGAGGCCTCGGCGTTGCTGGACGAGGCGCTCGACGCCGGGGTTGCGGACGTTCTGGTGCTACCGCAACTGCTCGAGAACGTCGTCTTCGCCATTCGCAAGGCCTGTTTTTCGAGCAAGCGGCCTGAAGCCATCGCCGCTGCCGAGGGCAGGATCGTCACCGTCTTCTCGCCCAAAGGCGGGACCGGAAAGACGGCGATAGCGACGAACCTCGGTGCGGCTCTCGCCCACAACGAGGGCAAGCGGGCGCTGCTGCTCGATCTCGATCTCCAGTTCGGAGACGCAGCGATCATGCTCGGGCTCGAACCCGACAAGACGATCTTCGATCTGGTCGTTGCGCCGGGCGAGCTCGACTCCGACAAGCTGGCCGGTTACACGATCAAGCACTCCTGTGGCCTGGACATCCTGCCGGCGCCGCTGCGGCCCGAGGACGCCGAGCTGGTGACCGAGTCGAAGGTGGGACGCCTGCTGGAGGTTGCCCGTTTCTCCTACGAGGTGATCGTCGTAGATACGTCGCCCTTCTTCCACGGGCCGATGCTCTCGACGCTCGACCGCACCGACCAGCTGCTGCTCGTGGCCAGTCTCGATATCCCGACGCTCAAGAACGTGCGTCTGGGCTTGCAGACGCTCGAGCTTCTGTCGTTTCCGCGAGAGCGCGTACGGGTGCTCCTGAATCGCTCCAACGACCGCGTCGGCATCAAGCAGCGCCAGGTCGAGGAGGCGCTCGAGAGCACGGTCTGGAAGTCGATTCCCGTCGATCGGGTCGTTCCTCTCTCGGTCAACCGCGGCACCCCGGCCGTCGTCGCCGAGCCGGGTTGCGACTTCTCGCGCGCCCTGCGCGAGCTGGCCGGGGCGCTTTTTGTCGAGCAGGAGCGCGGGCGACGCATCCTTAGCTCGCTCAAGGCGTGAGCCGACGATGGGGCTTCACGACCGCATCGCCAGTCAAAGAAGTCCAGCGAGCGAGCTCGACTCGAGCGCGGGCAACGGCGCCGCGGCGCCACGCCGTTCCGATCCCTACGCCGAGCTGAAGACTCGCGTCCACAACGCCTGCATCGAGCAGCTCGGAGGCGAGCTTCTACGTCGCGAGAGCGAAGACGATCTCTCCGAACGCGTGCTGCGGGCGGTTACCGAGCAGCTCGCGCTCGATCGAACGCCGCTGACGCGCGAGGAACGCCGCCAGCTGGTCCGCGAGATCGCCGACGACATACTCGGCTACGGCCCGATCGAGCCGTTGCTCCACGACGAGTCGGTCACCGAGGTGATGGTGAATGCCTACGACCGCGTCTACATCGAGCGCGCCGGCAAGATCGAGCGTTCCGAAGTCAATTTCCTGGACGACGCGCACCTGCTCAGGATCATCGACAAGATCGTCTCGCAGGTCGGGCGCCGTGTGGATGAGGCCTCGCCGATGGTCGACGCCCGCCTGCCCGACGGCAGCCGCGTCAACGCGATCATCCCGCCGCTTGCGCTCAGAGGCCCGACGCTGACGATCCGCAAGTTCTCGCGCGATCCCTACACGATGAACGACCTGATCAGCTTCGGGACGCTGACGCCGAAGGCGGCTCAGTTCCTGGCCGCCTGCGTGCGCGGCAAGCTGAACATCCTCATCTCGGGAGGTACCGGCACCGGCAAGACGACCACGCTGAACGCGATGAGCGCCTACGTTCCCGGCGACGAGCGCATCGTCACGATCGAGGACGCCGCCGAGCTCCAGCTGCAGCAGGAACACGTGGTCGCGCTTGAGTCGCGGCCGCCGAACATCGAGGGCAAGGGCGAGATCAAGATCCGCGAGCTGGTTCGCAACGCACTGCGCATGCGCCCCGACCGGATCATCGTCGGCGAGGTGCGCGGCGCCGAGACGGTGGACATGTTGCAGGCCATGAACACGGGCCACGAAGGCTCGCTCACGACCATCCACGCCAACTCGCCGCGCGACGCTCTCTCGCGCCTCGAGACGCTGGTGATGACGGCCGGAGTGGAGCTGCCGCTGCGGGCGATACGCGAGCAGATCGCAAGCGCCTTCGACCTGCTGATTCAGATCGCGCGCCTGGTTGACGGCTCACGGCGGATCACGCACATCACCGAGGTGCTGCACATGGAGGCCGACGTGATCACGCTGCAGGAGATCTTCCTGGCCAAACCGCCCGACGAGGACGCGAACGGCGCGCGCCGCGGCGGCACGCTGCTGTCGCCGCTTCTCTGTAACGGTCTCAAGCCGCACTTCCTCGAGAAGCTGGCCGCCAACGACGTCTTGATCGCGAACGACTTCTTCGAGCGTGAAGGCGGAATTCCGGCGGGCGTGCGCCCCGGCTTCAACGCCGTCGCCCTGGGAGGGAAGAAGAAATGACCAGGACGAAGATCGCGCTTCTGATCGCGCTTGGCGCCCTTGCCTTCCCGCCCGGAGCCGGCTCATCGGTGGAGATCAGGGGCCTGGATGCGAGCGCCTATCCGACCGTGCGCCTGACCGCGGTCTCCTCGCGACCGGTTTCTGTCACCCCGGCGCTGGCCGAGAACGGGCAGCCGGTCGTGGGTTTGCAGGCACAGAACCTGGGCCAGGCGAAGGCGGTCGAGCTGGTGCTCGACCGCTCCCAGTCGATGGCCGGTCGCTCGCTCGCCGATGCGCTCGCCGCGGCGCGGACCTTCGTGGGTCTGAAGGCAGCCGACGATCGGCTCGGGTTGATCGCCTTCGGCTCGAGCGCCGACGAGCTGGCGGCGCTTTCGGGTACAAGCACCGATCTCAGCAGCGAGCTCGGCTCGATGCAGGTCGACTCCAAGTCGGGTACCGCGCTTTACGCCGCCGTTGTGCAGGCCGCGCATGCGCTTCGCGCCGATCCGCTGGCGGGGCGCGTGATCATCCTGCTCACCGACGGCAGGAACGTCGCCTCCGAGCGGACGCTGGCGGACGCGATCAGTGCCGCCCGCGCAGCGCAGGCCGTCGTCTACGCGGTGGGTATCGAGGGCTCGCAGTTCGATCCGCAACCGCTTCAGGCGCTGGCGCAGGCGACCGGCGGGCACTACGTCCTGGCGAGCTCGAGCGCCCGCTTGAGCGCCATCTACTCGGGGATCGCCTCGGAGCTTTCCCGTAGCTGGCGGCTCTCTTACGTCAGCGCCGGCGCGCCCGGCGAGACCGTGACGCTCCAGGCCTCGCTGGTGGGAGCGGGCTCGGCGAGTACCCGTGTCAAGCTCGGTAGAGCCGGCTCGACCAACGCGGCGCGTTCTGTTCTGCCCTCGTTCGCCTTTACCACTACCGGCACGATCCTCTTCGGGCTGCTGATCGGGCTGCTCGGACTCGCCGCGCTGGCTTCGGTCGCCTCGGCCCGTAAAGGCTCCTGGGTACAGGCCAGGCTGGCGCCGCACGTGGGCCAGGCCACGAAGAAGAAGACGGTGGGAACGCGCGAGCGCCTGAGCGCGGTCGCGGCGCTCTTCCGCATGACCGAGAACGTGCTCGGCAGTCTCAACGTCTGGAAGCGGCTGACTCGTATGCTCGAACGGGCCGACGTGCCGCTGAGGACGGTCGAGCTGGTCTGGGCGATGCTCGGGCTCGGGCTCGGGCTCGGACTGTTCGTTTCGCTGACCGGCGCCGGCTCGCTGGCGGTGCTCATCGCCATGATCGTCGGCGTTTTTCTTCCCTATGGCTTCGTCTGGTTCAAGATGAAGCACCGGCTCGATGCGTTCGAGGCGCAGCTGCCCGACCTGCTGGTGACGATGGCCGCCTCGCTCAAGGCCGGGCATAGCTTCAAGGCCGGACTGCAAGCGGCGATGGAGGAGGGACAGGAGCCGGCTTCGGGCGAGTTCCGGCGCGTGCTCACGCAGACCTCACTGGGGCGGCCGATGGACGAGGCGCTGAAAGAGATGAGCGATCGCCTCGGCTCGGCCAACTTCGAGTTCGTGATCACCGCGGTGACGATCCAGCGCCAGGTCGGAGGCTCGCTGGCACAGCTGTTCGACATGGTTGCCGACACGGTGCGCCAGCGCCAGCAGTTCGCCCGCAAGGTGCGCTCGCTGACGGCGATGGGGAAGATGTCGGCCTACGTGCTGGTCGCGCTGCCGTTCTTCCTCGCCGCCATGCTCTCGCTCATCAACCCGAGCTACATGGCGCCGCTCTACCACACGAGCACCGGCAACATGCTGTTGGCGCTCGGAGTCGGCTCGATCATCGTCGGCTCGCTGATGCTCAAGAAGATCGTCTCCTTCAAGGGATAGGGAGGTGCGCTCGTGCTACTAGTTCTCGCCGCGGCCACACTCGGACTCGCCGCCTTCTTCGTCTTCGAGCTGGCCAGTCAGCCCGCGCGGGAGCGGAAAGTAGTGCTCGAGCGGGCCGCCCGCTACGGCCGCTCTCGCCCGCTTGCTACCGATGAGATCGCCGACTTCCGTAAGCGAGCGCTGAAGCCGCTGATGGCGAAAACAGCCAAGGCGATGCTGAGATTGAACCCCCGCGTCTCGCTCGAGTCGCTGCAGTGGACGCTCCAGGGCGCCGGCATGCACGACGTCGCCCCCGAGGCGTTCCTGGCCGCCAAGGGACTCTGCGGTGGCGCCGGTTTGCTGCTCGGCCTCCTGCTCGGCTCGGTCAGCGGCGGTAGCGCCGTGGTGTTCTATCCGCTCTGCTTCGGCGCCGTCGGCTACATCGCGCCCGGCTACGTCGTCACCGTGCGTGCCCGCCACCGGCGCGAGGAGGCCGTCTCGCAGCTGCCGGACGCGCTCGACCTGCTGGCCGTCTCGGTCGAGGCAGGTCTCTCCTTCGACAGCGCCATCAACAAGCTGACCGAGCACATGCAGGGCCCGCTGATCGAGGAGTTCGAGCTGATGCTGGGCGAGATGCGTGTCGGCTCCAGCCGCCCCGAGGCGCTGAAGAAGCTCGGCCAGCGCCTGGACACTCCCGAGATGTCCGCCTTCGTGCGCTCGCTGATCCAGGCCGACCAGCTCGGCATCTCGCTCGGCCGCATCCTGCGCGTGCAGGCCACCGACACCCGCCTCAAACGCCAGGCCGCCGCCGAGGAGAAGGCCTCCAAAGCGCCGATCAAGATGCTCTTCCCGACCGTGCTGTTCATCTTCCCGGCCATGTTCCTGGTGATTTTGGGGCCGGCGATGCTGCAGTTGAAGAAAGTGCTCGGCTTCTAGCTATCGACAAAGGACGGCTCCGAGCCCGGCGAACCCTGAACGAGCCGGTCGTAAGGTCGCGTTCGCCTGCGGATCACAAGCGGCGCCAGCGCCAAACCGATCGCAAACGCTGCCAGGTGGCCGAAATCGGTGAAATCCCGGAGTACAGCCACGGTGATCGTCAGATAACCGATCGGGATGGCGAGGTAAAGGACTCGCAAGCGACCGGAGAGACGGAACGCCAGCACCGCTGCGACCGCGAAGAAGCCGTAGCTGACGCCGACGTCGATGGCGTGCGTGACGTAGGTTCCGACGACCTCGTAGCGGATTGCCAGCCAGAGGCCGGCGGCGGTGAGCAGCGTCGCGCCGATATGGCCGAGCGCGAAGACAAAGGCAGTGCGGGCACTACCGATCCGGCGTTCGACCGGCGCCAGCACGAGCGAGAAGAGGACGATCCAGACGAGGATCTCTGCACTGCTCGAGAGCCAGAACGCGCTTGCGACCAGCACTCGTATCGGATCCCGGCTCAGCTGGTGGAGGTTCGTGCTTTGCTCGAGCAGCAGGCTGCGGGCGATCGACGGTCGCGCTGTCTGGTCAACCCAGGTCGTGATCGCGAGGACGAAGAGAAGAACGTAGGTGAACGGGGCGGAGCGGATATAGCGGACGATCAGCCGCTCCCAGGGGCGCCAGCGCTTCCGCCAGGGATCGAGAGCCGGCCAGCGAGGCGAGCGCTCGATCTGGACGAGCAGCGCGACGACAATGATGGCGATCACCAAGCCCACGAGATCTTTCTCGACCGTATCAACTCTCCGAAAACGCGACCGCCGCCGCCCGGTCTCGCGTTGACGCGTCTGGAACCATGGCGGGCCCACGGGGTTTGCGACGCTAGGATCGGCTTGTCCCCGCGGGGTGCTGCTGCCAGGAAACCGACCGACGAGCGAAAGAGCGACGAATGAGACCCAACTCCGAAGCCGTGAGCCGTGAAGCCGAGGCCGAGCCTTCGCTCGAGCCGCTTCGCTTCGTCGTGCAGAAGCACCAGGCCTCGCAGTTGCACTACGACCTCAGACTCGAGCTCGACGGCGTGCTCAAGAGCTGGGCGATTCCCAAGGGGCCGTCGCTGAACCCGGGCGACAAGCGCCTGGCGATGATGGTCGACGACCACCCGCTCGACTACCGCGGCTTCGAGGGCGTGATTGCGGGCGGCGACTACGGCGCCGGGACTGTGATGATCTGGGACGAGGGCTATTTCGTGGCCCTCGACCACAGCGATCGGGAGGGAAGCGAGGCCGCGTTCCGCGAGGGACTCGCGCGCGGACAGTTCACCTTCATCGTCGCCGGCGAGAAGCTCGCGGGCGAGTTCGCGCTGATCCGCTTCGCTCGGGCCGGCGAGAAGACCTGGCTCCTGGTCAAGAAGCGCGACCAGTTCGCCTCCGGCGAGGACGTGACCGCGAAAGACCGCTCGGTTCGCTCGGGCCGGAGCATGGAAGAGATTCGCGCGCGGGCGGGTGAGTGACGGATCTCACGACCAGCACCGTATAGGTCCCGAGCCGTGATGTCCGAGACCGATCTGACCTGGTCTAGGCGTTCGCTCGTTGGGTTTGTGGCGCTCGCAGTGCTCCTCGTCGCCAGCTCATGCGGGGGAGGGAGCAACCCGAGCCAGGGGGCGAGCGCTTCCGGCGGCATGCACACCTATCGCAACGCCGAGTTCGGCTTCCGCCTCTCCTACCCGAACGGGTTCCGCGCCTTCGCCACGCACCGCAACTACACGATGGTCTCGTTCCAGTATTACGTCGTCACGAACGCCGTCGCCGACCGGAAGAGCATCGCTCCCTACAGCGGCGATCTGAGCAAGCTGCCGCCGCGTTCGGCCGTCTTCCTCATCGAGCGTGTGAACGGCGGACCTATGCCGGCGCTCAGCGAGCCCGAGACGCACTTCCCACTGCGAGCAAGCAGCTTCAAGCACATACGCGGAGTTTCGCTGCCTGGAGGCGCTTCCTGGTGCGAATCTCCGGTCTGGGCGAACGGCTGGAACCTCGACGCCCATGTCTACTTCGGCCCGCGCGCGAGCAAGGCCGACCGCGCCGCGATCTGGCGCGTCTTCTCCTCGCTTCGCTTCAAGTCGCTCCGTACGGGGCAGCGGACCGGCGAAGGTCGCTTTCTCGTGCTTCGAAAGCAGAGCAGCTACCCGATCGGTTTCGTCAAACGCATGGACGCGAACACGTTCCTGGTCAGGGCGCCTCACGGCTTCTACGGAATCGGCGGCTTGGCGTACGCTTCGCCTTCGCATTTCCCGTGCCGGGTTCGCTTCGTGCGTTCGGAGTTCGAGTTCGTGTGCGTCAACGGCTCGCGGCGCTGGGATCGGATTGGTCGGCCGCTCTGGAAGGGCGCCTCCTGGCGCGACAACCTCGGTGTGCTCGTGGCGGTGAAGGTCGGACAGGACGGGCACGTCCTCTTCTGCGCCGGCGAGACGGCCTTCGGCGACCGCAGGCTCGAACGGAGGTACTGGAGCAACAAGTCGCTTTGACTCCCGCCGTTTGGTGGACTAGAGGGAGCTCCGCGACGGATCGTCCAGCGCCAGGTGCGAGTGCAGGAAGTAGACGATCAGCGCGCTCACGACCAGGACGGCGGCGGCGATCAGAAAGTTCCACTCGCGGCGGCGTGCCCTGGCGATCGGTACCAGCGCCACGAGCAAGGTGGGGATCGAGACGATGGCTAGATAGCTCGAGCCGGCGCGGGCGTCGAGATAGACCTCGGGCAGCGACCAGCCGAGCGGCAGCACCAGGCAGGCGTCGCCGAGCCAGTCATCGCGCAGCGACGAGACGGCCACGAATCCGAGCGCCAGACAGGCGGGCGCGACCGCCGCGAACCAGTAGCGCGCCTCCGGCCAGACCTGCGAGAACGCGAGCTTGTCCTTGACTCCGAAGAGAACGTGATACGCGCTCAGCCAGGCAAAGAGGTAGGCGGCCGAGACGACACTGATCCAGGCGATGCGGTCGCGCGCCGGCCAGACGCGGGCGATCTGTTGGACAAGCACGAATCCGATCGTCACCCAGATTGCGGTGGCGCCACCCAGCGTCGAAACGGAGTCGCTGCCGCTCGCACGCAGGCTCTCGGCCGCGAAGCCCATCAGCGCCCCGGCGCAGGCCATCCCGGCCACGAGCAGCCAGACAGAGAGATGGTGTCGAATGGACTGGGCGGTTGTATCGGTCACTGCTTACCTCCAAACCACGAGCAATTGGCGCGCAACTCTGCTGTGTTACCGCGTAGCGCCTTCTCGATCATCGCGTTCTCGCTGGCGCGAGTATCGGGGGGCATGAAGTGCTTCCACTCATACGTGTTCCGGAAGCTGGGGAGTTGCGCGAGCGCCTCGTGCCGCGCTGCCGCGGGAAGCCGGCGATCGAGTGCCCGCTTAGCCCAGGAGCAGAACCAGTAGTCGTCCGCGTAGTTGGTACCCATGCCCTTTCCGTAGCTCTCCTTCACACCGTCCGGCCCGATCCCGGTGAACGGAAGCTTGGCCGGCCAGCGCGATCCAGGTGGCAGCTGGAGTGTGGCCGCCTCCTTTCGGTATTCCGCCACGACATAGGCTGCCGTTCCTACCCGGTTCGCCGGGCCGCGCCAGAGTAGCCCGACGCCCGAAAGAGCGAAGATCAAGAAGGCGGCGCAGTAGAGGGACGAACGCGGCGGCAAGGCCGGCATTATCGCCAACTCGGTGGCAAGCCACAGTGCCAACCGTCCGCTCAGGATCGACTCGGTCCTCGATCGATGGGGATTCGTCGCCCGCTCTTGTCGAAGACGTAGCACTGCTCGGAGACGCTCTGCCGGAGGTCGCTCGGCTTGCCGCGGAGCGCCTCGGCGACGATCAACTTGGGGTATTCGCGTTCACCGGGCGGCATGCCCTCGAGCAATGCAGAGTTCCGCAGCGTCGTCGCAAGTTGCTCGAGTGCGGCGCGGCGCGCTCTCGCCGGTAGTGATTCCGCGAGCGCCCGGGTCGCCCAGGAGCAGAACCAGCGAGAGTCCGCCTGCCCTGCACCGAAGCCCGCTTTGTAGTGCATCGGTTCAGCGGGAGTACCCGGGTCGAAGCCGAGCTCGGCAGGCCAGCCCCAGCCCGGCGCCAGCGTCAGCTGACGAGCCTCGCTTCGGTACTCGGCCTCTACGCCGTTCGCCGACCAGTGGGGAGCAGGCGGGCCGTTCCAGATCAACCCCACGCCCGAGAGCGCGAGAATCACGAAGACTGCGCAGAACAGGGAAGATCGCGGCGGCAAGGAGAGGATTATCTTCGCCCGGGCGATCGGTCGCCGGCTCAACCGCCGCTCCGGTTCCGCAGCCCACATCGAGTAGGCGGTCAGCGGGCTGGAGCTCGAGGGCGGTCAGCGTCAGTAACTGCTGGCGCAGTACGTGGCGCCAGCAGCGGGCGCTCTCGTAACGGGATGCCTCGCCGTCGAAGTAGCTGCGGCTCGCGGCTTTTTGCTCATGCGGCTGCTGCTTGCTCACGGCGGGCACTCTAGCCAGGAGCGCTTCAGGCTGCGGCGCGTCCCTCGCCGCCGTACGGCGACGTCGGGACGCGTGCCTGCACCACGAACTCCGAAACCTCGTAGCCGTGCGGCAACGCCTCGCTGATCGCCTCGCGGACGAACCACGCGACGTCGCGTTCCATGTTCTCGAGCGTGAAGACGAGCTCCGGCGGCGCCTTCAGGTTGACCCAGACCGGCGCGTCACCATAGGGAGAAGCTGCGCCGATCACCAGGTCGAGCTGGCAGGCGTGCAGTGCCGTCGCCGCTTCGAAGCGGCTTCGCTCCAGCAGAATCGACGTGGCGTCGATCATGACCATTCTCGTGTCGAGCTCGCTCCGCTCAGGCGGTGCGTCGTCCTCGTGCAGCACGCTCAGCGTCGGTACGGGCCCCTGATCGAGGAGGTAGATCCTGCCCTCATCTGTCCATGCGTCCATCGATCCCCCTGCGTATCTCTAGTTGATGACCCGCAGTCTTGCGTTGGCCGCTTCCTTCTTCGACGCCTTGTTGCCCTCCGCCTGACCGAGCTGCTTGGCCCACCAGTCGTTCTCGCGCTCGCTCAGGTCGCCCTGCAGCTGGCCAACCCAGCCCTGGAGATCCTGTTCTTTCTGAGTCAGCCGCTTCTCGCTCTCTTGCACCGTTCGCTCACGCCGCTCCAGTCGTTGCTCGCGCAGCTCGCAATCGGCTTCGATCGAGGCGGCGCGGCGTTCCTTGGCGTCGGCTTCCACCTCGCGCTGCTCGAGGTCGGCGAGCCGCTCCGAGTAGGTGGCCTCGATCTGCTCGATGCGGCGATCCTTGCGCTCGAGCCGGCGAAGCCTCTCTTCGATGAGTTTTTGGGTGCCCTCGATGTCTCGCTCGCGCTCGTTCAGCTCGTGATCGCGGCGGACCAGGTCGGCCTCGACGCTAGCCATCTGGGTGTTCTTCCGCTCGACTTCGGCCAGCTTGCGCTGTGCTCTCGCCAGCTCCTTCGCCGCTTCCTCCTCGCGCTCCTCGACGGCGCTCTCGCGTTCCTCGAGCGTGTCCAGGATCGTGACGATGTCTCTTACCTTGTCCGGGTCGCCGCCCGTTGCCTGCGCAAGCCGTTCGACGTCGGCCTGTACGGCCCGGTGCAGCTCCTCGATCTCCTCGCTACGGGCGTCGAGCGATAGCTCCAGGTCGCGTAGCTCCTCGCTCTTCTCGGCCAGCTGGTCGATTGCGAGTGCCAGCGCCCGTTCCTGGGCCGCCAACTCGACGGCATGCGTGTCGAGCGCCTGCTCGTGCTCGAGCAACTCCTCGGCGCGAATACTCAGAGCCCGCTCGCGTCCGTCCAGCTCGCGCTTACGCTCGGCTCCGCCGACAGCGAGGTCGGCTTCGCGCACCCGAAGCTCTCGCTCCAAGCGCTTGCGATCGTTTTCGGCCTCTTTGAGCTCGGTTACCTTCTGCTCGATCTGCTCCTCGAGCTCGTCCGACCGCGCCTTGGCGAGCGCCAGCTCGGCTTCGAGACCGCCGAGGGCCGCCCTTTCTTCATCCAGCCCCGCGCGCTCGCAGGCCAGCTCGCGCTCCTTTTCCTGGAGAGCGATCTCGAGCGCACGTAGCTCGCCGTTAGCGGGAGCCGGGTTCTGGTCGGGTTGCTCGTTGAGCTCGGCGAGGGCGCTACGAAGCTCTTGCTCGCGGGCGACAGAGCCCTCGAGCTCGGCTCGCAATCTCTGCACGGCGATTGGATCGATGCTCTGACTTTCGAATAGCGCGAGCACTTCTCCGATATCCGCCGGCAACTCGGCGCGCGCAGGCTCGTCGCTTGGCCGCCGGCGCGCCAGTTGTGCACGCAAGCCGGTGCCAAAGCCCTTCTCGGCGGTTACGTCAGACGTTCGTCCAGATGACATCGCACGGCTCCCCAACCCTCGCATGAAGCATCGTCCAGAAAACGAGTAGCGCACATCCCCCGGACGAGGAAAAATGCACCGGTTCCGAGCCGAGCTGCTAGTTAGAAAGAGGCAAGCGAAGGGCGAAAACGGCGCCCTCGGGGGAAGGTCGCAGCTCCAGCTCGCCGCCGTGGCGGCGGGCGATCACACGCGCGGCCGTGAGCCCCAGCCCGCTTCCCTGCTGGTCGAGCATCGTGGTCTCGAACAGCTCGAAAATCTGCTCGGCCTGCTCGGGGGGCACACCGGCGCCGGGATCGCCGACCAGCGCGACCGCCCAATCCTTTTCGCGCTTCAGCTCGAGGGTAACTGCGTCACCCGTGCCCGAAGCCTGGAAGGCGTTCGTGAGCATGTGCAGTAGGGCCTGGGCTAGCTCCGCCTCGTTGCCCTGAACGTACAGCTCGTCCTCACAGTAGGAGTCCTCGAAGCCGACCTCGCGTTGCAGGCGCAGGCGGCGGCTGAGGGCCGCGACCGAGCGCGCGACCTCGACCAGAGAAAGGCGCTGCTCGCCCTCGAGCGGCGCGCGCGTGAAAGCGGCCAGTTGCGAGACGGCGTCACGGATCTCGACACCGGCGTCGCGCACCGACTCCATCCGCTCGCGTTCCTTGCTCCCGGGCGGCAACATCGCAAGCTCCAGGTCGGCCGTTCCGAGGAGTACGAGCAACGAGTTGTTGAGCTCGTGAATCAGTGCCGGCGTCAACCGTCCGATGGCGACCATGCGCCCGCTTCGGATCAGTTGCTCGTCGGGTGGCTGGTTCGCGTTCATCGCCTTTCCTTTCGGTGCCTATCGGACTCGAGTATGGAGGGATTTCGGAAACATCGCTAACAAACTACGAAAGTTTTCGGCCGAGTTGACGATGAATAGAGCGATAGCCAAATGTCCGCCTTACTTGCTATAGCTACAGAACCAATGACCGATGCGATCACCTGCCTGGTGGCAGACGACCATCCCGCCGTTGTGCGCGCGGTGTCGGAAGTCCTGATCGCGGGCGGTATCGAGATCGCGGCTCAGGCACGCGACGGCGAGGAAGCGCTGGCCGCGATCGAGCGTGTCCGTCCGAGCGTTGCCTTACTCGACCTGCGCATGCCGCGCATGAGCGGAATCGAGGTCGCTCGTCGCTGCGTCCGCAGCACGCCCGACACTCGCGTGATCCTCTACACGGCCTACAGCGAGCAGGCTCTGCTCACCGAGGCGCTCGATGCCGGGGCTCGCGGCTTCGTCTCCAAAGAAGCTCCGCTGACCGAGATCGTGCGCGCGGTGCAGCTCGTTGCCGAGGGCCGCACCTATGTCGATCCCGTGCTCGCCGGCGTCATCTCCAGTCCGGCCGCCACGGCGAAGATCGCTCAGCTCACCCAGCGCGAGCGCGACGTCCTGCGAATGCTCTCCGACGGCCACTCCAACGAGGAGATCGGCAAGGCGCTCTTCATCTCACCCGAGACCGTTCGCACGCACGTTCGCAAGGCGATGGCCAAACTCGACGCCGATACGCGCACCGAGGCTGTTGCCACGGCAATCCGCCAGTCGCTGATCGCGTAGCCGGCTGGAGCACGAAGGCCTCTCGCCTCCAAAACGGGGGCGTTTTTATGGTCCGTTCGAGTTGCGGGCGGCGCGTCTTTCGTCGATTGCCGCCTGATTATCGATGTCAGTTATTAGGTCTTTCTGTACGTTCGGATCGTTGGGAACGGACGTTCCGGTCGGCCTTGAAGAGCGTCTTTACGCCACTTGTATCGCTCCCACGAAAGAAGTGCAGCAGCGAGAAAAGCGGTGGAGCAGCCGGTAGAGCAGATCACAGTGAGCGTGTCAATTCCCATCGTCAGGAAGAAAACGACCGCCCCGGCCCCGAATATAACGTTCACGAGTAAGCCCACCAACTCGCGCTGCGGCGTAGGTTCCCTGGGCGGCCATTGTCGCGTGAGTAGATAACGGGGTATTGCTCCCGCGATTCCGAAACCCACGATGATCATGACGATCCAAACGTGCCAGTTCATGATCAGCCCCCGCTGGGTCTGGGTATATCAGGCGGTTCTATTCCGGCCGGCGAACCAGGTCCCGTCCCCGGCGAACCTACCCATCCGTCTTTGTAATAAACAGAAATCCCTCCGAAGCAGCCTGCGACTCCCGATGCTGTGTTCGGCGCCGCCAGCGGCGGAACGAAGTCGAGATAGGCGGTCGCGTTGATCGTACCGAACGCGTAAACGACACACCCACCCCCCGCCGAGATCATGTCCCGCCAAGATCGCGGGTCGGCGAGCCAACAGGTAAGGCTCCAGCAATGATCTCCCACGGCGCCCTTTCCGGATGGGTCCTTTCCCGCGGTTGGGTCATTCCGAGCGTATCCATACGGCGAAGCCTCCGGCGCATCCCGGTACCCAAGCGGATCTACGCTAGTAAACCTCCCCACGCTCGGATCGTAGTTCCGGGCCCGCAGGTCGTAGAGTCCCGTGACCGGATCCAGGTACTGGCCAGTGAAGGCAAGCGGGTTACCGTCGTTCGTGATCGCCCCGCCGCCGTTAGCGAGCGCCTCGCCGAAGGGCATGTAGCTGCTTCTGCCTCTGACAACCGGTGTACGAGGTCAAATCACGTTTAGTACCGCGAGGAGAAGAAGCACAATGCCGAGCAATAGGAAGACGACTGAAATGATCGCAAAGAGCTGGATAGCCGTTACCAACTCGCGATACATTCTTTTCGCAGCTTGTTTGCTCTTTGAATCAGTAATAGGGTTTCGGCGTCGCCATATTTCGAAGCTGATAAACGCCACGACCAATGACGCGACGCCTAATATAGTGCCTATTACCAGATTAAACAAAGCCGAGAGAGCAGAGATTAGGAATAGAGTAAACGTTATCGTAATTGGCCAGTAAGGGGGCGACCATTTATTCATTACTTCAGTATCTTGGTGTTTTGAACTCATATTATGATGATCACTTTGTTCCGGCGATAGCTCCTATTTGCACCTTACCCCCTATTTCTACCAAAGATCCTCCGCCGCCCCAGCCGGCGGCTGCGGGTCCTAGACATAGAGCCAGATGAATTACGTCAATGATGTCACCAACACCACTGCCGACAGTTGATATGTAGCACGCGCCGGTAGCAGTCACTCCTATTCCGATCCAGATAACGCCGACCGTGGAAACGAAAGCTCCTGCCACCCATTCCCCCCAATCGATACGGGACTGTCCAACGGCTCCCATCCCGCTGGGATCCGTGTACATGAGCGGGTTATTCTTCGCGTAGCCGTACTGGGAAGCCTCAGGCGAGTCGATCGCACCTAACGGATCCGGGCTCTGGAATCGCCCCGTCGAGGAGTCGTAGTTCCGGGCTCTCATGTCGTACAGCCCGGTGACCGGATCCAGGTACTGCCCGGTGAAGGTAAGCGAGTTGCCGTCGCCGGACGTGAGACCTGAACCTCGGCCCGCTTTTATCCCGCGTCCACACTTAGGAGACGATTGAACCTAGAGCTTGTCTAGGTTTGTCGGAGGGTGCGTTTAGCGTAGCGATATAGCTTGTCGACGGCGTGAAGGATTAAGGGGAGTCCAAGCAAGAAAGCAAATGCTATGTCCGCGGCCGCGACGCCCGTCAAAGGGAAGAGCAGGAACACCACAAGCACTATGACTCCAATGGCCAGCTGGACACTAGGGACGAGAAGCGCCCGACGTTTATCGACAGTCGCGGCCCGTGCGAAGGGCGTCGTACTCTTCACGGCGGCCCGCGGGCCTCGAAAATCTCCTCTCCCGGCCAACGAGCGCTCGAGCGACGATATAAACGTCTTCCTCGCGCTCTTGTCCGGAATCGTAATAACCACTCGAGAGTAACGGCGTCGTTTCCAACCGGTAAGAGGTCCGAGACTCGTTTCAATCGGGAAGAGGCGCTCGTTGACATAGACGATCACGCCGTTTCCGAGCGACCGCACGCGTTCTATGTCCTCGAACGGGATGTTGATCTCTATCGATTGGCCGATCTTTGCGAGAAGATGACGCGTCTGCAGAACCAAGCCGTCTACCGCGACAGAAGCCTGCGCGAGCGGCGGGATCACGTTGTACGCCATAGGGCCGAAGAGTAGATTTCCGCGCCGGAAATCGAGGCCGACCGCGGCCGAAATGCGATTGGTTCGTTGTGAACTGTGATCGTTCAACTGACGTCCAGCCTTACTTGTTCGGCCGCGATTGGCAGCTACCGAAGAATGTTCTGGTCTCTGTAACAGTGCCGTGCAGATGTGACTCCAACCCAGTCGACTCTCCGAAGCCTATCTGCCCAACGTGGATTGCTCGTCCTTTATCGTTGGAGCCAACTGAGTAGTCGACAGTACCGCCGTAAATAACTCCCGCACTACCACCGGTATTTACGAATGGGCCTCGGAGGTCGCTGATGCAATCGGCGTTGGAGTGCTGAATGCCGAAACCAAAGAAGTAGCCCCCTCCAGAAGCTCCACCTCCTCCCTCGGTAGCGCTTACGCCAATCTCTCTCGGGCCGAATTGGATGCACCCGCTTCCACCAACACCGAGCCAATCGAAGACGGCGCCCGTCGAAGCGCATACACCCCACGTATCGAGCCCGCTCGGATCGACGAATCTGAGCGGATTATTCCTTGCGTACCCGTAGATCGAAGCGACTGGCGCATCGTGCGGCCCGAGCAGGTCGGTACTAGTAAACCTTCCCACGCTCGGATCGTAGTTGCGAGCCCGCATGTCGTACAGCCCTGTGACCGGATCCAGGTACTGCCCGGTGAAGGCAAGCGGGTTACTGTCGTTCGTGATCGCGCCGCCGCCGTTAGCGAGCGCCCCACCGAAGGGCATGTAGCTGCCTCTGTCCCTGACTCCGCCGGCAGGACCTGTCGTGGCCCGGATCGAGCCGAGCCGGTCGGTCGTGTAGTAGCGATAGGTAGTTCCGGAGTCGATCAGGGCGAGGGGACCGTTTCCGTAGACGTAGCTGCGGAGGGTCGTACCCGAGGCATTCTGTTCTCCGGCTAGCTGAGGGAGGCCGAAGTTGGAGTCCCAGAGGTAGCGCGTGGTCTCGGGCATTGAGCCAGAGACTTGCTCTGCAAGGCGGTTTCCGTCGCCGTCGTAGCTGTAGGCGGCGGCGGTCGCGCCGTTCGTCGCCTGCTTGAGCTCGTTTGCCAGGTTGTAGGAGAAGCTCCAGGGTCCTGCCTGGGTCTCGTTTCCGTTTGCGTCGTAGGAGAAGGGGATCTTCGTGCCATCCGGGAGAGTCTGGGAGAGGAGCTCCGAGTCGGAATCGTAGGCGTAGCGGGTAACGCTCTTCCCCACGGTCTCGGTCAGCCGGTTACCGGTCTGGTCGTAGGAGTAGGCGATCTTGTTTTCGCCCTTGCAGCCGGCCGTGACGCAGTAGCCGGTCAGACGATCGAGGGCGTCGTAGGTGTAGCTCTCGTCTCTTTCTGCGCCCGATGGCTTGTCGAAGACGGCCGAGACCGGGTTTCCGGCCGGATCGAGCGTGTAGTCGGCTCCGAAGACGGAGACGCCGTTTGCGTTCGTCGCGTGGATGGAGACGAGGCGGCCGGCTCGGTCGTAGCTTCTGTCTTCTATGACTCCGTTCGGGAGCGTCGTACGCACGAGGTTGCCAGCGGCGTCGTAGCCGTAGTCCGTCTCGAGCGGTACGGCTTTCTTGCCGGGCTTGATCGTCGTCACCGAGGCCAGCTCACCGTCTGCGTTGTAGGCGTAGGAGACCTTCTGCCCTCCGATCGTGCGCGCGCTCACGTTGCTGGAAGCGTCGTAGGCGTAAGCCCCACTCGAGTCGGCGGCGCCGTTCTTGTGGGCGCTCGCGTCCACCTGGATCAGGCGGTTCAGCTGGTCTTAGTGGTAGTAGACGGTGCCCGCAGCGTCTGTCATCGAAGCGCGGTTGCCATGGGCGTCATAGGTGTAGGAGACCGAAGGCGTTCCATCCGAGTAGTTGACCTGCATTACCCGGCCGAGTGAGTCGTGGACGTAGTTGATCCAGCCGCCGCTCGGCGTATGCATGACGATCATGTTCCCGACGGCGTCGTAGTCGAGCGACCAGATCTTGCCCGTGGGAGAGGTGACGACGACGGGACGGTTCTCGGCGTCATAGATGTAGGTTGTCACCCGACCGAGGGCGTCGGTCCGGGAGATCAGGTTTCCGACCTCGTCGTATGTGTAGTGGATCGTCGAGTTGTCGGGCTCCGTGACGGCGACGAGCCGGTTGGCCGCGTCGTAGCTGTAGGAGGTCGTGTGTCCGTTCGGATCGGTCCGGCTGGTCAGGTTCCCGACCGCGTCGTAGGCGAAGGTCGTCCTGTCGCCGAGCGGATCGGTCAGGCTGGTGAGGTCGCCTGCGTAGTCGTAGGTCTCGTGCCAGCGGTAGCCGTCGGGGTTCGCGCCGGGCGCGCTTCCGCGCGGGTCGACGAACGAGGTCACATTGCCCGAGGCGTCGTCGCCGTAGCTGGAGACCTCGCCGAGCGCACTCGTCGAGGAGGCCAGAGTTCCCTGATCGTTATAGGAGAAACTCGTCGTGGCGCCGCTTGGGTTCGTGTAGGAGACCGGAAGGCCGCGGCTGTCGTAGCTGTACGAAGCCTTGGAGCCGTCGGCGCGGGTCACGAGCGTGGGGTTACCGAGCGCGTCGTATTCGATGCTGGTCGTGTTGCCGGCACCGTCGGTGAGTGAGATCGGATCGCCGAAGGCGTTGTAGGTAGCCTGCCTCGTCGAGCCGTCCGGGAGATCGAGATTGGTCGGGTTCGACTTGGCGTCGTAGCCGGTCGAGAGCTTGTTCCCTAGGGCGTCTGTGACCGAAGTGGTGTTGCCTGCGTTGTCGTAGGCGTAGGAGGTCGCATCGCCGTCCGGGTCTATCTCGCTCTTGAGGTTTCCGTTTTCGTCGTAGAGGTAGCGCCAGGTGTGCCCGCGCGCGTCTGAGATCGTGCTGCTGCCGTCTTCTCCGTAGGAGAACGTCGTCGTGCGTCCGAGCGCGTCCGTTTGCGATAGGACTCGGCCCTGATCGTCGTAGCTGTTCGTCACCACCGTATGCCCGTTTGCATCGACGATCGAGACCAGCTCACCCTGGCCGTTGTAGGCGTAGTGGGTCGTGTTGCCGCGTGGGTCGGTCACCGAGGTCAGGAGACCGGCCGTGTAGCCGTAGCTGACACTTCTTCCGTCGGGGAGGTCGAGCTGCGTCAGTAGACCGGCGTCGTTGTGCGTGAGATGGACGGCGCGGCCAACCGAGCCGGTGATCTGCGAGCGGAGCCCATTCGAGTCGTAGCCGATCGAGATCGCGTTTCCGTTCGAGTCGGTGATCGAGAGCAGATGTCCGGCCTGGTCGAAAGAGAGCGTCGTCTGGTCGCTGTAGGCGAGCTCGTAGCCGTCGCCGGTCTTTGTCAGAGTCACGAGCGAATCTGCGGGACTCTTGTACGTGCCGTCAGCGTTTGCCGTAAAGAGGAGTTGCTGCCCGCCGGCAGAGCGCGCGATCACGTCGCCGCTACTCTGCAGCTGGATCGAAGCGGAATAAGAGTCGGTCCAACCGGGCCCGAGCTCGCCTGCGGTCGGATCGCCGGAATCGTACGAGCGCGTGAAGGTGAAAGGGAGACCGGGTGCCGACAACTTGGCGTCAGCCAGACTTATCGAATAGGCGCCGGTCGCTGTGTTCACAGGTTCTGCCGCGCAGATCGCTCGAATGCGTGCGTAGGCCATGTACTTCTGGTTTAGCGTCGGCGAGGCTGGGCAGGGAGGGTAAACCCCTGGTTGCAAGCAACTGGCGGAGTCGCCGAGTTGGCAGTCGACCCACTTAGTTGTTATCCGATCGGAGCCGATCACTGCGCGGGCAGCACCGAGATCCCAACCGAGTCTGACGGTTTTCTGCGCGCTCACGGTGTTGCCTTGCGCTCCCCAGGCGATCGGAGTGCTCATCGAAGCGGGATCGTTCGGGATCTCGGAGGCATCCAGCCAGAGCCCATTCCAGGTCTGGGTGATGATCGGACCCAGGCACGGGAATCCCCAAGGCGGTGGCGGTCCGATCCACGGGTAGACGGCTGCGGCATCGCACCAGTGGGCGGCCGGCATGGAAAAAGGATTTCCTCGACCTATTCCCCCGAGGAGCGAGGACGCGTGGGTACTGAAGGTGTCGGCGCCGAGACATGGGCCACAATTGTCGAGAAGTAGGCTCGCTTCGGCAGGGTTGTAGTCGATCGAGTCGTCGGATCCGATGAAGGTCGCGGCCCAGATTGGACTACTGCTCACGACCTGGGTCTGGCCCTGCTCGAGCCCCACGTCGAAGCTGAGAGCGCCGTCCGGTCGATACCGCCAATAGGCGACACCAGGCACGCCGTGGCCGGTCGTGAAGGGAGGCGCCGTCCCGAGACCGCCCTTCATCGTGATCACGTAGCCGGGGAAATCGCTCTGACCCGAGTCGTTGACGACCCATTTCCAGCTGTCTAGCGTGTTCTGCTTGATGACGAGCTGCCCGAGCGTGTTCGCATCCGGGTAGTCGCCGATCTCGGTCAGAGCGGGCAGGCTGGCCCGCACGGCCGCGAGCCTCGCTCTGGCGAGCACACCTTGGACGGTGTTGTTTGCTTCATTCTCGGCAATGGCCGAGGAGCCCGGGAGCAGACAGACGAAAGCGAATAGGCCTGAGACGATCGAGAGCCGTAGGCGAAAGCGGCGGGCGGCGCGCATCGCGGAACTCCTCTAGGCGTTGGGGGGGGGCGAGACCGCGACGCCCGATTGGTAACGCGGCGAACCGCAACATAAGCGCTCATTGTCCAAGAGTCAAGATTCGAGGACGTAGATCCACCACGAATAGGCCGCCGACGCGCCAGACTGTCCAAAGCTCGTGCCGAAAGCGAGGATCTCTTTCGACACTCCTTGCCCGGTCCCAACCGGCCGCTGCAGCCGACATGCGCGGCTGCGGCTCGTCCAACGCCGTCCCCAACCGCCTCCACTACGGACCCAGACCACAACCCTCGTCAGCTCGCCCCGCATGTAGGAGCCGGCGCTGAGCGCGCGCCGCAGGCGCGGCTCAACGCTCGTTCTTGGTACGCCGCGAAAAGTCATAGCCGGCTTTGCCGGCGGACTTTTCGCGGAGATGGCCGCAAGCCCACCACCGAGAGCGGTCCCCCAACCTCCTCGGCGCGGGCTTGCGGTCGTCGCGGTGCCGTTTGCGCCTCGAAGAGCTACAGCTGCCGGCGACGTTCGACGCCCCCGGCCGCCGGCGGCTGTAGCCGTTCGCCACGCCTCCGGTTCTGCATGCCTTCCTCTCGGTATTCGACCGCGGCCAAATCCGGGCCATGCCCGCTCTCCAGCGAATGCCCTCCCCGCTTTGCAGCGCGGGAAGGAGCGCAGATCCCTACGTTAGGGAGGGCTTTTGGTGGCGCCCGCCGAGTCACCGGAGAAGAAGCCGGACAGGCGGAGCAGCAAAGCCGGATCGAGCAGGGCTTCATCGCTCGACAGCAGCTGGTCGACGCCACCGGTCAACGCCGGCAGGAGCGACTCGAGCTCCTCGTCGTCGATCTTCTCTGTCAGCACCTCCGCGAAGCGGTCGGCGTGGATCGTCAGGAATCCGCGCCCGTCTCGCTCGCTCACGGGCTCGAGCGGCTCTGTCAGGCCGAGGTTGTTGTGCAGGGCGGTCAGGATCGCGTAGGCGTCCATCAGCCGCGGCTCCCGCTGCATCCAATCGTAGGCTGAGAGCGCGCGCGAAAGCGGAGGCAGCAGGCGCGAGGCGTGGCGTAGCTTCACGAGGGCGCGGGCCAACCACTGGTCCCAGGGGGCGTAACGGCGCTCGAGCAGGAACGCGAGGCGGACGATCTCGCGCACGAGCCCGGCCAGAATCAGTCGCGAGCCGAGGTCGTCGCCACCGACGCCGGCCCGTGCCACCAGAGCCTCTCGGCGGGTGATCTTCCGCCACTGTGCCGCCATCAGGTAGATCCAGACCTGCTTCGGGTAGTAGCTCAGGTGCTCGCGCAGGCTGGTCAGCTCTCCGACCGAGTCGCTGAAGACCTCGCCGCCTGTCAGCTCGAGCAGGCGCTCCTGCGGAACGAGCAGCCAGCGCCGGGAGCTCATCCCGTCGAGCGGGTCGAAGCCGAGTAGCCTGCGACTGAAGCGGCCGACCGACGTGATCTCGATCAGATGGTCGAGCGGTGAGCGGGCGTTTTCCTTTGGATGTCGGCGCCCCTTCGCGTCAGGCGCCGAGAAGCAGGTCGGAAAGCCGCGAAACTCGTTCGGGAGCTCGCTTGCCAGCGCGCGATCGAGCAACTTGGCGCGCTTCGGGAGCTCGCGCTCGGGAAGGAAGATCTGCAGCCGCGGCCCCCAGTCGTGGTCGCGTGAGACCGGTGTATCGAAACCGAGCACATCCGAGCCGGGGCCGATCAGGGCGGCGGCGTAGGGAACTCCCGCTGCTCGCTCCGCGATCAGCGGCTGGACAATCTCGGAGAAGAACTCCCTGGCCAAGGTGAGGCCGGGTAGGAACTCAGCTTCGGCGCCCGCGGCTGAACCGAAAGGCGATTCCGGGGCGCTCACAGTCCGCGCAGCTGCTCTCTCTTCTTCTGCGTCCATTCGCGCACCTCGAACCAATCGCCCTCACCGAGCACGGCGGCCAGCTCGGGATGAGTGTGCTCGCGGTAGAAGACGTGGTGATCGAGGTCGCAGCAGATCTCGATGTTCGGGAGCGTGAGATCGGGCACTCTCATCAGCACCTCCGCTGCGAGCTTCGCCTCAGCGGCCGAGTAGTGCTTGAACTGGAGATTGGGGTCGAGCTCCATCAGCATCGGCCAGTCTGGACAGGCGCGGGTGATCATGCCGACGGTACCTCCGGGAAAGCCTCGCTGATCCAAACCCACTGCGGCCGCATACCTGCGACGGTAGCGAAAGTGGGAGCGCGCTGCAGCGACGTACGTTCCGGCCGGGCGAAAGGGAACGACCTAGGTGCTGGCGGAAACCTGCTTCGAGCGTTTCGGGCGGTCGAAAAGCCCGCGCAGCCCACCGGCGTCGAGCACCAGCACGGAGAGGAGCACCACATGGCGACGAGATAGACGATCGCCGCCAGAACGGCGAAGCCGCGCCAGAGCCGCTCGCTTTTTCGGTTCATGCCGGGCTACTTCGACGCCGCGGTCTCACGCAGCTCTCTCTTCAGCACCTTGCCGAGCGCGTTCTTCGGCAGCTCCTCCACGAGCTCGACGTGCTTGGGGATCTTGTAGGCCGCGAGTTGCGGGCGCGCGAAGGCGATCAGCTCCCGCGACTTGACGCTCTCGCCCTCGGCGAGCACGACGAAGGCGTAGACGCTCTCGTCGCCCAAGGGGTCGCGGACGCCGACCACCGCCACCTCGTCCACCGCCGGGTGAGCGGCGAGCACCGTCTCGATCTCCTGCGGATAGACGTTCAGTCCCTTGACGATGATCAGATCCTTCTTGCGGTCGACCAGCGTCAGGTAGCCGTCGGAGTCGAGGAAGCCGAGATCGCCCGTCTTCAGCCAGCCGTCGGCACTGAAGGTCTCCTTCGTCTCTTCGGGCCGCTTGTAGTAGCCGGCCATGACGTTGTCGCCGCGTGCGCAGACCTCGCCGACCTCGTATGTCGGCAGCTCCCGCTCGTCGTCGTCGACGATCTTGACGTCGACACCCGGAAGCGGCAGGCCGACGGTGCCCGGCTTGTGAGTACCGTAGCGCGGGTTGACCGAGACGACCGGAGCCGCCTCTGTCAATCCGTAGCCCTCGAGGAGCGCCGTGCCGAAGGTCTTCTCGAACTTCACCTGAACCTCTGCCGGTAGCGGGGCGGCGCCCGAAATGGCCATGTCGAGTGGGTTGAGCAGGCGCAGCAGGAGGGCCTTGGGGCCGTGAACGTGATGGACGAGGGCGGAGTAGACCTGCGGAATGCAGCAGACGAGCGTGACCTTGTGCTTCCAGAGCTGCTTCATAGCCGGCTGGAAGGGGAGCAGGCTCTCGATTACCACGTTCTTCGCTCCGAGGCGGATCGGCAGGATCACGTTCGTCGTCCAGGCGAAGGAGTGAAACATCGGCAGCACGCACATGATGCTGTCCTTCTCGCTCAGATCGAATGCGAGCAGGCAGGACTCGACGGACGAGAGCAGGTTACGGTGCGTGAGCATCACGCCCTTGGGAAGTCCGGTCGTGCCGGCTGTGTAGATCAAGAGCACGAGGTCTTCGGGGTCCACCTCGGGGCCCGCGGTCTCGGGCAGGGGATGGCGGTAGATCTCCTCGAGCGCCGGAGCGTCACCACCGGGCTGGCGTAGGTAAACGTGCTTCAGGCTGGGAACGCTCGCCTGCGCCTCGCGGACGGTGCGCAGGAAGTCCTTCGAGGTGAGGCAGCCCTTCACCTCCGCGTCGTTGAAGATGAAGGCGAGCCGCTCTGCCTTCTCGAGGTAGTTCACCGGCACGGCGACGGCACCGAGCCGCGAGAGCGCGAAGGAAAGGATCACGAACTCGGGGCAGTTGCGCAGCACGATGCCGAACGTGTCGCCCCTGCCGATGCCGAGCTCGGCCAGACCGGCGGCACAACGCTCGATCTGCTGCTGGAGCTCGGCGAAGGTCATCACCTCGCCTTTGAAGATCAGCGCCGGCTTGTCGGCGAAGCTCTCGACCGTGCGGGCTAGCATCTCGTTGAGGGTACGCGCGGTCTCCAGATGGGCTCGATCGGCGGAAGCGCCGGCTCGGTTGCCGCTCCTCGGTATCAGTTTCACCGCGCAATCATCACACAGAGAAAGGTCTCGGCATAGTCGCCGGCGGAGCGCGCTGTTTGGCGGGCTCCGGATGCGGTTCGCGGGAAGAGGTCAGTTGGCTCTACGTCGTGCCGTTGAGCCGGCCTTCTCCGAGCGACTCGAGTAAACGCTCGAGTCCCTCTTCGAGGTCGATCGTCGGCTCCCAGCCGAGTAGCTCGCGCGCCCGGGTGATGTCGGGCTTGCGAACCTGCGGGTCGTCCACCGGCAGCGCTTCGAAGACGATCTCGCTCTTGGAGGCGGTCGCCTTCACCACCGCCTGCGCCAGCTCGAGCAGGGTCATCTCCGTCGGGTTACCGAGGTTGACGGGCTCGTGCTCAGAACTCTCGGCGAGCAGGATGAGTCCGCGCACGAGGTCGTCCACGTAGCAGAAGGAACGCGTCTGAGAGCCGTCGCCGAAGACCGTCAGCGGCTTACTGTCGAGAGCCTGGCGCACGAAGGTCGGAACCGCGCGTCCGTCGAAGGGCCGCATGCGCGGGCCGTAGGTGTTGAAGATGCGCACGATCGAAGTGTTCACGCCCTGCTGGCGGTAGTAGGCCATCGTCATCGCCTCGGCATAGCGCTTGGCCTCGTCGTAGACGCCGCGCGGTCCGATCGGGTTGACGTTGCCCCAGTAGCTCTCCGACTGCGGATGAACGAGTGGATCGCCATAGACCTCACTGGTGGAGGCGAGCAGGAAGCGCGCCCGTTTGAACTTGGCCAAACCGAGTGCGTTGTGAGTTCCGTAAGAGCCGACCCTGAGCGTGTGCAGCGGCAAGCGCATGTAGTCGATCGGGCTGGCCGGGCTGGCGAGGTGGTAGACGAAGTCCACGCTCTCGGCGAGCTCGATGTGCTGAGTGACGTCCTGATTGAGGAAGACGAACTCTCCGTTGTGGATGTGCGCGAGGTTCTGGAGGTTGCCCGTATCGAGGTTGTCGATACAGATGACGCGCTTGCCCTGGGCGAGGAGCGTCTCGCAGAGATGGGAGCCGAGAAACCCGGCTCCACCGGTTACGACGGCCGTGGACACGGGCGAGATCATATCCCCGGGCGAACCGGCGAGTGTGCTGACCCGGCTAGTCGCAGACGAAGGGCCGCGCCGGGATGCGTGTCAGCTTGATATCCGAGACGTAGGGAAGCGCACCGGCCGCGCACGCATTGTGAACGGCAATCGACGTATCCCTCGCGTCTCCGGCAGGAAGGTAGTCGGTGGCCGTCACCTTCAATCCGGCGCGGCGGAAACGGCGGAGAGCGGCCTGGCTCGCGGCGACCGCCGCTCGCCCGAGGCGATAGTAGGAGTGCCTGGCGAAGTCGTAGCTGAAGCTGACGTCCTCGAAGTTGAGGCCGTCGTAGAAGCGCCTGAGCGGCCAGTTCACATCCGCTCCGTTCTGGGCCATCAGCAGCCCGCCGCGGGCGTGCACGAGCCGCGAGAGCCCGGCGACAAGCGCCCACATACCCGGCTTCTGCGCCGGGTGACTTTCGGTCATGTCGGTGTTGTCGAGGAAGAGGCCGTCGAAGCCCTTGGCGAGCATCGCGGGCGCAACGCGCTTCAGAAGCAGCGAGCGGAAGCCGGCGGCATTCACGTTCGCATACCACTCGCCCCACTCGCCCCAGTAGTCGAGGCGGTAGCGCCTGGCGGACGCGTACCAGCTGCGGTAGCGCTCGATCGTGCCGGCGTCGAGGTAGGCGAGCAGGATCGTGTTCCCGCCCGCGTGGATCGCGGCGACGTCGCGGGCGCTGGCGTTCTCACCGTCGACGATGACCAGATCGAAGCTCCGGTAGCGGCGGCGTAGGTTTCCGCTCAGCGCGCCGTCGCCGATCGCGAAGGCGAAGGAGCGAGCAGCGGCGAGCCGGACTCTCGACTTCGATCTCACGGAGGCCGCGCTCTCGGCCGAGGTACAGGTCGCCAGTAGTCCGGCCAGAGCGCAGACGAGGAAAACTCGCATGACCGTGCTAGCGCAGGTCTTTGTTCGACTCCATGTCGAACCACATTCCGAAAAGCGTGAACTGCGTTCCCGAGATGAAGAGCAGGGCCACCAGCACGATCGTGGCCGGCGTGATCGGGTGCCCCATGAAGCGCAGGACGACCTCGAGGATGCCGAGCGCGAGTCCGGCGATGGTCAGGAAGAAGCCGAGCAGATAGAAGAAGACGAGCGGATGGAAGTCGCGGATCACGTACTTCTGCCCGAGTCGCCAGAAGAAGCCCTTGAAAAGCAGCCAGGAGATGCGCGGCACGACGCGGCGCAGGCGGATACCGGAGCGCTCCCCGACCCCGTAGACCGGGCGTGAGGGGAAGTCGCGCACGCGCGCGTTGATCACGTTCAGGTGCACGAGCATGTCGTTGGGGAAGCCGTAGCGGCTGTAGATTCGCTCCAGGTCGAGCTTTTCCAGAGCGGCTCGCGAGATCGCGGTGTAGCCCGACTGGGAGTCGGCGATGTGCCAGTAGCCCGACGCGATCTTCGTGAAGAGCGACAGCGCCGCGTTGCCGAGGTAGCGGTAGTGCGGGATGATCTTCCAGGCCTCGCCCGTAAAGAGGCGGTTGGCTTTCGCGTACTCGAGCTCGCCGCGGGCGACCGGGCGCACGAGCGATTCCAGGTCGTCGGGATCCATCTGATTGTCGGCCGCCATCACGCAGATGACGTCCTGACCGTCCGCCAGCGCCGCCTTGTAGCCGGTCACGATCGCGGCGCCGACACCGGCGTTGCGCTCGTGCTCGATCAGGCGCACGCGCTCGTGAAGCTCGGCGAGCGTCTTGACCCGCTCCGCGGTGCCGTCCCGGGAGGCGTCGTCGACCACGTAGACGCGATCGACAAAGGCCGGGATCGAGGCGAGCGTTTCGGCGATCAGGCGCTCCTCGTCGTAGGCGGGAACCACGACCGCAATTCGCTTTCTCTCCAGCATTGAGAGAGCAGGCTACAACACGGCTCGGGGGGTTGCGCTACTGCCTTCCGCTAGCTGACTCGACGGCGGCGCCGTTCGGGCAGCATCAGTGCGCAGAGGGCACCGACGAGGAGTCCGAGCGCCCCGCCGACGACAAGGGCGTTCTTGCGGCTTCGCGCAGTCGTCTTGACCGCTCTGGCACGACTCACGACGGAGCCCTGCTCGACGGTGCGGGCCTGGGCGAGAAGTAGCTGGGCCTGCTGCAGCTCATCGCTCACCGTGCCTCGGCGCTGCTCGGAGATGGTCGCGCTCGTGAGCGCGACCTGCTGCTCGAGGGCGGACATTCCGCCGCCCGCGATCGCCGCGTTCAGAATGCGCAGGCGCCTATCGATCGCCTTTATCTCGGTCGTGTAGGAGGAGACCTCAGCGTTTAGGGTGGCAATCTTGGCGCGCGGATAGCTGTTACTGGCGGCCAGAACGAGGTCTGCGAGCTCGTTGGCGGCGTTCTGGACTTTGAGCCGCGGCGCGTTCGCCTTGACGGAGATGGTGACGAGCGGAGTCTGACCCAGTTTGGTCAAATAACCCTGTACGGTCGCGGTGGAGATGCCCGAGCGCAGCTTCGACTTGGGCAGTCCCGATAGCCTCGAGGCCTGCTCGATGAGGCTCTCCGAACGGGCAAGCTGAGTCACGAAGCTCGGGTTCGTGGCGTTGCTCTGGATCTGGGTCGAGTTCTGGGCCGAGAGCGGCTGTCCGAGGTAGAGAGTGGCCTTGGCCTGGAAGAGGGCGCGCCCGCCTAGCGTCAGCGCTACGGCCAGAGCCGCCCCGACGACGAATCCGGCCAGGAGCAGCCACCAACGGCGTCCAAGGATCCGTAGATAGCGCCCGAAATCGACTTCTTGCTCGACCTCTTGCTCGGCCGGCTGTCCGGAGGAACGCTTAGTCGGGCTCATCGAGCGGGGATCCTAGCGCAGGCTCGGCTCCGGCGGGCGCTCGACCGGCCGGGCCCTCCCTCGATTCGGGAGCTGCTCGTGCTCCGTTCGTCTCGACCCGTCCGTGACCGGATACCCGATCGGGGAAGCGGCGCTAGAGCTCGTTCTCCGTTGCCGGTCGCGGGTCGAGCGGAACGAGCTTCTCGTCGTCTCGCTTTTTCAAGACGACCTGAGAGAAGAAGCGGGTCATCACGACGCCCTCCTCGAACTCTCCCAAGCGGGGCTCGGGTTCCTCGCCGGCGGCCAGTGCCAGCGCCAGCTCGGGGTAGCCGGAACCGGCCGCAGTGGGCAGCGCGAAGGCGCCGCCGAAACGCGGGTTGACGTCGGTGACCTCGAGCCGGCCATCGGGCTCGCGGAAGCACTGTACGGTCGCCGGGCCCCGTAGGGCGAGCGTTTCGCCGACGCGACGCCCGAGATCGATCAGCTCCCAGTCGCGAACTGTCATGCCCTTGATCGACTCGCCGCCCTTGGAGTGGATCATCGTGCGCGGAATCGCGTTCAGGCAGCGACCGTGAAGATCGCAGAAGATGTCGATCGAAAACTCCGCGCCGCGGCAGGCCCGCTGCACCATCGACGTCACCTTGGTGTAGCGAAGGAAGAAGTCGAGCTCTTCGCGGTCGGAGGCGCGGTAGATGTAGTTCGAGCCGAACCCCTCGCGCGCCTTGATGAGCACCGGGTAGTCGATCTCGCGGGGCAGCTCCTCGGGCAGCCAGGTGTCGGGCGAGGCGATGCCGTTCTCGCAAAAGAACAGGTGAGCCGCGTACTTGTCGGCGGTGCGCTCGATCACGTCGCTGTCCGGAAGCAGGACGAGCGCCGGCGCGAGCTCCGGCTTCGCGGCGGCGAGCACACGGTGATCGAGGTCGGTGAGCGGAACGATGAGCTCGACGTCGTGTTTGTGCACCAGCTCCGCAAGAGCCGGAACGTAACGAGAATCGCCGTAGCGGGGCACCACACTGAAGCGCTCGGCGCGGTAGAGCGTCGGCGCGTAGGGGCTGACGTCGGTCGCCAGCGTGACGGCGCCGGCTCTTGCGAAGGCCTCGATGACATCGACGCGCTGACCGGCGCAGGTGAAGAGACAGGTGGGCATCGTCAGCGGGAGGGTAGCGGCCCGGACGAGCCGACCGGGTAGCGAAGATACCGGCATGCTCAGGCTGCTGCTGAAAGTACTCGTCCTCGCCGTGGGCGCCTGGGCCGTGTTGGCAGGCTTCCTTTTCGTGTTTCCGCGTCAGGACCACCCCTCGCGGGCGAGCGCGATCGTCGTACTTGGCGGCGATGCCCGGCACCGGCTTCCGCTCGGTCTTCGCCTTGCCGGCGCCGGAGTCGCGCCGTTGCTCGTCGTCTCCGACGGCGCCCGCTCCGACTGGGCACCGGCGCGAGCTCTCTGCGCCCATCCCGACCACCACTCCTTCAAAGTCGTCTGCTTCCGCCCCGAGCCGTACAGCACGCGCGGCGAGGCGCGGGAGATGAAGAGGATGGCGGCGGCCCGTCACTGGCGCTCCCTGCTTGTCGTCACCTCGACCTACCACGTCTTCCGCGCCCGTTTGCTCTTCGGGCGTTGCCTCCGGGGACGCGTGCGCCTGTTCGTCGAAGGCGTACGTTCGAGCTGGCTCTACTTGCCGCTCGATGCCGCCGCCGAGACGTTCAAACTAGGGCTGGCGGAGACTCTGCGCCGCGGCTGCTGAGTCCCTACTCGCCGTTCTTGGTGTCCTTGTGGCGCCAACCGCCGTGCTGGCCCTTGTAGGTGCCGCGGAAAAGCGAGCGCGGCGTGCGCAGGAGGATACGGAGATCGAGCCAGGTCGAGCGATGCTCGACGTACCAGATATCGAGCTCGATCCGCTCTGCCCAGGGCAGCTCGGCGCGGCCGTTCACCTGCGCCCAGCCGGTCAGTCCGGGCTTGACATCGAGCCGGCGGTGCTGATGCGGGGTGTAGTTGTCCACCTGGTAGCGGAGCGTCGGACGCGGCCCGACGATGCTCATATCGCCACGTAATACGTTCCACAGCTGCGGCAGCTCGTCGATCGAGAGGCGACGCAGTATCCGGCCCGCACTCGTGATCCGGGAATCGCCGTGGTCGATCGCGAAGCCCGCGCCCATGTGCTCGGCGCCGACGACCATCGTTCGCAGCTTGAGCAGCTCGAAATCGGCGCCGTCCTTGCCGACACGCTGCTGCCGGTAGAGCACCGGGCCGCGATCCTCGAGCTTGATCACGAGCGCCGCGAGCACGAGCAGCGGGCTCGCGAGGACGAAACCGAGGCCTGCTGCGACAACGTCGAATGTCCGTTTCCAAACGTTCAGCGCGTGCCCTCGACCTTCTCCCAGATGGTCGGTGTGCCGAAACGCAGGAAACGGTAATGGGCGACCAGCGTAGCGGTGGTCACGAGCAGGTAGTAATAGGCGATCCCCGCCCCCGGGAGCCGGACTCGCCAGCGGCCGGCGACGGCCAGGGCGAGCCAGGCGAGCTGGCAGCCGAGAGCAATCTGGTAGACCAGCCCCTGCCCGATGAGAGCCGCGTTTGTGGCCAGCAGAACGATGTGAATGGCCCCGCTCGTGTAGCGAAGCAGGCGGTGGGAGATCAGCTCGAAGGCGTAGACGGGCGGGACGCCGCGCAGCATGCCTCCCTTGTAGACGTTGGGAAGGGCGCCGGCGATCATCCGAACCTTTCTCCCGAACTCGTCCTCGAGATCGCGCGACTCCTTCTCGAAGGCCACGGCTTCGGGCTCGAACACCGCTCGTCGCTTGCGCTTCACCATCCTGAAAGGGAAGCCGAAGTCGTGCCCGGTCACCGAGTCGTGCTCGATGTAGTCCTCGCGGCGCAAGGCGTAGATCGCGCCGTTTCCGGCTGTGATCGAGCCCAGCTTCGATTCGTTGGCGCGCAGCCAGAGCTCGTAGCGCCAGTAGAGGCCCTCGCGGTTGCTGCCGTCGGAGGCAATGAGTCGGAGCTCCCCCGAGACGTAGGCGACGTCGCGATCGGCGAAGTTCTCGACCAGCTTGCGAAGCGCATCGGGCGCCCACTCGCCGTTGGCATCCGTGAAGGCGACGAGCTCGCTTTCCGTCTCGCGAACGGCGCGGTTTTGAGCGAGCGTCTTTCCGCCTCTCGGGCAGGCGAGAAGGCGAACCCGGGGCTCACGCGCCGCGAACTCCGCGACGATCTCGTCGGTCCGATCGCTGGAGCCGTCCGAGGCGACCACGATCTCGACCTTGTCGGCCGGGTAGTCGAGTGCGAGCAGGTTCTCTATCCGCCGCGCGATCACCGTTTCCTCGTTGTGCGCGGGGACGATCACGACGACGCTCGGTTCGATCGAGGCCTTGGCAACCGGACGCGGCCGCAGGCGCGCGAGCAGGCCGGCGGTGAGCGGGTAGCCGAGGTGCGTCCAGACGATCAGCCCGAGCGCCGTCCAGAAGATGATCTCGAGCGCAAGCACGCCTGCGAGTGTAGTCAGAGCGGCCGCGGTGTCTGATCACGTGTGACGGCAAAGGCGCGACTCGTGCGGGCAGACGCCGCGAAACCGGCTCTCAATGGCTTTCGCAGGCCGTAATCCCCAGCTCGTGGAAGAGGCGACTGCTTTCTGCGCGATTCGAGTCTCCTTGCCGCTGAAGTGAGCTCGCCTTCGCCGAATCGCCCGCCTTCAGCGCCTTTTCGTAGTCTCTCAAGAGCTGGAGGTCATCAGCTCCGAGAGCGATGACGCGCCTCACCTTCGCCGCCTCGTCGGCGGGAGGATTGAGCTTCTTCACGTCCGAGACGAGCTGCTCGAAGAGCGGGATCTCCCGTGCGACCATGCTCGCGCCCTCGGCGGCGTTCTTGGGTTCGGGCAACACGTCGATCTTCTTGGTGTACGCGGCGCAGAGCGCATTGGCCTTGCTTGCGAACTGTCCTTTACTGAGGCGCTTGCTGCCTCCGCCTCCACAGCCCCCGAAAACGAGCGCGCCTGAGACGAGGAGCCCCGCTAACGCGAGTACCTGCCGACTCCGCTTCATCTCTCTCCTTTCGAGATCGGTGATCGCGTCGTTCTGCTCGTCGAATCGTAAACGGGCGAGAGCAACTTGGGGGATCGCCGCGGTCGCGCCTGTCGGTCACCCCGGGGCGTCCTGCAGGCGCGACTGTCAGCTCGTGAGCGGCGGAGACGTAGCTTTCGAACACTTGTGTCGAGCTAGGTTCTCAGCTCTTGGCGCACTCCGTCACACCCAGCGCGGTGAAGATCGTCGCGGTCTCCTTCTTGCTGGCGTTGCCTGCGGCAATCAGGGTGTTCATTTGCGCCATATCGCCCTTCAGAGCCGCGGCGACCAGTGCCACTGCGCGGTCAATCTGCTTTTTACCGAGAGCGACGGCCTGCTTCACCTGTGCCTCTTCGTTGGCGGGCGGCTTGAGCTTTTCCATATCGGAAACGAGCTTTCTTTGTAACGGGAGCAGCTTGTTGTATCCGGCAACCAACTCGGCGACGCTCGTGGGGGTGGCGATCGCCTTGACCTTTAGGTGGTACGCGGCGCAAAGTGCGTTCGCCTTGGCTGCGAACTGCGCCTTGCTGAGGCGCTTGCTGCCTCCGCCGCCGCAACTACAGAGCAAGAGCGCCGCGCCGATAGCGAGCACTGCCACGGTTCCCAGTCGGCGTTTCGTCATTTGCTTTTCTCCTCTTTGTGGGCGCTCTTTACTCCGAGCGGCGATTTCCGGTCGGATAACTATCACTCACGGAACCGACGGACACAACTTTCGCGACGCCAACGGGCGCCGATCTTCTCGTCCACAGCGCGATTGGCGATCGCGACCGAGCTGCTGGCGCAAGCCGTCGTGTCGAGCCGGAAGATGCCAAGAGGAGACAGGGTTCCGAGCCAGGGCGCCAGAACCCCGCTCCTTCCGATCAATCCACTCACTAGCTCTTCACACATTCCGGCGTGTGTAGCCGGCGGAAAATGGTCTTGGTCTCCTTGGCGTTGGCGTCACCTTCGGCGATCAGCTTCCTAACCTGGGGGAGATCGCGCTTCTCGATTGCGGCGAGCAGCGCTTCGATACGGTCGGCCTGCTCGTTGCTGAGAGTGAGGACGCGCTTGACGGTCGCTTCCTCGTTGGCCGGCGGCTTGAGCTTCTTCAGATCGGCGACGAGCTTCCTGTCGTACGGAAGCAGCGTCTTGATCCCCGCGATTTTCGCCACCGTGGTCTTGGGCTGACCGAGCGACCTCACCTTCACTTGGTACGCGGCGCAGAGCGCGTTCGCCTTGGCTGCGAATTGCGCCTTGGTGAGACGTTTACTGCCTCCACCGCAGCCGCAGAGCACCAGAACTGCGCCGATCATGAGCACGGCCGCGGTTCCCAGTCGGCATTTCGTC
Source organism: Gaiellaceae bacterium (assembly GCA_050010215.1). Classification (GTDB taxonomy): domain Bacteria; phylum Actinomycetota; class Thermoleophilia; order Gaiellales; family Gaiellaceae; genus Fen-549. Next base: position 67,305 of record JBEKLL010000017.1, on the reverse strand, counting down.
ATCGCTTCCTCCTCTACATGGGCGTTCTTCCACCGCGAGCGGTGATTTTCGGTGCGATACCTATCGCCCGCGGAAGCGGCGGGCTTGAACATCCCACAGGTAACGGCCGCCGGGCGCGGAAGCATCCCCTACCCTTGGAAACGGGTAGTAGGAAGTCCGAACAGCAATGAGCACGCATATGCACGGTTCCCACGGGCGCAAGCAGCTGGTGCGCGGCGCCGATCGCCGCGATCTCGATCGCAGCTCGCTCGTCGTCGCGCTGGCGCTGCTCGCTACGTTGATGGCGGTCGAGATCGCAGCCGGGATCGTCGCCGGCTCGCTCGCGCTGCTTGCCGATGCCGGCCACATGCTGACCGATGTCTTCGCGCTTGCGCTGGCGATCGCCGCCGCCGGCGTCGCTGCCCGTCCGGCTACGGGGCACTGGACTTTCGGTCTGGGACGTGTCGAGGTGCTCGCGGCCCAGGCGAACGGTATCTCGCTGCTTTTGGTGGGAGCCTGGATCACCTACTCGGCCGTGCACCGGCTGATCGCACCGCCCGAGGTTCGCGGCGGAATCGTGCTGGTGGTCGCATCGATCGGAGCCGTCGTCAATCTGGGCGCAGCGGCCGTGCTCGCGCGCGGGCAGAGCGACAGCATCAACGTACGCGGAGCGTTCTTGCACGTGACGACCGATCTCGCAGGTTTCGTCGGCACGGCGCTCGCCGGTGCTCTCATCCTCGCGACCGGCTGGGATCGCTTCGACCCGATCGCCAGCGTTGGCGTGGCAGCGCTCTGCTTCGCTTCCGCCTTCTCGCTCATCAAGGAATCGCTACGGATAGTGCTAGAGGGCTCGCCCAGTCACATCGACCCCGAGATCGTGGGGCGCCTGCTCGTCTCCGACCCCGAGGTGGTGGAGCTGCACGACCTGCACGTCTGGACCGTCACCAGCGGCTTTCCGGCGCTTTCGGCACACGTTCTCGTCAGGGAGGAATCCGATTGCCACGCCGTTCGGGCGCGCCTGGCGAGCGTGCTCAGCGAGCGCTTCGAGATCTCTCACACAACGCTACAGGTCGATCATATCTCCGACTCGCCACAGCAGCTCGAGCTCGGCGTAGCCGTTTCTCGCAAACGACCCGTCGAGCCCAGCTAAGCTCAGCGCTCGATGGGCACCTATCCGCGCATCGCTGGGGTTTCTCGCGCAACCTTCACTGTCGCCGCTTCATCGCTGTGTCGGGAGTGTCCATGCCCGTAACGATCCTCGACGGCTCGACCTTCTGCATCTCCGACGAGAACGGCGACATCGGAAACAGCACCAGCGGGCTGTTCGCGAGCGACACACGCTTCCTTTCGCTGCTGCGACTGACCATCAACGGCGCGCCGCCACTCCACCTTTCCTCGGGCAGGGTCGACTACTTCTCGGCCGCGTTTTACCTGCGCAATCCGCTCGCCGGCGGCCTTCCGCAGGACGCGCTGACGATCGCCCGGCACCGCTTCGTGGGTGACAACATGCAGGAGACGATCGTGCTCGAGAACGAGACCATGAGCACGCTCTCGTTCGAGCTGGCGATCGAGATCGGCACCGACTTCGCGGACATCATGAGCGTCAAGGAGCACGACTTCACGCTGGGTCATCCGGCCGACGCGCCACCCTTGCCGCCGCTCGCCGCGTCGCGTGTCGACGACGAGCAGCGCGAGCTCGTCTTCTCCGACTCGGGCGAGGGAAACGAGCGCACACGTACCCAGGTCATCTTCTCCGTGCCCGGCGAATGCGACGACGGGCGCTTCGTGCGCTATCGGCTCGAGCTCGAGCCGCGTACCCGCTGGCAGGTCAGTGTCGATATCATCCCCTCGCTCGAGGGTGAAGTCACCTCGCCCAGCCTGATCGAGCGCCACTTCGGCGAGGAACGCCAGCGGGTTTCCGACGCTCTGGCGGCCTGGAGGATGAACGTGCCGCAACTTCGCGCCGGCTGGGACCAGCTCCAGCACGCGATCACGCAGTCGGTCTCCGACCTGGCCGCGTTGCGAATACGCGGCGGTAACGGAGGTATCGCGCGCCTGCCCGCCGCCGGTATGCCGTGGTTCATGACCGTTTTCGGCCGCGACACCATCATCACCTGTCTGCAGACGCTCCTCTTCGGGCCGGAGCTGGCGCGAAACGCCCTCGAGGTACTGGGCGAGTTGCAGGCGAGAGAGGACGATGCGAGCATCGACGCGGAGCCGGGCAAGATCGTGCACGAGATCCGGCACGGGAAAACGGCCAGGCGCTGGTTCCGCGCCTATTACGGCACGGTCGACGCGACGCCTCTCTATCTGATCCTGCTTTCCGAGGTCTGGCGCTGGAGCGACGATGCGGCGCTGGTACGCTCGCTCAAAGGTCCGGCGCTGCGAGCGTTGGATTGGATCGAGAACTACGGCGATCTCGACGGCGACGGATTCGTCGAATACCAAAAGCGTTCCGAGCGCGGTCTCGACAACCAGTCCTGGAAGGACTCCGGCGACTCGCAGCGCTTCTCGGACGGGCGTTTTGCCGAGACGCCGATCGCCCCCTGCGAGGTGCAGGGCTACGTCTACGACGCGAAGCTTCGCTGCGCCGAGCTGGCGCGCGCGGTCTGGCGCGAGCGCCAGCTGGCCGAGCGGCTGGAGCAGGAGGCGGCCGAGCTGGCGCGGCGCTTCGACGAGGCTTTCTGGATCGAGGAGAGAGGCGGCTACTACGCGCTCGGTCTCGACCGCGAGAAGCGTCCAATCGACTCGCTCTGCTCGAACATGGGGCACCTGCTTTGGTCGGGCATCGTGCCGGCGCACAGAGTCGACGCGCTGGTCGATCGCTTGATGGGAGAGGAACTCTGGTCGGGGTGGGGTATCCGCACGATGTCGGCTGTGGACGCCGCCTACAACCCGCTCAGTTACCACAACGGCAGTGTCTGGCCACACGACAACGCGCTCTGCGCTCTAGGACTGGCGAAGTACGGGCGCTGGCCCGAGGCGCAGAGGATCATCCATCGTATGCTGGGCGTCGCCAAGCACTTCGGATACCAGCTACCGGAGGTGTTCTCGGGTCTGCCCAGAACCGAGACGCCGTTCCCGATCGCGTATCCGACCTCGGCCCGTCCGCAGGCCTGGGCTGCCGGAGCCCCGGTACTGCTGTTGCAGATCCTGCTCGGGCTTCAACCCGATCTTCGCCGGCATGTACTGACTTCGGCGGCGCCCGACGCGCTTCCGTCCTGGATCGGCGACATCCGTCTTTCCGGCGTGCATGCTTTCAACCGTCTCTGGGATGTTCACCTCGCGGACGGACACGTAACCATCGAGGAGCTCTGATATGTCGCTACGAATCGCCGTTATCTCTCCTGTCTGGTTCCGGGTTCCCCCTGACGGCTACGGCGGGATCGAGAATGTCGTCTCACTCCTGGCCGACTCGCTGGTCGAGGCGGGCCATGACGTAACGCTCTTTGCTTCCGGCGACTCGCTCACCAAGGCGAAGCTGGTCTCCGTATACGCGAAGGCGCCGAGTCTGCAGATCGGACGCTCGGTGCCCGAGATGCACCACGCGCTCGCCTGCTTCGAGCGCGCGGACGAGTTCGACGTCATCAACGACCACTCCGGGCTACCGGCGGCCGCCTTCGCTGGGCTGGTCGAGACGCCGACGCTGCACACCATGCACGGACCGCTCGACGGCCCCATTGCGCCCATGGTCTACGAGCAAATCGCCCGCGTCGCTCCGAAGGTCGGGTTCATCTCGATCTCGATGAACCAGCGCAAACCGAAGCCCAACCTGCCCTGGGTGGCCAACTGCCCGAATGCTCTTGATCTCTCGGTCTATCCCTGCCAGCCGCACAAGGGCGACTATCTGTTCTTCCTGGGGCGGATGAGCCCCGACAAGGGCGCCCATCGCGCCGTCGCGATCGCGAAAGAGACCGGCCTACCGCTCAAGATCGCCGGCAAGATGCAGGATCCCGAGGAGAAGGAGTACTTCAGGGAGCTCGTCTATCCGCACCTCGACGAGCAGATCGAGTATCTGGGCGAGGTCAACCACGGCGAGAAGGTCGAGCTGCTGCAGAACGCTCGTCTGACTCTTTTCCCGATCGATTGGGAAGAGCCTTTCGGGCTCGTTCCGATCGAGTCGATGGCCTGCGGTACGCCTGTCATTGCCACTCGCCGCGGCGCCGTTCCCGAGGTGATCGCGGACGGAGTCGGGGGCATCATCGTGGACGACTACCGCGAGATCGCCGGCATGATCGAAAAGGCAGACGAGATCGATCCCCTGGTCTGCAGGCGATACGTAGAGGAGAATTTCGTGCCGTCGCGGATGGTGGCCGACTACGTTGCCGCCTACGAGGGAGCGATCACCCGCGCGAAGAAGAAGCAGAAGCGCTAGCGGGCGGTTGCGACGGTGTCCCAGTAGCGCTTGAGCCCTAGATAGGAGTGCCTGAGCAGATCGGTGAGCTCCGAGAACTTGGTGGTCTCGGCGTCGATATCCCTACTCACCTCGGTGACGAAGTCCCTGACGCTTGCTCCGCGGCGAACGATCTCGGCCCAGAGCATGAGCCGGCGACGGAAGGCGTGCAGGTGCTCCTCGGGCTCCTGCACCAGTCCGAAATGCGGCAACGCCAGCGCATCGGGAGCGCGGCGCTCGATCTCGTCCAGAGTCGTGTGCCAGGCGTCGAGGTCGACGTCTGGAGGCGGAGTCGCCGGTAGGACGTAGTCGCCGGGCGGCCAGCGCACACCGGTTGCGTCGCCGGCGAAGAGAACTCCCTCCCCGTCCATGTAGCAGACGTGGTGAGTCGCGTGCCCCGGCGCCGGAAAGCACTCGAGGCCCAGCACCCGCTTGCCGGCGATCTCGAGGTTCTCGGCCGGTACGGGAACGACCGCGCCCCAGAGCAGGTCGAACATATCGCCGTAGAGTCGGCGGGCGCTGCGCTCCAGGCGCTCGGGATCGATCAAGTGGGGCGCACCGTGCTCGGAAACGTGTACGCGCAGGCGAGGGTTCGCCGCGACCAGTGCTCCGGCGGCGCCGGCGTGATCGAAATGTATGTGAGTGAGCAGGACGTGGCGGAGGTCGCCGACCTCCAGATCGAGTTCGGCAAGCCTCTTCTCGAGTGTCGCGAGTGTCGTCGCGGGGCCACAATCTACGAGCGTGAGGCCGTCCTCCAAGTCGAGCAAGTAGCTACCGACAAGGCTCTCTTCACCCAGAAAATGTAGGTCCAGGAGCTCCTGCACGGGCTCGATCCTAGTTCCTGTCGAGCCTCGTTTCCTTCTCAACTGACGCTGAGGGCCGAAGCACACTCCAAAATGCAACCCATCGAGTTCGTCGAGTTCGCAATATCGCGGTTGCCGCCCCCACCCGCGCGCGTTCGCGTGTGGGGTGGGCCGAGCGTGGTCGGCGTCGCCTACTCGGCGGGTTACGACGTCGCGCTCGGACCTCCGTACGACGCGGCCGTTATCGAGGACGCGCTCAGAGTCGGCTTCGACCCGATCGCGGCTATCGACGAGGTGTTTCGCGAAGCGCTGCCCCCGGCGGTGTTGATTGTCGGCGGGCTGGCTTGGGACATGCTCGACGACTCGACTGCCGACTGGTTCTACATGCAACGGCGCGCGCTAGCCACGGCCGGCGGCCCCGACGCTCACCAGACAATCGAGGCCTTCAAGTACTGGTGGTTCGAGGAGGCCTTCGCCGGCGTGATTGCGCACCACGAGCTTCGCTACGAGCTCCACCAGCGTTTCGAGGAGAGGGTTTTCCAGTGGCAGCCGGCTCTCCACCAATACCTCGAAGGCGATGCCAGCCTCGTGCTCGAGCGCTGGGTCATCGAGCGCGGCGTCGTTCGTCCGCTCGGCTTCGAATACGTCGGCGTCCGCCGCTAGCGCCGTCGCAGCTGCGCGCGAGGAGAAGCTACTGGAGAGGGGCCAGCGCCTCGGCGTCGGGCGCGAGCAGGAGCATCTCGATCGCCTTGGGCTCGAGGGGTCGGGAGAAAAGGAAACCCTGGCCCAGTTCGCAGCGCAGGTTTCGCAGCATCTCTCGCTGCTCCGGCAGCTCGATGCCTTCCGCCAGCGCCCGCAATCCGAAGGTCTCGCCCAGACGCACGATCGCGTCGGCGACCCGGTACTCGTCGGAGCCCATCTCCACGACTCCGTCGACGAACGGCTTGGCCACCTTGATGATGTCAGCCGGGAACTGGCGCAGGTACTGAAGCGAGGAGTAGCCGGTGCCGAAGTCGTCGATCGCCATCTGGACGCCCAGCGTCTTCAGCTCGTTGAGGCGCTCGATCGCCGCCTCCACGTCCTCCATCAGGGCCGTCTCGGTGATCTCGAGGATAACCGTCTGAGGGTCGATTCCCGTCTCTTCGAGTGCCCGTCCGACGTCGTCGACCAGAGCGACGTGATCGAGCTGGCGGCCGGAGAGGTTGATCGACATCACGAACTCCGGCTGGTCGATCAGCTCCTGCCATTCGCGTCCCTGGCGTAGCGCCTCGTGCAAGACGAAACGGCCGAGCGGAACGATCAGCCCGGTCTCCTCCGCGAGCGGGATGAAATGGAAGGGCGGGATCAGACCGCGCTCGGGATGATTCCAGCGAACGAGCGCCTCGACGCCGCATATCTCGCCGCCGTCGAGCATCACGATCGGCTGATAGTGGATGACGAATTCGCTCGCGACCACGGCGCGCTCCAGTTCGGCTTTGAGTGCCAGGCGCTCGGCCACCGCCGCTCTCATTGCCGGCTCGAAGACTTCGAAACCGGTACGCCCGTGGCGCTTGGCGTGGAACATCGCCACCTCGGCGTTGCGGAGCAACTCGGCGGCGTCGTCGGCTCCGGTCATGTCCCCGGGTGTGACCGTCGCACTGCCGATGCTCGCGTGCGCGAACACCTCGTGCTGTCCGAGTAAGACGAACGGTCGCTCGAGCGAGGTCATGATCCGCTCGGCGACGGCCGTCGGCGACTCGGGCGGGCTCTCTTCGATCAAGATCGCCCACTCGTCGCTGCCGAGTCGAGCGCAGGTGTCGTTGGTGCGGATGCTGGCGATCAGCCGGTCCGAGACCGAGCGCAGCAGCTCGTCGCCGGCGATGTGCCCGAGCGTGTCGTTGACGGTCTTGAAGTCGTCGAGGTTGACGATCATCACCGAGACCGGCTCTCTGGTGCGCCCGATTCGAGACAGTGCGACGTCGGTGCGCTCGAGGAAGTGAGAGCGGTTGGGGAGCGCGGTGAGTCCGTCGAGGTGCGAGCGGCGCAGGAGCTCGGTCTCGAGCTCTCGCCTCTCCTCGATCAGGTCTTTTGTCCTCTGCAGGCTCTCGAGTGCGAGCACGGCTTGCGAAGCCAGACTCTTCAAGGCGGAGAGGACACCGTCTGTTGGCGGTCGCCGCGTTTCCAGGACGAGCTCGCCGATGCGGTCGTCTTGAAGCGTCATCGGTATCGACGTCTCGTGCTTTGCGCCGCTGACCGTCTCGCCACTGGTGGCGAATTCGATGGCATTGCGGCCGGAGCCGAGGATGAGGCTTGCACGCACGCGTCCGTTCTCGCCCGCCACCGCAATCGCCGCTTCGACGATCGCCTCGCAGACGCGCTCGTGTTCTTCGGCCGAGGCGAGACCGCGCATCGCGCGCCGTAGTACCAGCTCGCGGTGGGTAGCTCGTTGCTGGCGCAGAACGAGCCCGGCCAGGCGCACGATCACCAATCCGATCACGGCCGTCGAGCAGACAACGGTGGCGGCGATGTCGAGTTGACGGGCGCCGCGGGCCGCTTGTACGGAGAGCAGCCAGGGAGCCGTCAACGCCGCCGCGGCGAGCAAGACGAGACGGCTGGGAGTGAGTTCGTGCTTGCGCTCGGAGGCGACGTTACCGAGTCTGCCCATGCTCGAATCGAGCGCGCAGGCCGCGAGTAGCGCGTAGCCGACGATCAGCGCCGATCTCGTCAGGCCGGCGTTCCCCGTCAGCTCGTGCAGGCGAGTGGCGATCGATAGAGCGGCGAAGACGACGAAGCAGCCGACCGAGAGGGAGAGCAACGCCGCCGATCTCGTCCAGGCGCGCAGCCCGAGCACGAACCGGACCGCCGTAGCGAACAGAGCCAGCGCGGCCACGCCGTAAAGAAGAGCAGCCACTTTGACCTCGCCCGCGATCGAGCTCTTGCTGAACTTTGGAGCAAGCAGCGCCGCCCAGACGATCAGAGCCGCAGCCGTTGTCGCCGCGGCAGTGTCGATCAGGCTTCCGGAGTCGCGATCGCTCGATCTCGCGATGATCAGCATGAGAATGCCGCTCGCGAGCGCCAAGAAACCAGCCGGCATGAGAACGTCGGTCGCGCCGATTCCTTGCGCCGGTGAGGCAATCGCGGCGCTGAGCGCGGTCAGTAGCGCACCGGCGGCCAGCAGGTGCCAGGCGAGCTGCGTTTGCGCGTGATCGAGGTGAACCACGAACACAATCGCCAGAGTGCAGGCGATACCGGCCGCGGCGGCAGGCGCGCTGCCCAGCCAGGGCAACGCAAGCAGAGATGCAGAAGCGCCGAGAGAGACGCCGCAAAGCAGGTACCACCGCCGGGGAACTGCGGTCACGAAACCGATCATGTGCGGCTTTGGGTGACTACGCATCCCCCGTTTCGGTGACGAGGATCCCCAGCTCCGGTCTGACGGCGCCGCCGGCAGTACGGAAGAGGTCCCGCCGCGGCGGGACCTCTGGCACCGGTCGCGCCCTCGCCTATGCGATACCGCTGGCCGCGTCCATGGCGCGCAGGCGGCGAACGCGCTCGGCGATCGGCGGGTGAGTCGAGAACAGCGATGACATCCCGCCGCCCTTGAGCGGATGGACGATATAGAGCGAAGCGGTAGCCGGATTGACCTGCATCGGCACGGCCTTCGAAGTCCGTTCCAGAGACTCCAGTGCATCGGCCAGCGGAGCAGCCCGCCCGAGTAGCTTGGCCCCGCTTGCATCCGCCAGGTACTCGCGCTGGCGAGAGATGCCGAGCTGTATGAGTGAGGCTGCCAGTGGCCCGACGAGAAGCGCCACGAGCGCTCCGACCGCGCCGAACGGCGATTCGTTGTCGCTCCCACCGAAGAAGAAGAACATGTAACTGAGCCAGGTGATCACCGAGGCGATCATGGCTGCGATCGAGGAGACGAGGATGTCGTGGTTCTTGACGTGCGACAGCTCGTGTGCCAGCACACCCTTAACCTGCTCGCGTGGCATCAGGGTGACCAGGCCCTGAGTAACCGCAACCGCGGCGTGCTTGGGGTTGCGGCCGGTGGCGAAGGCGTTCGGCTGCTGGGATGGGATCATGTAGATCCGCGGCATTGGCAGGCCGGCTCGTTGGGTCAGCTCGCGCACGTCGGCGTAGAGCTCTGGTGCCTGCGCCTGCGGGATCGGCTGCGCCCGACTGGAGGCCAGCGCGATCTTGTCCGAGAAGAGATACCCGAACAGATTCATGACCACGGCGATGCCGAGGAAGAGGTAGACGTAGCTACCGCCGAGCAGGAAGCCGATCGCGATCAGGAGCCCGGAGAGGGCGGCGATCAGAACCCAGGTTCTGAGGCGAGTCGTGAAGCCGGTCATTTCTTGTTTCGACCTCCGCTTGAGTTTCGTTTGCCTAGCGGTTTCTCCCTCGCCAGACGGGCCTGCTGAAGCGGGTCCAGCGGCCGTTCTGACGACGGGGTCCGATTCGAGCTACTCGGCTCCAAGGGACGTTCTGATATTACCCCGGCGTTGCCTCTCGGCGGCTGAGCTCGCATTACTCGTCGCTAACGGTGATTACCGGGTCACAAGCTCGTGACGGGCGCCGACCGATCGCCTCGAAACCGCGCAGCCGGAGCTTGGCTAGTGCCGGTAGTGGCGGCGATGAGTGAAGACCATTGCCGCTCCGGCCTCGTTCATCGCCTCGATCGACTCGCGGTCGCGCTTGGAGCCACCGGGCTGGATGATGTGCTTGATACCGGCTTCGAGTGCCAGCTTTGGTATGTCGGAGAAGGGGAAGAAGGCATCGGAGGCGAGCGAGGCGCCGGTCAGATCGTGGCCGTGCTGTCGGGCTCTGTCGATGGCCACCTTGACGGCGTCGAGACGACTCGGCTGGCCGCCGCAGATACCGATCGTCTGCAGCTCGCGCGCGATCACGATCCCGTTCGAGCTTACGTGTTTGACGACCTTCCAGGCGAAGAGCAAATCGCCCCAGGCCTCCTCACTCACCTCGCCGCAGACGACCTCCATGCCGGAGCGGTCTTCCAGGCCCCAGTCGCGATCCTGAACCAGAATGCCGCCGAGCACGCGTTTGTAGTCCTTCTCGGACGGGTCGCCGCGCCGCCGCTCGTAGTGGGTCAAGACGCGCGTCTCGTGCTCGCGCAGGGCGTCGACGGCCTTCTGCGCGTAGGCCGGGGCGAAGAGAACGTCGATGAATTGCTCGGCGAGCAGCTTCCCGAGCTCGGCCGAAACCGGGCGGTTGAGAATGACCACACCGCCGTAGGCCGAGGTCGGGTCGGCCGAGAGCGCGCGGATGAAAGCCTCCTCGGGTGAGGCGCCGACCGCGACTCCGCAGGGATTCGCGTGCTTGACGATCACGCACGCGGGCAGCGTGAACTCGTCGATGATCAGGCGGGCGGCCGAGAGGTCGTTCAGGTTGTTGAAGCTGAGCTCGCGCCCGTGCAGCTGCTCGACCCGCGAGAGCAGGTGGCGGCGGCTGTAGGCCTCGGCGTAGAGAGAGCCGCGCTGGTGCGGGTTCTCCCCGTAGGCCAGGTCGAGCACCTTGACGAAGGTGGTGGTCATCGTCTCGGGGAAGGCCTCGCGGTCGGAGAACCAGGCCGAGATGGCCGACTCGTAGGCGGCGGTGGTTGCGAACGCTTCTCCGGCCAGCTGCTTGCGTGTTTCTTCGGAGAGATCGCCCGTGTTGCGCAGCTCGTCGAGGACGAGAACGTACTGGTCCACGCGTGAAACCACAGCCACATGGGCGAAGTTCTTGGCCGCCGCGCGCGTGATAGTCGGCCCGCCGATGTCGATCATCTCGACGGCGTCCTCTTCGCGCACTCCGTAGCGCGCGATCACCTTCGCGAAGGGATAGAAGTTGACGCAGACGAGGTCGAAGGGCTCGATCTCGTTATCGCTCAGGGCGGCGATGTCATCCTCGCGGTCACGGCGGGCGAGAATCGCAGCGTGGACGCTCGGGTGCAGCGTCTTCACACGACCACCAAGCATCTCCGGCGACTTGGTCAGCTCCTCGACGCTCGTAACCTTGAGCTTGAAGGAGCTGAGCGCCTCGGTGGTGTCGCCGCTCGCAACCAGCTCCCAGCCCAGCTCGACGAGCCCGCGCGCGAACTCTTCCAATCCACTCTTGTCGTAAACGGAGATCAGTGCTCGTTTGCTCACGTGATCCTCACCCGGCGGGAACTCTCATAGAACCGTACTCGACCGTCAAGACAAAGGCGAACCGCCGCGGGTAGAAGGCGGTGCTCGACGGCATGGATACGCTCGGCCAGCGTCTCGGCTGTATCGGCATCTTTCACCTCGACCGGCTCCTGCAGGATGATCGGACCGGTATCGACACCCTCGTCGACAAAGTGAACGGTAACACCCGTCCAGCGCACGCCGTAGGCCAACGCCTCGGTGATCGCGTGGGCGCCCGGGAAGGCCGGGCAGAGGGCGGGGTGGAGGTTGACGACTCTCCTCGGATAGCGGCTCAGGAAGGCCGCTGTGAGCACGTGCATATAGCCGGCCAGGACGACCCATTCGATACCCTTGTCTTGCAGCCAGTCGGCCATGGCCGTGTCGCGAGCCGGGCGGTCGGGATAGCTCTCGAGCTCGAAGACGCCGGTTTCGATCCCGGCCTTCTTCGCTCGCTCGAGTCCCATCACGCCGGGCTTGTTCGAGCCCACGCACACGATCGGTAGGCCCGCATCGATCAAGGCCTGCAGGTTCGTCCCAGATCCCGAGACGAGCACTCCGATCACGTGAACACCACTCCTTGGAGATCGGACTCCAACCGCCCGATCACGAGATCGCTTGGGCTCGCGTCGGCTTCGGGAATGACGGCGCAGTAGCCGATGCCGAGGTTGAAGACACGCCGCTGCTCCTCCTCGCTGACGCCCTTCTCGCTGACCCAGTCGTAGACCGCGCCGCGCTCCCAGGAGCCCGTCTCGATCCGCGCTCCGATACCGGGCGGGAGCACGCGCGCCAAGTTCCCGGGAATGCCGCCGCCGGTGACGTGGGCGAGCGCGTGGACGTCGGCTCGCTCGCGAAGCTTGCGCACGTCTTCCAGGTAGCAGAGAGTCGGCGGCAGCAGCAGGTCGGAATCGAACTCCTCCGAGCCGACCAGCTGGCGCACGAGTGTGAAGCCGTTCGCGTGCAGACCGGCGGAGCGCAGTCCGAGCACAACGTCGCCGGGCCGGCAGCTAGCCGGACCGTCGATCAAGCGCTCGCGCTCGACCATGCCGACGCAGGTGCCGGCGAAGTCGAGCTCGCCGGCGGCGTAGATACCCGGAAGTTCAGCGGTCTCGCCGCCCAAGAGCACGCAGCCATTCTCGCGGCACGTCTGCGCCGCGCCTTCGACCAGCTCTGTCACCAACTCGAGCTCGATTCTGTCGCTCGCGAAGTAGTCGAGGAAGAAGAGCGGCTCGGCGCCGGTGGTGAGAACATCGTTGATGCAGTGAGCGGCGACGTCCATTCCGCCCCAGCGGAGGTGTCCGCTCGCTCGCTGCAGGATCAGCTTCGTTCCGACGCCGTCGGTCGAGGCGGCGAGTAGCCGTGTGTCGTCCAGCTCGTACAGACCGGCGAAGGCGCCGAAGGCACCGCTCGAGGCTCTGGCCTGCGTGGACGTAACGGCGCCACGTAGTCGCTCTACGATCTCCTCGGCCTTGGCCAGTGACACGCCGGCAGCCTCGTAGCTCATACCCGCCACATTCTCAGTCTATTTACCGGGGCCGCTGGATGCGCGGGCAGCGATGGACGTCTCGCTCCCGCGACCGGCTCGAAGCTGGTACAACCGCAGACGATGCGCTTACCGGACTCGATCGGAGTGCGTTGCCTGGCGGGGCGCGAGGCCTTTCCCGGCACCTGGGTGGTGCTAGCGCTCGAGTCGGTCGAGAAAGACACGAAAACCGCGTTCTCCTTCTCCTTCGGTCCGGTCAGAGACGATGGGCGCCTGCTTCTGTACCGCGAGGACGTGCTCGCCCAGAGCCGTTACCTCGAGGAGATCGTTGGACTCGACTATGGGCGCCTCGAGGATCGCTGGGACGGCCGTGGTTGGCTTTCGATCGCCGGTGCGGACGAACTGCGGCACCAGTTCAGGCTCACCTTCGGTAAAGCGCCGCTCAGGCAGGCCACTTCGCACCGGGCCGCAGCCGCGCGGGCACTCCGGCTCCTCAGCGAGTACGAGCTCGAGCGAGAACGTCTTTCGGTCGCGGTCGAGACGGAGTTGCCGAAGAAGGTGGCGTTCGCTGCCACCGCTCCGCCCCGCGGCGACTGGCTGCCAGAGTCTCTGCACGAGCCGGTGCGAGAGCTGCTCGTTCGCCTGGCCCGTCGTGAGCTACGGGAGCTCGTTGAGACAGGCGCCCTCGTAACCAAGACCGCCAAGCAGATCGAGAAGGAGATCATCGAGTACGGGGCCACGCCGATCGACCCGCCCGATATCGCTCTTCTTCTGGCCACCGCCGCGCCCGACGGCGAGCAAGGCTGGACGGTCGAGGTACCGCTCTGGACGCGCGAGGAAGGACCGAGCGACCTGGCGGTCTGGATTCACGCACGCGAAGCGGAAACCGGGCTCGAGCTCGAGTTACGCGGCGTCGCACTCGCCTGAGGACGATCGGCGTCGAGCCGCCACGTGCCGTTGCAAGACGGCACGAAGTCGGCGCTTTTTCGTGCGCCTTTTCTCGATACCGTTCCCCGCCCCGTGGGAGGGTGGGGGGAGGAGGGTGGATTAGCGAGGTGCCCGTGACCCGGCGAAGTCGGAGAGTGTCCTAGCCGTGAACACGCTCCCTGCGTCTCAACCTCACGTCCAGCGACCACACCGAAGCGACGGGTCCTCATTCCGGTTGGTGCGAGCGGAGGAAAGAAGATTAGGGAGATGCCGGCACGGTACGGACGTCAACAAACGTTTCGATCGGGAGATCGAGCGAGACGGCGATCGGGCAGCCTTCCTCAGCCTCCCGCGTAACGTCGCGAGCGAGTTCGGCCATGCCCGCTTCGGTCTCGATCTCGACCCGCATGACCATGCGTGAAAAGCCGAAGCGCTCGTCTTCGCGCCCGCCGACGGTTCCCTCTCCGCTCACCTTCAGACCGCGTAGCGGCAAACCGCGGCGCCTGGCGATACCCGAGAACGTGATCGCAATGCCGAGGCGGTGGCCGCGACGAAAAAGTCTTCCGGACTCTAGAGCGTCGGATCGGTGCCGCGGAACTCGGGCGGAGAGGAGGTCTCGATCTCTCTCTTCCCGTCGACCCGAGTGGCGACGCGGGTATCGCCGAGCCATTCGACCGTGACCGGAAAACTGAGCTCCTTGGCTCGCATATCTGTTCTCTCTTCTGACCGAACGCGCCGGTCGTCGTTCCCGGCGCTACGCCTTGGCGCGCGTCTTCTCGAGGCGGAGCTTGATCAGCTTGCCGCCCTCGGGGATCGGCGTCGGGTACGTGCCGGTCAGGCAGGCGCGGCAGAAGCTTGTCTCGGGCCGTTCTGTGGCGGCCTGTAGACCGTCCAGCGAAAGGTGGGCAAGCGAGGTCGCCCCGATGTGGCGACGAACCTCCTCGACCGATTTGGAGCTCGCGATCAACTGCTCGGCGTCGCCGAAGTCGATCCCGTAAAAACACGGGAAGACGACCGGGGGAGAGGAGATGCGGACATGCACTTCGGTCGCGCCGGCCTCGAAGAGCATGGTCACGATCTGGCGCGTAGTCGAGCCGCGCACGATCGAGTCGTCCACGATCACCACTCTCTTGCCGGCCACCTCGTCGAGCGGGTTGAACTTGAGCCTGACGCCCTGGTCACGCAGCCGCTGCTCGGGCTCGATGAAGGTGCGGCCGACGTAGCGGTTCTTGATCAGTCCCTCGCTGAAGGTGATGCCGCTGGCGCGTGAGAAACCGATTGCGGCCGGCGTGCCCGAGTCTGGGATCGGCATCACCAGATCGGCCTCGATCGGCGCCTCGGCGGCCAGTATCTCACCCATCCGCACGCGCGCCCCGTGCACCTCGACGTCGAGCAGGCGGCTGTCGGGCCGAGCCAGGTAGAAGAGCTCGAAGATGCAGAGAGCCGAGTGCTTCGCCGGCTCGACCGCCTGGATGGAGCGGCAACCGTCATCGTCGACGACAACGAGCTCGCCTGGCCCGATCTCGCGCTCCAGCTCGGCGCCGACCAGGTCGAGTGCGCAGCTCTCCGAGGCGACGACCCAGTCCTCGTCGAGCCGTCCCAGGCAGAGTGGACGGATGCCGTGCCGGTCGCGGAAAGCAATCAGCTTGCCGTCGGCGAGCGCGACGATCGAGTAAGCACCGACGAGCCTGGCCATGGTCGCGGTGACGGCGTCTTCCAGCGGACGCTCGTCGTTGGCGATCAGAGCGGCGACGATCTCGCTGTCGGAGCTCGTACTGAGGCGAACTCTTTGCTGCGCGAGCTCGCCGCGTAGCTCCTCGACGTTTGTGAGGTTCCCGTTGTGGGCCAGTGCGACGGTGCGAGTACGGCCGCGCAAGACGAGCGGCTGCGAGTTCTCCCAGTGACTGCCGCCGGTGGTCGAGTAGCGGCAGTGGCCGATCGCCAGCTGCCCGTGCAGGCCGCGCAGGTTCTGCTCGCTGAAGACTTGCGTTACCAGCCCCATGTCCCTGAGGCCGTAGAGACGCCCCTCGTCGCAGACGGCGATGCCCGCCGACTCCTGTCCGCGGTGCTGTAGCGCGTGCAACCCGAAATAGGTGACACGTGCGTTATCGCGCTCTGGCGCTCTGATACCGAAGATGCCGCACATCTAGTTTCCCGGTGAGGCGTTGTCGAAGTGTTCGCCTTCAGCTTGCCAGGCGCGGGTCAGGTCAGTGAGAGGTAGTCCGTTCAGAGAGTCGCCGCCGGCGCAGCCGATCTCGCGCAGCGGTACGTCGCCGGCCTCGAGCTGGCTCACATGCTCGCGCGCGCAGGCGACGGCGGCCAGACCGCCGCCCTCACCGAAGAGTTGCACGATGTCGGCTGGAAGCTCGACTCGGGCACCGACTCCGCTGACGATCGCGCACTCGGCCAGGCAGACGGAAAGGCCGCCTTCGGAGACGTCGTGCGCGAGCGAGAAGAAGCGATTGTTGCGCCAGAGGAAGTGGATCAACGCCGCCTCGGCTTCCAGGTCGAGCTCGGCCGGCGCGCCGTGGACCTTGTCGTATAGCGCCTGGTACTCGGAGCCGGCGATCGAAAGCTGCGGCTCTCCAGCGAGCAGGATGACATCTCCGTTGCGCCAGGCCCCGGTGGCGTAGCGCACGTCCGGGACGAGGCCGACACAGCCCACGACCGGTGTTGGATAGATGGGCTGGCCGTCGGTCTCGTTGTAGAGCGAGACGTTGCCCGAGACGACCGGTATCCCGAGCGCCTCGCAGGCCTCGGCCATGCCCTCGATCGCCTCCGACAGCTCCCAGGCCATCTCGGGTTTCTCGGGGTTGCCGAAGTTGAGGCAGTTGGTGATCGCGAGCGGCTCGCCACCGGCGCAGGCCACGTTGCGCGCCGCTTCGAGCACGGCCTGAGCGCCGCCGATGCGCGGGTCGAGCCAGGCGATGCGGCCGTTCCCGTCCAACGTGAGCGCCAAGCCGCGCAGGGACGGGCGCAACCTGAGCACGCCGGCGTCGAGACCGGGCCGGCGCACGGTACGCGAGCCGACGATGTGGTCGTAGCGCTCGAAGACCCAGGAGCGGTCGCGGATGTTGTCGCAGGCCAGCAGCTCGAGCAGCGCCTGGCGGAAGGGCGGCGCAAGCGGTAGAGGCGCCGGGTCCTGCTTCGGCCGCGGAGCGAGCTCGAGCCGGTAGCGGGGCGCGTCTTCGGTCAGGAAGCGGGCCGGAATCTCGCCGACGACCTCGTCCTTCCAGAAGCAGCGCAGGATGGCGGTATCGGTGATGGTGCCGATCTCGGTGCAGGGCAGCTCCCAGCGAGCGCAGACCTCCTTAACGGCCGGAACCAGCGAGGGTGTCACGGCCGCCACCATCCGCTCCTGGCTCTCCGAGACCATGATCTCCCAGGGCTCGAGGTCGGGTTCGCGCAGCGGCACGCGGTCTAGGTGGATATCCAGGCCGAAGGAGGACGCCATCTCCGACAACGCCGAGGCCAGTCCGGCGGCACCACAGTCCTGCAGACTCTCGACGAGCCCCGTCTCGATCAGCTCGATCGAGACCTCGATCAGCTTCTTGCCGGTGAAAGGGTCGCCGACCTGGACGCTCGGGCGCTTGTCGGCATCGTCCTCGCCCAGCTCCTGGCTGGCCAGCACGCTGGCACCGCCGATACCGTCGCGACCGGTGGTGGCGCCGAACATGACGACGCTGCCGATGCCGCTGGCTTTCGCGCTCGTCAGCTGCTCGCGGGGGAGGATGCCGACGCACATCGCGTTGACCAGGCAGTTGCCGGCATAGCGGGAATCGAAGAAGGTGGCGCCGCCGACGGTCGGAACGCCGACGCAGTTGCCGTAGGTGCCGATGCCGCCGACCGCGTTCTCGAACTGGATGTCGTCCTGGCCGAAGTAGAGGCCGTCGAGCAGCGCGATCGGCCGCGCGCCCATGGCGTAGATGTCGCGCAGGATGCCGCCTACCCCGGTCGCGGCGCCCTGGAACGGCTCGACCGCCGAGGGGTGGTTATGGCTCTCGACCTTGAAGGCGACCGCGTCACCCTCGCCGATGTCGACCACGCCGGCGTTTTCGCCCGGGCCCTGGAGCACGCGCTCGCCCTCGCTGGGGAAGCGCTTGAGCAGAAGCGCCGAGTGCTTGTAGCCGCAGTGCTCCGACCAGAGCAGCGAGAAGACGGCTAGCTCGAAGTGGTTGGGCTCTCGCCCAAGCAGCTCGCAGATTCGCTGGAGCTCCCAATCGGTGAGCCCGAGCGCGCGGTGGAGCGGCTGTTCTTCGATCTGCGCCAGAGAGCTCAGTCTATCGGCGCGTCTGGATGTGCCTGCGGTTGAGCCGTTTTCGCCGGTTCGCCAAGGGCGCCGCGTTCTACCGTCCTCAATACGCGTCTACGAGCGAAGCTCGCGCCACCCGGGTGCGACCTCGACTTCTCGGAGTCACGGGCACGTCGCTAATCCACCCACCTCCCCCCACCCTCCCACGGGGCGGAACACGGTATCGAGAAAACGTCCGAGAAACGTCACGGAGAGTGGCGGCTTCGTGCCAACTCTCATCGTCGGACACCACGCTCCTGATCCGGTCAGTGGTTGAGGTGTGCCCGACGTTCAGTGACTAGGACTCGATCGTTCTCGCCGCTTGCAGAAGCTCAACCGACCTTCGCCCGGATCTTCGAGATCGGAATGAAGTCGAGCGTCATCCCGCCGGTCGTCCCGAACGGTACGACAGCGCCAGGTGCCTGCAGGCTGAGCCCGCTCCAGAACGAACCCTTTCCGGCTCGGGCGATGATCCGATCCCTGCCGGTGGTGAGCTTGAGCGCGTGCACGGCCTTACCGGCTCCGATGTAAACCACGTAGCCGGCATAAGTCGCGAGGCCCATCGTCACCCCGCCGGCCGCGCGGACCGGGTACGAGTGCACGAGCTGTCCCTGCAGCGTGTAGACGCCAAACCGGTGCGCAGTCGTGCGAACGACGACGCGATCCTTACGTATTCCGACGGACGGCCCCGATGCTGCTCCGGCCGCGAACGAGGAGACGTGCCGCCCCGCGACCGTGTACACGCTGACGGTGCCGCCGCTCTGGGTGATGGCGATGTGGCCGCTGTCTATTGCAACCGCCCCGGGTTTCGAGACGTCGGCCAGATCGGCGACGTGTTGTGGATGCCCGGTCGAGGAGATTCGCATCAGCTGCACCAGGCCGTCGGCGGTGACGTGGAGGTAGCCGAGGAAGCTGCTGTCTCCGAAGACCACCGGGATGTAGTCGACCGGCGGGACGCCCTCGACGCTGGGGCCGCCCGCGGAGGCGACGTGCTTAAACGCGCCGCTGCTAGAAATGAAGGCGAGGTTGAAGTTGACCTCGGTGTTGCCCTGGGTCGCCTCGAGGCATGCCACGCTACCTTTCGGGCCGACGGCGAGCTGGTCAACCTCCTCCAAGCCGGGGCCGCAGTACGCGGGAGCGATGCGCCTCGGCGTGTTCGACCCGAACTTCTCGATCCAGAGCCCTGCTCGCTTACCGATAGTGGCCGCGAACACAACGTTGGAGCCCGTCGTCGCCCAGGGGCCGAAGTCTTTGAACGTGGGCACTTTGGGAGTGGCGCTCGCGAGAGGGACGAGCAGCATCGTCGTGGCGGCCATGGCCAGTCCGGTCGCGAGCGCTGAAGACTTCGGGATGAAGGACCGCTTTCGCATTTGTGCCTCGATCTTACTGTCGACTGGGCGAATGTTTGGGAATCCGAACCCGTTATTACGTACAGACGCTCGGACTTCCCTTCGCGCTAGTGCAGATCTATGGCGAATCTCGGGCGATCCTCGCTGTCGATAGGCTCCAGGGAGAGAGATGAGCGAGCTTCGACTCCGCCGGGCAACGCCCCACGACGCCGACTACCAGCTCGCCCTACAGGCCGATCCGGAGGTCGCGCCCTTCCTTTCTGCGGGAAGGGCGGCCACGCGCGAGGAACTGCTCGCCGAGATCGAGCGCTCGCTCGCGGAGCCCGAGGCGTTCGGCCGCTTCCTGGTCGAGACTCCGTTCGAGCGGGAGTGGCGCCTAGCGGGGGCGATCGGCTTCGAGCGCATCAACCGGCGTAGCCGTATCGCCTACGTCGGCGGGTTGGCCGTTCATCCGGAGTTTCGCGGCCGCGGCCTGGGGGCGGCCGCGATCCGCGAGCTGGCGCGCGTCCTCTTCGGCGAGTTCGGCTATCACCGGCTCGAGGCCGGCGTCTACGGCTTCAACGAGCGGGCAACGGCGGTCGTCGAGAGCGCGGGCTTCGTGCGCGAAGGCGTCAAGCGCCGCGCCTACTGTCCGCACGGCGAATGGGTGGACGCGGTCTGGTTCGGGCTTCTCGTCGAAGACGTCACGGGCGAGCAATAAGCTTTCCGGCATGGAGATCGTTCACACCTGTTACCGCATCGGCGACCCCGAAAAGTCGATCGCCTTCTACGAGGCGCTCGGCTTCGAGAAGCGGCGCGAGCTGCCGATCCGAGACGAGGCCGTCAACTACTTCCTCGGCGTTCCGGGTGCGGGCAATCCCGAGCTCGAGCTGACCTACAACTTCGGCGTCTCCGGCTACGAGCTGGGAACGGGCTACGGTCACGTCGCCGTGCGCGTGGACGACCTCGAGCAGACGCTTGCCCGGCTCGCCTTCGAGCACGACATCGAGCCTGAGCGCCCGCCTTACCGGGTGAGCGAGGGAGGGTCGCTGATCTGCTTCGTCCGCGATCCGGACGGCTACCGGATCGAGCTGATCGACTCCTCCGGGCGCTGAGCGCACCGCGCCGTTCTCCCGGCCGAGCGTGTCGGCGGTCCGGTCAAAACGCGATAGAACGACTCGCGCGGGCACAGTCGTGATGCGCGCCGGTTGCGCTGGTTGCGCCGTTTTCTGCCGTCCGTTGCACCCGTGCCGGTGATCCGGCTCGCGCCGGAGGGGGCGCAATTCTCAGCCGGACTATCCGATTGACAATGTCAGAACGCCATGATCGCCGCCGCACCCGGATCGCCGCAACCGCTCACGTCAACGGTCGTCGAAAGAGCGCTACGACTGCTCGAAGGTGAGCCTGAGGTGGCGCGAGCTCTCTCGGAATGCGAGCTCTATGGACGGCGCGACGGAACGGCGGGCGGTCGCATGAGCTCCTTGTTCTTACCGCTGGAGATCTCCGTCTTCGCTCCGGCGCCCCTGCTCGAAAAGCTTCGCGAGCCCGAGTTCTCCGGCAGGATCAGGCAAGCGATCGATTCCGCTCTGGTGGCGCCCGCCGTTGTCTCGGAGCTGACGGTGCGCCCGTACAGCGCCGTCGGCGAGCCGGCAGCCTAAGAGCGCCTAACGAAACGAAGCACTCCATCGCCCGGCCGCGCTCGCACGCTGACTGCGTCCTCGGTCTCGCCCGTAGCCGCTGGCTACGAACGAGACGCTGTGTCCTTGCATCGCACGCACCGATCGCACCCAGTCGACGGGTTTTCATTCCGTTAGGCGCTCTAAGGCTCGATTCAGACGAGAACGGTGCGGCGCTCGCGGGCGGCATCGGCCAGCGAGGCGAGGATCAGGGCTCCGTCCGGCGAGCCGAGCAGCGGATCTACCGCGTGCTCGGGATGGGGCATGAGCCCCATCACGTTGCCGTTCTCGTTGATGACACCCGCGATCGAGTTGACCGAGCCGTTCGGGTTGTCGCCGTGATAGCGGAATACGACCTGGCGTTTCTGCTCGAGCTCGCTCAGTAGCTCGTCGCTGCCGGTGAAGTTGCCGTAGCCGTGCTTGATCGGGATACGCAGTTTCTGTCCGAGCTCGCAGCGTGAAGTGAAGACGGTGTCGGTGCGCTCGACGCTCAGGGTGACGTCGCGGCAGATGAAGGAGAGCGAGGCGTTCCGAATCAGGACGCCCGGAAGCAGCCCCGCCTCACAGAGGATCTGGAAGCCGTTGCAGATGCCGAGTACGAGTCCGCCCGAGCCGGCAAACTCGGTCACCGCGTCCATGATCGGGGCAAAGCGGGCGATCGCACCGCCGCGCAGGTAGTCGCCGTAGGAGAAGCCGCCGGGAAGGACGACGGCCGCTGTTCCCTTTGGCAGCTCGGTCTCGGCGTGCCAGACCAGCTGTGGGTCGGCGTCAAGCGCGGCCAGTGCCCAGGCAGCGTCGTGGTCGTCCAGCGAGCCGAGGAAGGTGATCACCGCGACCTTGGGACGATCGAGCGTCATGCCTTCTCCAGCAGCTCGATCTCGTAGCTCTCGATCAGTGGGTTTGCGAGCAGGTTGTGGGACATCTGCTCGAGCTCGGCGAGCGCCTTCTGGCGGTCGGAAGTCTCCAGCTCGACATCGATAACACGCCCGATTCGGACGCTTACGATGTCGAAGCCAGACTTCGCGAGCGAACCCCTGACGGCCTCACCCTGCGGATCCTTGATGCCGGCCTTGGGCCGTACCAGCACCGTCGCTTTCACCTGAGCACCACCTCCGGGTTTTCCAGATAGTCGTCGAATGAGATCTCGGTCAGCAGCTCGAAGGCCTCGACGTAGCGCGCCCTGGTCGAGGTCACGATCTCCTCGGGTAGCTCGGGGCCCGGCGCGGTCTTGTCCCAGCCCGTTGCCTCGGTCCAGTCCCGCACCGGTTGCTTGTCGAAGGACGGCTGCGCGCGGCCGGGACTGTAATCGGCGGCCGGCCAGAAGCGGGAGGAATCGGGTGTGAGGATCTCGTCGGCAAGCACGATCTCACCGCTCTGGTCGAGCCCGAGCTCGAACTTGGTGTCGGCGAGGATT
This sequence comes from Gaiellaceae bacterium, assembly GCA_050010215.1. Taxonomy (GTDB): domain Bacteria; phylum Actinomycetota; class Thermoleophilia; order Gaiellales; family Gaiellaceae; genus Fen-549. The sequence goes on along the minus strand of JBEKLL010000017.1, from coordinate 44,868 downwards.
ATTCCTCGCTCGGCCGCGTAGTCTCGCGCGAAGGAGTAGAGCTCGAGCGAGATCTTCCCTAGTCGCTCGTAGGTCTGCTCACCGACGAGCGCGATCCCACCGTTGCGATCGACCGTCTCGTCGTGGCCAACCATGGCCTTGGTCGAGGGTGTGAAGATCGGCTCCGGCAGGCGGTCGGATTCGAGCAGGCCCGGCGGAAGCGCGTCTCCGGCGATCTCGCCGGAGCGTTGATAGTCCTTCCAGCCCGAGCCGGCCAGGTAGCCGCGCACCACGCACTCGATCGGCAGCATCTCCAGGCGCCGGCACTCGCTCGAGCGCCCATCCGGCCTGAGTGCGAGCAAATGGTTGGGGACGATCTCGCGCGTGCGCGCGAACCAGAAGCTCGAGATCGCGGTGAGCACGCGCCCCTTGTCGGGGATCTCCGTCGGTAGCACGACGTCGAAGACCGAGATGCGGTCGGAAGCGACCATGAGTATCCGCTCGTCGTCGAGCGCGAAGATCTCTCGCACCTTGCCCGAGGCGAGGTGCTGGGTCGCCTCTTCTGTCACTTGCTCCTCTCCCGACCGACGACCGCGTCCAGCCGCGCGAAGACGGTGTCCACGTGCGCGAGATAAGCCTCGTTGTCAAAGACCGACGCCAGAGCCCGCTCGTCCAGCCTGGCTGTCACCTCTTGGTCTGCCTCGACCAGCTCGCGGAAGCTCGTCTCGGAGTCCCAGGCCCGCATCGCATCTCGCTGAACGATCCGGTAGGCCTCGTCGCGCGCCAGCCCGGCCGAGACAAGCGCCGAGAGCAGCCGCTGGCTGAAGTAGAGGCCGAAGGAAGCGTCGAGGTTTCGTCGCATACGCTCAGGGAAGACGATCAGTCCCTCGATCAGCCAGGCGAAGCGCTCGAGCATGTAGTCGAGCGCGAAGAAGGCGTCGGGGATGACGACGCGCTCGGCCGAGGAGTGCGAGATGTCGCGCTCGTGCCAGAGGGCCACGTTCTCGAGTCCGACCAGCGCGGAGGCGCGAACCACGCGCGCCAGTCCGCAGATGCGCTCGGCCACGACCGGGTTGCGCTTGTGCGGCATCGACGAGGAGCCCTTCTGGCCCTTGGCGAACGGCTCCTGCACTTCGCGCACCTCGGTGCGGGCGAGGTGACGAATCTCGAGCGCGAACTTGTCCAGCGAGGAGGCGCAGAGGGCGAGCGTGTTCAGCAGCTCGGCGTGGCGATCGCGCTGAATGATCTGAGTCGAGGCCGGCGCCGGCTCGAGACCGAGGCGCCTGCAAGCGATCTCCTCGAGGCGGGGGTCGGTGGCCGAGTAGGTGCCGACCGCGCCGGAGAGCTTGCCCACACGCAGCTGCTCGAGCGCCCGCTCCAGGCGAGTGCGGTCGCGATCGAGCTCGAATGCCCAGACGGCAAGCTTGAAGCCGAAGCTGGTGGGCTCGGCATGAACGCCGTGGGTTCGCCCGATGCAGACCGTGCGCTCGTGCTCGCGAGCGAGGGCGACGACCGCGGCGAGCGCCCGCTCGAGTCCCTCCAGAATCAGCTTGCCTGCTCGCCCGATCCGTAGCGACAGCGCGGTGTCGACGACGTCGGAGGAAGTCAGTCCGTAATGGAACCAGCGTCCTTCTTCGCCGAGTTGCTCGCAGACGCCGTCGACGAAGGCGGCCGTGTCGTGCTGAAGGGTCGCCTCGATCTCACGCACGCGGGCGGGATCCGGAACCCTGGCCGCGCTCACGATCGTCTGCACGTCCTCGCTCGGCACCACGCCCAGCTCGGCCCAGCCTTCGAGCGCCGCGAGCTCCACCTCCAGCCAGCTCGACAGCTTGCCCTCGTCCGACCAGAGAGCGGTCATGGCTGGACGGGAGTAGCGATCGATCACTGCATCGGTAGTCTAGTGGTCGCTCCGGTAGGCACTACGGATGGGCGACGCGGCCGGCGCCACCCGTTTGAACATCCGCCGGTCATGGTTCAGGATCTGGCTCCCAGTAATGCCGAGCGCGCGAAGCAAGCAAAGGGAGATCGAAAGAGAACGAAGGCGTCGACGCCTGCGGCGGCAGCGCTGGGCCGTGGCGCTGATCGTCTTGCTTGGGATCGGTACAGGCGCTGGTTTGCTTCTCTCGCGCGGAAGCGGAATCCCCCGGCTCACGACTGCGGTGTCGCAGCCGAGCACGAAGCCCTCCGGCCGGCGAGCGGCCCCGCTGAGGCTGCCGGCGCTCGCCCGTGCCTGGGTGGCGAGTTTCGGCAGACTGGCCGCGCGAAGCTCGCTGCTACGCGAGCAGACGGCGGTCGATTTCTTCGCGGCCCGCGGTGACCCGCTCTACTGCGGCGGCTCGAGCGGCCGTTACGTCGCGCTGACGTTCGACGACGGCCCCGGCCCCTACACCGACCTGGTACTCCAGATTCTCGAGCGGGCTCACGCCAGAGCCACCTTCTTCCTCGTCGGGCGCAACGTGATGCCCCGTGAGAGTATGGCCATGGCCGAGCTCGAGGACTCGTCTGCGCTCGGCATACACACCTGGTCGCACCTGTCGCTCGTGGGCATCTCACGGAGCGAGATCAAGAGCCAAATCACGCGGACAGGCAGCGCCATCTTCCGAGCAACCGGTTACAGGTCGCACCTCTTCCGCCCTCCCTATGGCAACCGCGATGCTCGTGTCGACAGGATCGTGAGCGGGCTCGGAATGGTCGAGGTTCTCTGGAGCATCGACAGCGACGATTCACAGGGGAAGAACTGGCGCGGGATCGCGCACGAGGTGCTCGGGAACGTCGAGCCGGGCTCGATCATCCTCCTGCACGACAACCGTGGCCAGACCGTGCGCGCGCTCAAGCAGCTGATCCTGCCCGGGCTGAGAAAGCGCGGCTTTATTCCCGTCACGATCCCCGAGCTGCTGGTGCTCGATCCGCCCCCGGTGAGCGGCGCGCCGCTCGACTGCTGGGAGCACTGGCACCCCTATTGACGCGCTCTGTAGAGGTGTCTACCGGACTTTCTCAGAGCAGCCCGGGGAAGAAGCGTCGCCGGACGCGCGTCAGGTATTCGCCGTAGCTGGGGTCGGCCTGAGAGAGGAGTCGCTCCTCGTGGCGGGACTTGACGAGCAGGAAGGGAACGAGCGCCAGCGCCGGCGCGAGCGCGACCGGGCTGGAGGCGATGGCGACGCCCGTCGCCACGAAGAAGCCGCCGCCGTACATGGGATGGCGAACGAAGCGGTACGGGCCCCGCTCGAGGTGGGCGCCGCGCGGACTCGGGAACGGAGTCAATGCCCTCCCGAGCGTGCGGCCGGCCCAGAGCATCACCGATCCTCCCGCCACCGCGACCGCGGCTCCCACGATCGCGAGGACGAGCGCCGCGGGCCAGTGCGGCCCGAGCACCGCCGCCACGAGGACCAGAGTCATGAGCAGGGCCTGGCCCGAGACCCAGGCGCGGTCGCTGTTGGCCCGGGAGAGCATCAGCGCCCGACCAGAGCGAGGATACGCGCGGCCAGAATGGCAGCGTTACGGGCGCCGTCGATCGAGACCGCGGCGACGGGGACGCCCGGCGGCATCTGGGCGATCGCGAGCAGCGCATCCATGCCGTCCATCGCGCTCTTCTCGGAGCGAAGCGGCACGCCGATGACCGGCAGCTCGGTGTAGGCGGCGGCCATGCCGGGCAGCGCGGCGGCCATGCCGGCGCCGCAGATGAGAACCTTCAAGCCGCGCCCGGCCACTCCGCGACAGTACTCCGCGACGGCGTCGGGGGAGCGGTGCGCCGAGCGCACCTCGAGCTCGTAGGCGATGCCGCGGCTGTCGAGCTCCTCGAGGCAGGGCTGCATACGCTCCCGGTCGGACTCCGAGCCGATCAGCACTCCTACCAGCAGCTGCTCAGGCATCGGCGCCCGTCTCCCGCTTCGCCGCCTCGAGCGCGATGTCCACGCGGTAGCGCATTCCATCCCAGCTGATCTTCTCGCAGGCGGCATAGGTGAGCTGACGCGCCCGCGCGATCGTCGGTCCGAGCGCTGTCACGTTGAGAATCCGGCCCCCGCTAGTAAGGAGCTTCTCGTTTCGCACCGCGGTGCCGGCGTGGAAGACGACAGCTCCGGATGCCTCGGCCGCTTCGACGCCCTCGATCGGTGAGCCCTTGTCGGAGCCGGCCGGGTAGTTGCCGGCGGCGAGCACCACCGTAACCGCCGCGTCGTCCACGACGCCGAGCTTGACCCCTTCGAGCGAGCCGTTTGCCGCCGCGGAAAGTGCCTCGAGCAGATCGCCGTCGAGTCGAGGCAGGATTGCCTGCGTCTCGGGATCGCCGAAGCGGACGTTGAACTCGAGCACCTTGATGCCCTCCTCGGTGCGCATCAGACCGGCGTAGAGAACGCCGATAAAGGGGTGCCCGCGCTGGACGAGCTCGGCCAGTACCGGGCGGTGCACCTGCTCGAGAATCGCTTCCACCTCGATCGGACCGACGCCCGGCACGGGCGAGTAGGAGCCCATTCCGCCTGTGTTAGGACCCTCGTCGCCGTCGTAGGCGCGCTTGAAATCCTGGGCCGGCGCCAGCGCGAGCGTCTCCTCGCCGGCGGCCAGCACCAGCATCGAGAGCTCCTCGCCAACCAGGAGCTCCTCGAAGATCGGCTTACCGGGGAAGGTCTCGACCTCCCTCAGCGCTCGCGCGACAGCCGTCGTATCGGAGCAGACGAAGACGCCCTTTCCGGCCGCCAGGCCGTCAGCCTTGACGACGCAGGGCGCGATTGGCGCCGCGAGCTCCCTCGCCGTCGGCACCCCGGCCGCCAGCATCAACTCCTTGGCAAAGGATTTCGAGCCCTCGAGCATGGCCGCCTCGCGTCCGGGCCCGAAAACGGCGATACCGGCGTGGCGGAGCTGGTCGGCCACCCCGTCCACCAGTGGCACCTCGGGCCCGACGACGACCAGGTCGATCGCCAGCGAGTGGGCTAGTGTGAGCAGACCCTCGCCATCGTCGGCGCGAACGGGATGGCAGCTTCCCAGCGACGCTATACCGGGATTGCCGGGCGCCGCGTGCAGCTCGCTCAGCTTCGGGCTCTGGGCCAACTTCCAGGCCAGAGCATGCTCGCGACCACCCGATCCGACGATGAGCACTTTCATGGCAGCGTCACTTTCACGTCTAGGGAAATCTAAGCGTTTGGACGGCGGCGTGATCGGTAGCCTGGTGACGTGGTCAAGCTCAGCTTCCTTCTCGTCGCGCTCGCGGCGGGTCTATTACTGCAACGGCTGCGCTCGCAGGAGCGCGTCCGCGACTGGATCTGGAACTGCAGCTTCTGGCTCGTGATACCGGTTCTCGTCTTCACGACCTTCCTCGACATTTCACTCACGAGCAGGCTCGTGTTGGCAGTTGCGGTAGTGATAGCGAGCACCTGGTCGCTGATCGGCCTGAGCTTTCTATACGCGCGCCTGGTGACCAAGGAGCGGGACGAGCGCGGAGCGCTGATGCTCGGCGGCGCCGTAGGTAACACGGGCTTCATCGGCTATCCGCTCGCTCAGCTGGCTTTCGGGCACAGCGGGCTAACTCAGGCGGTCGTCTACGATCAGCTCTCCTTTGGAGTGCCGATGTCGTCGTTCTCGGTCGTAGTCGCGCGCCTGTTCGGGAAGCGCGCGGTTGATACCGCCGGACGCTCGCGCCTGGCCGTCGTGCTCCTCAATCCGCCGCTCTGGGCCCTGGCGACAGCGCTTCTGCTGCGGGCCGCCGGCGTCCACATTCCCGGCACAGGCAGAGTCGAGAACGTCGCCGCTGCGCTGATCGGTCCGCTCGGCTTCCTGATGCTCGGTATCTCATTGCCGCTGGAGCAGGTCGAGCACGATCTGGTCGAGGTTGCGCGCGCGACCGGGGCGATGGCGCTCAAGATCGGAGGCGGCCCGCTCGTTCTGTTCGCGATCGGCGCGGCCGTCGGCGCTCACATTCCCGCGACCTTCTACCTGCTAGCGGCGATGCCGCCGGCCTTTCATTTGCTCACGATCGCGCGGGTCTACGAGATGCGTCCGGCGCTGGTGCGGTTGATGGTGGTGGCGGCGACGATTCCGGTGGTTATCGGCGTCGTGGTCGGGTCGTTCGCCTTCTAGCCGGCGCCTAGCCGGTACTGCTGAAGCGCAGCAGGCAAGCCTTGGCGATCGCTTCCGCGTCCTTCTCGAACGGCCGCGGGCGGTACGAATTCGTCCGAGTCGTCACCGTAACCTCGCTTCTGATATCGCGAGCCATCCCGCGCAGAGCCGCCCGGCATGTTCCCTTCGCATTCCTGGCAACCTCGTCGTAGCTGACTGCCGCCGATCGCATCCGAGCAACGTACTTCGCGAGCTCGCGTCTCTTACAGGTGAGCGAATGCGCGGCGCCGGCACAGTGACGCGACTCCGCCTGCAGCTCCACCGCAAGGCTCCAGATCCTGCTGTTGGCGGAGTTCAGCTTGGCGATGTCGGCCTTGCCGATCTCGCTGGGCTTACCGGCCGAGCAGGCGAGGCCACTGGAAATAGCGCCTGCGACGAGCAGAAACGTCAACGAACCTCTGACGGTAGCGAGTCGCATGCGCCCGGCGCTGGTGCGGTTGATGGTCGTAGCCGGCACGATTCCGGTCGTTCTCGGGGTCGTGATCGGATCTATGCCTTCTAGATCGCGAGACCGCCGTCCTCAGTTCATTCTCTTGAGGTTGCACCCGCCGTAGAGGAGGTCCCAGTCTTCCGTGAACCGTTGGCCGGCTTTCGTCGCTGCACCGGTCCTAACCTCCTTCGCCATATCTCTGATGTCCCGAGCGACGGCTCTGAGATCGGTCTGGCACTCACCGCTCGCGTCGTCGGCAACCTGATCGACGCTGTACGCGCCCGATTCCATCTGATCCACAGTCGAGCTCAGAAGCTTGTTCACGCATTTGGCTCTGTTGCGAGTGCTCGAGCATTTCTTAAGGTTCATCGCGGTTTGGCTCAATAGCGAGTCCAGGTTCTTGCCGACCTGGTTCAGGGTGGTGACGTTGTCATTGCTGATCTTGCTGGCGTTGCCCCGTGAGCAGGCCGAGCCGGCGAAGAGAACGAGCAAAGCAAGCACCGCTACGGGTGCGAATCTCATAGCCGGATGCTAATCGGGGCCCCCGACGGAACAAGATCGGCGCCGCGCCGGCTGCTAGAGCAGCTCGGCGGCTTGGTTCCCGTAGAGCACGCGCTCGCGCTCCTGCCCGGTTCCGACCAGCGCGACCGGAATGCCGAGCTGCGCTTCGACGAAGCCGACATATTGGCGTGCCGCTTCGGGCAGATCGGCGATCGACTCGGCGCCGTCGAGCGGCTCGCCCCAGCCGGGTAGGGTCTCGAAGACGGGCGCGGCGTGGTGGAAGTCGCTCTGGTGGCAGGGGAAGTCGCCCGTCGTCTTGCCGCTCGGGAGCCGGTAGGCGACGCAGATGGGAATCTGCTCGAAGATCGAAAGCACGTCCAGCTTGGTGAGCGCCAGCGCCGTGAATCCGTTCAGGCGCGCGGCGTAGCGGAGCGCGACCAGATCGAGCCAACCGCAACGGCGCTCGCGCCCGGTGACCGTGCCGTACTCGCCGCCGGCGACGCGCACCTGCTGCTGGTCGGGTCCCTCGATCTCGCTCGGGAAGGGACCCTCGCCGACGCGAGTGAGGTAGGCCTTGGCAACCCCGACCACCTGGTCGATGCGGTTTGGGCCGATGCCGACACCGGTGGCCGCCCCCGAGGCGACCGGGTTGGACGAGGTGACGAAGGGGTAGGTGCCGTGATCGAGATCCAGCAGCGTCCCCTGGGCACCCTCGAAAAGAGCGCGTTTACCCTCACTCAACGCCTGGTCGACGATCAGCGAGGTGTCCTTGATGTAGGGGCGCAGCCTTTGCGCGTACTCCTCGTAGCGCGCGGCCACCTCTTCCAGATCGAACGGCGGAGCCTCGTAGACGCGCTCCAGCCAGACGTTCTTCTCGGCCAGGGCAACCTCGATCTTCTGGCGCAGGATCTTCGCGTCGAGCACGTCCTGAACGCGGATGCCGATACGCAGCGCCTTGTCGGCGTAGGCGGGTCCGATACCGCGTTTGGTCGTGCCGATCTGGAGCTTGCCGAGCCGGCGCTCGCTGGCTTGGTCGATCGCCAGATGCCAGGGCATGATCAGGTGCGCGCTGCCCGACAGACAGAGGTTCTCGGTCGAGTAGCCGCGGCCCTGGATCTCGTCGATCTCTGCGATCAGCACCTCGGGATCGATCACGCAGCCGTTCCCGATCACCGAGATCTTGCCGGAGATGATCCCGGTCGGGATCTGGCGGATCTTGAAGGTCTCGCCGTTCACCTTGATCGTATGGCCCGCGTTTGGGCCACCCTGGTAGCGGCAGACGAGATCTGAGCTTTGCGCCAGCAGGTCGACGATCTTGCCCTTGCCTTCGTCTCCCCACTGAGCGCCTACTACGACGGTTGCAGGCACGAGCGAGAGTTTGCCTGAACCCTCGGCGGGCGGTGCGGTTGACTGAGCATCTTCCCTACGCGGCGCGGCGGGTTGCGCTCACGCGCACGAGCTCGAATGCATGTCCGTGCGGACAGGTCGCCGACTCGCGCGTGCGGGAAAGTGGAAGCTCGCCCTCGAGTACGGTCGCGTAGCGACCCTCCTTCGGTTCGCACTCGGCCAGGCAGGCTTCGCAGAGGACGGTAAAGCGAACGACGTCGGGACCCAGTAGAACTCTCTGCTTTCCGTCCGTTGCCATCTTCCCCTCCCGAGTCAGACCGTGGAGTACTGAATTGTCCTTTCGACGCCGGACGGCTTCCGCCTCTCCGGCACGACTCCGGCGCTCGCGACGAGCGTGACCGGGTGCCCGCGCGGGCAGCGTGCCGCCAGGCGCGGGACGCCCTGCGGCAGCTCTCCTTCGAGGAACGAGCCGAAGTAACCGTGCTGTGGACTTGCCTGCTCGAGACAGCGCTCGCAGAGGACGCTGTAGGAGCGAAGCCCGGGTGGCAGCACGACGACCTGTACCGGCGCGGAATTCATACGGCCGCCAGGTCGGCGAACTTGGCGTAGCGGCGCAGGAACGAGAGCTTGACCGTGTCGGTGGGCCCGTTTCGGTGCTTGGCAACTATCACCTCGGCCAGGCCCTGCTGGTCGGACTCGTCGTTGTAGTACTCGTCGCGGTAGATGAAGGCAACGATGTCGGAGTCCTGCTCGATCGCGCCCGACTCGCGCAGGTCGGAGAGGATCGGGCGCTTGTCGTGGCGCTGCTCGACCGCACGTGAAAGCTGTGAGAGGGCGAGGATCGGGACCTCCAGGTCGCGCGCCAGCACCTTTAGCGAGCGCGAAATCTGTGAGACCTCCTGAACGCGGTTCTCGACCGAAGAGCCGGAGGTCATCAGCTGCAGGTAGTCGACGATGATCAGGCCGAGTCTCGGCTCGCGCGCTTTCAGGCGCCGGGCCTTGGAGCGGATCTCCATCATCGTGATCGAGCCGGTGTCGTCTACGTAGATGGGCGCCCGCGCCAGCTTGTCGCAGGCCGCTGTCAGTCGGGGCCAGTCGTCGGGGGCGAGCTTTCCCGACCTGAGCTTTTGTGACTCGACCTTGGCCTCGCTGCACATGAGGCGCTGGGTTACCTCGGCCTTCGACATTTCGAGCGTAAACAGGGCGACCGGTATATCCAGGCGCACGCCCATGTTGGCGGCCATGCAGAGCGCTAGCGCCGACTTCCCCATCGACGGACGGGCGGCCACAATGACCAGGTTGCCCGGCTGGAAGCCAGAGGTGATGCGGTCGATGTCGCGGAAGCCGGAGGCAACGCCTGTGATCTCGATGCCCGCCTCGTAGAGAGCGGTGATGCGCTCGAAGCTCTCCTTGAGCAGCTGCTCGATGTGGCTGAACTCGCTCGAGACGCGGCTCTGCGAGAGCGTGAAGACGATCTGCTCGGCGCGATCTACGAGCTCGACCGTCTCGCCCGGGCGATCGTAACCGAGGCTGGCGATCTCCTGGCCGGCGACGATCAGGCCACGCAATATCGCCATCTCGTGGACGATGCGTGCGTAGTGACCGGCGTTGGCGCTCGCGGGGACAAGAGCCGCCAGCTCGTGAATCCGCGAGCGCCCGCCCACGTCGTCCAACTCGCCGCGCTTGTCCAGCTCGTCGACGAGAGTGATCGCATCGACCGGCTCGCCGCGTCCATAGAGTGCGAGTGCCGCCCGGTAGATGTGGCCGTGGCTTTGCCGGTAAAAGTCCTCCGCCTTGCAGATCTCGCTGACCGCACCGATAGCGCCGGGGGCAAGCAGCATCGCGCCGAGGACGTACTCTTCGGCCTCGGCGTTTTGCGGCGGCACGCGTGCCGGCTCGATCAAACTAACGGCGGCGGACGTCACGCACTCATCCTCATTCGGAGCTGGCTCAAGCACAAACCGGCTCCGAAGAGATCGTTACCAACCGCCTGTTGAAAAAAGACGTGTCCGAAAAGTGACTGAGGATCGGCCCTTGCGAACGCACGTTCCCCACATTGTGCAGAAGGGCACGGCTGTTTATCCACAAGCCGGGCTGGCTTATCCAGAGCGCGACCCGATTATCCCCAGAACGTATTTCCCGCACTTTGCGAGAAGTTCTTTTTCGAGTCGTAGCCGATCGGCGGTACAGACTCCGTTAGCGGAACCTGTCCACCGATTGCGCCGGTCTAACGCAGCAATCGGCTCAGGCGGCGGTCGGCGAGTGGTCGCCCGCCCGTCTGGCAGTAGCGGCAGTAGAAGATTGTGTGCTCCTCGTAAGCGACGCGGGCGATCGGGGTGCCACAGACGTGGCAGGGCAAGCCGAGCCTGCCGTGCACGCGGTAGACGCGCTCATCCGCCTGCCCGCGCTCGCGCAGCTCGATGCCACGCTCCAGCTCGTCGTGGATCGCTTTGTCCAGGCGCTCCAGCTGCCGGCCGTCGAGCTCGCCTGCAAGCGCGAAAGGCGAGAGACGTGCAGCGTGCAGAATCTCGTTCGCCCAGGCGCGCCCGATCCCCGCGACAACACGCTGGTCGCGCAGGAAGCCGTACAGGCGGCGTCGCTCTCCGCCGCAGACGCCGGAGAGAGTCGCCCGGTCGAGCTCGAGCGCATCAGGGCCGAGGTGACTCAGCTGGCTCTCGGCCGCCTGGGGAGTGAGCAGCCAGACTCCGGCGCGCTTGCGCTTACCGGGTTCGCTCAGCACGAGCTCGGCGTCGTCCTGGAAGCGAAGCCGGAAGGCCGGTGCTGCCGGTCGTCGCTCTTTCGCGGAAAGTAGTCTCAGGCGCCCGGCGCTCATCAGGTGTACTACGAGTACCAGCTCGCCGTCCGCGGTCGGGAAGAGCAGGCGCTTCCCCCGGCGGCGAGCGCCCGCGAGCAAGCGGCCCTCGAGCGTAGCGAGCGGTGGCTCGGCGGTTTTCAGCGTCGCCAGGTGCGCAGGCCCGGCGCGCTCGATCGGCGCAGTCGTGATCGGCTCGTCGAGCGAGCGGCGAAGAGCTTCGACCTCGGGCAGCTCAGGCATCTCTGAACCCCCACGAGCCTAGCGAGCGCAGGGCGCCGGCGAGCGGACGGTCTCGGCGCAACGCCCCGGAAGCGTCTTCCGTTTCCGGGTGATTGCCAAATGATTCTGTTGACAAAATCCCCGAGATCGGTTTTCTTGTGCGGCGTGTCCGAATAGGGTCGGACTGTCGGAAGAGAGTCGGGCTGCCAGAAAGCGCCGGCTCTTTTCGTATCCAGGCGTAAGACCACCCCCAGCCAACGAGAAAAGCGAGGCTCATGCTCACCGTCGAGATCGTTCTCCCGGATGTCGAAGAGCTCCAGTGGCTGGTTCAGGAAGGCCTGGAGAAGGGGTTTCTCAACTACGACGAGATCGCCGCCGGGCTCGAGGATGTCGAGCTGAGCAAGGAGCAAGTCGACGACTTCTACACCTGTCTGATCGACCACGGCATCGAGCTGGTCGAAGGTGAGGTACACAAACATCTGCCGCACGAGCAGCCGCTCGTCCCCGAAGAGGAGACGAAGACGCCGAAGCTCGATCTCTCGGTCGAGCCCTCGCTCGACTCGCTCCGCCTCTACCTGCGCGAGATCGGGCGGGTACCGCTTCTGACCGCCGACCAGGAGGTCATCCTGGCCAAGCGGATCGAGCGCGGTGACATGAGCGCCAAGATGCAGATGATCGAGGCCAACCTGCGCCTGGTCGTCTCCATCGCCAAGGGCTATCTGGGTCGCGGTCTCCCCTTCCTCGATCTGATCCAGGAAGGCTCGCTGGGGCTGATCCGCGCGGTCGAGAAGTTCGACTACCGCAAGGGCTACAAGTTCTCGACCTACGCGACCTGGTGGATTCGCCAGGCGGTGACCCGCGCGATCGCGGACAAGGCACGCACGATCAGGATCCCGGTGCACATGGTCGAGAAGCTGAACAAGGTCGTCCACGTCGAGCGCCAACTCGTGCAACGGCTCGGTCGCGATCCGCGCCCCGAGGAGATCGCCGATGAGCTCGATCTCGAGCCCGAGGAGGTGCGCGAGATCATGCGCATGTCGCAGCTCCCGATCTCGCTCGAGAAGCCGATCGGCGAGGAGGAAGACTCTGCGCTCGGCGACTTTGTCGAAGACGAGCAGGCCGAGTCTCCTTACGACAACGCCACGCTCTCGCTGCGGCGCGAGGACATCGTGGCGGTGCTCTACGCGTTACCTGACCGCGAGCGCCAGGTGATCGAGCTCCGCTACGGCCTGAACGGCCAGCGCCCGCGCACGCTCGAGGAGGTCGGGCGCGCCTTCGGCGTCACCCGCGAGCGAGTGCGCCAGATCGAGAACCTGACGCTGAAGCGGCTTCAGAGCCTGCCCGAAGCGCAGGCGCTTCGGAACTGCACCTAATACCCAGCGAAAGTCGGCCCGCGAGCGGGCCTGGACTTTCGCTGGCGCTACCACGTCGAACGAGTCACCGCGCCTGCGGCGCCTGTGCCTAGTCTGCTCCTGTTGGCGGCGAGAGCTGGCCGGGTTCGTGGTTTGGGTTTGTCTTGCCGGGGTTGAGGACGGCGCTAAGCGAACCGCGCCCGTCATGCCGATCGCGGCGGCCGAGAAGATGGCGCCCGGCGTGCCAGTAGAGTCGGAGGTATGCCTGTCGCCTTTGACTGTGCCTGTGGTACGCGCTGGTGGTCGCCGCCCGACGTCGCGTGCTCACGCTGCGGGCCTGCGGTAGCAAGCACGCCCGATCCGATCGTCTGGTCGGTCGGACGAGTACCCGACACGTTGGTCTTTCTCTCGGCTCAGGTGCGCGACGAGAAGCGGTTTGCGGAGCTCATACGCTCGGGTCTCGAGGTGTTTGTCGATGTGGCAGGAGGAGCACCGTATGTGTGGCGGTCCGATGAGGGCGCGGTTCGGCGTGCCGGTGTTCGCTTCCTGCGAATAGATGGAGTTGAGGACGTAAACACCGACTTGCCGAACTTCGCTTTTGACGCTGTCGCGGCTGCGCTCGAAGAAACCAGCCAAGGCGTGCCCACGCTCCTTTACTGCGCGGCGGGATTGAAGCGCTCGCCGCACCTCCTCTACGGAGTCCTTCGATCCTGGGGCCACGGCGCGAAGTCGGCTTGGGATGCCGTCATCGCGGCGCGTCCTTTCGTCGATCCGTGGGGCCCGTATCTCGCCTCGGCAGAGCGATGGCTGGTCGCGAGAGACGGATTCGACGTCTAGAACGGAAACGGTCTCCGCGCCAAAGCGCAGAGAACCTGTGCCGTCACCCAAGCCGGTGTCGTGACGTAGCGGGTGCTGTAGCGGAAGCTGCCGTCGCGGCGCTGGAGTTTCCTCAGGTAGCGAAAGGCCGTCTTGCCGGGATCGGCGCGGGTGGCGACGAGCGCCTGGATCGCCCAGGCGGTCGACTGGGCGTCGGAGGCGGCGCCGGGCGAGACGGCGAAGCCACCGTCTCTGTTCTGGCAGCGGCGCAGGAAGCGGACGCCGCGCTTGATCGCGGCGGAATGGGCGCTCGCGCCGGCGGCGCGCAGCGCCTGGATGGCCGCGGCGGTGTCGCCGGCATCGGGAGCGGCACGCAAAGTCCACGACCAGCCGCCGCTCTTACGCTGGGCGCGCTGGAGATAGCGTGTTGTCGCCGCGTCGAGCTTGTGACCGGCGGCGCGGAGCGCCAGCACTCCCCAGTAGGTGGAGTTCAGCGCCGGGCCGATGCGGCCGCTCGCGGCGCGTAGCCGCTCGATCTGTGTGGCGAGCGCCGAGGTGTCCTGGCCGAGCGCCTTATCCGCGAGCAGGCGCAACTCGAGGTCGGTCGCCTGAGGCGCGGGAGTCTGGGCCAGGTAGTAGGCGGCCGCCTGCGCCCGAGCGGGGACTCTGCCGGTCGCTTTCAGCCCGAGTACGACCCAGGCGCTGAGCCCGCCGCTCGAGGAGGCGCCCGGCTCGGCGAAACCTCCGTCGGACTGCTGGCGCGCGAGCAGATAGGAGGCGCCGCGTTCGAGCGAGGTCGCGGCCGGGCAGATGCCGGCGAGCGCGAGCGCCGCGGCGAGAGCGAGAGGGAGCACGAGCCGTTTCACCGAGGCGCCGAGCCTAGCAACGCGAGCCGTCGGCCCGGTACCGGCGCAGGCGGTGATGCCAGTCGCTAGCTTTATGCGAACGATTCGCAGTTACGAGCCGTTGCCAGGAGGAGGCCGGCATGACGACAACCCACCGTAGCCCGGCTCTCGCCGCCGCCGGTGTCGAGGAGGCGGTTGCGGCGCTGCGCGAGCGCGGCCTGCGCGTCTCCGCCGCTCGGCGCTTGGTGCTCGAGGCGCTCTACAGCGCCGAGGGCCCGCTTTCGGCCGAGCGTGTGGCCGAAGGGCTGGAAGGTCGGCTGCCGCGCTCCGATCTGGCTTCGGTCTACCGCAACCTGGAGACACTGGAGGAGGTCGGGCTCGTTCGTCACGTCCACTTGGGTCACGGGCCGGGCTTGTACGCGCTGGCGGTGCCAGAGCACGAGTACCTCGTCTGCGAGTCCTGCCATGCCGTGCGCTCGGTCGCGAAGGAGGAGCTCGACGATATCCGAGCTCAGGTACTCGACCGTTTCGGGTTCGAGGCCCGCTTCACCCACTTCCCGCTCGTCGGGCTCTGTCCCGACTGCCTGGCCGAGAGCGAGGGCCATGCACATCCCTGACGGCTACCTGAGCCCCGCCACTTGCGCGATTGCCGGCGCCGCGATGGTGCCGGTGGTCGGAACCGCCTGTGCGAGGACGAAGAGAGTCGTCAATGATCGCCACGCGCCGCTCCTGGCGCTCGGTGCCGCCTACAGCTTCATGGTGATGATATTCAACGTGCCGATCCCGGGCGGGACAACGGCGCACGCGGTCGGGGCGGTGCTGATAGCCGTCTTACTCGGGCCCTGGGCGGCTGTGATCTGCGTCAGCGTTGCGCTGGTGATCCAGGCTCTCTTCTTCGGCGACGGGGGCATTCTGGCGCTCGGCGCCAACGCCTTCAACATGGCCTTCGCGATGCCGTTCGCCGGCTACGGCGTCTACTTGTTACTGACCCGGAACACGTCGTTGACTGCTAGAAGGCGGGCGCTCGCGGCCGGGGTCGGCAGCTACATCGGGCTGAACGTGGCGGCTCTCTGCGCGGCGATCGAATTCGGACTGCAACCGGTTCTATTTCACTCTACGAACGGAACGCCGCTCTATGCGCCCTTCCACCTTGCGCAGACGATCCCCGCGATGGCGCTTGCACACCTGACGGTCGCCGGTGCCGCCGAGTTCGTTCTTACCTTCGGCATCGTCGGCTACCTGCAGCGGGCAAACCTGCCGCTGCTTCGGATCAATCATCCTGTCATCGTCGATTCCGACGAGGAGCTGGTTTCACGGAGCGGACGACCGGCGCTTCGCTGGGCGCTGATCGGGATCGCGACCATGATCGTTCTGTCGCCGCTCGGGTTGCTCGCGCCCGGAGGCGCCTACGGCGAGGACGCGCCTATCGATCTCAACCTGCACAAGTACAGCTTGCACGCGATCCCGAGTGGGCTCCAGCACTACAACGGCTTCTGGAAGCACACGCTGCTCAGCGACTACGGTTTCTCATCGGGTAGTCACGCCTATCTCGGCTACGGGCTCTCGGTGATCGTCGGGGCGCTCGCGGTCGGGGTCGCGTTCTTTCTGTTCATCGGCAGCGTTCGCCTCGTCGCGCGGTGGCGTCCGAGCACACAGACGGGGTAGGTGTGGTTCGTAGCGCTGAGACACCGACCTGGCTGCTCGAGAGCGAGACCGGTACCTTCCCGATCGGATGCAGCGGTCAACGCCGCCGGGGAGGCGCTCTCGAAAAGACGCTTGCCGGATTGACGGAGGTGGCGCGGCAGGCAATCGCGAGCGAGGAGATCGCCGCACGCCCGGGTCTTCTCCAGCGCCTCGATGCCAGAGCCAAGCTGCTAAGCGTGCTCGGGCTGCTCGTTGCAGTCGGATTGGTGCGGCACATCCCGCTCCTGCTCGCGCTCTACGCGCTAACTATCATCTTGGCTGCCGCGTCGCGGATCGGGCTCCGGTGGTTCCTCGAGCGGGTCTGGCTCTTCATCCCACTCTTCACCGGAGTAATCGTGGCGCCGGCGATGTTCAGCTTCGTCACACCGGGCGAGCTGGTGCTGCCGCTCGGGCACTGGTTCGGCCACGAGGTCGGACTGACTCGCCAGGGCCTGACCTCCGCGGGACTGATCGTCTGCCGAGTGGCGACGTCCATCTCGCTGGTTCTGCTGTTGACGCTGACGACATCCTGGTCGCGCCTGCTCGCGGCGCTGCGAGCACTCTCCGTACCGCGGTTGCTCGTGCTCGTCCTTGGCATGGCCTATCGCTACCTCTTCATGCTGGTCGGCGCGGCGTCCGAGATGATGACGGCGCGCAAGGCACGAACGATCGCCGGCAAGGGGAGCGGGCGCGGGGCGCGAGCGGTCGCGGGCTTCTCGGGAGGGGCGCTCTTCGGCAAGACGCACGCCCTCGGCGAGGAGATTCACCAGGCGATGCTGGCGCGCGGCTACCGCGGTGAGGCGCGCACGCTCGGGCGACCCCGTCTCCTCGCGGCGGACGGGATCTGGCTCGCCGTCTGTCTGGCACTGGCGATACTCGTGGTTGGAGCTGATCGTGCGCTCGGAATCTGAGCCTCTACTCACCGTCGAGGGACTCTCCTATTCGTACCTCGAGCGCTTTCCGGCACTCGACGACGTCTCGCTGGAGGTGGCCCGCGGCGAGCGCCTGGCGCTTCTCGGTGCCAACGGTTGCGGCAAGTCCACTCTGCTCAAGATCCTGGCTGGGCTGATCTTCCCCGACCGCGGCAGCTACCGCGCCTTCGGCGAGGAGGTGAGCGAGCAGAAGCTCGAGGACGAACAGTTCTCGAGAGGCTTCCGTTCCCGGGTCGGCTTCGTGTTCCAGAATCCGGACGTACAGGTCTTCTCGCCGACGGTGCGCGAGGAGATCGCCTTCGGACCGCTGCAACTCGAGCTCGACCCGGACGAGATCGAGGCGCGCGTCGGCGACATCGTCGAGACGCTGGGTGTTGCGGATCTGATGGAACGCGCTCCCTTCCAGCTCTCCGCCGGGCAGAAGAAGCGCGTCGCGCTCGCCTCGGTGCTCGTCATGAATCCCGAGCTCCTTCTGTTCGACGAGCCAACCGCCGGACTCGATCCCCGTTCGCAGCACTGGCTGCTCGAGCTGGTCGTCGAGCTGGGCAGGGCCGGTAAGACGATCGTCTACGCCAGTCATGAGCTCGCCCAGCTGGAGCGGGTTGCCGATCGCTGCCTCGTTCTCTCGGAAGAGCACCGTTGCCTGGCCGAAGGCGCTCCGGCCGGTATCCTCGCCGACCGGGAGTTGCTGCTGGCGGCCAACCTCGTACACGAGCACACGCACCGGCACGGCGGTCTCGTCCACAGTCACACGCACGAGCGTGGTCACCACTACTGAGCGTGGCATTCGGCGGCCTGAGCGCGACCGACGGGTAGGAGGTGTGGAGCGGTTGCCCGTGTCTCGAGGAGCGAGTACGTTGTTGTTGTGATCCGCGCCCTGGTCAGCAGCAGCGTGCGACGGGGCATGGTAACGCGTCGTCTGCGCGAGCCGTTCCGCGACGCTGTCGTCCGCGAAGCCCTCATCGCCGCATCTCTCGCGGGAGTGCTGGCGGCGCTCTTTGCCTGGCTCGGCCCACCCGGGAACGACCTCGCCGCACACGTCTTCCTGCGTTGGGAGTTCCTCCAGCACGGTCTCGCCTTCTGGAGCAATCTCTGGTACGCGGGCCGCTACAGCTACATCACCTATAGCCCGCTCTACTACCCGCTGGCGGGGCTGATCGGGATCCGGCTCTTGGCCACGATCACGATTGCGGCCACTACCTTTGCCTTCTCTTTGGTTGTTGGGAGGCAATGGGGCCGGACGGCACGCTGGTCGAGCCGTAGCGTCGCGGTGCTCTGGCCGGGGCTCGTCTTCTCGGCCGCCTTCCCCTTCGTGCTCGGCGCCATGTTGGCGCTGTTCGCGATCTGGGCGCTCCAGTCGCACGCCCGCTGGCGTTTCGCGTTGCTCTCGGCTCTGACGATGATTGCGAGTCCACTCGCCTTCGTCTTCCTGGCGGTGATCGTGGCCGGGCTCGGCCTCGCCTCGGCGAAGAAGGATCTGGCGAAGTTGCGCCAGCCGGCTATCGCGTTGGCGGCGTGCGTCTTCATCGGCTTGCTCACGTGGCGCATGTTCCCGAGCCAGGGTCGCTACCCGTTCGGGCTCAGGATGCTGCTCGAGATCGCGACCTTCTGTGCGCTCGGCGCGGCATTGACCTGGCGAGTCGAGAAGGCGCGGCTGCTGCGCTGGATCTTTCCGGTCTACCTGGTCGCCAGCCTGATCGTTTTCGCCGTGCCTTCGCAAGTCGGCGCGAACGTCGGACGCCTGCGCCTGATCGCTCTGCCACTCGCCCTGCTCGCGTTCTCGCTCAGGGGCTATCGCCCGCGTCTGTTCGTGGCGCCGGTACTCGCGCTGGCCCTGTTCTGGAATCTCGGCCCGATCGCCGAGGGTTTCAACCATGGTCGCAGCGACCCGGGAGCCGAGCAGGCTTACTGGAATGCGGCGATCGGCTTCCTACACCGGAACCTGACGCCTTCGTATCGAGTCGAAGTCGTGGACACAACGGGCCATTGGGCTGCGGACTATCTGCCACAGGC
The DNA here is from genome assembly GCA_050010215.1 of Gaiellaceae bacterium. Taxonomy (GTDB): domain Bacteria; phylum Actinomycetota; class Thermoleophilia; order Gaiellales; family Gaiellaceae; genus Fen-549. The sequence continues at coordinate 25,831 of JBEKLL010000017.1, read as the reverse complement.
CGGTATTCCGATTGCGCGCGGCTGGTTCCGGCAGGACGACTATCCCCAGAACGAGGTTCTTTATACAAACCTGACCAGACGCGCCTATCTCGCCTGGCTGCGCGGCCTGGGTGTTCGCTACGTGATCCTGACCAAGGCGCCGACCGACTACAGCTCGCGCGACGAGGCGACTCTCATTCGCAGCGGCCGCTCGGGTCTGCTGCCCGTCTTCCGGGCACCGAATCTGACGGTCTACGAGGTTCCACGGGCGCGCTCGATCGTGACCGGACCCGGCCGTCCGCGCGTTCTTAAGCTCGGGGAGACCCAGGTCGAGCTGCTGTTACCGAAGGCTGGCCGCTACCGGCTTGCCGTTCACTACTCGCCCTACTCGAGCGCCCCCGGTACCTGCCTGCAGCAAACCTCCGAAAACATGACCGAGATCGTCGCCTCGCACCCCGGTCTGGTCAGACTCGACTTCAGCGTCGGTGCCGGTCGAGTCCTGGACGTGCTCGCCGGTGTGAACTCCAAGCGCTGTTGAGAGATATCGACGCCTCTGCGCCGGCGCCTTCCAGCAAGCTGCGACCCAAGCCACAACTCTCCAGCTATCCTCGATCGCGAGCGGTATTGACGCGGGCCGAGCGGCGGCGGAAGCGGTAAGCGAGTTTCCGGATACAGATCTCTCTCTCGCTGCCGATCTATTGAGAGGTTTGTCTCACAGCGTCGCGGCGTGGCGAGGAAGGGGTTTTCTTGTTTGAGCGTTTGGGGCGGTACGTGGTCGCCCATCCCTGGCGAGTAATCGCCATCTGGGCGGTCGCGCTGACGATCGTGGTCCCCTTCGCTCCCTCGCTGGGAAGCGTCTCCAACTCCGACCAGGCGAGCTTCTTGCCGAGCTCGTATGAATCGGTGCGAGCCGAGAAGCTCGTCACGCAGGCATTTCCTAATAACGGCGGCGCATCGGCGGTCTTCATCGTCGAGCGCGGTGACGGTAAGCCGCTGACGCCGGCCGATCGACATGAAGTCGCGCTGCTAGCGAGTGGGCTTCAACAAGCCAAGATCGCCAGCGTCGCAAGGGTTGTCACCAGTCTGCGGCTTTCCTCGCCGAATGGGAAGGCGCAGCTCGTAGATATCGCCTTCAGCGGTCCGGCTCAGGACGCGTCGGTAGGTCGGGCGATCGGCGCCTTGCGTGAACGCGCGGAGACGATTTTGCACGGGAGCGCCTTGCGAGCCGGACTCACCGGCGACGCCGCTATCCAGGCCGACTCGAGCAATTCTTTCGGCGCGGCCGCGAAGCTGGTGTTCGCCGCCACGATCGTGCTCATCGTGCTGATGCTGCTTGCGGTCTTCCGCAGTCCGATCGCCGCCGCTCTTCCGATCGTCTCGATCGGACTCGTCTACGTGCTTGCAACCAAGGCACTGGCCTCGCTGGCCACGCTGTTCGGATTCCGTCTCGACGAGTCGACCTCGCCGCTGCTGATCGTCGTCCTCTTCGGGATCGGCACCGATTACATCCTCTTCCTGTTCTTCCGCTACCGCGAGCGCCTCGGTAAGGGCGACGACTCGCCCAGCGCGATCGCCTACTCGGTGCACCGAGTCGGTACCGCGATCGCCTCTTCGGGCCTCGTGGTGATGGCGGCGATGCTGGCGCTCGTTCTGTCGGATCTCGGCTCCTTCAGGAACATGGCACCCGGATTCCTGATCAGTATCGGCACCATGCTCGTGGCCTCGCTGACGCTGGTTCCAGCGGTGCTGACGCTGCTTGGCCCGCGCGTTTTCTGGCCCTCTAAGCGCTGGAAGCGTGAGCGGCATGGGCGTGTCTACCCGGTGCTCGGACGCCTGATCGCCCGCCGGCCCGCGTTGGCTGCACTCGTCTCGGGGGCGATACTCGTGGCCCTCGCCTCGGGCATGATCTTCTTCAAATCGAGTTATGACGTCACCAGCAGCCTGCCCTCGAACACGAAATCCGCGCAGGCGATCGTCAAGCTCGACAACGCCTTTCCGCCCGGAGCGCTCGATCCGACCCAGATCCTCGTCAGCTCCGGCCGGCCGCTGAGTAGCGCCGACATGGCGCCCATCTCCGCCCGGCTAAGGAAGGTCAAAGGCGTCGCTGCGGTCGTTTCCGGCGGTTTCAGTCCCGATCGGCGCACCGCGGAGCTTGACGTCAGCCTGCGCAACAAGCCGAGCTCTCAGGCGGCGATGACGCTCGTTGCAGGCCCGATCCGCCTGGCCGCTCAGGAGGCGGCGAAAGTCGGACACTCGGTCCTGGTCGGAGGTGAGTCGATGTCGCTCGCCGACCTCAGCCATGCCACCGGCCGCGACTACACGGTTGTCTACCCGTTCGCCGCCGGCCTGATCATCCTCATCCTCGCCATCCTCCTGCGCAGCCTGATCGCCCCGATTTACCTGCTGCTCGGGGTCGGGCTCGGCTACACCGCGACGCTCGGCGCTTCGGTGCACATATTCCAGGGGCTAGAGGGGCACTCCGGGCTGCTCTTCATGATGCCGATCCTCGTTTACCTCTTCGTGGTAGCGGTCGGTACCGACTACAACATCTTGCTGACTACGCGCCTGCGCGAGGAAATCGCCGCCGGGGCCTCACCTCGGCGGGCCGCCGCGCTCGCCATCGAGCACGGCGGCCCGACCGTCGCCTCGGCTGCAGTCATTCTTGCCGGCACCTTCGGCTCGCTGATGTTGACGGGCGTGAGTCTGCTGACCGAGATTGGTTTTGCGGTCGCCTCGGGCATCGTGCTGGTGGCGATTGTGATGGCGAGCGTATTCGTGCCCAGCATCGCCACTCTGCTCGGCCGCTTCGTCTGGTGGCCCGGTCATCAGCCTGGACGGAAACTGCGCGGCAAAGCGAAGCAGCTCGTCGGCGAGACTCTCCGCCGGGGCGAGCATCAGAAGCATCTGGCAGCCTGACCCCAAACGACATCTCGAAGCTCGCAGCGCGGAGGTGCTCGCGCAAGAAGTCTCGCCGGGCGCCGCGTCCAAATCCCCGTGCACCTCGCTAATCCGCCCTCCTCTCCCACGCGAGCTCCGAGCGGCGGAAAACGGTATCGAGGGAAAGCGCGCGGAAGCGCACCGACTTCGCTCCGACTCAAAGACTGGTCCAGAGCGGCAAGCAACGCAGTACGCTACGCCGGACGCAGAGGAGGAACGACACTGGCACGCAAACCTAACCTACGCTCGCTCGAGCTGAAAGATGTGGAGCAGGTGGCCGCTATCTACGCTCACTACGTCGCCAGCGGCGTCGCCACCTTCGATGAAGTTCCGCTTGATATCGAGTCCTGGTCGGCGAAGGCCGGAGGCATCGTCGCGCGTGGCCTCCCCTTCCTTGTGGCCGAGGTCGGCAGTCAAGTGGCCGGCTTCGCGTACGCGAGCCCCTGGCGAACGCGGCCGGCCTATCGCCATACGGTCGAAGACACGGTCTACGTAGCGCCTGCGCAGCAGCGTAAGGGTCTGGGCGGGTTACTCCTCGCGGGCGTCGTCGAAGCCTGCCGGAAGGCGGGAGTGGGACAGATGATCGCCGTCATCGCCGATACGGGCGATCCGGCCTCCGTGGCGCTCCACCGCGGCGCCGGCTTTGCTGAAGTGGGTCGACTGAGCAGGGTCGGCTACAAGCACGCTCAGTGGATTGACACGGTTCTAATGCAGCTCAGCTTGGAGTCGGACGGCGGCTGAGGCGGCGGTCGTCTCAGGCTGGCACCCGGGTTCCGCCTCCTCTTTGCTTTGAGATTCCATCCGGCCTAGAGTGTCCGGCTCCCGGTCGAAGCGTTACACCCCTAGGCGAGTGCATCTCGCAACACCTGCGACTCCTCGATCGCCTCAGCATGCCCGGCATACAGCTCGGCGTGCCCGTCAGCGAGGTGGGCGGCGAAGGCGTCGTCACCTGCCGCTGCGCGGTCGCGGATGAGCGCAGCGAGCCAGCGGAGCCTGGCCGCCATCGACCCGGCCAAGCGCGAGCGTTCCTCGTCGCCGAGTCCGTAGGCGTCGACAAACTCGAGCAGGCGCTCGGCATCCTGCTCGGTGATCGGTTCGAGCGGCTCGCGGATCAGGCAGAAGCGGTAGGCGGAGTAGGCGACGTCATGCAGACGCGGACCAGGGCGCGCGGCGTCGAAGTCGATCCAGGCCATCGGCACGCCGTCGCGAAAGACGCAGTTGTAGGGCGCTGCGTCTCCGTGCAGGACGACCTCGGCCGGCTCCTCGGCGGCGAACTGCCAGACGAGGCCGCTCGGGTTGAACCCGCTCGTCGCGTCGTGGTAGCTGCGCAGCAGTCGCGCCGCCGCACGGATCGCGTCCGAGTCGTGCTTCTGCCCGCTCGCGTCCTCGACCGTTCCATCGATCCAACCCAACACCTCGAAGCCGGAGTCGAGACCGAACGGCTCCGGCGCGCCGCCGAAGCCGGCGCGACGAACGTAATCGAGCAGGCGCAGCACCGACCGTGACCAAGGCCGAGCCGGACGGTAGAGGCGATTACCACGGCGAATGACCTCGTTCAGTCCCCCGCGGCAAATCTGCTCGTCCATGAGGGCGAATGATCGCAGGAGCGGCACCGGGCGCGACCTTGCGACCCGAAAATGCAGTCGCACCTCCGAATCGCAGTGTTTCTTATCGATCTCGGACACGTCTTCGGCTCTGGCGGTTGACAAGAGGAGCTGCCAGCGGCGAGACTCACGGCGCCGATGTTCCTCTGGATACCCGGACTCGCTCTTTTCTTCTGGCTGATACCTACGGCTGTCGCCGCGGCGATCACTAGCAGCAAGGGCCGTGGCATACTGCTCGGCCTGCTGCTTGGCTTCTTTCTCAACTGGATCGGCGTCATCATCGCGCTGCTGGTCTCCGAGCAGCCGTTGCGAGTTCCGCCTCCGAATCCTCCGCCGGGCTGGCAGAGAGTTCCGTCCGCCGCCTACCGCGAATGCCCGCACTGCAGAGAGCGGATGCGGCGCGACGCCCGGGTTTGCCCCCACTGTCGCAACGAATCCGAGGCCTGGACGTTCAAGGACGGGTTCTGGTGGTGCAAAACCGACGGTAGCTGGAACGTCCTCGACGAGAAGCAGGGCGCGTGGCGGAAGTGGGATGCCGAGCCGCCGGGCGCAACGGTCGGTCCGCCCACCGACGCCTGAACGCAACCCTCGCCCACGCGACCTATTCGCAGCCGTCTCGAGCCTATCCCTGCACGTGAGGCGGACTACCGCCGGGCGATCGGCGTTGAGCCAGGCCGAGCACCAGCGCAAGCGATTGCTCGGGACCTGGCCAGTACTCGCGAATGAGTTGCTCCTCGCCGCCACGCAGCAATCCACGCAGAACGAGAGCCAGGACGATTGCGTCGTCGAGTTGCCCGGCGAGCGGGATGAAGTCAGGCACGAGATCGAAGGGAAGCGCCAGATACCCGGCCGCCACGGCGAGTAGCAGCTTGCGTCGCCGCGGCACACGCGAGTCGCGGAGAAGTCGACTGACCAGGATCACGCAATCGGGGATGAAGCCGGCGATTGCCCGCGCCTCGCCAGGCCGGCCGAACGCGACCAAGGCAAGGACGAGACCACCCCAAACCACTCCCAACCCGGCCAGCGCTACCAAGGTCCAAAGCCACCAGCTCACGCTGTGACGGTAACGGCGATCAGAGTCTGCTGCCTCGATTCGAAGCGGGCTTCTGGCTACCCGACCAGGGGTGTTTCGATAAGCGAGCTTCTCGGTATATCTATAACGATCGATACATCAAAGGAGAATGATGGAAAAGATCAAGAGGGAACGAGAAGTAGTGGATGCGATCTGGGCTGATCCGTTCAAGTCCGGCGATCCCGGTCGTCGCGTAGAGGCGATTCGGAGGGGCGACCTGGAGGCGCTGATCGCGCTCAGCATCCGAATCATCGACTGAGCTCGGATTCAGCACGGTAGTGCCTGCTACGCCGGGGCGGTCAAGCTCGCCCCAAGGAGTGCTTCATACTCCTGGGAGAGGGGTTTTTTGTTTGTCCTGTGATTGTTGCTTCGAATCTGCCTCGGCATGCCGTCGCCGGGGGTGCCCGTTAGAGTTCGAGCAGCGGATTCCGGGTCAGCGTCCGGATCCGAAAGTCGAATGCTGAAACTCCCCGGAGCGGTCTGCTTGGTCACGGGTGCGTCGAGCGGCATCGGTCGGGCGACTGCGCTCGAGCTCAGGCGCGAGGGCTGCGAGCTGATCGTCTCCTCCGACGAAGCAGAACCACTCGAGGAGCTCGCCCGGGAAATCGAGGCCACCGCCCTGGTAGCCGATCTATCGATTACGGGAGCGGCGAGGGAGCTGGCCCGAGCGGCGCTCGCAGTTCGCGAACGCGTGGACGTGCTCGTCAATGCGGCCGGTATCGGCCTCTACGGACCGATTGCCGACGTCGCCCCGAAAGAGATCGAGCGCGTGCTGGCCGTAAACGTCGGCTCTCCGATCGAGCTCGCGAGCTTCCTGCTCCCGGGCATGCTCGAGCGACGTAGCGGCCACATCGTCAACATCGGCTCGATCATCGCGCATGTGGGACGGAAGAACGAAGCCGTCTACGCCGCCAGCAAAGGCGCGCTGGCGCTGTTCACAGAAAGCCTGCGCTACGAGCTCTATGGCAGCGGAGTCAGCGCCTCGCTCGTCTCGCCGGCGGTGGTAGAGACCCGGTTTTTCGCGCGCCGCGGCGCCCCGTATGACCGCCGTCGTCCCGCCCCGATCAGCGCCGAGCGCGTGGCGGAGGCGGTCGTCAAAGCGGTCCTTCGCGACCGGGCCGAAATCGTGCTTCCCTTCTGGCTGGGGGCAGTCGGGCGTGTACGTGGCTTGGCGCCGGGAACGTTCCGCCGGCTCGCGCGCCGTTTCGGCCAACCTGAGCGCTGAAACGCTCGAACCGGCGTCGTTACTTTCGACGAATGACGTGAAAGAATGTCTGCGATGAGCGAGCCCTCTCCCGATGGGGCGAATGCGGTAGGTACCGATTCCTCGAGTCTGAGCGAGCTGCTGACGGCGCTGAGAGGTAAGGAGCTCGACCTCTGGGGGCAAACGATCAATCCCCAGTTCGCGCGCGTCATCAAGACGCTCGGTTTCGATCGCACCTGGACGCGCGCCGAAGGCCCCTACCTCTGGGATGCCGAGGGCACCCGCTATCTCGACATGCTCGGCGGCTTCGGCATGTTCAATGTCGGCCGCAACAACCCGCGCGTGCGTGCCGCGCTGATCGAGGCGCTCGAGCTCGAGCTACCCGGCTCGGTGCAGATGGGGGCCACTCCGCTTCCGCCGCTGCTGGCGAGGGAGCTGCTCCAACGAACGCCGCGACGGCTCGAGCGCGTCCTTTTCACCAATTCCGGCGCCGAGTCGATCGAGGCTGCCATCAAGCTCGGCCGTGCTGCCACCAAGCGCGAGCGAGTCGTCTACGCCGACCACGCCTTCCACGGACTGACGCTGGGCGCGCTCTCGGCGAATGGCGGCGCCGAGTTCAGAGACAGGTTCGGGCCGCTCTTACCCGGTTTCGAGCGCGTTCCGTTCGGCGACCTGGAGGCGCTCGAGAAGTGGCTCGTGCGCGAGGACGTGGCGCTCTTCCTGATCGAGCCCGTGCAGGGGAAGGGCGTCAATCTGCCGCCGCCCGGATATCTGGAGGGGGCGCAGGAGCTCTGTCGCCGCTACGGCACGCTCTTCTGCGTCGACGAGGTGCAGACCGGCCTCGGCCGTACCGGCAAGCTGTTCGCGTTCGAGCACTGGGGATTGGAGCCCGACCTCGTGCCGGTCGCCAAGTCGCTCTCGGGCGGCTACGTCCCCGTCGGGGCGCTGATCATGTCGAAGGCCGTGCACGAGGCCGTCTTCGATCGTATGGAGAACGCCTTCAGCCACGGCTCCACCTTCGCGCCCAACGAGCTTGCGATGGTGGCCGGCCTGGCAACTCTGCGCGAACTCGAGTCGCAGGGACTGGTCGAGCGAAGCGCCCGTCTCGGCGAGCAGTTGCTGGAGGCGGGGAGCCGCCTCGTCGATCGTCACGATGTGGTGAAGGAGACGCGCGGCCTGGGCCTGATCTGGGCGATCGAGTTCCACGAGCCGCCATCCGGAAGCCTCTCCTATCGCACGCTCGACCGGCTCCAGCCGGGCCTGTTTGCCCAGCTCGTGATCGACCCGTTGTTCTCGAGGCACCACATCCTCTCGCAGGTCGCGGGGCACTCGGTGGCGGTGTTGAAGGCGCTGCCGCCGCTCGTCGTCTCTAACGAGGACATCGCCTGGCTCACCGACGCGCTCGACGACTCGATCGCCAGAGCGCGCTCGTTGCCGCGCTCGTTGACGCGGCTCGGAGTCGGCGCGACGCGAGCCCTCCTTTGAGAGGTACTAACGGGGAAGCGAAATCGAGCGGGGAATCGAGTCGGTCGCTCCAAACCCCTCGGTGGCCCGGGCCGCGATCTCGACGGCGAGCGGCAGCGCCTGGGCGGCCGCTTCCGGAGCGAAGCCCGCGACCGCAAGAGCAGCGACGAGAACGCCGGTCAGCGCGTCGCCGGCTCCGGACGTGTCTACAACCGAGGCGGCGGTACCGTTAGCCTCAGTCGTCGCTTCTCCTCGCATCACCGCTCCGTCGGCTCCGAGCGTCACGACCGCGATCCGGGCTCCAAGCGATGAGCAGATCATTTCGGCCGCCGTCGCCGGATCGTCCTCGCCGGTTAGCAGACGAGCCTCGTCGCCGTTGACGCTGACGAGGAGCGCACCCTCGTAAAACCGCCTCACGACGTTGGTGGCTGCTCTGGGACTGCGCCAGCGGTTCAAACGGAGATTGACGTCGAACAGGATCGGCTTCCCGGCGCTGAGCGCGAGTGTTTGAGTCCTGCGCGAGAGCTCTCGCTCGCTCTCGCCGACGAGCGTGTTCGATCCGAGCATGATCGCCGTGGATGACTCGACCGCCTCGTCGATACCTAGCCAGAGAGACTTCATCGCACTTTCGGCGCCGCGTCCATAGACCAAGAACTCGGGCTGCGCACGCTCGTCGTTGACAACAAACGAAACCGCGGTCTCCTGTCCGCGGAGCCGCGACCACCAGCGCAGGTCGACTTGCTCCTCGCGCAGACGCTGCTCGAGCCAGTGGCCCCATTGATCGTCTCCGACTGCGCCACCCAGCGCGACCGTCGCTCCGCAACGGGCGGCAACGATCGCCGCGTTCGTGACGGCGCCACCGCAGCGGGGCGTGAACGTATTCGCCTCCCAAAACGCGAGGCAACATCGGGCGCTGGTCATCGAGCGAGCTGCGATCGCGCGTGGGACTGCCGTCGGGATACGCGAATCCGAGCGCCAGTCTCGTCGCGTCAACGACTCCGTGATCTCGCCAAGTTAGGCACCCAGATCGAGCGTGAGCTCGCCGCCGAGACGGCCACCGTCACCGACCGGGCGGGTAGTTATCGTCCTCATCGCGTAACCGTTACGCCGGGACCGCTGTCAGCGAAAACCCTCGGCGAGCGAGACATCCTCCGGAGAGGGGTCTGCGATGCGCTGGATCGTCGAGTCGAGCCTGCGGCTCGCTGCTTTTATCGCGGTAGGCGTCGTCGTGCTCGTGATCATGGGTGTCATCGCGTTACGGCATGCTCCGGTAGACACGCTGCCGGAGTTTCTACCTCCCCAGGTGCAGGTCCAGACCGAGGCGCTCGGGCTTTCGACTACTGAGGTCGAGCAGTTCATAACCGTGCCGCTGGAGGATGAGTTCAACGGCCTCCCCTTCCTCGATCACCTGCGTTCCCAATCAGTGCCGGGTCTGTCGTCCATCGAGCTCACCTTCAAACCGGGGACGGACATCTATAAGGCCCGCCAGCTGGTGACCGAGCGTGTCGCCCAGGGTCCGTCGGTGGTCAACGTCGGCACGCCGCCCGTGATGATCCAGCCGTTATCGGCCGAGAGCCGGGTGATGATGATCGGTTTGTCGGCGAAGGGCCTGCCCCTGATCGACCTGTCGACCCTGGCGCGCTGGCGAATCAGACCTCGGCTACTGGCGGTGCCGGGTGTCGCCAACGTGACGATCTGGGGTCAGCGCGATCAGCAACTCCAAGTGCTCGTCGATCCAGCGCGGATGGCCGAGCACGGGGTTTCGCTGGAGCAGGTGATAAACACCGCCGGCGATGCGATGTGGACCTCGCCGCTGACCTTCGTCGAGGCGTCGTCGCCGGGCGCCGACGGGTTCATAGATATCCCCAACCAGAGGCTCTCCGTACAGCACATCCTGCCGATCAGGACGGCCAAGGATCTGGCCGAGGTGCCGATCGAAGACACCACGGACAAGCCGCTGCGCCTGGGCGAGGTTGCGACAGTGGTCGAGGATCATCCCCCACTCAGGGGTGACGCTGTCCTGAAGAGCGGGCCGGGCTTCATCCTCGTGGTCGAGAAGTTCCCCGGCGCGAACACCCTCGCGGTGACCCGTGGGGTCGAGACCGCGATGGCCGAGCTCGAGCCCGGACTGGCCGGAGTCACCGTCGACACGACCATCTTCCGCCCGGCGACGTACATGGAGACGGCGCTTCACGACATCGGCATCGCGGTGCTGATCGCGTTCGCGCTGGTGGTGCTGTGGCTGGGCGTCGCCGCGAGATCCTGGCGGACGGCCCTGATCGGCGCCGTGGTCGTCGTCCTGCCGGTCATCGTCGCGGCTGGCGTTCTCTACCTGTACGGCGCGACCTTCAACACGATGACGCTGGCCGGGCTCGTTGTCGCTCTGGGGGTGATCATCGACGACGCCGTAGTCGGCGTCGCCGCCATGAGGCGTCGACAGGAGAGGCAAGGCGGCCCGGGTGAAGAAGCGGAGTCGAAGGCCGCGATCATCACTGCAGCGTGTTTGGCCGTGCGCCGGCCACTCGGCTATGCGCTCGCGATCATTGCGCTCGCCGCCATTCCTTTGGTTCTACTGAGTGGCTTGGGCGGCTCGTTCGCCAGGCCGATGATGGCCTCGTATCTCCTAGCCGTGCTGGCGTCGACGGCTACCGCTCTGATCGTCACGCCGGTGCTCGGTTACCTGCTGCTCGGGAGTAAGCCGGCTGACCTTCGCTCGGGCCTCGTCGCACGCTGGGTCGAGCGGGGTTTCAAGCGCAGCGTGCCGGGCTTCCTACGACGGCCTCACTACGCGTACGCGACCACCGGTCTTCTGGTCGCCGTCGGCGTCGTCACGCTTCTGCAGCTGGGCACGGGTCGGCTGATTCCGGCGCTGCAGGATCGCGACCTGCTGATCGAGTGGCAGGCCATGCCCGGCACCTCACTGCCGGAGATGGAGCGCATCACGACGATCGCCGATCGAACACTCCGCTCGACACGCGGCGTCCGAGATATCGCGAGCCACATGGGCCAGGCTTTGATGGGCGACCAGGTGGTCGACGTCGATTCGGCCGAGACCTGGATCAGGATCGATCAGGCCGTGGACTACGATCGAACGGTGGCGGCCATCCAACGCGAGATCGCCGGCTTCGCGGGGCTGCGCCACTCGCTGGTGACTTACTCGCGGGCGTCGCTCGACGCGGCTCCCACAACCTCCGGCGCCGCCGTCACGGTGCGCCTCTACGGCACCGACGGCAAAACCCTCGCCGCCGTGGCGCAACGCATTCGGCGCTGGCTCGCGGCGCAATCCGGCATCGTCGACCCCCAGGTGCAGGCCCAGCCGGAGGAGCCGGCGATTCAGATCGAGGCGAACGTCAAGGCGGCCGCACGCTACGGGCTCAAGCCGGGCGACATCCGACGGCAGACATCGGTCCTGATCGCGGGCATCCCGGTGGGCAGTTACTACCAGGATCAGCAGATCTTCGACGTCACCGTCTGGAGCGAGCCGGTGGTGCGCCAGAATCTGACCGATATCCAGAGGCTTCTGCTCGACACACCGAACGGTGGCCATGTGCCCTTGTGGAAGGTCGCCACCGTGGCCATCGAGCCGGCTCCGACCGAGATCGACCACGACCAGATGTCGCGATTCCTCGACGTGACGGCCGGCGTCAAGGGCGCCGACCTGGGATCGGTGCTGGCGTCGGTGAAACAACACGTGCAGAAGGTCGAGTTGCCGCTCGGCTCTCACGCCGAGGTCTCGAGCGGCCTCCAGCAACGGCAGAACGCTCACAGGCGCACGCTGCTCTATGCGCTGATGGCTGTCGCTGCGATCCTCCTGCTGTTGCAGGCGGCCTTCCAGAGCTGGCGCCGGGCAGCCCTGCTGCTGGTCACCCTGCCGCTGGCCGCAATCGGCGGTCTCGTGGTCGCGCTCTTTGCCGGCCGGCTGCTGACCGTAGGCGCGCTGATCGGCTTCATCACCGTGTTCACGATCGCCCTGCGTAACGGCATCCTGCTCATCCATCGCCTACGGCGCCAGGAGCGAGAACACCCTGAAAGCACGGAGCTCGAGCTTGTAGAACGCGCCACCGGAGAGACTGCCTTCGTGGTAGTCGTAGCCGCGGTGGCGCTGGCGCTCGGGGTACTGCCCTTCGTCATGCGCGGCACGATCCCCGGCATGGAGGTGCTGCGGCCGCTCGGACTGGTCGTGGTCGGCGGTCTCGTGACGTCGACCGTGTACAGCCTGTTCATTCTGCCGGCTCTGTACCTCCGCTTCGCGGCACCGGCGCCCGCTGCCGGTCCGGCAACGCAACGACAGAAGGGAGCGTCGTGAACCACCGTGGTCGTCGTCTCTGGGCTCTCGCGCCACTTTTGATCGTGGTCGCGCTCGGCCTGGCCGGGTGCGCGCACAGCGAGTCTGCGGCCGAGCCCGTCCAACCCGCCCAGACCAGGCTCATCCCCGGTACGAGCCTTCACTACGTGACTCTCACGCGGCAAGCCATGCTGGACCTGGGCGTCCGCGTTCAGCCCGTGCGCCGTGCGCCATCTTACGCACCGACCGTATTGCCCGCTGCCGGCGCGAGGGCGCTCACAGTGATCCCCCTCAAGGCCGTGATCTACGACCCGCGCGGGCGGTCCTGGACGTACACGACCGTGACGCGGCGAACCTTCGTCCGCCGCGCGATCGTAATCGACCGCATCGACGGCGATAAGGTCCTGCTGCGATCGGGTCCGCCAGTCGGCACGCCCGTGGTGACCGTGGGGGCGCCCGAGCTGCTCGGCGCCGAATACGGAGTCGGCGAGGAGTGAACCCGCCGCGCCGCTCGGCGATGCGGGCGATCATTTCGTGGAGTCTGAACTTCCGCTTCCTGGTGATCGGCGCGGCCGTTGCCATGATGGGCATCGGCTTCGCGACGATACCCGAGACGCCGCTGGACGTCTTCCCACAGTTCGCACCGCCCCAGGTTGAGATCCAGACCGAAAGCCTGGGCCTATCGACTTCCGACGTCGAGTCACTCGTCACCGTACCCCTCGAGCTGGCTATGAACGGCATGCCGGGCCTCGCCGACCTGCGCTCGACGTCTGTGCCGCAGCTCTCCTCGATCCTGCTCGTCTTCAAGCCGGGAACCGACCTGCTGCACGCGCGGCAACTTGCGCAGGAGCGGCTCGCGACTGTGACGCCGACGCTGCCGAAATGGGCGAGTCCGCCAGTGATGCTGCCGCCGGTATCGGCGACCGGGCGGGTCTTACAGATCGGCATGTGGTCGAGCAAGTACTCGTTGACGGAGCTGTCGAGGCTGGCCTACTGGAAGATCAAAGCGCGCCTACTGCGGGTCGACGGGGTGGCTGACGTGTCGATCTGGAACGAGCGGCAGCCCACGTTCCAGGTGCAGGTCGATCCGGTGAAGCTGGCGGCTAACCGCGTGACGCTCGACGACGTCGAGCGGACCACCTCCGACGCCCTCGACTCGGGAGCGCTGCGATTCTCCAACGGCTCGGTGGTCGGCGCGGGTGGCTTTCTCGACACCCCCAACCAGCGCCTCGAGGTCGCGCACGTACAGTCGATCCAGACGCCGAAGGAGCTCGCCCAGGTACCGCTCGAGGATCAGCCCACGGCGACGAGCTCGGTGCGACTCGGCGACATCGGCACGGTGGTCACGGATTACCAGCCGATCATCGGCGACGCCGTGATCGACGGTAAGCCGGGGCTGTTGCTGGTCGTCGAGAAGCTGCCGTGGGGCAACACCCTCAAGGTGACTCAGGGTGTCGACGCCGTCATCAACTCCTTCAGGCCCGGCTTGCCCGGCGTCCACTTCGACACGACGATCTTCCGGCCGGCGACGTTCATCGACGACTCGATCGACAACCTCGGTACCGCGATGCTGCTCGGCTTCCTGTTCGTGGTCGTGATCGTCGTTCTGTTCCTGTTCGAGTGGCGTGTCGCCCTGATCAGTCTCGTGACGATACCGTTGTCGCTGACCGCGGCTTTACTCGTGCTGCGCTTGATCGGGGCCACCATCAACACGATGATCCTGGCGGGCCTGATCATCGCGCTCGGCGAGATCGTGGACGACGCGATCATCGGCGTCGAGAACATCCTCAGGCGGCTGCGCGAAGCCCGCCAGGCAGCAAGCGACAGACTGACCGAGGCGATCATCCTCGAAGCCTCCCTGGAGGTGCGCAGCCCGATTGTCCATGCCACCCTCATCAGCCTGGCCGCCATGACGCCGGTGTTCCTGCTGGCCGGCTTGACTGCGGCGTTTTTCCGGCCGCTGGCACTCGCCTACGTGCTGGCCATTCTGGCCTCGATGCTGGTCGCGCTGACCGTCACGCCGGCGCTGACCCTTCTGTTCCTGCGGCGGGCGCCGCTCAGGCGCACCGGGTCGCCGCTGGTCGGTTGGCTGCGGCGCGCCTACACCGCCATGCTCTCGCGCATCGTCGCGCGGCCAAGCGCAGCCTACGCCACGTTCGCCATGGTTGTTCTGGTGGGTCTCATGATCGTGCCCCAGCTTGGCGAGTCCCTGTTTCCCGCCTTCCGGCAGCGCGATCTGCTGATCCACTGGGACGCCATCCCCGGCACCTCCGCGGCCGAGGCAGAGCGGACTACGACCTGGCTCAGCCGGCAGCTGTCCGCCATTCCGGGGGTGACCAGCTTCGGCGCCCACATCGGGCGAGCGAAACAGGGCGAAGAGGTGGTCGGCGTCAACGCGGCGGAGGTCTGGATCCACATCGACAAATCGGTGGACTACGACAAGACCGTGGCTGCGGTGCGCAAGGTCGTCGACGGCTACCCGGGGCTCTACCGCGACGTCGAGACCTACTTGAACGAACGGATCGAGGAGGTGATCAGCGGCTCGAAACAGGCCATCGCGGTCAGGGTCTACGGTCAGAACTTGCGAGAGATGCGACGCGAGGCCGCCAAGGTCCTGGGGATGGTCTCGGACGTTCGCGGGGTCATCGACGAGCACGTCGATCTCTCGGTCGACACGCCGCAGATCCAGGTCGAGGTCAACCTGGCCCAGGCCGCCCGCTACGGGCTCAAGCCGGGCGATATCCGCCGCTATGCCGCCGCGATGGTGGCCGGTCTGGAGATGGGCAACGTCTTCAAGGGCGACGAGATCTATGGCGTCGTGGTGTGGAGCACCCCGGTGACTCGTAACAGCCCCACGGCGATCAGCAAGCTCATGATCGACACGCCGTCCGGCGGCAGAGTGCGCCTCGGCTCGGTGGCGAGCGTCAGCCTGCGATCCGATCCCTATCTCGTAACCCGCGAGAACGGCTCGCGCTACATCGACGTCGGTGCGAACGTCCAGGGGCGCGACCTGTCCTCGGTGGTGCGCGACATTCAAGAAGGCCTCGAGGGCATCCTGTTCGCCCGGGGATCGCACTACGAGTTGCTCGGGGAGTACAGGGAGCAGCAGTCCGCACAACGTCGCCTTTTCACCACGGCGATCATCGCCGCCGCCGCGATCTTCCTGCTGCTGCAGCTTGCGTTCGGCTCGTGGCGCCTCGCCACTTTCGCCTTCCTGGCCCTGCCGATGTCACTGGTCGGCGGCGTCATCGCGATCTACATCGGCGGCGGGGTGGTCACAATCGGAGCACTCGTCGGGTTTTTCACCGTCTTCGGCATCGCCGCCCGCAACGGCATCCTGCTGATCAACCACTGCCAGCACCTGGAGCGCTACGAGGGTGAGACGTTCGGGCCCGCTTTGGTGGTGCGAGGCGCCCGCGAGCGGCTCGCACCGATCCTCATGACCTCGCTGGCGACCGGACTGGCTCTGGTACCCCTGGTGCTGAACGGAGATCAGCCGGGCCATGAGATCGAGTATCCGCTGGCGGTCGTCATCCTCGGCGGCCTATTCACCTCGACCTTGCTCAATCTACTCGTCGTGCCGTCGCTGTATCTGCGTTTCGGCAAACGCCGGATAACACAGGCCCCCGACTGAACCAACCGAAAGGGGATGGCCGCGCGCTCCTATCGGTGCTTTGCACCTGGATGCCGGCGGTGGCGCGCGCCGCTACGCCGCCATTAGCCGCTCGTGCTTTCGCTGTTCCCAGTCGAGCCAAGCGCTTGGAGGGCGTTGGCGAAGGTCGGTTCGCGCGTCCTCGAGCCAGTTCTCGAGCTCGCGGCGAAGCTCGGTCTCGCGCCGCAGGCGGGCAGCGAAGGCGATGTCGGTCAGCGCTAAGCGGAAGCGTTTCCTGAGCGAGTCGAGACGCCGAAGCAGCTCGAGCTCGTGCGGTCCGTAGAGGCGATAGGCGGACGGCGTGCGCGGCGGCACGAGGATCCCCGCTGCCTCCAGATAGCGGAGCATGCGCGGCGACCATCCCGTCGCGCGTGCTGCCTCGGCGATCGCAACTTCCTTCACGAGCACAACCTTAACATGATCGTGGTAATGTTGCCATCCTCTTGCCACCCGCCGACTTGGAGGAGCCATGGAATCGATGCTGCGCGACCCGAGGCTGGCCGACCAGGGCAGCCGCAAAATCGCTTTCGCCTGGGAGCGAATGCCCGTCTTGCGTCTCGTGGCGGACGAGCTTGCCGTCGCCAGGCCACTCGAGGGAATGCGCATCGCCGCCTGCCTGCACGTCACGACGGAGACCGCGAATCTCTGCCGCACGCTGATTGCGGGAGGCGCCGAGGTCGCCGTGGCAGCCTCCAACCCTTTGTCCACGAAGGACGACGTCGCCGCAGCAATGGCCGTCGAGCTCGGCGCTCGCGTCTACGCGGTGCATGGCTGCGACCGCGAGACCTACTACCGGCAGGTGGAAGGCGCGCTCTCGATTCGGCCGACGCTGATCGTCGACGACGGCGCCGACCTCACGGGGACGATCCATCGGACACGTGCAGAGCTCCTGCCGGAGGTCGTGGCAGGAAGCGAGGTCACGAGTACAGGCGTTCTGCGGCTCCGCAACATGCACAAAGAGGGAGCACTTCGTTTCCCGATGATCGCCGTCAACGATGCGCAGACCAAGCATCTCTTCGACAACCGCTACGGCACCGGTCAGAACACTATCGACGGCATCCTGCGCGCGACCAACACGCTCATCGCCGGCTCCGTCTTCGTCGTCGTCGGCTACGGCTGGTGCGGTCGCGGCGTCGCCGCCCGGGCCCGCGGCATGGGCGCGCGCGCGGTCGTCTGCGAGGTCGATCCGGTCAGGGCGCTGGAAGCGGTGATGGAGGGCTACCAGGTGCTGCCGATCGCGGAGGCTGCCGAGCTCGGCGACATCTTCGTCACGGTCACCGGAAATCGCGAGGCGATCGGCCTTCCCGAGCTCGAGCGGATGAAGTCGGGGGCTATCGTCTGCAACTCTGGACATTTCGACGTCGAGATCGACGTCCAGGGGCTGCGCGAGGCTGCGGTCGGGGCGAGCCAACCGCGAGCGAACGTTGTCGAGTACCTGCTCCCGTCCGGTAGGAAGATCGTCGTTCTCGCCGAGGGGCGCCTCGTTGGCCAAAGCTGCGCCGAGGCCCACCCCGCCGCGGTCATGGACCTGAGCTTCGCGACCCACGCACTCGCGGTCGATTACCTCTCGCGCGAGCACGCCACGCTGGAGCCGGGCGTGCACGACGTTCCGGCGTCGATCGACGAGCGCGTCGCCCGGCTGAAGTTGCAGGCGCTGGGCGTCCGCCACGACGAGCTGAGCGAGCGCCAGCTCGCCTACCTCGGAAGCTGGGCGACGGGGACCTGACGCGCACCGTATGTCGCCACGTGCTTGGGGTGCCGGCGACGCGGCGTACCTCAGATCGCGGAACCTGTCACCGCTTCTGTCAGCCTCGTCGATTCCGGTCAGACGGACGCCGGGAGATTCCTCACGCCTCGAGAGCACGAGCTCGGGGATACCGAAACGGGGTGGCTGCGGAGCCGAGGCGGGCGCGCTAGTCTGAGCATATGCGCGCAGGCCGACTGATTATCTTCGTCGGCGCGCTGTGGCTCTCCGGCGCGGCCGTGGCGGCTCTGACTCCGGCGGCTTCCGTCTCCTCCTCACCGTCGCGAGCCGGGGCGCGAGCCGTCGTTCTCACACTTCGTCTCCACTACGAGATGCAGTGCGGCTACCCGGGCCAGGGACCGGTGGTCATCGGCTTTCCGGCTCAGATGCGACTGCCACGCACGCTCCATGCGAGCTCGGTCTTGGTCAACGGCAAGCCGACGAGCAGGGTCGAAATCAGTCGCAACCAAGTGAGCGTTCCCCTGCCTCGGCGCTCGGACATTCTCTGCGATGTCCTGGCTCCCGGCACGCTGACGATCGTCTTCAATCGGAGCGCCAGCCTTGGCAACCCGTCCCGGGCCGGTCGCTATCTCGTCACGGCTCGACGCGGCTCGCTCCGCTTCTTGGCACGCCTCGTTATCACGAGCACGTAGCCGCCCCGCCGCGCGCTCAAATTGCGGACTGTTCTCAATCGCAAAGATCTGCAAGTGGTTGCGGATCGGGAAGAAGCCTCAACCGCTCTCAGGATGTTCTCAACTGGCCCTGCACTCAGGTTCTGGCCCGAGCCCGCAACACACCAACGCGCGATGCGCGCGAGGCGAGGAGCCCTAACTAAGGCAAACGGAGTTCGCGTGCGGGGCCAGACTATCGTGGTTCCGATAGGGTGAACTCGACCCGGTGGCGTTTGCCGTTGGGATGTTGAGGCGTCGGACGCGTGATGAAAGGGAGCGCCTGGAAGCCGTGCGTATCGCTACCTTCTCGACGTTTCCGCCGCGCGCTTGCGGGATCGGCACCTTCTCGTTCGACGTCCGTGAGGCGCTTCTCGAGCTGCCCGGTGTCGACGGCGTCGGTTCGGTTGTTGTAGTCGATCAGCCGTCGAGCCCGCAACGGCCGGAGCTGTCCGCGACGGTCTCGCAGGGCGTCCGCGGAGATTACGTGCGTGCTGCGAGGCTGCTTGGCCGCCTGGACTTCGACGTTGTACTTCTCGAGCACGAGTACGGGATCTTTGGCGGCGACGATGGCGAGTACGTGCTCTCGTTTGCGCAGGAGCTTGCTCAGCCACTCGTTGTGACGTTGCACACGGTGCTGTCTCAGCCTTCGCCGCATCAGCTGCAGGTGGTAACGGCGCTCTGTGAGCAAGCCGAGCTGGTGACCGTGATGACCGATACGGCGCGGCGTCTGCTCGTTGAGACGGAAGCCTGTCCGATGCCCAAGATTCGTGTCATTCCGCACGGCGCGCCCGTCGTGCTCGGACGGCGCCGCGAGGAGTATGCGACCGGCCGGCGGCCGCTCTACGTGACGCCGGTGCCGGGGGGATATGAGCGTATGCAGTCACGCTTTCTGCTCTCCAGCTTCGGCCTGATGTCGGCCGGTAAGAGCTTCGAAACGGCGATCGAGGCGTTGCCGTCGATTATCGAGCGTCACCCCGAGGTTCTGTACCTGATCGCGGGGCGCACGCACCCGGAGGTCGTGCGCCGAGAGGGCGAGCAGTACCGACTGATGCTCGAGCGTCGCGTCGTCGATCTCGGGCTCGGCGATCACGTCGAGTTCGACGACCGCTTCCTCTCGATCGACGAGCTGGCCGACCTGCTCGCCGCTACCGACGTCTTCGTCACCCCCTACGGCAGTCGCGAGCAGGTCACCTCCGGCGCGCTCACGTTCGCGATCGCCGCCGGGTGCGCCGCGATCTCGACCCCATACTGGTACGCGCAGGACATTCTCGAGTCTGGGGCCGGGCGGATCGTGCCGTTCGCAGACTCGGATGCGCTTGCCGAGGCGGTGTGCGAGTTCGTGGAGCAGCCCGAGGCGCTGGCGATTGCGCGAGCAGAGGCTCGCCGGATCGGTCAGGGGCTCGCGTGGCCTTCCGTAGCGGAGGCGACCGCGGCCGTGCTCCGTGAGGCGGTAACGCTCGCCCCCCGCCGGACCCCTATTCCCGTCGTCGAGCTGGAGCTCAGGAGCCCCCGAACCGACCACATCCGCACACTCGTCGATGACGTAGGCATCGTTCAGCACGCCCACGGCGCGATTCCGAACCGAGAAACCGGCTACTGCGTCGACGACGTTGCGCGACTGGTGGTCGTTGCCCTGGAGCTCGAACGCCGTTACGGCGATCAGGGCTGGGCGGCGATCCTGTACCGCGGGCTTGCCTTTCTCTATGCCGCGAGCGGCGACGACGGGCGCGGAATGCGCAACTTCATGAGCTACGAGCGGCACTGGCTCGATGAGCCGCACGTTGGCGATCACGTCGGCCGCTCCGTCTGGACGCTCGGCACGGTGCTCTCGACGGCATGGGTGCCGGCGGTCGTCGGCCCGGCCAGGGGGCTGCTCACCGAGCTCGTCGCCTCGCTCGGCGGTGACGTGTCGCTGCGAACGGCGGCGTACGCGATCCTGGGCCTCGCTCGGCTCGACCCCGACAGGCTCGACCCCGAGGCGCGGCAGCTCCTGAAACGTCTCGCCGAACAGCTCACGGGCGCATACGGACGGACTACGGCGAAGGGGTGGCGCTGGTTTGAGAACGAGCTGAGCTACGACAACGCTCGGCTCGCCCATGCGATGATCCTGGGCGGAGTGGCGCTAAATCGCGAGGACTGCGTGTCAATCGGGCTCGAGTCGCTCGCTTGGCTCGGTGACGAATGCGGGCTCGCCGCTGGCCCATTGCAGCTGATCGGCCATCGCGGGCGGCGGCGCGACGAGCCCGTTCCGGAAGTATTCGATGAGCAGCCGCTCGATGCGTCCGCGCTGGTCGAGGCGGAACTCGCTGCGTTCGCGGTGACCGGCGAACCCGAGCACGCGGCGCGAGCACAGCGTGCATTCGACTGGTTCCTCGGCAGCAACCGGCTCGGCCGCCCACTCTACGACTTCGCAACCGGCGGCTGCAGCGACGGACTGGGCGAGCACGATGTGAATGCCAACGAGGGCGCCGAATCGACGCTTGCCTTCCACCGAGCTTGGCTCGTGCTCGACGCGGCGGGATCGTCCGCCGTCGTGCGCCGGCCTGCCGCGGGCGTGAGGGCGAAATGACCCCCCCGGAGCGCGAGCTCTTCAGGCGCCATCCCCAAAACCCACTCTTGACTAGGGCAGAGTGGCCGTATCCGGTAAACGCGGTCTTCAACCCGGGCGCTGCCGCTGGCGCCGGCGAGACGGTCCTGCTGGCCAGGGTGGAAGCTCTCACCGGCATCTCCCACCTCACCGTCGCACGCTCGACGAACGGGATCGACGGCTGGTCGGTCGCCTCCGAGCCCCTGCTCGCGCCGGCCGACGGCGTCGAGAGCGAGCAGTGGGGGTTCGAGGACCCGCGCTGCGTCTGGGTGGGAGAGCTGGATTGCTGGGTCATCACCTGCACCGCCTACGGGCCGGCTGGACCGGCGGTCTACCTCGCCACCACGAAGGACTTCCGCTCCGTCGAGCGGCACGGCATCATCAAACATCCGGAGGACAAGAACGCGGCCCTGCTCCCCGAGCGTGTGAGCGGAAAGTGGATCCTCTTCCATCGGCCGATGACCGCCTTCGGCGGCTCCCGCGGAGAGATCCTGCTTTCCCGCTCGACCGACCTGCAGAGCTGGAGCGCACCAGAGCAGGTGCTACAGCCGCGACGCGGTGCCTGGTGGGACTCGCTCCGGATAGGTATCGGCCCGCCGCCGTTCAAGACCGATCTTGGCTGGCTCATGATCTACCACGGCGTCAAAGAGACCGTCTCCGGCAGCATCTACCGGGTAGGCCTCGCACTACTCGATCTCGAGGAACCCACACGCCTTCTCGGTCGCACACCCGATTGGGTCTTCGGACCGCTCGCCCCGTACGAACGGCAAGGAGATGTGCCCAATACCGTGTTCCCTTGCGGCCTCGTCCACGACCACTCCTCCGGCGAGGTTCGCCTCTACTACGGGGCTGCCGACACTTCGATCTGCCTCGCCACCGCCCAACTCGACGACCTGCTTGGCGCTGTCACGTCGGCCGCACCATAGTCCTGGCCTCGTACGACACATATCTGCCTAGCGAATTCTTAGGGCTAGGACGTCAGTAACAACGCGAGTTCTTACGAGCGCGCTTGGAGTAAACATCTCCTCTGACCCCTCTAGATCGCGGAGTCTGCCGCTGTTTCTAGCAGTCTGGCTGACTCCGGTTGGATGTCCACAACCACGACCTTGCCCTGATCCCCGACGAGACGTGCTAGGTCGAGCGTTAAGAAGCCCATGCCGCAGTCGGGCTCGAGCACGGTCATGCCGTCCGTAACGAAGGGGCGCGCGTGACCGATCGCATCCTCGACCGCACGGCCCACGAACTCGACCGCCGTCTCGATCTTCTTCGCTGGCCTCCGCCTACTCAAGCTCTCGCAATAGGTGAGCTCTGGGCCACCAGTTCCAGCGACCGAGCAGCGCCATCAGCGACGGCACGAGCAGCGCACGCACGATCGACGCGTCGATCAGGACGGCAAGCGCGATGCCGATCCCGATCTCCTTGACGAGGATGATCTGCGAAGTGGCGAACGAGCCGACCGCGATGCAGAAGAGGAGTGCGGCCGCGGTGATGATCCGGCCCGTTCGCTCGAGCCCGACCGCGACCGCCTCGCGGTTCGGCAGCCCCGACTCCCAGGCTTCACGGATCCGCGTCAGCAGGAAGACCCCGTAGTCGGTCGAGAGACCGAAGGCGATCGCGAACAGCACGACCGGCTGAGTCAGCGCGATCGCCCCCTGGCTGCGGTAGTCCAGTAACCCCTGCAGACGCCCGTCCTGGAAGACGAAGACGAGGATCCCGAAGGCGGCCGATAGCGTCAGCGCATTCATCACGAGCGCCTTGAGCGGTAGGACGAGCGATCGCGTCGCCCCGTAGAGAAGAACGAAGGTAACGGCGCAGAGCAGGCCGATTGCCAGTGGCAGATCCGTGCCGATCGAGTGCTTCTGGTCGAGGTACTGAGCGGTCGAGCCGCCGACCAGCGGCCTCGGCGGCAGCGCGCGCATCTCACGGACGAGCCGCTGCGAGCCCGAGGCGAGGAAAGGTCTTCCGGATGAGGCCTGAAGCTCGTAACTGCCCGCGCCGAGCAAACGCGGTGGCTTTACGAGCGCCGCGTCCGGCAGCTCGCGAACGCGGGCCGCATACGCTCTCGCTTGCGCCGCAGTCGTGTGCTCGAGTAGTGCGTAGACGGGCGAGGCCGCGGCTGCAGGGAAGTCGCTGCGCACCGCCTGATCGACGACTCGCGAGCTGATCCCGGCTGGCAGGACGGAGGCGTCGATGCCGGTGAACCTGATCCCCAGGAACGGCAGCCCGAGCACCAGGAGTAGTGCCGTCGAGGCGGCGGCAACCGGAATCGGCCGGCGCATGATCACGTGTGCGAGCCGGTACCAGGCACCGTGTTCACCGCGCGCGGTGCGCTCGACGGCCAGCCGCCAGCGGCGCGGTGCGAGCGCGTTGACGCGCTGACCGAGGAGAGCGAACAGCGCCGGCAGCACGATCAGCGCCACCAGTCCGGCCAGCAGCGCCACGAGCGCGCCCGCTATCCCCATCGAGCGCAGGTAGCCGAGGGGGAAGATCGCCAGGGTGGAGATTGCGACCGCGACCGTGACGGCGCTGAACGCCACGGTACGGCCGGCGGTCGCGACGGTCGCGCGCAGTGCTTCGGCCCCTGGGCCGCTGCGAGCCAGCTCCTCCCGGTAGCGCGAGACGAGCAGCAGGCTGTAGTCGATGCCGAGCCCGAGGCCCGAGCCGGTGACGATGTTGAGGGCGTAGGTCGAGATCGGTGTAACTACGTCTAGACCCCGCAGGAGCAGCAGCGCCCCGAGTATCGTCAGGCCGCCGCAGAGAATCGGCAGCAGCGCGGCGACGAAGCTGCGGAAGACCCAGAGCGCGAGTAGGAACAGAATCGGGAAGGCGATCTCCTCGGCGCGCGTCAGGTCGTGCTGGATCTGGTGGTTGACCTGCACCGTGGCGAGTGCCGTTCCACCCATCTCCACGCCGCGCATCGACGCGAGCCGGGTGTCGACGCGCTCGGCCGCCTGCCGCCAGAGGCGCTGCGAGGCGTTGGCGCGGGCGTAGGCGACCAGCAGCGCTTCACGGCCGTCGCGGGAGCGGAGCGGCGATGCAACTACAGGGAAGATCCGCTCGGCTCGGATTACCGCCGACACATGTGCAAGCCGCCGCGGCGTCGGCTCGTGCACGAGCACGAGCACCTGCGGCGCGGCCGAAAGACCGGAGGCGCGCTCGATACCGCGCTCGGCCCGCAGGCTCTGACTGCCGTAGGCGACGAAGTCGTTCGAGCCGCGACCGAGCAGTCGCGGGGTCTGCAGGCCGAGCAGGGCGGCGACCACGGTAAAGGCAAGGGTCGCCACAAGCACCCGTCTCGGCGCGCGAACGGCGAGATCGGCCAGGAGGCCCATACCGTGAGCCTATTCAAAGCGTCGGGGTGAGGCAGCTCTGCTGTAGATCGGCGATTGTGCTATCCGGCGGGTAGTACTGACCATCTACGTTTTCAAATCACAGATATACGGGGTAATCCACGAGCAGTCATTGGGAGAGAGCGTCTTTCGGGAGCGCTTACGTGCCGCCATCTATCCCTCCACTCGATCTCTCAGGATCGGACGCTGCGACACTCAGTCTGGACCAGATAGAGGGGGCCGGACAGTATAGGGACGGAAAGACTAAGAGCTGCAAGCGGCCTGAAAAGCCGCGTCGATCGCGGCCTCCGGCGCCTTACAACACAGCTCAGTAAAGAGGTCGAGGCGACCAGAAGGAGAGACCCGACCGAAATCAATAGCCACCTGGTGCTCGGGGCAACGATATAGAGCTAGGCGGGTGCGAAACTCAGAGATCTGGCTGGGTGTCAAGACCTCGAAACCCGCGAGATGCCGTGGGTCGTAGAAACTCACGACTCTAGTGTAGGAGGAAGGGCAGACAGGAAAAGCCAAGGCACCCAGCACCTGCTGAGCTGCGCTGCGCGTGGCCTCACCACTCGTGGGCACATTCCTCCAACGGCCCGGCGAACGTGTGTTGCAAGCGCGAAAACGACCACGGTGGCGCAGTTTCCGGCGGTCTGTCTCTCGACCCCGTTCCTCGACACCGGGTTATCGCGATCGAGCAGGAACTGCTTAGTCTGGTGACGGTCACGACGGTCCGTGCCGCCAGGTGCGATGTGTCTCCCGCTCCTGCTGATCCCGGAGCCTCATCAGCGCTGGAACGAGAACCCGCCTGAACTCGACTTGTGTCTTGCTTGACTCCTTAAGCAGCGTACTGGCGTCCAGGCAATGGGGCGTCATTCGAAATCGACGGCGAACACCTACACGTACTTGCTCGTCGACGAGAGCGAACTCGACTACGCTGGACTTCTACGATGACGAGATACTTCGACGAGGACACCCGGCAGCGGCTCATCACGCTGACCGAGCGCGCTCATAACGAAGCCATCGCGTGCAGGAGTGCAGGTGCATACCGAGCTGCCAGCGTGATGATCGGCTCGGCGGTCGAAGCGGCGTTGCTTGCATCCGTCGCGACCGTCGAGGACGGGCTGCGCGAGTCCGGCCAGTGGCCTACCGGTAATCCCTTGCGCTGGGATCTCGGAACTCTCCTCAAGATCGCAAGGCAAGCCGCCTGGCTCCCCGCGAGCACGAGCGGCTACGAACTCAGCGACGCGGTAAACGCAGTCGAGCAGCTCCGGAATCTCGTGCACCCGGCCGCATACGT
>JBEKLL010000016.1:0-49128 GCA_050010215.1 Gaiellaceae bacterium | reverse complement strand
CCACGATCTGCGCGCCGGCGCGGGCGGCCGCCGCGGCGAACGACTCGATCTTGGCGAAGTTGGCCTCCTTGTCGCCGGGGGCGTGCTCGAACTGAACGGCTGCGACGCGGACGCTATTCACGCTGATCCATCCTAACGACGCCGCCCCCGGTCCCGGCTTCGATCAGTACAGGGTTCTTTCCGGACAGGAAGAGACCATCAGTCCGTGGCGAATAAAAGAAGTCCCATGGAACAAGAGGTCGAAGGCTTTCTCGCGCTGCTCGCGGCGCGTCGCTCGCGACAGACGGTAGACGCCTACCGGCGCGATCTCGAGGATGCCGCCCAGGTGCTCGCGAAACCGCTGAGCACGGCAACGACCGACGATCTCGAGCGCTACCTGGCCGAGCTGCGCGCGCGCGGACTGGCGGCCTCTACGGTCGCACGACGGCTGGCCGCTCTACGCGCCTTCTACCGCCACCTGGTTCTCGTGGGCGCACGCCCCGACAATCCGGCCGCCGAGCTGAGGCCGCCCAGACGCCAGCGTCATCTCCCCCACCCGCTCTCGCCCGCCGAGGCCGAGCGCCTGATCGAGGCGGCCGCCGGGGTCAAGCCGCGTGATCTACGCGACCGAGCGCTGGTCGAGCTGCTCTACGGCGCCGGGCTCAGGGTGAGCGAGGCGGTCGGGCTAGAGAAGGCCGGCATCGATCTCGAGAGCCGGATCGTGCGCTGCCTGGGCAAGGGCGACAAGGAGCGAATCGTGCCGATCGGCCGCCAGGCGGTCGAGGCGCTGACCCGCTACATCGCCCGCGGACGCCCCTATCTCGAGCGCCGGCCTCGTCCCGAGCTCTTCCTGAACGCGCGTGGCGGTGCACTAACCCGGGCCGGCGCCTTCCTGATCCTGCGCCGGCTAGCCGAGGTCGCCGGACTCGAGCCCGAGCGCATCCACCCGCACCTGCTTCGCCACTCCTTCGCCACTCACCTACTCGAAGGCGGCGCCGACCTCAGAAGCGTGCAGGAGATGCTCGGTCACGCCGACCTATCTACCACCGAGCTCTACACCCACGTCTCCGACCAGCGCCGGCGCGAGACCTACTTCAGCGCCCATCCGCACGCACACCGGCGTACCGCACTGGCCAAGAAAGCCCGCTAGTTCTTTTTCGGTCCGCGCGCGCTGGCCTTGCGCTTGAGCGATGCGACGACGGTTCGCGCCGCCGAGCGCAGGCTCTCTTCCTGCGAGTCGTCGTCGGCCATCCCGGCCAGCATGCCGAGTGTATCGGGCTGCGGCGAGCCGTTGCGCAGGCAGAGAATGGCCAGCCGCCGTACTGCGCCGTTGTCGTCGCGGCTTGCTAGAACGTGCAGGATCGAGCGTACGGAGTTGATCGCGCCGGGGTGCTCGCGCGAGAGCAGCTCGAGCGAGACCAGCGCCGAGCCACGGCAGGCCGGACTCGCGTCGTCGAAACCGCGCTTGAGCAGCTCCAGCTTCTGGCGAAAGCGAAACTGCCCGATCGCCTTGTAGGAGACCGCTCGTTCACGAAAGTCTTCGCTCCGGGCGGCGGCCTCGATCTCGTCGTCCCACTCGCTTCGCAGTTGCGCCAGCTCACGCTCGGCGCCGCGCATGGCGAGCGTGTCCGCCTCGGCCGCTGCCTGGGCAAGCGTTTCGACGGTCTGCGCTCCGCCTTGCTCGCTCATGCTTCCTGGCTTACGGCCGGAAATGTCCGCGAAGGCGGCCCGACGTAGTTGATGGTGGGCCTGATGATCTTGTTGTCGAGATGCTGCTCGATCACATGAGCCGCCCAGCCGACCACACGATTGGCGGCGAACAGCGCCGTCAGCAGGTCGATCGGAAAACCCAGGTAGTAGAGCACCGAGGCCGAGTAGAGGTCGACGTTCGGCACCAGCCCCTTGCGCTCGAAGACACGGCGCTCCATGCGCTCGGTCATCGCGAACCAGTTGGGCTCGTTCTGATTGGCGCGCTCGAAGACCTTGCGCCCGATCTCCTTGAGGATGATCGCGCGCGGGTCGGTGACCTTGTATATCGCGTGCCCGAAGCCCGGAATCCTCTTTCCTTGGTCGAGCACGTCGTCGACCCAGGCGTCGACTTTCTCCTCCGATCCGATCCGCTTCAGCGTCGCCATCACCCACTCGTTGGCACCGCCGTGTAGCGGACCCTTGAGGGCGGCGATCGCGCCGACTATGGCCGAGTGCATGTCGGAGCAAGTGGCCGCGATCACGCGCGCCGTGAACGTCGAGGCGTTCATCTCGTGGTCGGCGTGCAGGATCGAGACGGCGTCGAGCACGCGCGCGTCCTCCTCGCTCGGCATCTCGCCGCGCAGCATCCAGAGGAAATTGGCTGAGTAGTCGAGGCTCGGATCGGGGGCAACCGGCTCGAGACCGTAATAGCGGCGCCGGTAGCGCGCCATCACAGTCGGCAGCTGGGAGATCAAGCGCACGGCCTTGCGCTGGTTGGCGTCGGGCGCATTCGAGGCCTTGTCGGGATCGGAGAAGGAAAGGGCCGAGCCCATCGAGCGCATCGCCTCCATCGGTCGCGCGTAGCGCGCCGAATCGTCCACGACCGCCTCGACCTCGCTCGGAATCGTGCGGGCGGCAACGAGCTCCTCCTTGAAGACCGCTAGCTGCTCGGCGTCGGGGAGCTCTCCGTGCAGGAGCAGGTGACAGACCTCGTCGAAGGTCGAGTGCTCGACGAGATCGCGGACGTCGTAGCCGCGATAGCGCAGGATCCCGTTGTCGCCGTCGATCGAAGTGATCCCCGAATCGACCGCGACGATCCCTCTAAGCCCCTTGTCGTTCTCTGACATGAAGTTGCACTGTACCCCACGCTCCCAGCCAGGACGAGGTTGTTCGCCCCTCGAGTGACCGCCGAAACGGAGTCCGGAAGCCTCTACGGGCGCCTAGCGGGCGCGCATCCGACGGTTCGTTGGCGCGCACATCCCGGCGCTGTCCGTAGAATCGCGCCCACTATCACAGGTCTTCATTCTGAGACGAGTTCATGGCGCACGAAGTAACTCTCATCCCAGGCGACGGTACCGGCCCGGAGCTGACCGAGGCGACCAGACGCGTGCTCGAGGCCAGCGGCGTCGCCTTCGAGTGGGATGTCAAGGAAGCGGGCGCCGACGTCATGGCGCGCTACGGCGGCAACCCCCTGCCCGAGCAGGTGCTCGACTCGATCCGCCGCACCGGCGTCGCTCTCAAAGGACCGGTCACCACGCCCGTCGGTGGCGGTTTCCGTTCGGTCAACGTGGGTCTGCGTAAGGCGCTGGATCTATACGGCCAGGTGCGTCCCTGCAAGAGCTACCCGGGTGTGCGCACCCGCTTCGATCACGTCGATCTCGTCATCATCCGCGAGAACACCGAAGACCTCTATGCGGGGATCGAGTTCGAGCAGGGAGAGCCTGAAACCGAGGAGCTGATCGCCTGGATCGAATCGAAGGGCGGCTCGCTTCGTTTCCGCGATGCCGGTATATCGATCAAGCCGATCTCGATCAGCGGCACCCACCGCATCGTCCAGTTCGCCTTCGACTACGCCCGTTCTAACGGCCGCCACAAGGTGACCGCGGTGCACAAGGCCAACATCATGAAGTTCTCGGACGGGCTATACCTGCGCGTCGCACGCGAGGTCGCCGCCGAGAATCCCGACATCGCCTTCGAAGACCGGATCGTCGACAACATGTGCATGCAGCTCGTGCAGCGACCCGACGAGTACGACGTGCTGGTGCTGCCGAACCTCTACGGGGATGTTCTCTCCGACCTCTGCGCCGGCATGATCGGCGGACTGGGAATGGCCCCCGGCGCCAACTTCGGCTCCGGCATCGCCGTTTTCGAGCCCACGCACGGCTCCGCGCCCAAGTACACGGGCCAGAACAAGGTCAACCCGATGGCGCAAATGCTCTCGGGGATGCTGATGCTCAGACACCTCGGCGAGCGTGAGGCCGCCGATCGTCTCGAGGCTGCAATCGCCGCCGTCATTCGCGAGGGAAAGTCGCTCACCTACGACATGAAGCCGACTCGCGACGACCCGACTGCCGTCGGCACGAGCGAGGTAGCCGACGCGATCATCGAGAAGCTCGAGGCCTAGGCCCGCTCTCGGCCGCCTTCTTCGACCACCTCCACAGGGTAGGCACACCCAACCTCCTCCCCGGCGCGAGCATACTTCCGAAATACGAACACCTGCGAGACGGAAACGTGAAGCAAGCGTGACGATCGAGACCGTGGAGAACAGCCAGCGCGAGCGCCCCTACGAGGTCGAGCTAAGCGTGCTCGAGTTCAGCTCGCTCTGCCCACTCACGGGCGCCCCCGACTTCGGCACGCTGACTATTCGCTACGTGCCCGCGGCGGCTCTGGTCGAGCTGAAGTCGCTGCGTGACTACCTGACCTCGTTCCGCCAGCGCAAGATCCTCCAAGAGGAGGTCGTTAACGAGGTTCTGGACGAGATCGTCCGCTCGGCTTCGCCGCGCTTCGCCGAGGTCGAGGGCATCTTCAACGTCCGCGGCGGGATCGAGACGCGGGTACTGGCGCAAATGGGAGAGAATCCACTCGATGGCTAGAGCTCTTCAGATCGATCTCAGGAACAGAACCGCGATCGTCTGTGGCGCCTCGTCGGGCATCGGTCTGGCGATCGCTGAGGCGCTCGACAAGGCCGGCGCCAACGTCTCGATGTTCGCCCGGCGCCGGCAGCTGCTCGAGCGCGAGGCCGACCGTATCGGTGCGCTCGCCGTACAGGGAGACCTGACCAGCCCGCGCGACCTGCGTAACCTGGTCGAGCGCACAGTCAGCACCTTCGGCGGTATCGATATCCTGGTCAACAACGGTGGCGGACCGCCGGCCAGACCGGCGCTCGAGATCGATGACGAGGCGTTGGAAGACGCCGTTACGCTGCTGCTCTTCTCGGCCGTGCGGCTGACCAACCTTTGCCTCCCCTACCTGCGAGGTAGTAAGGCGGGCAGGATCATCAACGTCAGCTCGAGTGCCGTGCGCGAGCCGATCGACAACCTCGCCCTCTCGAACGCGGTCCGCCCCGGTCTGATCGGCTGGGCGAAGACGCTGGCCCGCGAGCTCGGCCCGGAAGCGATCACCGTCAACTCGATCGCGCCAGGACGCATCGCCACCGACCGCCTCGAGGAGCTCTACGAGACCCGGTCTCGCGACGACGACCTGGCTCAGATCCCGCTCGGTCGCCTCGGCAGGCCGGAAGAGGTCGCCTCGGTCGTCTGCTTCCTCGCCTCCGACGCGGCCAGCTACATCAGCGGGACGGTGATTCCGGTCGACGGAGGCGCGACCCGAGGGCTGCTTTAGTGAAGTAGCCCGCGGCACGGGCTCGTACCGTTCTCGCGGTTTTCAGCCGAGGACTGTGACCAGCTTCCGAAAGGCGCTGCGCGAGCTCGCCAGGCTCCCGTACCGGTCGCTTTCCGAGGCCCAGCTTCCGGGCTTGAGCGGATCGCCGCCACTGGCGTCCGGAACCTCCGGGGGTCAGGCCGGCGCCGGTATGCTCGCTTCGTGAGGGTTGTTCGCCCGTCTCTGTCGGCGCTTCCGACACTGGTCGGAGTGCTTCTGATACTGCTCGTCGGCGCATTCATCTACTCGTACCTGACGCTTTCCAGCTCCTACATCCTGCTTCCAGATCACCCTCATGCGCTAGCACCACTCGTTGATATGCAGGGCGGACACGCCACGGGCGCGGGAGGTATCTACTTCGTCGATGTGGTCGAGAGGCGAGCGACTCTGGCAGAGCGCTATCTCTCTTTTCTGAACCCCGACGGAACGATCGTCTCGGAGCAATCTCTAGCGCCCGACAATCTCAACGAGCAGCAGCGCACGCGTCTCGACAGGGCCGCCATGGCCCGTTCCAAGACGATCGCCGAGGCCGTCGCCCTGCGCAGCCTCGGTTATCACGTCGTGACCCATCCCCAGGGAACGCTGGTCGAGCAGACGGCGCCCGGATCACCGGCTGCCGGAAAGTTGCTCCCGGGCGACTTGATCGTGGCCGCCGACGGACAGCCGACCTTGGTCGCATCGCGCTTACGTCGGCTCATCGAGCGGCACCGCGTCGGACAGCTCGTTCGTCTGACCCTCCTGCGTAACGGTCACAAGCGTAAGCTGGCACTGCGCACCTACTCGTTGCCTTCAGAACCGCACGTCCCTCTGATCGGCATCCTCGTCACCCAGGCGGCAACGGTGAAGCTTCCGATCAAGGTCGAAATCAACGCCGGTAACGTGATCGGGCCGTCGGCCGGCCTCGCTTTCGCGCTCGAGCTCGCCGACCGACTTGGTCGCAACGTCGATCGCGGCTACCGAGTCGCCGCTACCGGCGAGCTCGCTCTGGACGGAACGGTTTTACCGATCGGGGGCGTCAAGCAGAAGGTGATCGGCGCCAGACGCGCCGGAATCCAGATCATGCTCTTGCCGGCTGGGGATAACGCAGCCGAGGCGCGGCATTACGCAGGCCATATGAAGATCATCGGGGTGGCTAGTTTTCAACAGGCGTTGCGCAACCTGGCAACGCTGCCGGTCCAGAGATAATTTGAGTTAGTTTTCGATAGTTTCGAAACGAGCGCAATTTGCGGCCTTTTCCTCGACCGTTCCCCTTGTCTCGAACGGCCAAGCCCTTATCATCCAGGCTTGTAGCCGGATAAAGCCGCTAGAACAAAAGGGGAGCATGAGCAAGACTGTTGAAGTAACCTGCAGTGACTGCTATTTCCACGGCGCGGGGCTTTGCGCGCTTCGCTGTGACGAGCCTTGCCCGACGTTCCGAGCCAGCATCCAGGGTTTACGGATTCCTCCCCGCCCGTCTCGCGTCGCGAGTCGACCGCTAGCCGAGTTAGCGCATCCGAACGCCGCCGCCTGAGAGTCACCGGCAGCTCCGACACGCCCGCCTCTAGTCCGCTTGGTGAGCGCTGCCGAGGGTATTAGACTCCGCCCATGACCGAGAACGAGCCAGATCTCACGCAGCAACCCGGCAAGGAAGCCGACGAGGCGGAAAAGAAGAAGCACGGAGCAGAATTCGACGAGGCCTGGCAACCCAAGCTGTGGTCGAAGATCATCGTGCTGGTGGTGATCGTTGGCTACGGAATCGCGCTGGTTGTCGCCAACAGCAGCAAGGTCAAGATCTCCTTTTTGGTCGCTTCGATCAAGGTCTCGGAGATCTGGCTGATTCTTCTCTGCTTCGTGATCGGCCTGGCCAGCGGAGTGTTGATCTCACAGATGTACCGGCACCGAAAGCAGCAGCGGAGCAAGGAAACGCAAACGAAACACGCCTAGGCGAGCCCGCGGGAGATCGTCAGGCCTGCGCCAGCTCGGCCAGAATCGCGACCCCGCGCTCGATCTCCTCGAGCGAGGGATAGCTATAGGCAAGCCGAAGCGAGCCGGCGCCGCGGCCGTCGGGGTAGAAGTCGGTGCCCTTGCAGTAGACGACACCGGCTTTTGTCGCACGTTCGAGCAGCTCCCCGGCATCGACCCCATGCGGTAGGTTCAGCCAGTTGAAGTAACCACCCTCGGGCTCACTCCAGCTGGCGCTCGAGCCGAAGTGGCGGTCGAGCGCCGCCAGCATCGCGTCGCGCCGGCTGCACAGTAGCCCGTTCATCCGCTCCAAGTTGGGCTCGAAGTGGCCGCGACGGACGAACTCGAGAACGGTCGCCGCGGGCAGGTTCGAAGGAGAGATAGTGGTCGACGAAGCAATCAGCTCGAGCGGCTTCAAGAGGGGCTTGGGCAGGATCACGAAACCGACGCGAAGCCCGGGCGAGATCGTCTTCGAGAAGGACGAGGTGTGAGCGACGTGCCCGGCGATCGAGCCCTCGATCTGGAACATCGTCGGCGGTGCCTTGCCTTCATAGCGAATGAAGCCGTACGGGTCGTCTTCGAGGATGAGCAGGTCGTAACGGTGCGCCAGCTCGACGAGGCGCTCGCGGCGCTCGACCGAGAGCGTGCGCCCGCTCGGATTCTGAAAGGTGGGAATCGTGTACAGGAAAGCCGGCTTAGGTCCGCGCTTGAGCTCGCGCTCCAGCGCGTCGGGGTCGAGCCCCTCGTCGTCCATCTCGATCGCGGTCACCTCGACGCCGTGGTTGCGCAGGATCAGGAGCGGGCGATCGTAGCTCGGCGCCTCGACCAGTACTCGCCCGCCCACTCCGCTCCAGAAGAAGTGTTGGGCCAGATAGACGAAGCCCTGAAGCGAGCCGTTGGTGAGCAGGATCTGGCTCGGGTCGATCTCGTAGCGTTCGCCGATCCACTCTCTGAGTGGCGTATAACCGAGCCCCGTCCCGTATGAGAGGACTGTGGTGCCGTCTCGCTCAATGGCGCCCTTGGCGCAGTCTGCGAGCAGGTCGACCGCCAGGCATTCGGGCGCCGGAGCGCCGCGAGCGAAGGAGATGGTGCCCATAGAGCCGCAGCCTAGCTAACCGCGTCGATACGCTGCCAGTGATGAGCGACTGGATCGAGCGCGACGAGACACGAGTCTGGCACGGTTTCACCCAGATGGCCGGCTTCGCCCTGCACGAGCCCGTCATCGTCGAACGAGCCGAGGGACACGAGCTGATCGATACCGAGGGACGCCGCTATCTCGACGCTATATCGTCGCTTTGGGTGACAACGCTCGGTCACCGCGTGCCCGATCTCGACGCGGCGCTCAGCGCTCAGATCGGCAGGGTGGCTCACTCGACTCTGCTCGGTAACGGTAACCGCGCCGTGGTCGAGCTCTCGGAGGCGCTCGCCCGGGTCGTCCCGCTCAGCGATCCGCATTTCCTCTTTGCCTCGGACGGCGCCTGCGCGGTCGAGCAGGCACTCAAGATCGCGGTTCAGTACTGGCGCAACATCGGGCTGGAAGAGAAGTCCGCCCTCCTCGCTCTGCGCGATGCCTACCACGGCGACACGATCGGAGCTCTCTCGCTCGGGGAAGGATTCCACAGCGAGCACTTCGACCTGCTCCGCTTCCCCGTAATCCGCTCGAACGGCTACGCAAGCCCGGGCTGGGCCGAGCAGGCGTGCGACCTCGTCGCCGCCAACGCCGAGCGGTTGGCGGCAGTCGTTATCGAGCCGCTCGTACAGGCGGCCGGGGGTATGTACGTCGCCAGCCCCGAGGATGTGCGCCGGCTCGCAGAAAGCTGCCGCGAGAACCAAGTTCTGCTCATCTGCGACGAGGTCGCTACCGGTTTCGGACGCACTGGCAGCCTCTTCGCCAGCCGCCGCTGCGGTATTCAGCCCGACCTACTCGTGCTCGGCAAGGGCATCACGGGCGGCTACCTACCTATGTCGGCGACCGTGGCGAGCGGCCGCGTCTACCTCGCCTTCATGGGTGAGGATCTGGGGCCGCGAACCTTCTACCACGGTCACTCCTACGGCGGTAACGCGCTCGCTGCCGCCGTCGCCGCGAGGCATCTCGAGCTGCTCGCCGAGTGGAATGTGCTCGCGAACGTCGAGGCTCGTTCGGAAGAGCTGAGCCGGCTGCTCGAAGAGCGAATCGCCGTTCGAGCCGAGGTGACCGACGTCCGCCTCTGCGGGTTACTGGGCGGTGTCGAGCTGCGCGAGCAAACGCCGGCGCGCGCCGTTTGCGCCGAGGCCGTGCGTCGCGGAGTTCTGTTGCGCCCGCTCGGTCAGGTGGTGGTGCTGGTACCGCCGCTGACGATCACAAGCGAGGAGCTCGAGCGAATCGTCTCGGTGCTGGAGCAGTCGCTGGCCTTCGTTAGCGAGAATGGCGCCCATGCCTAGTATCTCGCTCCGATGCGAAGCGGCTTCGTGCCCGAGCGCACTCCTAACCGTGTTTCAAAATTGGTGCAGAATCGATACTTCGACGAGCGCTTTTGAGCTTGGCGGGACGGTAGTTTGTGACGACCCCGCGGGCGGGTGGCTCGGTGGCGGGCGAAGAGAGAAGTGCCGTTCACGACCGGTCGACGGATCGGCTTCGACATGAGTTCCAACTCGCACTGGAACGCCCTCGCCGAGCAGGCGCTCGCAGGCGAGCCGCTCGAGTTTGGGCAAGCGCTCGCTGTTCTCAAGGCGTCCGACGGGGAGTTGCTCGATCTGCTGGCCGCTGCTTTTCGGGTTCGCCGCCATCACTTCGGGAGGAAGGTTCGGCTCAACTACCTCGTTAACGCCAAGAGCGGCCACTGCGGTGAGGACTGTGGCTACTGCTCGCAGTCGCGCGTCTCGACAGCCAAGATCCCGCGCTACCAGCTCCTCTCCCGGGACGAGCTGATCGGGGCGGCCGAGCGCGCGCTCGAGCTCAGAGCCTCGACCTGCTGCATCGTCACCAGCGCGCGCCGTCCCTCCGGACGCGAGTTGCGTGGAGTGGCCGAGGCGGCTAGCGAGATCAAGCAGCGCCACCCCGAGCTCAAGCTCTGCGCCTGCCTGGGTGAGATCGACGCGGAGCAGGCCCGCACGCTGCGCGAGGCGGGCATCGACCGCTACAACCACAACCTGAATACGGCCGAAAGCCACTACTCCGAGATCTGCTCGACTCACACCCACGCCGATCGAGCGCGGACCGTGGATACCGTTACCCGGGCTGGGCTCTCGCCCTGCTCAGGGCTCATCGTCGGCGTCGGCGAGACGCGCGGGCAGCTGGTCGAGGCTTGCTTCGCGCTCAGGGATTCGGGCGCCGATTCGATTCCGGTCAACTTCCTCCTCCCGATCGAGGGCACGCCGCTCGGCGAGCACGATCCCGGACTCGACCCTCGCTACTGCCTCAAGGCGCTATGCATGTTCCGGCTTGCCTGCCCGGAGCGGGAGATCCGCCTCGCCGCCGGGCGCGAGCTGCATCTCGGCTCGCTGCAACCGCTGGCTCTCTACGCCGCCAACTCGATCTTCGTCGCCGACTACCTGACCGAGCCCGGTCAGGCGCCCGAGGCCGACTGGCAGATGATCGAGGAACTCGGCTTCGAGATCGAGCAGGTCAGCTCGCCGAGCGCCGTAGTAGGCGAAGCTCCCAAGTGAACGATCGCGGCTACTTCGTCACCGCTACCGACACCGGAGTCGGTAAGACAGTTGTGACGGCCGCATTGGCCACGGCGCTGCGAACGCGGGGCCGGGACGTCGCCGTCTTCAAGCCGGTGCAGAGCGGCGCCCGCGCAGAAGATCCGCAAGGCGACGCGGCTCGACTCGGCGCCGATTGCGTATACGCCTTCGCGGCGGCGCTGGCACCGATCGTTGCCGCCCGCGCCGCGGGAGAGCAGATCGAGCTCGAGCCGATCCTGGCACGGGGACGCGAGCTCGAGCAAGAGCATGAGCTACTACTTGTCGAGGGCGCCGGCGGGCTACTGACGCCGCTCGCTCCCGATCTAGACGTCGCCGGTCTAGCGGCGGCGCTCGACTTGCCGCTGCTCGTGGTCGCGCGGGCGGGGCTCGGAACTGTCAACCACACGCTGCTGACGATCGAAGCGGCAACGGCGCGAGGGCTCGCGGTCGCAGGCGTCGTTCTGAACGGACACCAGGACGAGAGCACGGCCGACAACGCAGCGCTTATCGAGGCAGGCTCGGGAGTGAGGGTGCTGACGCTGATTCCCTGGCTCACCGATCTGGCCGATGCGGCAGGCTATTTCGATGACTTCCTGGGATAGCTGGCTGGACGCCGAGCGAGACAGACGCCGGCGCTCGGCGCTCGAGCGCACTCTCCACGTGACCGAGCAGCCGGCCGAACCGATCGCTAACCGCGGCGGCCGGCGTCTTGTCAACCTCTCCTCCAATAACTACCTCGGTCTCGCTGGCCACCCGGCTTTGATCGAGGCGGCCGCGAGAGGTGCTGCTCGTGGCGCCGGCTCGGGCTCCTCACGCCTGGTGGCCGGCCACGACCCCGCGACCGCGGCGCTCGAGCAGAAGATCGCGGCCTTCAAGGGCAGCCAGGCGGCGCTACTCGTGGGTAGCGGTTACCTGGCCAACATCGGCGTGCTCGCCGCGCTTGCCGACCGCGACACGGCCATCTTCTCCGACCGCCTCAACCACGCCAGCATCGTCGACGGAGTCCGGCTCTCGGGGGCGAAAGCCAGTCGCTACCGCCATGGCGATCTCGATCAGCTGGAGAAAATGCTTAGCGGCTCCCGAGCCAAGCGGAAGTTGATCGTTACCGACACCGTCTTCTCGATGGACGGCGACACCGCCGCGCTGGCCGAGCTGGTAGAGCTGAAGAACCGCTACGACGCCCTGCTCGTCGTGGATGATGCGCATGCCGGCGGCGTCTTCGGCCCGCACGGTGAGGGCTACGCACACGAGCTCGGCCTGGCCGGCGAGATCGATCTCACGATCGGCACGTTCAGCAAGGCGTTCGGGGTCTACGGCGCCTATATCTCCGCCGGTCGCGTGCTGATCGATCATCTCGTCTCGACCTGCCGTACGCTCATCTACTCGACCGCCCTACCGCCGGCGGTCGTCGGCGCTGTCGATGCCTCGATCGACCTGGTGAAGAAGGCGGACGAGCGCCGGAAAGCCCTGCGCGCAAAGAGCGAGCACTTCCGTAGCCGCCTGGCCGTGCTCGGTTTCGACACCGGCGCCTCGACGACTCAGATCGTGCCGGCGATCGTGTGCTCGAGCGGGCGAGCGCTGGAGCTAGCGAAGGCGCTGGAGGAGCGAGGCGTTCTGGCCGTGGCGATCCGCCCGCCGACGGTCCCCGCCGGCCGGGCGCGAATCCGTTTCTCGCTCATGGCGACCCACGCCGACGAGGATCTGGAGCTGGCGCTGGAGGCGCTCGCGAATGTTGGTTGAAACTCGGGACAGATTCGGCACGAAGCTGGCACATCTCGGTGCGCTTCTTTTCGATACCGTGCTACGCCCCGTGGGAGGGTGGGGGGAGGAGGGTGGATTAGCGAGGTGTCCGTACTCCGAGAAGTAGAAGTCCGGCGATGAAGCTCTTCCTACCTGGTTGGGGCACGACGGCCGAGATCTGGGCGCCTTTCGCGGCGCCGGCCGACCGGCTCGGCGGCGAGATCGAAGCGGGCGCAGAGGTTGTCGCCTGGTCGCTCGGCGCGATGCGGGCGCTCGAGGCGGCGGCGAGCACGCCGCTTGCGTCGCTCACCATCGTCGGCGCCAGTGGGCAGTTCGTACGCGGCGACGGCTACCGCTACGGCTGGCCAGCGCGAACGCTCCTGCGCATGCGCGAGCGCCTGTTCGAGGATCCCGGCGCCGTGCTGGACGAATTCTTCGCCCTTGCCTTGGCGCCCGGCGAAGAAATGGCGCAGCCGCCGCGAGAGCACGACATTACGACTCTCGATCAGGGGCTAGCCTTCCTCGCCGATTACTCGATGCTCGAACGCGCTAAGAACATCCACTGCCCCGTACGGCTCCTGTACGGAGGCCAAGACCGCATCTGCCCGCTGCCCGCAGCCGAGCTACTCGCCGAGGCGATCCCCGGTGCCGAGCTGACCGTCTGGCCCGAGGCCGGTCACGCTCCCTTCCTGAGCCAGCCCGACCGCTTTCGCTCATGGCTCGGGCTGTAGCTCTCGACAAGCAGGCGATCCAGCGCCGCTTCGAGCGCGCGGCCGCCTACTACGACACCTTCAGCCCGATGCAGCGGGAGATGGCCGATCGACTTGTCGAGGCGATCGATGGCGAGCCGCTTTCGATTCTCGAGCTCGGTTGCGGTACCGGCTACCTGACCGCACTGCTGCGCGAGCGCTTTCCGGACGCGGCGATCGAGGCCGTCGACTTTGCGCCGGCGATGATCGCGCGGGCGGGCGAGCGCGTGCCCAACGTCCGTTTCATCACCTACGACATCGAGGAGATCGCGCTCGAGCCCGAGTGGTATGACCTGATCGTCTCGAGCGCGACAGTGCAGTGGCTGACCGAGCCCGAGCGAACGATCGCCAATCTCGCCGGCTCGTTGGACGCGGACGGCGAGCTGCAGCTTTCGACCTTCGGGCCGCGTACCTTCTGGGAGCTCGACGAAGTACTCGGGGAGCTCGGCTGTGAGCGCGGCCTGAGCCTGCTACCGGCCTAGAAATGGGAAACGCTCCTCGTCGGGGCCGGGCTCCACAGGATCCGCGCCCATTCGTACGAGGAGCGTTTCTCTTACCCGGACTGTGCAGCCTTTCTTCGATCTGTCAAGTCCTCCGGGGCGGGATATGCACCCCACGTTCTGACGCCGGGCACGCTTCTAGAGGCGATGCGACGCTACGACGAGCGCTTCGCAGACGGCTCAGGCGTGAGCGCGACCTACGAGATCGTCACGCTCTCGGCCAAGCGATAGCGGCCGTACGCCGTGGTGAATATCCGCGACTGGCCCGGAAGGGCGACAGACTCTCAGCCGGCTGATCTCGATGCAACAAGCTGGGCGACCTCGGTCGGTGTCGTGCCGACCTCGATGCCGCGTGCCTCGAGTGCTTCCTTCTTCGCCTGGGCGGTGCCCGAGGAGCCGGAGATAATCGCCCCGGCGTGGCCCATCGTCTTACCGGGCGGCGCGGTGAAGCCGGCGATGTAGGCGAACACTGGCTTCGTCATCTGCTCGGCTACGAAGCGGGCGGCCTTCTCCTCCTCGTCGCCGCCGATCTCCCCGACCATGACCACGATCTCGGTCTCGGGGTCGGCCTCGAAGCGCTCGAGGATGTCGATGAAGGAGGAGCCGACGATGGCGTCGCCGCCGATGCCGACGATGGTCGAGTTGCCGAGCCCGAGCTGCACCAGCTCGTAGCCGATCTGATAGGTGAGCGTGCCGGAGCGGCTGACCAAGCCTACCGGGCCCTCGGCGAAGATCTCGGCCGGGATGATGCCGACGTTGGCCTTGCCGGGCGAGAGCACGCCCGGGCAGTTGGGCCCGATCAGCGTCACGCCGCGAGCCCGCACCACCTGGTAAAGGCGCAGCATCTCGTGCACGGGAATGCCCTCTGTGATGCAGACGATCGTCTTCAGGCCGGCGTCGATCGCCTCGTAGAGCGCGTCGGTGGCGAAACGGGCCGGCACAAAGGCGGCGCTGGCATTGGCACCGGTCTCGGCGACGGCCTCGTGCACGGTGTCGAAGACTGGAATGTCCTCGACCCTTTCGCCGCCGTGCCCTGGCGCCGCGCCGGCAACCACATTGGTTCCGTAGGCCCGGTTACGAAGCCCGTGGAAGGAACCCTCCCGCCCGGTCAGGTTCTGGACTACGAGACGGGTGGACTTGTCGACGATGATCGCCATCAGCGTTCCTTCCGGCCCTTGATCAGGAAGACCGTACTCAGGTAGTCGTCACCGTCGAGACGGTGGGCAAGCAGCTCGCGCGTGCGCTCGGCCGTCTCACCGCTGCAGCCGCAGCGCTCGAGCCAGGCGCTGTAGGAGGTATGGCGCTCGATCACCTCGGTCGTCTCGACCCGGAGCCCGTGCGCGGCGAAGAGATCGCGCCACTCCTCCAGCGTGCGCGTGCGCACGTGCGAGGGATCGCGCAGCTTCTCGGCCTCCTCGATGCGCTCGTCCACGAACAGGAGATCCTCGAGCAGGACGACGTCCCTTGTGACTCGCGCCATCTCGGCCAGCCCGGCCTCGTCGTCGGCGTAGTGATGGGCGGCGATACGACTACCGACGAGGTCGAAGGATGCCGCCGGGAAGGGAAGCTCCTCGGCTCTGCAGATCACGTCCGGCCACATCCCCGCCGAGGGGTCGGCCGTTGTGACAGTAAAACCGGCCTCACGCAGGCGCCGGGCCAGGTGCCCGCCGCCCGTGCCGACATCGAGCGCCGCCCGTGCCTCGCCCGGCCCCGCCCACTCGACCAGCAGATCGAGGTCGGGCCCGGAGGCATGCGGCGCGCTCTCGCGGTAGGCCTGCGCCCGCTCGTCCCAGGGGTTCTCCTGTCTGCCGTTTCGTTCCATCCCGTTCTCCTATCCCGCGAGCTCCACAGCCCGTTTCGCCGCCTCGAGCATCGTCGGCTCGGCGCGCAGATTCGGCAGCGCGGCCTCGGCCAGCAAGCGCCTGCCCTCCTCGGCGTTGGTGCCGTCGAAGCGCACGACGATAGGTCGGGAGATCCGGAGCTGCTCGAGCGCCTGCAGGATGCCGCGCGCCACCTCGTCGCAGCGAGTGATGCCGCCGAAGACGTTGAAGAAGATCGCCCGCACCTGCGGGTCGAGGCTGATCACCTCGAGCGCGTCCACCACACCCTGTGCGCCGCCGCCACCACCGAGATCGCAGAAGTTGGCCGGCTTGCCGCCGGCGAGCGCAACCAGGTCGAGCGTGGACATCACCAGCCCGGCGCCGTTACCGAGAATGCCGACCTCGCCGTCGAGCTTGACGTAGGTGACGCCCTTCTCGCGCGCCGCTCGCTCCTCGGCCGGCACCGCCTCGGGGTCGCGCATGGCAGCGATCTGCTCGTGCCGGAAGAGCGCGTTGTCGTCGATCGAGACCTTGGCGTCGAGCGCCAGCAACTCGCCCGACTCGGTCACGACGAGCGGGTTGATCTCGCAGAGAGTTGCATCGCAGCCCGTGAAGACGGAATAGAGCCGCTCGCAGATGCGCTCGATCTGCCCGCGCTCGTTCGTGTCGGCGATCCCGGCTCCGAAGCTGAGCGCGCGCGCATGCCAGGGATGGAAGCCCTCGAGCGGGTCGACATGCAGGCGCACGAGCGCCTCGGGGTTGCGCGCCGCCACCTCCTCGATCTCGACTCCACCCTCGGTCGTGAACATGAAGAGCGGCTTCTTAACGCCGCGGTCGAGCGTCAGCGAGAGGTAGTACTCGCGCACGATCTGCGAGGCGCGCTCGATCCATAGCCGGCGCACGACGTGGCCGCGAATCTCCATGCCGAGAATCGCCGCGGCGTGAGCCTCGGCCTCCTTGGGGCTGTCTGCAAGCTTGATCCCGCCCGCCTTACCGCGACCGCCGATCATCACCTGAGCCTTGACGACCACGCTTCCACCCAGTTCCTCGGCGGCCGTGCGGGCCTCGGCGGGCGTTCGCGCGAGACGCCCCTCCCCGGCCGGAAGACCGTGAAGGCGAAAAAGCTCCTTGCCTTGGTACTCGTACAGATCCATCTTCGAGCCTGAGTCTAGTGACCCCGGATCGAGGCTCTACCGTTGAACAGACCGGCTGGACACGTATTCTCCCGCCATGAGCCTCGCCGATCAGCTGACGGTCGCCCGCATCGCAGCCACGCCGTTCGTGCTCGCGCTCTTTGTCTGGCACTTCCCGCACCACGACTACTACGCCACGGTTCTCTTCGCGCTGGCGATGACGACCGACTGGTTCGACGGCCGCGTGGCGCGCTCGCGCGGTCGTTCCTCGGCGCTCGGCTCGCTCCTCGATCCGGTCGCCGACAAGGTGCTCGTGCTATCGACTCTGATCATGCTCGTCCAGTACGGAATCTTCCCCGGCTGGTTGGCGGCAGCGATCGTCGCCCGCGAGTTCCTCGTCTCGGGCCTGCGCCTGGCCGCTCTCGAGCGAGGCGTTGTCATGCAGGCGCGTGATCTCGGCAAGCTGAAGGCCTGGGCTCAGGCCTGTGCGGTCGGACTGGGCGGTCTGCAGGCCGGCGGCGCCTGGTCGGTGAATGTCGCCCTTTGGGCCGGCGTCGTGGCGTTGGCGATGACCTGGCTTTCGGGACTCGACTACGCGCGAGTGGCACCGCAGATCCTGCGCGGACACGAATAGGCTTCTTCCTGAGCAAAACGGTCTCGACCTGCCTCTCCCCCGCCGGAGGCGACTTTGGCGAGGTATATCCCTAGTTCGAAGGCTGGCTGTCACCCCTTTCAGGGATTCAGGCCGAAAATGCACGGCAGGACAATTCGGCTATCCCCCGCTGTCCTAGGAGGTTCGTCCTGCGCCGCAATGCTGCGTACCTTGGTGTCTCGGTCCGGCACTCTGTTCTGAGCGAGGAGGCCGGAGCGTGACGAGCGTGGACCGGATGAACCCGCGCCTGCTCTCACGCTGGCGACGCTGGCGAGGAACGATGCGCCGCGACCGGCATACGACGCGCCTCAAGACCCTGGTCGTATCCGTCTGTAG
Source organism: Gaiellaceae bacterium (assembly GCA_050010215.1). Classification (GTDB taxonomy): domain Bacteria; phylum Actinomycetota; class Thermoleophilia; order Gaiellales; family Gaiellaceae; genus Fen-549. The sequence continues at coordinate 31,263 of JBEKLL010000016.1, read as the reverse complement.
CGCCGGCCTGGCCGTCGCCGCCGCCACGGCGTTCCGTCTGGCCCACAACCTGCCGCACGGACGCGAGTACATCTCGCTGGCAACGTTCCTCGTCCTGGCGATGATCGCCGAGCGCTATCCGATCTCGGTCGACGACGCCAACCTCCGCGGTTACTCGCTCGCCGCCGTCTTCAACGCCGCCGGGGTGGTGCTGTTTGGCTGGGAGCCGATGCTCTTCGTCTGCATTCTCAGCCTCGTACTCGTGGACGTCTGGCTCAAGCGGCCACCCGTTCGGATCGTCTACAACGCCGCCGTGCTTGCGATCTCGGTGCTGGCCGCCGGGTTGCTGATCGATTCGTTGCCCCGATCGACGAACCTACCCGAGCTCGTGGGCAGGGTCGCGCTGGCCGCGCTCGGCTATACGGTCCCCAACTTCCTGCTCGTCTCCGGCGCCGTCGCCGTGTCGGACGGAAAGCCCTACCGAAAGACACTGGAGAACACGCTGCGCTGGGGTGCACTGCCCTTCTGCTTCGGGATCTCGGCCGCGCTCATGCTGGTCGTGCTTTGGCAGCGCTCGCCCTTTCTCCTCTTCGCGCTGACCGGACCGCTGGTCGCCATCGACCTCTACGAGCGCCAGCGGCACAAGGCGCGCTCGGCTATGCGGCTCGCTTCGACCGACGCGCTGACCGGGCTCGGTAACACGCGCCGCTTCCACGAACGCCTGCAGCAGATGCTCGACACCGCCGAGAGCTCCACGGCTCCGGTCTCGCTCTGCCTCTTCGATCTCGACAACCTCAAGGGAATCAACGACGAGCATGGGCACCCTGCTGGTGACCGCGTGCTGGTCACGGTCGCCAGCCGCCTGCGCCACGGCGGCGAGGCATTTCGACTCGGTGGTGATGAGTTCGCCGTGCTGCTGAACGGACGCACGAGTGAAGAGGCGGTATCGGTCGCCGGCGCCATACTCGCCCGTGTCGCCTCGTTGAAAATGGCCGACCTGCCTCGATTGACGATGAGCTGCGGCGTCGCCACCTTCCCTTCCGACGGCGTCTCGCGAAACGAGCTGCTGAAGCTGGCCGACAGCGCGCTCTACTGGGCCAAGGATCACGGTAAGAACCGTGTCCGCGTCTACCAAGCCGAGGCGCTGAGCGCCTACGCACTCGAGCGTCTGGGCGCCAACCCCGACCTGAACGACCGCCTGCGTGCGGCTGCCAGCCTCGCCGACGCTGTCGACGCGCGCGACGCGCACAGTGGAGCTCACTCGCGCCGGGTCGGCGACCTCGCGGCCATGATCGGCCAGTACCTGGGCGCAGACGGCGACCAGATCGAGCTCTTACGGCTGGCCGGTCAGCTGCACGACGTCGGCAAGCTCGCGATCCCCGAAGAGCTGCTGCGCAAGGAAGATCCCCTGTCCGACGCCGAGCTGGTCGTGCTGCAGCGCCACCCCGAGATCGGCTTTCGCATGATCGAGAGTCTGGGACTCGGGCCCGTGGCCGAGTGGGTGCTTCACCACCACGAGCGCTGGGACGGGTTCGGCTATCCGGAGGGAATCGCCGCGGAGCTGATCCCGCTCGGGGCGCGCATCATCTTCGTCGCCGACGCCTGGGATTCGATGACGAGCGAGCGTACCTACCGCAAGGGTCTGAGCGTGGAGCGGGCGCTGGAGGAGATCCAAAGCCGCGCGGGCAGCCAGTTCGACCCCGAAGTGGTTCAGGCGCTCACCGCCGAGCTCGGCCTCGACTCCGGCTCCGAGCCGGCGTTCGAGATAGTCGACGGCCGCTGAGCTGCGAGTCCGGCGCTCTATCATCGACATATGAGCGAGAAGCGCGCGCGGAGGCGGGAACGGCTCAGTCTCGAGACGCTGTTGGCGGGTCTCACCCAGCCGCCTCTCGACCGCTCAACGGTCTGGCCTTACTGCGAGGGGGAAATCGGACCCTTCGCGTACCAGCGCTACGACCACCCGCTGGCGGCGGAGCTGGAGAACGTGCTCGGCGAGCTGGAGAGTGGACGAGCGCTCCTCTTTTCCTGCGGCATGGCCGCGATCGCCGGGATCGCGCTCAGCTTCTGTAAGCCGGGCGACATAGTCGCCGTTCCGATCGGTGCTTACGTCAGTACCAGCCATCTGATCTCCGACGAGCTCTCGCGATTCGGCCTGGAACTGGCCGAGTTCGATCAGACCGGTCTACCGCCCGAGAATGCCGCCCTAGTCTGGCTCGAGCCCTGCTCGAACCCGCTGCTCAGCTTCCCCGACCTGGACGAGTCGATCGTCGCCGCTCACAGGCGTGGCGCCCGGGTCGCGGTCGACGTGACCACCCTGACACCGGTCTTGCTGCGCCCGCTCGAGCACGGTGCCGACTTCTCGGTGTATAGCGCCACCAAGCTGCTCGGCGGCCACCACGACCTGGTGCTCGGAGTAGCCGCCTGCGCCCACGCGGATGACGCCGAGCGCCTGTATCAGGTGCGCAGGCTGTTTGGCCTGATCGGATCGCCCGACCCGGCCTGGCTGCTGCTGCGCTCGCTCAAGACGCTTCCGCTGCGCGTCGAGCGTAGCTCGGCCACAGCGCTCGAGCTGGCGAGCCGGCTGCAAGAGCATCCGGCAGTCGAGCGGGTCAACTATCCGGGCTTGAGCGATCCGGTGGCGGCGAGATACCTGAGCGCCTTCGGCCCGCTTCTCTCTTTTGTCGTGCGCGGCGGCGCGGCGGCGGCCGAGCAGCTTGAGCGCTCCTGCGAGCTGATCGCCAATGCGACCAGCTTCGGCGGGGCACGCTCGACGATCGAGGCTCGCTCGCGCTGGGAAGGAGATCGCGTTCCCGCCGGCTTGCTCAGGTTGAGCGCCGGCCTGGAGGACGCCGGCGATCTCTGGCGCGACCTCGAGCAGGCTCTGGCCCCGCTCTAGCGCCCGTTCGTTGAGGGTTCTTCGAGCTGCGGAACCGGCTCGAGCTCGATCTCCTCGGCGCTTCTCAGCCGCGGCTCGAGCGAGATCCGCTCCAGATTCTGGGAAGCCTCGATGATCGACTCGAGCAACTGATCGCGCTTTTCCTCGTCGCCGCGCCGCGCCCGCAACGTCCGCGCCGCGCCCTCGATCGTCATCAGCGGGTTGGCGATGCGATGGCGAAGCAGACTCGCATAGTCGCGACCGGCGCGCTCGTACTCGCGCGCACGCAGCTCGGCCTCGCTCACGGTTTGTAGCGCCCCGCGTACCAGCCGGCGAACGTAGACGAGCAGCCCGATTAGAACAACCGTATCGATCACGGTCAGAACGGCATCGAGATTCGAGCTGTAGCCGAGCAGGCGATCGGGGCGGTTGAGGGCAACGATACCGTCGAGTACGAAAAAGGCGACCAGGAGAATCGCGACTGGCGGAAACCCTCGCCGCAGCCTGACCAGCTCGAAGACGACCACAATCGCGATCGCGATCTGTATGACCCCCACGATCAGGTTCACCCAGTTGGCCATCGTCCCTTCCAGGGTAGCTCCGCTCGAGAGCGTTGAGTCGAGCCTTTACCAACTCCTAACGAAACCCGAACATGGTCAAAGCTCGCGAGTATCGTCGGCGCGAAGTAGCCGGAGGTCGGACTCGAACCGACGACCTAGCGCTTACAAGGCGCTTGCTCTACCAGCTGAGCTACTCCGGCGCTCCACGAGAGCCTAGCGCTGGCACGGGTCGACTTCGCCTCTATAGCAGAACTTCGCGCGAGCGCTGATGGGCGATGATCTTGCGCTTTACACGCTGCAGGGCGTTGTCGATCGTCTTGGTATCGCAGCCCAGCTCCTCGGCCATCTGCTCGTACGAAGAGCCTTCGAGGTAGAGGCGAAGCGCGTCGGCTTCGAGTTGGGAAAGGCCGGAGCCAAGGCAGAAGACCAGGCTCTGCAGCTCTTCGGTCGAGACGACGCAGACGGAAGGATCGTCGACTCCCGGACCGGGCAAGGCATCTCCGAGCGTGCACTCACTGTCGGAGTCCTGGCCGGCCGGGGTCTGGCTGAAAGAGACGTAGGTGTTGAGCGGAGCGTGCTTGAAGCGCGTGGCCGTCTTGATAGCGGTGATGATCTGGCGCGTCACACACAACTCGGCGAAGGAGCGGAAGGAGGTCTCCTTGTCGGCTCGGAAGTCGCGTACCGCCTTGTAGAGGCCGATGCGACCCTCCTGAACGAGATCTTCCGACTCGCCGCCGGCAAGGAAGTACGAGCTGGCCTTGAGACGCACGAAGCCGTCGTAGCGGCGCAGAATCGAGTCGAGCGCCGCCGAGCTGCCGTTGCGAGCCTTGAGCACCAGTTGTAGGTCTTCGAGCTCGCGCTGCGCCCGCTGAGGCTGGTAGCCATGCCCTTGCCTTGCTGGTTGCGCCGCCATATTCACTCGATCCCCGTTCTCTTGCCGCTTTCAATAGGAGATTCGGAATTTGATGCGCCCGACGTTAGCAGTGGTCCCAGCAAAATACAAGTCTTTTGCGATGGACCCGAAAACCGGTCCATTTTGCAGTGGACCCAACGGTTAGCGAACACGTGTTCGCTTAGGGAATGCACTCGACTCTTTTCCGTGTTACTTTCGTCGCCTACTACAAACAGCTTTGCGGTCGAGCAATCACGCGGTAGTTACTCCTCGCCGCGGCGAATTCGCTCGAGCTTGGCGCGGGTCTTGGGGTCGAGACGATCCTCGACGGCCATGCGTGGTGGCGGCGGCAGCTCGACCTCCTCCAGCTCCTCCATGAACAGTTGTGACGAGCGCTTGTCGACTTGGCGGCCACTCGTCTCGCGCACGGTCAGGTCGGACGAGACCAGGCAGACGCGCTCACTTTCTCTCAGCTCGGCGGCCAGGCGCTCGAGCACGAAGTCGGCCTCCTCGGCGAAGCGCACCTCGAGAGGTCCGAGCGTGTGTCTCTCGCCGAAACCGTCGAAGACGACGACACCGCGGGCGCCCTTCAAGGCGACGAAGCCCGCCAGCCTGTCCTCGAGCTCGCGCGGATCGACGAACTTGCCTGCAAAGAGCAGGTTGTGACCGTCGAAGAGGTAGAAGGTGGGCTCTGGAGCGTGCGAGTGCGAGCTCTCGCCCCAGCCCTCGCTCGGGTCGCCCGGTCGGGCGCCGGGGTTCTTCTTCTTCCTAGCCACTTCGCTGGCGCCTGGCTTCGTAGAGAAGGAGCGCAGCCGCGACACCCACATTGAGCGACTCGACTTCTCCCACGAGTGGAATCGCTACGGAGTCGTCGCAACGCCGGCGCACGAGCGGGCGCAGGCCGCGCTTCTCGGCCCCGAATACGAGCGCGACTCCGCCTGAGAGATCGGCCTGCCAGTAGAGCTTCTCGGCCCGTCCGTCGGCGGCGTAGATCCAGAGGTCGGCGCGCTTGATCTCCTCGAGATAGCGCGCCAGGTTGGTGACGACCGCGATCGGGACGTGCTCGACCGCCCCGGCCGAGGCGCGGCAGACCTCCGCGGTGACCTGCGCCGAGCCGTGCGCCGGAACGACGATGCCGGTTGCGCCCGCGCCCGCCGCGGCGCGGGCGACGGCGCCGAGGTTGCGTGGATTGGTGACTTGGTCGAGGCAGGCGATGAGAGGCTCGTCCGCCCGAGCCAGATCGTAGGCGTCGGCATACCGGTACGGCTCGGCCCAGGCCACCAGGCCCTGGTGCTCGCGCGTCTGCGCCGCCTGGGAAAGCTCGTGCTCGTTCTTGACCTGCAGCCGCGGAGCGCCCGGTTCCGTCAACCAGAGCTCGTGCTCGGCGGCGCGCTCGCTCACCCACAGCTCGAGCACCTGCCGGCGACCGCGAACCGCCTCACGTACCGCGTTACGTCCGTAGACCAGCTCGCGTTGCATCCTCAATCCTTCTTGACCAGCTGGTAGCCGGGCTCCGCGGCGACGTCCCTGACTTCCCAGCCGGCGGCTGCGATCTCGTCGCGCAGGCGATCGGCTTCGGCGAAGTCGCGTATGGCACGAGCGGCCAGACGCCTACTCGCCAGTTCCTCGAGCTCGGCCGGCGCCTGCTCGGCCTCGGCCAGGCTCTCGAGCCCGAACACGCCGAGCCCGCGCCTGAGAAGCTCGAGCTGACCGGCAGCACGCCACTCGTGCATGAGCGCAAGCGCCTCGGTGGTCGAAAAATCGTCGTCCAACAGCGTCTCGAAGGCGTCCCAGCCGCGGGCCTCACGCTGCTCGGGTGGATGCAGGAAGGCGTTTCGGAACGTCCAGGCTTGCTCGCGCGCCGCCTCCATCGTCTCCGGCGAGAAGTCGATCGGGCTGCGCCAGTGCGCGGTCATGAAGAAGAGGAGTAGCGTCTCTCTCCCCCACTCGTCGAGCACCTGCCCGAGCGTCTGAATGTTTCCTAACGACTTCGACATCTTTTCCCCGGTCAGCCGCAGCAGGCCGTTGTGCATCCAGATGTGCGCAAACTCCTGGCCGGCGGCACGCGACTGCGCCAGCTCGTTCTCGTGGTGCGGGAAGACGAGGTCGAGCCCGCCGCCGTGGATCTCGAAGGCCGGCCCGAGCAGCTTGGCGGCCATCGCCGAGCACTCGATGTGCCAGCCCGGCCGGCCCTTTCCCCAGGGCGACTCCCACGAGGTGTCCTCCCCCGCCTTGGTCGTCTTCCAGAGTGCGAAGTCGCGCGGATCCTTTTTGAGCGCGCTTGGCTCCTGTTCCTCCACCTGGTCGGGCTTCTGGCCCGAGAGCTGACCGTAGTCGCCGTAGCGTCCGACCCGGAAGTAGACGTCGCCGCTTGCCTCGTAGGCGTAACCGCGCCCGACGAGCTCGGCGATCAGGGCGACGATCGCCGCCATCGTGGTGGTCGCCTTGGGCTCGGCGTCGGGTCGGCCGAGACCGAGGCGGTCGGTGTCCTCGACATACCAACGCGAGGCCTGCTCGGCCAGCTCGGCGCTGTGGCCGGGCGCGGCGACGTAGATCTTGTCGTTGACGTCGGTGATGTTGGAGACGAGCGTCGCCGTGTACCCGCGCTCGATCAGCCAGCGCTTGAGCCAAAGGAAGATGACGTATGGACGCGCGTTACCGACGTGGATACGCTGGTAGACCGTCGGGCCGCAGACGTAGATACCGACCGGGCCGGGCGGCGGTGGCAGCTCGACGAGCTGGCGCTGAAGAGTGCTGTAGAGGCGCATCTGTGCCTCGTTGTATACCGGAGCGACCGGAGCGGCGCGCGGGGGGGCTCAGAGGAGCGGGTCGAGCTTGGTCGCCGGATCTTCTGTATTGACACAGTATTGGGGCATTTGCAGGCACTCTTCGCTTATTCGAGCAGCTACCGTATTCCGCCCCGTGGGAGGGTGGGGGGAGGCGGGTGGATTAGCGAGGTGCCCGCGCCGAGAACCGGCGCCCGTTCCAGAATCGAGTCTGGTCTCGGTCAGGGTCGGAGCCCGGTGCAGCCGCGCAGGCTGCGCCAGGCGGAGATCGCGGCCGTCCGCTCGCTGCCGGTGCGCGGCGTCGGCGAGCCGTTGACGATCGTGGCCGGCACCCACCAGTAACGATCGATGCGACGGCCGGTGACGGTCACCTTGAGCACACCGGTCGTGACGCTGGGAACGCTGTTCTGCGAGTACCAGACGAAGTTGCCGAGACCGTAGTCGACGAACGCCTGGCCGAGCCTACCGGCGCCCTGCTGGCGATGTGCATGCGAGCCGACGACGATGTCGGCGCCGGCGGCGACCAGCGAGCGGGCCAGCCTGGTCTGCATGCTGCTCGGGCAGGAATGGCGCTCCTCGCCGTAGTGCAGGTAGACGACGACGGTGTCGGCATTCTTGCGCGCATTTCGCACCGCGGAGGTCAGCCGCCCGACGTCGTAGGCCGAGGCGATGCCGGGCTTACCCGGACCGGCCGTCCAGGAGGCGATCAGGTTGGAGTCGATCACCTGGCTGGCAGCCAAGATCGCGATTCGCTGGCCCTTGATCGTGACCCGGTAGGGCGCGTAGGCCTGGGCGGCGTTGAGCCCGCCGCCGACGAGCCGGAAGTGATAGCGCTTGGCATAACGAAGCGTGTCGAGGAAAGAGCTCATGCCGTAGTCGATACCGTGGTTGTTGGCCACTGTGGCCAGGTCGACGCCGCCGTCTTTGAGCGCCCGAAAGGCGGTCGGCAGGGCGCGGAAGGTGTAGGTCTTTCCTGGAGTGGGCGAGCCGCCGTAGCTGACCGTCGTCTCGAGATTGACCATGGCGAGGTCGGCGCTCTTGAGCACGGGCGCGATCGGCGCGAAGACGGAGGCCGGGTCGGCGTCCAGCTTCGGCCTCACGATGCCCTCGAAGTGGACGTCGCCGCCGAAGGCGAGTGTGACCGGGCGCCCGCTTCCCAGACGGCCGCGCGGCTTCTTCTTTGGCTTTGGCTTGTTCGTCGTGGTGGTCTGCGCCGCGGTCGAGGTCGACTGGGTTGTCGTCGTCTCCGTTCCGGCCACCGAGGTTCCGCCTCTAGTGGCATCGCGGCCGGCAAACGCGCCGGTGATTGTCAGTCCCGTGAAAAGTCCCGCAAGCGCCAGCGTCGAGAAGGCGAGCGCCCCGATACGCCTCCGCCTGATACGCCTGCGCCTCTCTTCGCGCCGCTGCCGGCGCTGCTCGGGCGTCAGCGACGTCATCGGCGCAGATCGCCGCTAGAGACGCGGATAGTTGTGTGAGCCGTCATCGAGCCTCGAAACCTAGGTAATCGTCTCGCACAAGGTAGTACGAGAAAAAGCGATCTGCCTCCTTCTTGTTCGCAGGCGCGAGCTGCCTCGGCCGGTAGGCGCTCTGACCGGCTTCTCTCGGGCACTCCACGGAGCCTCTGCCCGAGCTCGGCTTGCGCCGAGAGCACGCGTGCTCAATGCTCCTGGATGCCTTTCCGATAACGCAGGTGGTAGAAAGCGACAGATGAGCGACCCCACTGAGCTCGAATCGATCTACGCCGGCTACCTGGCTGCGCTCCTGATCGGCGATCGCGAGAGCGCCCAGCGTATTGCGCGAGAGGCCGTGGCCGCCGGCGTTCCGCCGCTCGACATCTACTGCGACGTCATCCAGAGATCGCTGCACGAGATCGGACGCCTCTGGCAACAGAACGAGATCTCGGTCGCAAGCGAGCACATGGCGACCGCGATCGCCGAGTCGACGCTGGCAGTGCTGCAAAGTGAGGCGCCGATACCCGAGCCGCGTTTCGGCCTGGCACTCATCTCGGGCGTCAGCGACGAGTTCCACCAGATCGGCGCCGTCATTGTCGCGAGCGCGCTCGAGCTCGACGGCTGGGACGTTCGCTTTCTCGGTACCGATCTTCCCGCCGACGCGATCGTCGCGACCATGAGCGCTCAGCGTCCCCACTTGGTCGGCTTTTCCGCCACGATGAGCACCACGATCGACCGTGTCGCCGAGCTGATCGCGCAGACGCGTGCGCTCAGCGATGCGTCCTGGACGCCGTACATCGTCGTGGGTGGAAAGGCCTTCCTCGACGGCGACGATCTCTGGCGACGTGTCGGCGCCGACGCTCTCGGCCGCGACGCCCGCTCGGCAGTGGAGCTGGCCGGGCAAGTCCGCGGCTCCGTCGAGGCGGACGGTTGAGACGACCGCCTCCTCCGTCGGGCACACCGCCGCCCGAGCAGGCCGAGATCGAAGGGCTCGGCTCGGTCGAGTTGCGGCCGCTTGCCGGCGAGAGCTACCGGCGCTACAAGACCGAGTTCCCCGACGAGCGCGAGCGTTACGGCGAGGTCGGCGAGAGCTGGTATGTGCACGACACACTCTGGCTGCTCAGCTGGGCCGCGCTCGAGATCAGGTACGAAGGAGGAGTTCTGCCCGCCAATCTGAGCTGGCTCGCGCAGGTGCTGGCCGCCCGCGACTTCCCGCTCGAACGACTTGCTCGTTCGCTCGAGATCACGGCCGAGGTCGCCTCCGAGCGGCTCGGGCCGAAGGCGAGCGCTTTCGCTGGAGCACTGCTTGCAGGCTCGGGCCAGGTGAAAAAGCTCCAGAGCGATGGATAGGAAGACCGGCTGGAGGCGTGTGTTTGCCTTCCGCGACGTACGTGGGAAACTGCAGTAGATCGTCGCCACTTCAGCGGCCGGAAGCCGAGGGAATCGATGTCGACAGCGACCAGGACGGACGAGCCGCCCACCACGGAGCCGGCTGACTTCCGGCGCCTACGCATTTGGAACGCCTCGCTCGCCGTCCTGCACGCCGGCCAGGCGGCCGTCATCCTCGCCCTCTCCAACTCCTTCACGCTGCCGATCACGATCAGCTTCCTGAAGGGCCCGCCCGGCACCAAGGCGCATACGAACGGCTTCTACGACCTACGCATCGGTCCGCTCGTGGCGGCCTTCCTGCTGCTGGCCGCGCTCGATCACGGACTGATGGCGGCACCGCGCATCCACCGCTGGTACGAGCACAACCTCCAGAGCGAACGCAATCCCGCGCGCTGGTGGGAGTACTCGATCAGCGCCTCGCTGATGATCGTGCTGATCGCCATGCTGACCGGCATCAACGACCTTTCGGCCCTGATCGCGATATTCGGAGTGAACGCGGCCATGGTCATGTTCGGGCTGGCAATGGAGCGTGCCAACAGAGCGGGCCGGCCGGTGATCTGGCGCCCCTTCGTCTACGGCTGCATCGTCGGCGCGGTGCCTTGGATCGCGATCGCTATCCAGATCGGCTACTCGCAAAACCAGACGGTAAATGTCCCCGGCTTCGTCTTCGGGATCTTCGCCTCGCTCTTCGTCCTCTTCAACAGCTTCGCCCTGAACATGTTTCTGCAATACCGTCGCAGCGGTCCCTGGCGCAGTTACATCTTCGGCGAGCGCAGCTACCTGGCGCTGTCTCTCATTGCCAAGAGCCTGCTCGCCTGGCAGGTCTTCTTCCCGACGCTGCTGAAGAAGTAGTGGCTCAGGAGCCGCAGGAGGCGAACGAAGCCGGCGCCTTGCTCAGATAAAAGCCGCTCACGAACCCGCCCGGAATCGTGGAGCTCCTGGCAATCGTGGCCAGGAAGATGACACCCTTGGGAGCCGGAAGAACGATGTGCGGACACTTGACGCTCCAGCCTGACCAGCGACCGTGCTCGCGCCTGAGAGACTTGCCCAGCGGCATACCGATGTGCGTGCCGGCGGCGGTGAAGAAGAGCGGATTGGTGGTTGTCACCGTGGCGAGGTGCCCGCCCTTGAGCCCGAAAAGGGTCCGGCAGGGCCGACCGAAGCTGGTGCTCGCGCCGATGCAGTCGTACTCCCAGAGCTCGCCCACAAAACGGACCGGAGGGTTCCCTCTGTCCGCTTGCCAGAACGACACCTCCCCCCTGGCCCAGTTCTGCATCTCCTGCCTGGTCGCCTGCCCGAGTCTGAGCGGCCCGATGCCCTTCGCGCTGATCGTCGCGGGCACGCCGCCGAAGCGCGTCAGAGCGATGAGCAGCAGCACGCTGAAGCCGACCAAGATCAGAATGACAGGCCGCTTGCTCGAGGGCCGCGGTGGCCGTTGCGGGTAGCCGGCCGCAGGCCCGGAAACGGGCACATGGCGGTCGCCTGGGCGATACCCGGGACGGCCCATCTCGTTAAGGCTCATGACACAACCGCGCACTCCATTGCCCGGCCGCGCGGTACCTCCGGCCGAACCCCGACTACTTTCCTGCCGCTCGCTTGGCGCTGCGCTTCTCCTTGAGCGTCTTCTGCGGCGCCTTCTTTTGCATCTTCTTCGGCTTCTCGGAACCCTTCATCGTTGCCCCCGGCCGTTGAATGACTCTGCTTCAAGCGTACCCGAGCGGTAGGCGGTCATTCGTCCCGTTGTCGAAACAGGAGCGCACTGCGTGCTGGCTCGCCGGCTTGAGACGGATCACCGGCGGGATCTTCCCGAACGCGTGTTAGGGTCGTTGTCCAACCGGCGAAAGGAGCGGGGTTTGATGCGTTTGTTGGTAAAGGTGAGGGTCGATCTCCAGAAGATCGCCGAGTTCGGCCGGAAGCTGCAACAGAAAGAGCTCGACAACAGCAGCATTCGCTTCACCTATTGCCTCAAGGACGACCCTTCTGCGGGTCTGGCGATCTGGGAAGTCGAGGACAGCGAGGAGTTCAAGAGCAAGTTCGATCCCTGGCGGCCTTTCTACAGCGACGTCGAGGTCGCCGAAGTAGTTACTCCCGCCGAGGCGCGACGGCTTTTGTCGCAGGGCACGGGTTAAGCCGGTCTTCCAGGCGCGAGGCGAGTTCGCCGTCCCCAGGGAGGTTTTTCGCTTCCACCTGACTTACCTGCCTAAGATCCGAGTGGCCGGCCTCTTCGAAAGGAAGACATGAAGCTCACCCGATCCGCAATCACCGTCTCCGTCGCCTTGCTCGTCGCTCTCACGCTCGCCGCCTCCGGCGCCGCTACCACTAGAGTCGTCAACGTCGGTCTGGCCAAGAACGGCAAGAGCGTCACCTTGCACCGCGGCTACCTGCTCGTCGTCTCGCTCAGAGGAAACGCCACGACGGGCTATGCCTGGGAGCTCAAATCGGTGAACAGGTCGCTGCTCAAACCGCTCGGAGTCAGCTACGTTCCCGACGCCAACCCGACTCATCTGGTCGGCCGCGGCGGCGTCTACAAGCTCCGCTTCAGAGCAACGGCGCCCGGCGCGACGATGCTCAGGCTGAACTACGCGCGAGGCAAACAGCTCGGTGGCTCCTACCGGCTTCGGGTCGTCGTCAGCGGCCCGATTCCGGTTTAGGTCGCTGCATTCGCCAGGCGTAGAATCGCATTCAGGTTCCGCAGAAAACACCGGTCATAGGAGGCACCTATGCACCCCTTCACACGCAGGCTCGCGGATTCCAGGCGTCATCTCCGGGTCATCGTGGCTCTCGTGCTGGCGCTGGCTCTCGTCGGCACTGCCGTCGCGGCGAGCACGAGCACCAGTTTCAAGGGCAAGACCAAGCAGGGAGTGAAAGTCACCTTGCGCGCGACGGCCACCAAGGCGATGTCGTTCAAGGCCTCGCCGAACGTTCTCTGCGGTTCCGTGGTCACGGGTAAAAACAAGCTCGTTCTCTATGCCGTCTCGCTGACGAAGCCCAGCAAGCTGAAGAACGGGCGCTTCACCATGACCTTCAAGGGCGCGAGCAGCACCACGATCAGCGTCACCGGGCGCATCAATGGCTCGTCGGCGAGTGGCAAGCTAAACATCAAGTTCTCGAAGACGATCGGCACCACCTCGACCGGGCTGCTGGACATCGCCGCCTGTCAGCTCAAGACGACCTGGACGGCCAAGGCCTAGCTCAAGGAGGTACTCATGTATCACTTCGCGCGCATGTTCGCGGGTTCGAGACGGCGAGTCCTTTCGTTCGCGGCCCTCGTGTTGGCGCTGGTTGTTGCAGGCGCTGCCGTCTCGGCGAGTGCGGGCGCTCGCTACCAGGGCAAGACGAAGCAGGGGTCCAATGTCGCCTTCCGTACGACTGCGAGGAAGGTGGCGGGGTTCAAGACCTCGGCCAGCACGCTCTGCGTCTCCGCCGCCTCGGCCAAGAGCTTCTCGGATTTCCGCCTCGTCAACCTGCCCTCGACCCCGCTCAAGAACGGGCACTTCAAGATCACCTTCAAGATCCCGACGATTTCCTTGATCATCACCGCGAAAGGAACCGTTAGGGGCAACTCGGCCAGCGGAAAGCTCGACGTTATCTACAACAAGATCCGCGGTTTAACCCCAGGCGGGCTGCAGGACTTCTACGCCTACTTCACCAAGACGACCTGGAAGGCGAAGAAGGTCTAGAAAAACCTCGTCGGCAAGCTGCGCTTCGTGGCCCGTGCTCACTGGGCTTACAGGCCGTGTCCTGACGGGACCTGTCCCGGTGCCAGGCATGGTTACCGGGGGGCGCGGAAGTGTGCCCGATTCGTGCCGGCTCGCAGATGAGACCGCTACGCTCCCCGCATGCCCGTCACCTCCGATCGCGCACTCCTGACCCGCCTGATGTGGATGTCGATCGCCGCCGCGCTGGTGACGATCACGCTGAAGACCGTCGCCTGGCGGTTGACCGGCTCGGTGGGACTGCTCTCGGATGCGGTCGAGTCGCTGGTCAACCTGCTGGCCGCGATCGTGGCGCTGATCATGATCCGCTGGGCGACGCTGCCGCCCGACGACGAGCACGCCTTCGGGCACGAGAAGGCCGAGTACTTCGCGGCCGGCGCGGAAGGCATGTTCATTCTCGGAGCGGCCGCATCGATCATCTGGGTGGCGGTAGGGCGGCTGCTGCATCCGGCGGCGCTGGAGTCGGTCGGGCCGGGGCTGGCGGTCTCGGTCGGGGCCTCGCTCGTAAACCTGGGCGTCGCTATGACGCTGATTCGTTTCGGACGGCGGCGCCGCTCGATCACGGTCGAGGCGGACGGGCGCCACCTGATGACCGACGTGATCACCTCGGCCGGCGTCGTCATCGGCGTCGGAGCAGTCGCGCTCAGCGGTTGGCGCCCACTCGATCCGATCATCGCGATCCTGGTTGCGCTCAACATCGTCGTCACCGCCGTGCGCCTGATCCGCCGCTCGGGCGGAGGGCTCATGGATCGATCGCTGCCGGTCGACGAGCTGGCGGCGATCGAGGGCGCGCTCATCTCGTATCGCAAGCAAGGGATCGTCTTCAAGACGTTGCAGACGCGTAGATCGGGCCGCCGCTCCTTCGTCTCGATAGACGTGCTCGTGCCCGGCGGCTGGACGGTCGAGCGCGGCCACGAGCTACTCGAGCGAATCGAGCAGGACATCGTTACCGCGCTCCCGCACGCGTCGATCACGACCCACCTCGAACCTCTACCCGAATGAAGATCGTAGACCGGGCTCGATTTGACCTGATATGTCGCGACCAGATCACCGTCCTGCTCTCCGGCCCCGCCCCTTCACGCGGCTACCGAAAATCTTCACCAAGGTAGCCTGGCGCTCCGCCGGTAGGAAGCCGACAGGAGTAGCGCGCACGGGCACGGTGTCTTTCCCCTGTGGTTAGGAAGAGCCGCTTCTGTCAATGATCTGAACCATGAGATACCTACTAGCCGGCAGCGTCATCGCCGTGGCCTTCCTGACCGGGTCCGCTCTAGCTGCGCCGGCCGCGCTCAGGGGCTTTCAGATGCCGTCTCGGAACATCGTCTGTCGCGCTTACACGGGTTCGTTCCCCGCATATCTCCGTTGTGACGTCGCAAGCGGCTTGGTACCGAAGCCCGCTCGGCCCAAGGGCTGTAGATTTGACTACGGCAGCACCTTGACGCTGAGTGCGAAGGGCCGCGCCAGGATCGGCTGTGTAAGCGACGCCGTGCTGCCCGATCCGAGCAAGGCGCCGGTACTTGCCTACGGCAAGACCTGGAAAGACGGGCCGTTCAGGTGCACGTCGG
Source organism: Gaiellaceae bacterium (assembly GCA_050010215.1). Lineage (GTDB taxonomy): Bacteria > Actinomycetota > Thermoleophilia > Gaiellales > Gaiellaceae > Fen-549. The sequence continues at coordinate 16,053 of JBEKLL010000016.1, read as the reverse complement.
CCAAACGAGGCCTCAGCTGCCGCAACGTGGCCGGTCACGGCTTCTTCCTCAGACGCCAGAGCTGGAAGCGGATCTAGTACCCGCTGAGCACGAAACACCTGAGACGGCCGCTTCGTCGGTCGCCTCAGGTGTGCCGGGCAGCGGCTCGATCGCGGGGCGCGTCGCTAACCCGTCCTCCTCCTAGCGCGAAGAGTCGAATGGCGTCCCGTCGGCTGTGCTCGACCTGAGCTTCTCCGGTGCGGGGCGCCTCGCTAATCCACCCTCCTCCCCCCACCCTCCCACGGGGCGGAGCACGGTATCAAAACAAAAAGCCTGCAAAAGTGAGGAATTAGAATCAACTCTCATCCCTCGACTCCTGGACATCACAGTCGAACTCGGCTTGCTGACCCGCTGGAATTACCAGCGCGACTCCGATTACTTCGCCTTACGGCCGACGTAGGTGAGCTCGCCTTCGTAGACGCCAAGATCTGACGGCCAGCTGACCCAGACGCTAGGATCGTCGTCGATGACTGCCTCGATCGTCTGGCTGCTGACCCCGGTCTGGGTACTGCTCTTCTTCGTCGTCTTGCTCGGTATCTTCGCCATCCTGAGCCGGGTCAGGGGTGGCCGCTATCTGCGTCCGATCGTGGTACTGATGATGAAGGTGCCGCTCATCGGGCGAGGGCTCCGAAAGCTCTCGAATACCGCGATCGAGCGCTCGAACCCGGCGCTGGCGAGCGCGATTAAGAAGCTCGAGCGAACCGGAGCGATGCGCGATCCGCAGCGGATGCAGAAGGCGCTCTCGACACTGAGCGCCGGCGAGCGACGAGCCTGGATGGAGGCCGCCGAGGAGCAACAAAAGAGCACCGGGGCCGATCTCTCCAACCGGCAGATACGGCGCCAGCTCGAGCGCCAGGGCCTAGGTCCGAACCGTGCCAAGGCCAAAGGCAAGCCGAAGAAGAAGGCCAGGGGCAAGAAGAAGGCTGAGGACGAGAACGAGCGGAGGGGTCAGCGCAGGGGTCGGGGCAAGCCGGGCCGGCGCGGTCGCTGAGATCTTCCGGTCTCAGCGCTCGAGTAGAGCTACCGCCTGCGCCGCCAGTCCTTCGCCGCGCCCCGGAAAGCCGAGACCGTCGGTCGTGGTCGCACGAACGCTGACGCGATCGGACTCGACGGCGAGCGCGGCGGCCAACCTCCGCTGCATCTCGAGGCGATACGACGCGATCCGCGGTTCCTCGCCGACCAGGATGCAGTCGGCGTTGACGAGCATCCAGCCCCCACTCCGAACCTCGCCATAGGCACGGGTGAGCAGGTCGAGCGAGTCGGCACCCTGCCAGCGCTCATCTGAGGAAGGAAAGAGCGAACCGATGTCCTCGAGCCCGGCCGCGCCGAGCAGGGCGTCGATAAGCGCGTGGGCGATCACGTCGCCGTCCGAGTGCCCGGCCAAGCCACACGGATGCTCGACCACAACCCCGCCCAGCACGAGCGGAACGCCTGTTACCAGCGCGTGCGCGTCGATTCCGATGCCGACTCTGAGCTCGCTCATCGTTCTGGGAGACCTTAGAGCCTAGTCCTCTCGGTCTGCAGGCCCGGTGAGCCGGCTTTCGACCAGGGCCAGATCCTCGGGTGTCGTTACCTTGTGCAGCTGTGGGTCGCCCTCGACCCAGCAGACCCGTCCGCCCCGTGCCTCCACCAGCGCCGCGCAGTCGGTCGCCAGGTCGTGCCCGGCCGCATAGGCCGCGCGGAGCACTTCGGCTCGAAAGGCCTGCGGCGTCTGCACCGAGACTAGCGCGCCACGCTCCAGCGTCTCGACGATGCGCTCGCCCTCAACGCGCTTGATCGTGTCGGCGACCGTAAGCGCCGGCACGACCGCCTCCCAGCCTCGAGCGAGCGGCTCGAGCACGCGCGCCACCGTCTGCTCGCGCACGAGTGGACGGGCCGCATCGTGCACGAGCACGAATTCGGCCTCGCCCGGGATCTCGGCCAGCGCCAGGCGTACGCTCTCGCCGCGCGTCGCGCCTCCGGTCACGACCGCACTGACCTTGCCACAGCCGAGCTCTTCGGCGAGCAGGATGACCGGCTCTTCCCACGACGGCGGCGCCGATACGACGATTCCGTCGACCTGGGCGCAGCGGTCGAGACGTTCCAGGCTCTCGGCCAGAAGCGGCCTTCCGGCCAGCACGGCAAAGGCCTTCGGGCGCTCGCCGCCAAGCCTCTCTCCCGCTCCGGCGGCGCAGACAACAGCCCAGGCGTAGATGTCACTCACCGTCGCCCCGCCGAACGGCGTCTGATCGACTGCGCGAGGGCGTTTCGGCTAGGCAGAGACAGAAGCCGTTGCCGGCTCTCTCTTGCTCGAGCCGCCGGAGGCCTTCTTGCCGTTCCGGGCCAGTACGCTCTCCAGCCACGCGGCCGCCTCTTCCTCGCTCAGCTCCAGCGCGTACATGAGCTCGCTGGAGAGAATCTTCTTGGCTTTGACGAACATCTGCTTCTCGCCAGTCGACAGGCCCTTTTCGAAATCACGTAGGGAAAGATTCTGCACAACCTCGGACAGCTCGAGGATGTCACCGGTCTTCATCTTGTCGCGGTTGTGCTTGAAGCGACGATTCCAGTTCTTCGGCATCTCGGTCTTGCCGGCCGTCAGGGCCGTGATGACGGCGTCGATCCCGGCCTCCTCGATCACCCGTCGCAAGCCGACTCGCTCGGCGTTCTCGCTCGGAACTTGAACGGTCATGTCGTTGTGGAGGATCCTGATCGTCAAGTACTCGCGCTTCTGCCCGAGAATCGTGCGCAACTCTTTCGCAACTACTGTTCCGGCACCGTGATGCGGGTACACGACCTTATCGCCGATTTCAAACAAGCAACACTCCCCTTCCGAGCTGTGTTCGCAAAAGTGCCGGCGGGGCATCTCCGCCGGCGCAATACTGCTCAATGATAGCAAAAAACGCTGGAAAACGAGCCTTTTCAGGCGCCAATCGAAAAAGCCCTGCTCAGAGCGGCTTCGCCAGCGAGCAGGAGGCTCCTATCCGAGATCCAGTTTTCGCGGTCGGGCGTACCGGTGTTGATGCCGCGCGCACCGCAGCAAGCCACGGCCCGTGAGTCGCGCGCTCGCGGGCTATTCGCTCTGGAGGGCGCCCGGCTCAATCTGGCGCGGCTCCAGCCCGACCACCAGCGCCTCCCGGAGTCTGGCCGCCTCGATCACCACGAGCTTTGCCTTGGCCTTGACGCTGCCCTCGGCGACCAGCACCCGCTCGAGTCCAAGCTTCGAGCACTCTTCGACCCGGCGCTCTGCCTGTGTCGCCACGCGCAGGCGCCCGGTTAGGCCGATCTCGGCGAAGGCGGCGAGTCCGGTGCGCGCCGGCACGCCCCGAGCCGCGGAGGCTACCGCAAGGGCAATCGCCAAATCGGCGCCGGGCTCGTCGATGCGAACACCACCGGCGACGTTGACGAATACATCGGCCTGCGCGAGCGCCACGCGGGCATGGCGCGAAAGCACGGCCACGATCATCGCCAGACGCTTTGGATCGACGCCGGTTCCGACGCGCCGCGGCAGGGCCAGTTCGCTTCTCGAGACAAGTGCCTGGATCTCGAGCAAGATCGGGCGTGAGCCCTCGAGCGTGCAGGCGACGGCCGCCCCGACCTCGCCCGGCTCCGAGCGACCGAAGAGCGCTGATGCATCAGGGATTCCGACCAGGCCGGCACCGGTCATCTCGAAGACGCCGAGCTCGTTGGTAGACCCGTACCGGTTCTTGGTCGCGCGCAGGATGCGGTGCTCGCGGTTGCGGTCGCCTTCGAACTGGAGCACACAGTCGACCAGATGCTCGAGCACGCGCGGACCGGCGACAGCACCGTCCTTGGTGACGTGTCCGACCAGAAAGACGGCGACGCCGCTCTCCTTGGCCACTCGCAGCAGGCGCGAGGCGGCCTCCCTGACCTGCGCGACCGAGCCCGGCACCGAGCCGAGCTCGGTCGCGCAGAGGGCTTGCACAGAATCAATCACGCAGACCTCGGGGCGCCGCGCTCGAGCGCGGCGCAAACCGTCTCGAGCTCGGTCTCAGCCAGGATCTCGACCTTGCCGGCGCCTCCGAGCCGTTCGGCGCGAAGCTTGACCTGGGCCGCAGATTCCTCGCCCGACACGAGCAGGCTGCGACGACTCTCGGCGATCGCGCGCAGGGCGCTCAGGAGCAGAGTGGATTTGCCGATCCCCGGCTCGCCGCCGACGAGCACAAGCGAGGCCGGCACCAACCCGCCGCCGAGCACCCGGTCGAGCTCGGGCACACCGGTCGCGATCCGGTCTGACTCGGTCGCTTCGACCTCGACCAGGCGCAGGAGCGGCCGTCCCACTCGGGGCGCCTTGGCGGCTACCGGTACACCGACTTCCTCGATCAGCGTCCCGAAGCTCGCGCAACTCGGACAGCGCCCGAGCCAGCGCCCGGTCGAGTAACCGCACTCCGTACAGGCAAACAGGGCCGCTGTCTTTGCCACGGAACGAGTCTACGGTCAGGCGCAGACGGCGATCGTGCCGACTCCGTGCCGACTCCCGGCGCCGCTTGCTTCGAAGAGAACGAGCTCCGCGTTGCTGCTACTCGCTGTTTCGCCCGTCGTACTCCGGAGAATCGGCCTCGGCCTCGGCCCTGGTCGCCCGCACGACGCCGTCCTGGTGATGAGCCGGCGAGTAGATCGTGTAGAGCTTCAACTCACGCTCGGCGGAGGTGTTGACGACGTTGTGCTCGGCTCCGGCCGGGACGATGGCGGCAGAGCCATCTTTCACGCCGTACACGTTTCCATCGATGATCACCTGGCCTTCGCCCGATTCGAAACGGAAGAACTGATCGTTCTCTTCATGAACCTCCATACCGATCTCCTCGTTCGGCTTCAGGCTCATCAGAACCAACTGGCTATGCGAGGCGGTGTAAAGGACTTTCCTGAAATTCCCGTTTTCCAGGGTCTGCTGCTCGATGTTGCCGTTGAACCCTTTCATTCCGTCCTCCCGAGGCGTCGATTTGCCTTTCTCTCGCGACCAGTGCGGGTCGGAGTACCGCTACCCGTCCGTGCGCACGAAAGTGCTCGCCACAGCCTAGTCGCCACGACTAGCGTAAACGAAGCCAGACGAGATCCGACTGCTCCTCGAACGACGGCGGACCAGGGCGCTGAGCGCCTACTTACTTCTCGTCCGTTGTCTCTTTCGAGTCCTCGTCGGCGCCGTCTGTCGAGACAGCGACCTTCTCGGGCTCGGGCGCCGGCTCGGGCTCGGGCTCGGGCTCGGGGCCGGCGATGATCTTGATGTCGACGTCCTCGCTGTTCTTCTTACGGTCGACGACCAGCGTGGCGCCGGGCATCAACTCGGCGCCGAGTACGTAGTCGGCCAGCGGGTCCTCGATCAGGCGCTGGATCGCGCGACGCAGCGGACGGGCGCCCATCGCCGGGTCGAAGCCTTTCTCGACCAGCAGGTCTTTGGCCTTGTCGGTCAGCTCGATCGTCACCTTGTGGGTCGCCATCTGCTCACGTAGCCGCCTCAGCATCAGGTCGATGATCTGCTTGATCTCGGCCTTCTCGAGCTTGTGGAAGACGATCACCTCGTCGATACGGTTCAGGAGCTCGGGCCGGAAGACCTTCTTCAGCTCGCCGGTGACACGCGACTTCATGTCCTCGTAAGAGAGACCGGCGTCGTCGGTGGAGGTGAAGCCCAGTGACTGGTTCTTGGAGATCTGAGCCGCGCCCAGGTTCGAGGTCATGATGACGATGGTGTTGCGGAAGTCGACCTTGCGCCCCTGCGAGTCGGTCAGCTTCCCGTCCTCGAGGATCTGCAGCAGGATGTTGAAGACGTCCGGGTGCGCCTTCTCGACCTCGTCCATGAGCAGCACCGAGTAGGGCTTACGCCGCACCGACTCGGTCAGCTGGCCGCCCTCGTCGTAGCCTACGTAGCCCGGTGGCGAGCCCACCAGCCGCGACACGGAGTGCTTCTCCATGTACTCGGACATGTCGACCTGGATCATCGCCTCCTCGTCGCCGAAGAGGAACTCCGCCAGCGTGCGCGCCAGCTCGGTCTTGCCCACACCCGATGGCCCGAGGAAGATGAAGGAACCGGTCGGACGCTTGGGATCCTTGATCCCGGCCCGGGCGCGCCTGATCGCCTTCGAAACAGCCTCGATCGCCGGGTGCTGGCCGATCACCCGCTTGTGCAGCTCGTCCTCCATGCGGATCAGCTTCTGTGACTCGGCTTCGGTCAGCTTGAAGACGGGGATGCCCGTCCACATCGAGACGATGTCGGCGATCTCTTCCTCGCCGATCTCGGGCTGCTCGGCCGCGCCCTCCTCGTCGCGCCAGGACTCCTCCAGCTCCTTGCGCTTCTGGCTCAGCTTGCGCTCCTTGTCCCTGAGCGCCGCGGCCTTCTCGAACTCCTGAGCTTCGATCGAGGCTTCCTTCTCCTTGCGCACGGTCTCGATCTCTTCCTCTAGCTCGCGGTAGCGCGGAGGCGCCGTCATGGTTCGAATGCGCATGCGCGAGGCGGCCTCGTCGATCAGGTCGATCGCCTTGTCGGGCAAGTGGCGATCCTGGATGTAGCGATCGGCCAGCTGGGCCGCGGCGTCGAGCGCGTCGTCGGAGATCTTGCAGCGGTGGTGCGCCTCGTAGCGGTCGCGCAGACCGCGCAGGATCTGGATGGTGTCGTCGACCGACGGCTCGTCGACTCGAATCTGCTGGAAGCGACGCTCGAGCGCGGCGTCTCGCTCCAGGTACTTGCGGTATTCGTCGAGCGTCGTGGCGCCGATCGTCTGTAGCTCGCCGCGTGCCAGCGCCGGCTTGAGAATCGAGGCCGCGTCGATCGCGCCCTCGGCCGCACCCGCGCCGACGAGGTTGTGCAGCTCGTCGATGAAGAGGATGATGTCGCCCCGCTGCCCGATCTCCTTCATGACCTTCTTGAGGCGCTCCTCGAACTCTCCGCGGTATTTGGAGCCGGCGACGAGAGCGGCCAGGTCGAGCGTGTAGATCTGCTTGTTCTTGAGCAGCTCGGGCACGTTGTTGGACGAGATGCGCTGGGCCAGACCCTCTACCACGGCCGTCTTACCGACGCCCGGCTCACCGATCAGTACCGGGTTGTTCTTGGTGCGCCGCGAGAGGATCTGCATCACGCGCTCGATCTCGGTCTGGCGCCCGACGACAGGGTCGAGCTTGCCGTCGGTGGCCAGCCTGGTCAGGTTGCGCCCGAACTGGTCGAGAAGCTTGGAGCTCTTCGACTTCTCACCGCCGGTCGCGCCGGCTGCCGCACCCTGCTGGCGGCGACCGGGGCCGGAGAGCATGCGGATGATCTCGTTGCGAATCTTCTCGGCGTCGGCGTCGAAATCGAGCAGGATGCGCGCCGCTACGCCCTCGTTCTCACGTACCAGCCCCAGCAGGATGTGCTCGGTGCCGATGTAGTTGTGGCCGAGCGAGAGCGCTTCGCGCAGCGCCAGTTCGAGCACCTTCTTGGCGCGCGGCGTGAACGGGATCTGCCCGGTCGTGACCTCGTCGCCCTGGCCGACGATGCGGGCGACTTGGGCCCTGACTTCCTCCACGGTGATGTCGAGCGACTCGAGCACGCGCGCGGCGAGGCCCTCCTCCTCGCGCAGCAGTCCAAGCAGGATGTGCTCGGTACCGATGTAGTTGTGCTTGAGCGCGCGAGCTTCGTCCTGCGCAAGGACGACGACCTGCCTGGCTCGCTCGGTAAAACGCTCGAACAACCCTCTCGACCCCCTTTCTACGTCGATTGCCCCGGGGTCTTCCGCCGCGTGGCTTGGGTCGACTTCATGTTAGCTGAGGATCACGGACTCGAATCTCGCCCTCAGTAACCGTCAACCGCGCCGGAGGCGGCCGTCCCCTCGGCCGGCGATCCGTTTCTTTTCTGGTGTTGAAACGTTATCGGCGTCGAAACCGTTCCCGATAGCGGGAGCCGACTCTGACCGGCCTCGACCGGAGCTCGTTTCCCCTGCCCGTAGGCGCTCTGATTCGCTTGAGCACGCCGGTTAGCCGACCCGAGCTATAGGAGGCGTCCTAATATTGAGGGATGCCCGTCCGAGTGACGCGCGACAGGTACTTGGCAGCGCGAATAGCCGGGATTACAGCCGCCGGAATGGGCGTGGTCGTGCTCATCGGCTGGGCGCTCAACTTGAGCGTGCTCAAGCGGGTCTGGCCGGGCATCCCGCCGACCAAGGCGAATGCTGCCCTGATGTTCGTCATCGCCGGCGTAGGACTCGCCGTGTTCGCCCAGGCAGCGCCGGGGCGCCGGGAGCGTCTGCTCGCCGGCGCCGCAGGGGGTTTCTGTGTCGCACTTTCGGCACTCACTCTGCTCGAATACTTCTGGCGCTCTCTCGGCATCGACGAGCTCATGTTCCGCGATGCGACGGGTAGTCCCCTGCCCGGTCGTCCGTCGCCTCATGCCGCAGCCGGCCTCCTGCTCGCCGGCACGAACCTGATCCTTCTCGCCTGCCGCAGGTCGAGGTGCTCGCGTGCGGCGTCCTGGATCAACAACGCGCTCGCGATCGTGGTGACGGCGGGTGTCATCGGCTACGCCTACAACGTCGACTACCTGCGCGGCTTCTCGTCGGTCAACGGCATCGGCGTGCTCGCGCTGGTCTCGCTTGCACTCCTACTGGCCGGACTGGCGATACCCAACCCCGAGGAGACATGGCTGGCCGTCTTCATCTCGCCCGGCGCCGGCGGCAGAATGGCGCGACGGTTTGCCCCGCTCGTACTCCTCTTACCGATCCTGATCGGAGTTCAGACCGCGCTTTACAACAAGCCGATCGGCCACGCGATTGCCGCCGTTGTCGTTACCGGCGTCACCGTGATCGCGCTGTTCGCCGGCGCCACCGCCCTCGACAAGGCCGAAGCACAGCGGAGGATTCTTGGCGGTCTACTCCCCATCTGCTCTCACTGCAAGCGGATCCGCGACGATCAGGGCTACTGGAGCCAGGTCGAGTCCTACGTCACTGCGCACTCCGAGGCCGAGTTCAGCCATAGCCTCTGCCCGAGCTGCCTGCAGGAGTTCTACCCCGAGCACGCCGAGGCGATAATCGGGCAGCTCGAGCGGGACGGACTGGCTGCGGGAGTCGAAGAAGCTACTTGACGTTGCCGAAGAAGCCGGCGATTGCGAGCGTCGTCCTGAGCGCGATCTTGAGATCGAGCCAGAGCGACCAGTTCTCGATGTAGTAGTTGTCCCACTCGACGCGGTCGGAGAGCGACGTCTTGCCGCGCAGGCCGTGAATCTGGGCCCAGCCGGTGATCCCCGACTTCACCCGCAGCCGATCGCTGTAGCGGTAAACGCGCGACTCGAACAGCTCCACGTACTCCGGGCGCTCGGGCCGCGGCCCGATCATCGACATATCGCCCTTGAGCACGTTGAACAGCTGCGGTAGCTCGTCGATCGAGGTCTTGCGCAGAATGACGCCGACGCCGGTGCGACGATCGGAACCCTCGACACCGCCCGGCGCGATGTCGTCGGGAAGGTTCGAGGCCTCGTCGGCCTCTCCGGGCAACTCCCAACTCAGTCGCATTGAGCGGAACTTGAGCATTTCGAAGGTGCGGCCGTCGAGACCCACCCGCAGTTGCCGGAAGAAGATCGGTCGCCCAAGCGAGATCCAGGTGGCGAGCGTCGCCGTAAGCATGATCGGCACGCAGACAATCAGCATCACTAGGGCCAGGAGCCGGTCGAGCGCGTACTTGACCGCGAACTGCCAACCGTGCGGGTTGCTCGGATGCGAGGTGAGCAGAGGCAGTCCGCCGAGGTGATCGATGGTCAGTCGATCGGTTACCTTCTCGAACAGGCGCGGCACCAGCGAAACGCCGACCCCGAGCTCCTCACAGCGCTTGACCATGCGCAGCAGTACGTCGTTCGGAGCCGTTGAGAAGGTGATGATCACCTGGCCGACGCGATACTCCCGAACCACCTGGTCGATATCCCAGCTGGCCCCGAGCACGGGCAGACCACTGATCGCAGCGGCGTCCTTGCGCGGCTCCTTGTCGAGGAAACCGACCGGGCGTAAACCCAGCTCGGGATGCTCCAGTAGCCTCTTGGCCGTCATGTGGCCTACCTTGCCGGCCCCGATCACAAGCGTTGGAACGGCTTCGCCCGAGCGGCGTGCATGGGCTTGAGCGAGATCGAGACCTGCACGCCCGGCGGTGAGATAGACGGCGGCGAAGACGGCCAGTCGCAGCGTCTCAGCGGCTGTGTCCTGCGGAGCGGCATAGAGCATCACGCGCAGAGTCACTACCGCCATCATCGCCAGGCCAACCGCAACGACGAGCGAACGCATGTCGTCGAGAAAGTCCACGACCAGGCGCCGCGAGTAGGCGCCCCTCGAGACGAAAACGGATAGTGCAGCCAGAGCGAAGAGCGACGGCCAGAGATACCCGCTCGAGCGTACGTGCGCCGCGGAAGAAGCCATTTCGGAAACGGTGATTGCCGAGCCGAGTAGGAAGATGTCGAGCCCGAGACGGGTGAGGCGCCAGAAGCGGTCGCTGCGACCGGCGACGCCCGCCTGCGCACGAGCTCGTAGCCTCAGGCCATCGAGTGTTCCGAGCGCCGACCGATGGACGACAGTCTCGGTCAACGGGGTGGTAGGGAGTTAGCGGTTGGGGGAGTCATGATCGTCTAACCGTCTACGAAGCTACTGCTTATGTTGTGTTGTATTAACAGCGGAGCGCAGCCTTAAACACGGCGGCACACGGCTGTAAATGCATACGAAGATCGGGGGCGTACCTCGCATTCAGCATCTCTTCGACTCGAAAAGCAAGCCCTCAAGCTCAAAAAACATCGAGCCATTGGACCGGGAGCAAGGTACAAGATTAATAGGTTAGCGAGGAAATCGCCATCATTAGTTGCGGCGAAGGCGGCGTAAACGCCGTTCTGCGCCCGTTAGAGCAAGGCCGGCGAGCCTTCGTCGGCCCGTTCCACCCGCTCAGGCGGGCGAGTCAACCGGCATCAAATCACCGAAGGTCTCGTAGATCAGATCCTCGAACTCAGGCGGGATACGGCCGCCCATGGTGCTGTACTCACGCAGGTAGTAGAGAATCTGGCGCCGCTCCTCCTCCCTCATAGGATCTTGCCTCGGGGTCTCGTCGACCAAATCGCCCAGCTCCCAGATATCCCAGCCACGAGCCGCGCGCGGGAAACTGACGAGGCGACCGCCCTGCGGCGGGGCCGCGCCGGTTTGGTCCGGCTTCTCTTTGTCCCGCGCCTCTTCGCTGCCGCCTTCGGTTTTTCCCTGTTCTTCGTTTCCAGCGTCTTCAACCTGTAGGGGCTCGGCCAACCGAATCGCTCGGCGCGGCTGCTGCGGAACATCCCCGCGCTGTTGCGCGGAGGTGGAATCGGGCTTGGTTTCCGGTTCACGGGTCTTCTCGAGTGTCTGCTCGGATTCGAGCGCAGGCGCCTTCCAGCTCCAGGCGATGCTGGTCTTTGTCGGTCTCTCGGCCGCCGCGATCGGCTGGGAAACGGGCTCGACAGTCGGCTCGAGGCGCTCCTGAGCTTCGACACCGACCTGTTCGGCCTCTTCCGGCGGCTTGGGCGCCAGACGTTCCCATTCCCAGTTCGGAACCGCGCCGAAGCGAGCGGAGGCTTGCGACGACGGACGGGCTGACCGCACCTGGACCCCCTCGGGCTCGGAGCCCGAAGTTGCGCTTCGTGCTGGCTCAGGCTCGAGCGGAGTTGCCGCGATCGTGACCGCGATGATGTGGCTCGCTCCGTTACCTGCCCGGTCGTAAGCCGTCGCGCGCAGCTGGCAGCGGCCCGGATGGCAGTCTTCGGTTTGCCAGAAGCCGCGAACCTCGCCGTCCTCGGGCTCCAGCTCAGCCAGAGAGCGCCATTCGCCGCCCTCGGAGTAGCTGAGCGCCACACGCGCCACGCCGCTCGTCTCGTCAGCGGCGTTCGCCACGAGCTCGACCCAGTCTCGGAGCTCGTCGCCCTCGAGCGGCTGGACGATCTCGACCGTCGGCGGCGTGTTGTCGACGATATGGGGCCCGTGGCTGCGTGAGTAGGCGGACTGCCCTCCGGCCGAGAGCAACTCCACCCTCAGCTCGTAGACACCGTCAACGAGCGGGCGCGTGTCGACGGGAAGGTGGAAGGGAGCGCGCGCGGTGCCAAGCGCCCGCCAGTCCTCCGAGCCGCTACTGGCAATCTCGAAAACCATCTGCGTCGAAAGCCGGTCGGGGGCGCGCGCAATCAGGTTGACCCAGCCGCTCAGGAACTCGCCGGGATCGACCAGCTCGGCGGCGGCGGGTACATCGGTGGCCTCGACCACCTCGTTGACGGGCGCGTCCTGCGCCGGTTCCAACACTTCGCTCGAGTCCTCGCGCCTCGATGACTCGGGCAAGTCGACGGGCGTCGGCAGCTGCTCACGAGAAGTCGACGGATCTGACTGCGAGCCCTCTGCGCCTTCGACCGGCTTCGAGGACGGAGCCTCCCGGCCCGGCAGAGGTGCACTCGCGTTTGCGTCAGGCGACCGCGAAACACCCGGGTTCTCGCCGGGCGTTTTCTCGTCATCGAGTTTTCGCCTGAAGAGACTCATAGCGAGTCGTTCAAGAATGTTCGACGGCCGCCTTGGGCATGCCTCCCTCGACATGCATTATCGAGCCTGTATCCCGGCCGGCGAAATGGCCGGACGTAGACAGCCGAACACAACTCGCTTGGTATTTCCTTGACTCGGTCAGTCAAGGCCACTTGTCATTCGTTGCCGCACCGTCAGCGCCATCACCATCTAGCGACTTCGGAATGGCCTCTCTCTCCTCTCCTCAGGCCCGACTCATCACCGATACCGATGATCTCGAGAGTCAGTCGGAACCGTGGTTTTACTACCCGGGCGGAAAACCGGCGCCAGCCGCGTTAGCATCGCTGATGCCGGCCATACTCTGGAGGAGGCTCGATGAACTCGCTTTTCGTGACGCGGCACACGCCCAACACACGCACCGGTCGAGGCAACCGCACCATCGGAGTCATTCGTGCTCTGGCACTCCTGGGCCAGGTCGAGGTCGCCTACGTTGAGCTGGACGGCGGCGAGCCCGACCCCTCTCTTGTGCAACACCCGGGAATCGAGCTGCGGAGGATCGTTCCGACACGCAGTTTCAAGCGCGTTCTTCTCGAACGAAAAGCGCGGGCGCGCGGCGTGCCGAAGGAATATGCGAGCGTTCTCTCCTGCGAACTCGCCGCAGCTACTACGGAGGCCGGCAGCGAGCACTTCGACCGGATCGTCGCCGACGGCCCGACCGCCGCCTCGCCGCTACTCTGGCTCGCCGGGAAGCGGCCAATCATCTATAACGCCCACAATTTCGAGTCGGCGATGCACGCCGAGCTCGAAAGTTGGACAGAGAAAAACAAACTCGAGCTCGCGGACTTCGAGCGGCGCGTGTTCCAGAGCGCACATGAGTCCTGGCTGCCGAGCAAGCGTGATCTGGAGGGGGCGGCTGAGCTGGCACCCGAAGCATCTCTTCGCCTGGTTCCGAACGTTATCGACGTCGCGGCGATCGCTCCTGTTCTTGCACCGAAGAGCCACCGAGCCCTCTTCGTCGCCGACTACAGCTATGAGCCGAACCGGCACTCCGCTCGTTTCCTCATCAACGAGGTGATGCCGCAGGTGTGGAAGCGGCTCGCCCACGCGCGTCTGATGCTCGTGGGGCGAGGACTGGCGCAATCCGGCATGTTCGATCCTCGCATCGAGCTGCACGGCTTCGTCGAGGATCTGCCCGGCGTGTACGCGGCGGCGGGCTGTGCGCTCGTGCCATTACTCGAGAGCGGAGGCTCTCCGTTCAAGCTGATCGAGGCAATGGCCTATGGACTCCCGATCGTAGCGACGCCGCTTGCGGCCGGCGGCGTGGAAGGGCTCGTAAACGGCGTTCACTACCTGGAGGGCGAGGGAGCGGACGGATTCGCCGCGGCGGTTGTCCGCGCGCTTGGCAAGAACGCGAGCGAGATCGGAGCGGCGGCGCGTTCGCTGGCCGAGAGCGAGTACTCAATCGAGGCGCTGGCGAAACGGTTGGCCGAGTGAGAGCGAGCGCGCTTCAAACGAGCGCGCTCCTCTTCACCCGCGAGTCTTAACGACCCGTATGCCTGCCGCAGCTCACGACGTTCCAGCCACCGTCCAGACCTCGATCTCCGCCAGCCCAATGTTGCGAGTGACCGAGCTCACGGAGGTGATCGTCAGCTTCAGGCTTGTCACCGTCCTGGGAGTGAAGCTGACCGTGACCGGCGCGCCGTTGTTCGCGAGCGCGGGTACCGGAACAGACGACCCGCCCGAGAAGGTGAGCGTCCCGCCCGTGATCTGGTCGTTTGAGTTCGGCCGGTCGTAGAGCACGACGTGGTCGATCGTTTTCGGGGACGACCAGGCCAGATTCAGCCAGCTACCGGCCTTGCCTCCAACAGTCGCCCACTCGTGCGTCGAGTTACCGGTCGGATAACCGTCCGTGAACCCGTCGATGGCCTTGCTCGCCCCCTGCCCGGTGCTCAGGCTCTGCGAGGAGGCCGTCGGCGTGGCCAGGTGGGCGATGTTCGTCGCCGGGACAATCGGCGATTGCACCGTGACCGTGACCGTGTCGGAGCTGGTCAGCCCGCCACTGTCGGTCACCGTCAGCTTGAAGGTCAGCGAGTCGGCGCTCGCCGGAGCCGTGAAGCTGGGAGTAGCGGTGGTGGCACCGGTGAGGGTGACCGAAGATCCGCCCGTCTGCGTCCACAGGTAGGTGAGCGTAGGCGTGTCGCCAGGATCCGGGTCAGAGCTCAAAGAGCCGTCCAGCGTAACGGGATCGCCGGTGTTAACTGTCTTAGCTGAACCGGCGTTCGCGACCGGCCGGTGATCCACCGTGATCGTGACGGAGTCCGAGCTGGTCAGCGCGCCGCTGTCGGTTACCGTCAACGTGAACGTCAGCGGGCCGGAGCTCGCCGGGGCCGTGAACGTTGGCTTGGCGGTGTTGTCACCGGTGAGGGTGACCGTAGATCCGCCCGTCTGCGTCCACTGGTAGGTGAGCGTGTCGCCGTCCGGATCAGAGCTCGAAGAGCCGTCCAGGGTCACAGGATCGCCGGCGTTAACGGTCTGAGCTGAACCGGCGTTCGCGACCGGAGGGCGATTCGCAGGCGCACTCGCGATCGTCCAGACCTCGATCTCCGCCAGCCCGATGTTGTGAGTGACCGAGCTCACGGAGGTGATCGTCAGCTTCAGGCTTGTCACCGTCCTAGGAGTGAAGCTGACCGTGACCGGCGCGCCGTTGTTCGCGAGCGCCGGGACGCTGACCGGAGGACTCCCGCCCGAGAAGGTGAGCGTCCCGCCCGTGATCTGGTCGTTTGAGTTCGGCCGGTCGTAGAGCACGACGTGATCGATCGTCTTTGCGGAAGCCCAGGTCAGATTCAGCCAGCTGCCGGCCTTGCCTCCAACAGTCGCCCACTCGTGCGTCGAGTTACCGGTCGGATACCCGTCCGTGAACCCGTCGATGGCCTTGCTCGCTCCCTGCCCGGTGCTCAGGCTCTGCGAGGAGGCCGTCGGTGTAGCCAGGTGGGCGATGTTCGTCGCCGGGACAATCGGCGAGACCACCGTGACCGTGACGAAAGCAGAGTCGGTCAGCGAGCCGCTATCGGCCACCGTCAGCTTGAAGGTCAGCGTAGCGGCACTCGCCGGGGCCGTGAAGGTGGGGCTGGCGGTGTTGGCACCGGTGAGGGCGACCGAAGTTCGTCTGCGTCCACGCATAGCTGAGCGTGTCGCCGCTGTCTGGGTCAGAGCTCTTGTTGCCGTCCAGAGTCACGGTGGCGCCGGTCTTCACGTTGTTCTGATCCGGTCCGGCGTTCGCGACCGGAGGGTTATTCACCGTGACCGTGACGGAGGCAAAGTCGGTCAGCGTGCCGTCGCTCACCGTCAGCTTGAAGGTCAGCGTAGCGACGCCCGCCGGAGCCGTGAAGGTGGGACTGGCGGTGCCGGCGCCGGTGAGGGTCACCGTGGGAGATCCGCCCGTCTGCGTCCACGCATAGCTGAGCGTGTCGCCGCTGTCTGGGTCAGAGCTCTTGTTGCCGTCCAGAGTCACGGTGGCGCCGGTCTTCACGTTGTTCTGATCCGGTCCGGCGTTCGCGACCGG
>JBEKLL010000015.1:0-51455 GCA_050010215.1 Gaiellaceae bacterium | reverse complement strand
TGGCGACCGCCATTACCGGCTGTTTCGCGGCGGCGAAGCCCGAGGCGCCGCTGGAGGCGGCCGCCGAGGCGCTGGCGAGCTTCGGAGTCGCCGCCGAGGACGCCGCGAGGGAGGCGAAGGGTCCGGGCAGCTTCCACGCCGCCCTCTACGACGCGCTCTTCAACCTCGATCCGAACACTCTCGACAGCCGCGTGCGAATCTCGTGAAGCTCCACGCGATCGTCGAAGATCTCGAGACGGCCCGCATCGCGGTCGCCGGCGGAGCCACGGTCGTTCAGCTGCGCCTGAAAGGCGCCTCGACCAGGGAAATCACCGAGAAGGGCGTGCCCTTTCGTGAGCTTCCGGCGACCTTCATCGTCAACGACGACGTGCAGGCGGCGATCGCGCTCGCGGCGGATGGTGTCCATCTCGGGCAGACGGACGCGGGTATCGAGCTGGCGCTGGCGGCCGGGCTGATGCTCGGGCTCTCGGCCTCGACCGTCGGGGAAGCGGTAGAGGCTGAAGAACGTGGTGCGACTTACATCGGCGCCGGGCCGGTCTGGGCGACGCCCTCGAAGACCGACGCCGCCCCCGCGATCGGGCTCGACGGGCTGGCGGCGATCTGCGCGGCGGTTTCGATCCCGGTGGTGGCGATCGGCGGCATCGATGCTGCCAACGCCGCCGATTGCATCCGGGCCGGCGCTTCGGGAGTGGCCGTGATCCGCGCCGCTCGCGAAGCCCGGGCAATCACCGAGGCGATCGATGCGGCTCTCTGAGCTGGGCGAGTTCGGCCTGCTCGGCGAGCTCGAGCGCCGCGGTCTCGTGCTGCGGATCGAGAACGATGCCGCCCGCTTCGCGCCGGATCTGGTCGTCACCCAGGACGCGCTCGTCGAGGACGTCCACTTCCGCCTCGACTGGACGGGCTGGCGCGATCTCGGCTTCAAGGCGGCCGCCGTCAACATCTCCGATCTGGCCGCCTCCGGCGCCGAGCCGGAAGCTTTGATCGTCTCGCTCGGGCTGCCGGGCGCGACCGAGGCAAACGACGTCGTCGAGCTCTACGAAGGGATCGCCGAGACCGGAGTGCCGGTGCTCGGCGGCGACACGACAGCGGCCGACCGGCTCTACATGAGCGTGACGGCGCTCGGCCGCGCCGCGAGAGTTCCCGGGCGCGAGGGAGCCCGCCCCGGCGACGTTCTCGTCGTCAGCGGGCCGCTCGGCGCCTCCGCCGCCGGCTTCCGCTGCCTGACCGAGAAGATCGCGAGTCCGCTCGTGCGCGATCACCTGCGCCCGCCCCTGCGCATCGCCGAGGGACGGGAGCTCGCTCGCACGGCCCACGCCATGCTCGACATCTCAGACGGTCTGGCCTCCGACGCTATGCGCATCGCCGAGCGCTCGCACTGCCGCCTGGTGATCGAGCTCGAGCGGGTACCGGTCGCCGCGGGCGTCGCCGAAGTCGCCCGGCAAGTCGATCTGGACATTTACTCGCTCGCCTGCGCTTTCGGCGAGGACTACGAGCTGCTGGCCGCCGTTCCCGAGCCCGGCCGCTTCACGGTGATCGGACGCTGTGAGGAGGGCGAGGGCGTGGTGTTCCTCTCGGGCGGGGAGCCGGTCGAGCTCAGCGGCTGGGATCACTTCTTGTAGGAGTGTCCCTCGGCTACTGACGCTATGCGTGTCAGCTGAAGCGGTTGTTAGATGGACGAGCCGAACTCACCACAGTTGGCAGGCGAGGTTGCCACGAGGCGCAGATGCGGTGAGTAGCTCAGTCGTCAATCGGCTCAAGACCCTTGATCCGGTCCTTCATGGCCTGGATCGTCTCGGGGGAGTGCGCCTGCCAATCTGTGACTTCGCCCGTGACTCGCAACGGCTCCCGGGAGCGGTATGACTTCGTCGGATTGCCCGGGTATCTCGTGTTTGTCAGATTGGGGTCGTCCATGATCGGGCCGGTCGGTTCCACCAGGTAGATTCTGCCGGGCCCTTCGCCGAGAGCCAGCTCCGCCCCCCAGACGGCCGCATCCAGGGTGCCGGTCAGGTAGACGTAGACCGTCTTGCTCCTCTTCCCGTAGTTAGAGGTCTGGCCGGGCTTGATTAGGTCTCCCGGTTTCAGGTTGGCCCGTGTGCCGTGGTAGAACCGTTGCGAACTCAGGTCGTCGCTGGCTGCCACCGCTCGCTCCTCTCATACTTGCGCGGCCGCCCCGCCGCGCAATGCCTCTATCCGCTTGCCCATATCCTGTCGGTGTCGAAGGGGAACAGGTTGGCTTGAGATCCAATTCCTTCTAACGACTGCGTTCACTTGCCGGGCCGGCTACAAGGAACGTGAAGTCTTGAATATCCGCAATGCCGGCCCAGTCAAGTGCAACGCATTGTTAGCCGGCACCCCGGCATGAAGATGGACGGTGTTACTCTCCTCGTCAGCTCTTCGCTCGGTACCGAACGTGAACCAGACCGTTGTCGAACCTGCGTTCATCGAGAAGTTCGAGCTTCACGGAGACCTTGCCGGGCAGATAGGGATTGCCGCCGCCCGCGATGATCGGCGCGATGAGTAGGTCGTATTCGTCGACAAGGCCAGCTCGAATGGCATGCGCTGCGAGCGTCGGACCGCCCACCGCAATGTCGCGGGTTGCTCCTGCCTTGAGTTCCCGGACAACGTCCGCCTCGAATCTCCGCTCGAGCCGCGTCTTGGCCGTAGAGACCGTCTGCAGCGTCGTCGAGTACACGATCTTTTCAGCCGCCTGCCAGATCGGCGCAAACTCCAGCACGGCTGGTGTCAGATGGGGAAGCGCGTCCGGCGTTTCCCAAACGGCCATCGTCTTGTACATCTTGCGCCCAAAGAGATAAGTGCCGATCTGCCTCTCGCGGCTGTTAATGAAGGCGTGGACTTCGTCACTTAGCTCCGCCCAATCGAAGTTGCCGGTTTCATCCGCAACATAACCGTCCAGCGACGTAAACGCGTCGTAGATCAGTTTGGCCATCGTGCACCCTCCGTCTCTTGATCAGACCTTGAGAATCCGCAGACAAGTCCGGCTAAAGATGATTGGATGAACCGGCGTAGCATGCCAAACGCACGCTTGCGTCCCCATAGACGTGCGCGCGCCATGGGTCAGGTTTTACGCGCAACACTTTGAAGATGACCGGCTGGGATCACTCCAACAACGGGAGCGCTGACCTCTAGCGGCGATCGCGGGCCAGGTCCGCGAACGAGATCTCTATCAACTCCTCGCGCTCGCCTGCGATGCCGTAAAGAACGCCTGCCTGGAGCTCCGGTCGGATCTCGCCGAGCTTCCTGAGCGCGGTCTGCGAGACGGCGGGCAGAGGAGCCGCGCCGAACAAGCGAGCCATAGGCCCCAGCTCGGCGGTATGCCCACTGTCTGTGAAGTCGCGGCAGAACCACTCGCCCGGCTTATAGCCCTTCGGCCCGAGCTCCACGGCGAGCGAGAGATCGTGAAGGGAGCAGCGAGACACTCGCTCGCGGTCAGGCCACTTCGGGGGGCCGTCGAAATACGCGCAGTCCGCGCAATCGAGACCGACCGAGCCCCAGCGAGTGCGCGGGAACGCGTCGTTCATTCCATTCAGATTAGTGCCTGCAAGATCTGTTTCCGACTACGACGCCGGCCGCCAGCGTCCCAGCTTCATCGCCGGCACCTTCCAGATCGCTTCGAGCACGATTCGCTTGCCCATCTTCGAGCCGCCGGCGACGCGGTCGGCGAAGACGATCGGGATCTCGACGACGCGGAAGCCGGCACGAATGGTGCGGTAAGTGGTCTCGATCTGGAAGGCGTAGCCGCGCGCCGAGATGGTGTCGAGCTCGATCGTCTCGAGCACGCGGCGCCGGTAGCACTTGAAGCCGCCGGTCAGATCGCGGATCGGGATGTGCAGGAGCGTTCGCGCGTAGAGGGAGCCGCCGGTCGAGATGAGGCGCCTGACCCGGCTCCAGTTGCGCGTGCTTCCGCCCGGGACGTAGCGGGAGCCGAGCACCAGGTCGGCGTCGGCGGTAGCTTCGATCAGCCGCGGCACGTCCTTGGGGTTGTGCGAGAAGTCGCAGTCCACCTGGAGTAACAGCTCGGCGCCGTGCTCGAGCGCCCAGGCGAAGCCGGCGATGTAAGCGCGGCCGAGCCCTTCCTTCCGTTCGCGATGAAGCACTTCGACGAAACCGAGCTCACTCTTCAGGCGCTCCGCGATCTCGCCGCTGCCGTCGGGGGAGTTGTCGTCGATGACAAGCACTTTGTCGTCGGCACCGAGCACGTCGCCTAGAGCCCGTAGCATCGGCTCGAGGTTCTCCCGTTCGTTGTAGGTTGGGAGGCAGATACAGGCTCTCACTGCGCAATCATCCCTTGTCGAGGGAGTCGTCTGCGCCGTCACTGTGCTGGTCGGGTAGTGGGATGCGCGCCAGAAGGCGGGTTCCCTTCCCGGGCTCACTCTCGACGGCGAGCTTACCGTCGAGCGCCCGCAGCCGCTCCTCGAGCCCGCGCAGACCGGTTCCCTTCTTAGGATCGGCGCCGCCGCAGCCGTCGTCCGAGACCTCGACTTCGAGCTGCCCCGAGCGCACTCGAACACCTACCTTTGCAAGCTCGGCGCCAGCGTACTTGGCGATGTTCGCCAGTCCCTCGGCGATGACGAAGTAGGCGGTTGCCTCGACCGTCGGCTCCAGCTTGCGCCGGGCCTTGAAGTCGACCTCGGTCGGTAGCGGCTGGCGCTCGGCCAGTGCGGTGACCGCCGCCTTGAGACCGCGGTCGCTGAGGATCGCCGGGTGAATCCCGCGCGCCAGCTCGCGTAGCTCCGAGAGAGCCTGATCGAGCTGCTCGAGGGCGCCGTCGATAAGTTGAGCGCTCTCCTCGTCGGTCGTCTTGTTCCGTGCCAGTCGCAGCTGCAGCGCCAGCGCCACCAGCTGCTGCTGGGCGCCGTCGTGGAGGTTGCGCTCCAGACGCCGGCGCTCGGCGTCGGAGACCTCGACGATGCGGGCGCGCGAGTCTCGCAGCTCGTCGAGCCGGGCTCTCAGGTCGGCGCGCAGACGCTCGTTCTCGAGCTGGAGCACGGCGGCGGTTCCGGCCGTCTGGACGATGTCGGTGTTGGCCAGGTCGGGGCGGTGGACGATGGCGGCGATCAGCTTGCCGTCGTGCTCGACAGGCGTCCAAACTCGGCCCGATGCCGTCGCCGCCGCGATCTTCACCTCGTGCCCTTCGTCGTCGACGAAGATCTCCCGCTCGGGCAGCCAGTAGGCGATCGTCAGCGACTCGTCGCCGAGTCCCTCGGCCAACGAGTCGCGCACCAGCTGGTCCGATGGCGGCGGCGAGGAGAGGAAGAAGGTCGTAACGCGGCGCAAGACGGAGCGAAGACCGTCGAGCACCCCGACCGTGACGACCGCAGATGGAATCGCCATCAGGCCCGTCACCCAGGCGCCGCGCGCGGTCAGATCGACGCTCCAGCCGGCGTTGAAGTAGCCGAGCAGCGGCGCCATCGCAAAGGCGATCGTCATCGATGCGGGGATGAGAGCGAGTACGGACGCCACGATGATCAGCGGCAGCTTGATCACGAGCAGTACGAGACCCTTCCAGAGCGACCCGCTCGAGAGGTACTCCATGACGGTTGCCAGGGAAGAGAGAATCGAGCGACGGCGGCTCTCGGCTTCGCCCTCGATCCGGATCGAGATCTTGTTTCTCGGCCGGCGCAGATTGAGCGGCGGGATCTGGGCCGAAAGCAGGTGAATTGCGAACCAGCGCTCGAGCCGCATCGCCAGCGTCGCCGAGACGACGACCAGGGCGATGATGACAAGTCCGACGAAGAGGACTGCCAGGCCTATTCCGAGGCTGATCCCGGTGGCGAAGTAGGTGACGTATCCGATCGCCAGCGGGAAGCTGATAATCAGGTAGATGCCGGTCTTGAAGGCGTCGATAAGGACGCGCCCCAGTGATCGCCGCGACATTACGCGGTCGGCCGTCACGGGCCGGCTCCGTCGATCTTGATCGCGCCGCCCCAGCTGAGCTCGATGTCGAGTTTGTCGTGCGCGGCGGGATCCTCGATGATGTTCGCGAACGGCCGCTTGACGCCGCCCCCGTGGTGCGTCCTGGCATCGACGGCGTAGCGCCCGGCCGGAACCGTGAGCTCGACGTCGCCGGCCCGCGCGCGAACTCGGAGTAGCTCGGGAACGCAGCTGTCGTGGAACTTGAGCCCGCCGAAACCGAGCGAGAAGTGGGCTTGCTTGAAGCAGCCGGAGCCGTCGACGATGCCCACGTCGGACTTGAAGTCGAGCCGCCCGCGGACTCCCCGTATAGTCGTCTTTCCGATATGCGTCCGGATCGAGAGCGCGACCGCCGGCGGTACCTGCAGCCGGAAGTTGAGATTGCAACGCCGCAGGATGCCGAACCGACTGCCCGTGCAGGAGGAGGTGAGCGTGAGCGTCTTATCGACGACCCGGTGCCGCTCGATCAGACGCGAGTCGTGGGATATCGAGGAGGTGCCCGTAACGTGCACCCTGCCGTCGTGGCTCGGCGAGATGTGGAGACTGCCTGTGCCCTTGGATACGAAGACGATCCGCTCGATCCGATCCTTGACCACATACTCGCGCCTACCGTGCTTGACGTTGTAGACGCCCGGGAGCGTGGCGGCCAGGAAGGCGATCACGGCCGCCGCGCAGGCAAGCACGAACCAGACACGGCCGCTCGGTCGCGTGCGTGGCGGAGGCGAGGTTTCGCCGGGCATGCTCGAACGGTAGCGGCTTTTGGCTGCAAATCCTGATCGTGTCAGCTCCCGACCAGCGGTACGGATAGCCGCCGTATCTGAGCCCGCAGTGCGCTGTTCGTGGAACAAGAGTCCCACTTTCGGCACGATCGCCCCTTGACACCAAACAGTGCCTGGCACCCGTTGGTGTCAAGTCGAAAGTGAGTCGAAGCCGGGACTCTTCTCGGTACTGGACTAGAGAAAAGCCTCGCGGCCGCTCTGGCATCTGGGCATAACATCGTGTCCATGACCGCCCGCGCTCCGTCGAACGCCGAGGTCGCCGCCCAGTTCGAGCTGCTTGCCGACCTGATCGAGCTGGAAGGAGGCGACAGCTTCCGCATCAACGCCTACCGCCGTGCCGCCAAGCAGATCCTGGACAGCTCGAGGCCCGTGACCGAGCTGGCGCTGGCGGGCAGGTCGACCGACCTGCCGGGAATCGGCAAGACGATCGAGGGAAAGATCCGCGAAATCGCCCAGGACGGAAAGATTCACGCTCTCGCCGAGCGTGAGCAGCGCGTCCCCGCCGGTGTCGTCTCCTTCCTGCGTCTGCCCGGGATCGGCCCCAGGACGGCCGCGCGCTTCTGGCTGGAGCTTGGCCTGACAACGCCCGAGGAGCTGCGCCAGGCGGCCGAGGACGAGCGCCTGCGCACCCTCCCCGGCCTCGGCTCGACGATCGAGGCGAAGGTGCTGAAGGCGCTGGAGCGAGCCGGTGAGCCCGAGGAGCAGCGCGTGCTACTCGGTCAGGCGCTTCCGGCGGCGTTCGAGGTTCTCGAGCAGCTGGCCCGCCTGGCCGGTGTGGTCCAGGTCTCCGAAGCCGGTAGCCTCAGGCGCCGTCTCGAGACCGTCCACGACATCGATCTGATCGCCACTTCAACCGAGCCGGCGGCGTTGATCGCGCGCTTCACCGCCCTGGACTGGGTCGCAGAGGTCGCCGCGGCGGGTGCGACCAAGGCCGAGGTGATCGGGCAGAACGGCCTCCACTTCGATCTGCGCGTCGTCGCGCCGCAGGCCTACGGCAACGTGCTTCAGCACTTCACCGGCTCCAAGCAGCACAACATCGAGTTGCGCGAGAACGCGGTCAAGCAGGGGCTCTCGGTCTCGGAGTACGGCGTGACCAGGATCGATACGGGCGAGATCGTCAGCGCCCGCAGCGAGGAGGAGCTTTACGAGTTCCTCGGCTATACGTACATCCCGCCCGAGCTGAGAGAAGGAAGCGGCGAGCTCGAGGCGGCTCGCTCCGGCTTGCTGCCGAGGCTCATCGAGCTGAGCGACCTGCGCGGAGATCTACACGTGCATTCGAACTGGTCGGATGGACGCGCGCCGATCGAGGAGATGGCCCGGGCCGCGATCGAGCGCGGCTACGAGTACATCGCGATCACCGACCACGGCGATCGCCTGCGCGAAGGCCGGCTCGATGCACAGCTCGAGGAGATCGAGGCACTGAACCGGCGGCTGGCTCCCTTCCGCATCCTCTCCGGGGTCGAGTCGGCGGTTCGCGCGGACGGCTCGCTGGATCTCCCCGACGAGCAGCTGGCGAGGCTCGACTGGGTGATCGCTGCGCTGCACACCTCCTTCGAGCGCAATCCGACCGAGCGCATCCTCGGCGCCATGGAAAATCCGCAGGTCGACTGCATCGCTCATCCGACCGCGCGCAAGATCGGGGAGCGCCAGCCGCCGGTCGTCGTCGAGCGCCTGATCGAGAAGGCGGTCGAGACCGGAACGGCTCTGGAGATGAACGGGCAGCCCGACCGGCTCGACCTGCGCGACGCTCATGCGCGCGCCGCCGGCGAGGCTGGGGCTAAGATCGTGATCTCAAGCGACGGGCACAGGCCGGTGACTCTGATGAGCATCGAGCTGGCCCTGGCACAAGCGAGGAGAGCATGGCTGACGAGCGAGCAGGTACTGAACACCCGTTCCTGGGCACAGATCCTGCGCGCCCGGAAGAGCTGCTGAGCTTTCGCGCGAGCGCCGCTGCCGCAAGCGAGTGGGCGGCCGCATTCCTCGAGCGCTTGCCCGAGCTGCCGGTGCTGGCCCAGGTCGAACCCGGCGACATTCGCGCCCAGCTCCCGGCCGCTCCGCCGGAGCGGGGCGAGCCGTTCTCGGCCGTGCTCGACGATCTCGAGCGGATCCTGCTACCCGGCCTGACGCACTGGAACCACCCCCGCTTCTTCGCCTACTTCCCCACAACCGCCTCGGAGCCGGGGATCCTGGCCGAGCTGCTGATCGCGGCGCTGAACGTGAACGCCATGCTCTGGCGCAGCTCGCCGGCGGCCACCGAGCTCGAGCAGCAGACGCTCGACTGGGTGGCGCAGTTGCTCGGCCTGCCTACGAGTTGGCTCGGGCACATCGAGGACACCGCCTCGACCTCCACCCTCTCGGCTCTGGCGGCGGCGCGCGAGGCCGGCGGCGGTCGCCGCGCCGTGCTCTGCTCGGAGGAGGCGCATTCCTCGGTGGCGAAAGCCTGCCGCCTGCTCGAGCTCGAGCTGCGCACGATCCCGGTCGACGGCGACTTCCGCATGCGCGCAGACAGACTTGCCGAGGAGCTGGCACGCGGCGACGTCTGCGCGGTCGTGGCAACCGTGGGTACGACCTCGACGACCTCGGTCGATCCGTTGCCCGAGATCGGGCCGCTCTGCAGGGAACACGATGCCTGGCTTCACGTGGACGCCGCCTATGCCGGCTCGGCCGCCGTCTGCCCCGAGTTCCGCTGGGCGCTGGAGGGGGCCGAGTTGGCCGACTCCTTCATAGTCAACGCACACAAGTGGCTGTTCACGCCGATGGACTGCTCCTGCCTCTTCACGGCGCGCCCCGACGACCTGCGCGCCGCCTTCAGCCTCGTGCCCGAGTACCTGCGCACCCCCGAGGATGCGCTCAACCTGATGGAGTACGGACCGGCGCTCGGGAGGCGGATGCGGGCGCTCAAGCTCTGGGCGGTACTGCGCTGGTACGGACGCCAGGGCTTGCAGGAGAACATCCGCTCGTCCGTCCGCCTGGCCGAGCTAGTCGAGCAGCTCGTGGCAGAAGAGGCCCGCTTCGAGCTCTGTGCGCCGCGGCCGTTCTCTACCGTTTGCTTCCGTTTGCGCGGCTCGGACGAGGCCAACGAGGCGCTGCTCGAACGCGTCAACGCAAGCGGCGTCGCCTTTCTCTCGCACACCCGCCTATGCGATCGCTACGTCATCCGCTGGGCGATTGCCAACGTGCGCACGACCGAGGAGGACATTCATCTGACCTGGCAGGCGATCGATCGAGCGTCAGAGGGCCTGCAATAGCTCCACCAGCTCGCCGGGCCTACTCGACCGCGAGGCATGAGCCGATATCGGCCGGAACCGAGGCGAGAAGATATGGCATTGCTAAATCTGGCACACTGTTTACGCAATTATGTCGTAATGCAAGATGCGACCCCGAGAGCTCACTGCCGGTTGTCATACCCGAATCCGGAATACGTGCGGTCACGAGGACGTGCTGTGCATCAAGTCTGGCTGACTCAGTGTCTAATGTGCTCGTTTGTCTGCCGTTAATTATTGTATTGAGGTGCATAGATGATCTCGCTTGATAGATTACTACGTCGTCTGTATTACCGTCTTCTGCGTAGCGATCCTCTGAAAGAGTATATAAAACGCGGTTTGGTAATCGGTACCAATGTCTATATAGAACCCGAAGCGACGATCGATTATTCCCACGCCTGGCTCATAGAGATTGGAAACGATGTTACGCTTGCGCCGTATGTACACATCTTCGCTCACGATGCAAGCACCAGACGGCATGTTGGATACACGCGAATCGGTAAAGTCCGAATCGGCAATCGTGTCTTTATCGGCACAGGTTCCATCGTCTTACCTGGCGTGACGATCGGAGACGACGTCATCATCGGTGCCGGTAGCGTGGTCACACACGATATTCCAAACGGACAAGTGGCTGCCGGTAACCCAGCACGCACCCTGTGCTCGATCGCTGATTACGAAAAAAAAACGAGAGAACGAATGTCACGAAACCCGTGCTTCGGTAAAGAATATAAACTCAACTATGGCGTGACTGACGATATGAAACAACATATGAAAACCGAAATGAAGAGCGGCATCGGTTATATTGTGTAGATAAGCTCGGCCGTGCCAAGTCTTGCATTAGCGTATCCATACCACCTGTAAACGGGTTTCACCAAGAGCTACACTAGTGGCTACCATGCGCTAGTCCGCCGAGCACTTCGCTCGCCGCTATTCGACTGTCAGTCACAGACTGAAGCGGCTGGAAAGCGAATTGAGATGACGCGAAATCTTCGGACATTGGATCGATGACATGGGCCACTTCTGCTCGGTTCGCTGATTTCTTGGCCTTAGCAAGCCACCGCGATAAAGCGACGACGGCGGTTCGAGCGGGATTCGTTGGCTGGGAGGATTCGAGTTGGGTATCAACGATGAAGATCTCGAGCAGATCCTCCTGCCCAGCCTGACGCACTGGAATCACCCCCGCTTCTTCGCCTACTTCCGGACCACCGCCTCGGAGCCGGGGGGTAGCGCAGCTACTCGGCCTGCCCAGCAGATGGCTCGTCCACATCGGGGACACCGCTTCGACCTCCACGTTCTCGGCGCTACGGCTGGCCGAGCTGGTCGAGCAGCTCGTGACAGAGGACGCTCGCTTCGAGCTCTGCGCGCCGCGGCCGTTTTCTACCGTTTGCTTCCGTCTGCGCGGCTCGGACGAGGCCAACGAGGCACTGCTCGAGCGCGTCAACGCGAGCGGCGTCGCCTTCCTCTCGCACACCAAGCTGCGCGACCGCTACGTCATCCGCTGGGCGATCGCCAACGTGCGCACGACCGAGGAGGACATCCGCCTCACCTGGCAGGCGATCGAGCAAGCCGTCTCGGAGAGCTCTTAACTCAGCCGTTACAGCGTGCGCAGCAGCTCTACCAGCTCATCCGGTCCGGCGAGGACGATGTCCGCGGCCTCGGCCAGACCCGGGGGCGCCTCGCTCGAGCTGAGTGCGACGCAGATTCCCAGCTCCAGGCCCTCCAGGGCGCGGAAGGCGTCGAGGTCGGTCGCGTCGTCGCCGGCGTAGAGCGCCCGGGTGAGCCCTCGCTCGTCGAGGAGCGAGCGGATGGTGGTGCCCTTGTCGGCGTCGATCGGCGGCAGGACCTCGAGCGTCATGCGGCCGAAGCGGGCGTAGAGCCCCACTTCCTCGGCCGACTCGGCGATTCGCTCCAGCGCCTGCCGCGCCTGCTCGGGCTCCGGCGCCCGGCGGTAGTGGAGGGAGAGCGAGACACCCTTGTTCTCGATCCACTCGGGCGGCCACTCGACGGTGCCCGCGAAGCGCTCGATCTGCTCGCGCCAGACCTCGGCGTCCGGCGCCAGCTCGAGCCCGTGCGTTCCCACATAGAAGAGCTCCTCGACTCCCACTACTCGTTTCGCTTCGGCGCTGGGCCGGCCGCTCACGCAGGCGACGAGCTTGTAGCGAACAGCCAGCTCGCGCAGAAGCGCCCGGGTCGAGTCCGGCACGCGCGCATCCTCGGGCCGCTCGACGATCGGCGCCAGCGTTCCATCCACATCGAGCAGGATCGCGGCACTTGCCGGGTCGGCGGAGAGCTGGGTCAGCAGTTCGCTTTTTTCCATGGCCGTGTAAGTGTTGCGACAGGGGGCAACCTTAGGATACGACGGTGCCGCTCGTTCTCATTGGTCTTGCCGCCGGCTTCTACGGTGCTCTGTTCGGAGTCGGCGGCGGCACGATCATCGTCCCGGCCCTGATCTGGCTCGGGCGGAAGCCGAAGGTCGCGGCCGCCACCTCGCTGGCGGCGATCGGAATCACGGCGATCGCCGGCGCGGTCTTCTACGCCTGGTACGGCGAGGTGCACGTGCTCGACGCCGTTCTCGTGGGTGTCCCCGCCGCCGGAGGCGTCCTGATCGGCACCGCTTTTCAGCAGCGACTGCGGAGCCGCGCCCTGACGGCGCTCTTCGCCATGCTCCTGGCCGCGATCGGGCTGAGGCTGGCGATCGGATGACGATCGTCCTGGCAATCGCGATCGGTGCGGCCGCCGGCGTTCTGGGCGGGCTGTTCGGTGTCGGCGGCGGCGTCCTCTTCGTCCCCGCGCTGCTGATGCTCGGCCTCGACCAGCACCAGGCCGAGGCGACCTCACTGCTCGCGATCGTTCCGGTCGTGCTCGTCGGCAGCTGGCGCCAGAGCCGCTACGGGAACATCCGCTGGGGCTTGGTCTGGAAGCTCGGTCTCGGCTCGCTCGCCGGCGTCGTCGCCGGAGGCCTCCTGGCCGAGAGACTGGCGCCCGGCTCGCTCCAGCGCCTGTTCGGCGTCCTGATGATCCTGATCGCGCTCGAGCTGGGCTGGCGCGCGCTCAAAGGTGAGCGTGGGGTCTCTAGCGAGCCCCCGCCAAGCTGATAACGAAGACGAACGCGAACCCGGCCACCGTCAGGAACACCTTCTTGGTCGAGGGATGCTCGTGCGCGTGCGGGAGCAAATCGGTGGCGCCGATGAAGAGGAAGAAGCCGACGTAGAGCGAGAGTAGGTAGCCCAGGTGGTGCTGGGAGATGCTGAGCGAGGAACCGACGCTGGCGCCGATGAGCGGCGCGAGCGCGTCGGCGGCGAGCCAGCGGATTGCCTGGCGGCGGTTCTCGGACTGCCTGAGCACGAAGGTGACGGTGTTGAAGCCGTCGGCGAAGTCGTGAGTGACCACCGCCATGAAGACCAGCAGGCCGATACTGGTGTTGACGCTGAAGGCGAGCCCGATCCCGAGCCCGTCGATGAAGCTGTGCGCCGATAGCCCCGCTGCGCCGAGGGCGCCCACCTGCGCGTGAGCCTTGATCTGCTCGTCCTCGTCGCGGTGGTGGAGGATCACGAAGCGCTCGGCCAGGAAGAAGACGAGAAAGCCGACGCCGACGAGCGTCGTCACGAGGTCGGAGTCCTTGACGGTGTCGATCGCCTCGGGCAGCACGTCGAAGAGCGCCACCGCGACCACGACTCCGCCGGTGAGCGCGATGATCGTGCCCATGTGCCGGCGGTAGCGGAGTGCGACGGTGCCGCCGAAAAGAGTCGAGGCGGTGGTCAGTGTCGCCAGTGGTATCGCGACCCAGGCGATCGACGCGAGTTGAAGCGGGAGGAGGGCGGCCAGCTGCTGCATTCGTGCGAACGCTAGTGTGCGCGACCGCAGCAAGCAACTCCGGGACGGGTGCCGCCGCCGTTCGACCGCCTTTTCACGAATAATGAAGGGTCGTGCTGCGACGCTGGCCTATCTGGCTTCCGCTCGTTGGGGCAATGCTCGCTGGGGCGCTGCTCGCAGCGGCGGCTGCGCGCGCCGTCACCAGCTCTGCCGAGACGGGCGCTACCGCGCATGCCTATGCAATCAAGATCTTCCCGGCCGGACAGGGTGTGGCCGGCACTCCCGACGCGACTGCGCCTCCCGACGCAAGCATTCCGGCTGCGCCGTTCGCCTATCCGGCCGACGGATCGATCGTCTCGATCGATTCCACGAGCGCCGCTGTCAGTACCACCACGAGTACAGCTGCCACGGCGTCGGCGACCACCGAGCTGGGCGGCATCCAGCTGTTTGGCGGCGAGATCACGGTCCAGCACCTGGTCGCAGCGGCGGACGCTTTTGCCTCCCCCGCGCAGGCGAGCGGCGCCATCTCCCCGACTGCCGTGACCGGCGTGGCCTTTCAGGGTCAACCCGTCGCGATCGCAACCAACGGGCGCGTTCAACTGGGCGACTGGGGCTATATGCAGACGCTCGTTCAGACGGTAGGCGGCGGCGATCCGGGCACCAAAGCCTTTCACCAGTCTCTGCGAGCTCTGGACATCCACGTGAATGTCGATCACGGAGGTCTTCCTGCCGGAAGCGAGATCATCATCGGCTGGGCCGAGGCCTTCGCCCAGGCGAGCCTGGACACCGAGACCGTCACGATCCCGAAGACCGGGCCCAAGCCGGTCAAACAGCATCCGGTCAAGCAGACGACCGGGAAAGGCCCGGGTAAAAAGTCAAAACCGACTACCACCGTCAGGCCGATTCCTCCCGACCTGCACCCGAAGCTGAGTCGCAAGGGCTACGTCTTCCCCGTCTACGGCCAGGCGTTCTTCTCGGACTCGTTCGGCGCGCCACGAGCCGATACGGGCTGGCACCACGGCATCGATATCTTCGCCCCGATCGGAACCCCGGTGCTCGCGGTGGGCGAGGGCATGGTTTATTCGGTCGGATGGAACAACCTCGGCGGTAACCGTCTCTGGCTGAAGGATATGGCCGGAAACGAGTACTACTACGCCCACCTGTCCGCTTACTCGCCGCTGGCCGTAAACGGAACGCATGTGAAGGCGGGTGAGGTGCTCGGTTTCGTCGGTAACACCGGCGACGCGATCACGACTCCGCCGCACCTCCACTTCGAAGTTCATCCCGCGTCGCTGGTCCCGCTCGGCTACGACAAGAGCGCCGTCGATGGGTACGACTGGCTCCGCGGCCTGCAACACCTGCGCGACGTCAAGTTCCCGCTTGGAACGTCCGCCTGGCAAACGCAGATCGCCGCGCACGCGAGCTCGCAGGCGCCCGGAGCGGTACTTCTGCACGCCACCGATATCTCGGCGCTGCCGCGCCTGAATTCGGCCTCTGTCAAGCGCCTGATCGGGTCGGCGAGCTCCGAGACGGCACCTCTTATCGAGCGCAGCTAGCGCCCGCGGGTCGTCTACGCCGGCTGATCAGACCAGGCGGGTCGGCTCTCTATCGGGCCGCGTCGTCGCCTGCGACGCCCGCGTCCTTGTCGGTCGGCTCGTACTCGATCTCCTCATCCGAGCCGAGCAGCGTCTCGCGTAGCCAGGCACGGGCCTGCGGGCCCGTCTTCGGGTTGAAGAGGATGCCGATCGCGATTCCGGTGAGGAGCAGCGTGGTGTTCCTGCTTCGGTGAGGCTCTTCCTTGCGCCCTTGCAGGCGCGCCGTCGCGCTCCGTAGCTCCTCGACCGTCTTTCGCAGGTTGTCCTGGACTTCGCGGTCGGTGGCGACGTGCGTTGCCGCCTTGGAGACGCGTCCCTGCGAGAGGAGCTCTCCGTAGACGTCCTTGGCGGTCTGGAAAGCCTGGCGCACGTTTTCGCGTAGCTCCTCGTCCTTGAGCGCGCGCTCGACGTAGGGGCGCACGTTCGTCGCTGCATCCGACAACCTATCCGTCTTCTTGGTCATTGAGTTTCCCCCACATCGCTCGCACATGGCCTGTTCTCTCTGGTTGCTCCCCGCACCGTACAGGTGGCCGGTGCTATTCGATACCGCCACTCATAGTGTCGTCTTTTCGGCGCCGGTCTGGAAACCCGATTCTAGGGATCGACCCGATACGGGCTGCCGCTCGATCCGTGCAACGTTCCCGCGCGCCTCTTCGTCGGCCGCCTCCAGTGCTGCCTCGATCACCTCGCGTATGCTCTCGACCGGCACCAGCTCGAGCGCCTCCCTGGTCTCTGCGGGCAGCTCCTCCAGATCGGGCTCGTTCTCGCGCGGCAGGATCACGCGCTTGATCTCGGCCTGCTGCGCCGCCAGCAACTTCTCGCGCAGACCTCCGATCGGAAGTACCTGCCCGGTGATCGTGATCTCACCGGTCATGGCCACCTCCTCGGATACGGGGCGCCGCGTCGCCAGCGACACGATCGCCGTCGCCATCGTGATCCCGGCCGACGGTCCGTCCTTTGGAACCGCTCCGGACGGAACGTGCAGGTGCAGGTCGTGCTCGCGGAACCAGTTGGAGTCGATTCCCAGCTCGGTCGCGTGGGCGCGTGCGTAGGAAAGCGCCGCCTGCGCCGACTCCTGCATGACCTCGCCGAGCTGCCCGGTCAAAGTCAGGTGGCCCTTGCCTTCGTACGCCGTCGCCTCGACGAACAGGATCTCGCCGCCGACCGGCGTCCAGGCGAGCCCCGTCGCTACGCCCGGCTCGGCAGTGCGCTTACGCACCTCGCCGGCGAAGCGCCGCGGCCCGAGCCATTCGCGCACCTCCTTCTCACCGACCGAGATCTTCTTCGCCTTGCCCTCGGCAATCTGGCGGGCGCCCTTGCGGCAGAGCCCGGCGAGCTGGCGCTCGAGGTTGCGCACTCCGGCCTCGCGGGTGTACTCGCGGATCACCAGCTCGAGCGCCTGCGTCGAAAACGACAGCTGCCCCTTTTCGAGTCCGTGCGCCGCGATCACCTTTGGCACCAGGAAGCGTTCCGCGATTCCCAGCTTCTCCTTCTTCGAGTAGCCGGAGAGCGGAATCGTGTCCATGCGGTCGAGGAGGGGCGGTGGAATCGTCTCGGCCTGATTGGCGGTGCAGATGAAGAGCACGCGCGAGAGATCGAAGGGCAGGTCGAGGTAGTGATCGCGGAAGCTGCGGTTCTGCTCCGGGTCGAGCACCTCGAGCATGGCGCTGGCGGGGTCACCGCGGAAGTCCATGCCCATCTTGTCGATCTCGTCGATCAGGAAGACGGGGTTGCGCGACTCGGCGTCTCGGAGTGCGCGGATGACCGTTCCCGGCATGGCGCCGATGTAGGTGCGGCGGTGGCCTCGGATTTCCGCCTCGTCGCGGACGCCGCCGACCGAGATGCGCACCAGCTTGCGCCCGAGTGCCCGAGCGATCGACTGGCCCAGCGACGTCTTGCCCACGCCCGGCGGCCCGACGAAGCAGAGGATCGGGCCCGACACGTCACCCTTCAGCTTCGAGACGGCGAGGTACTCGAGAATCCTGTCCTTGACCTTCTCGAGGTCGTAGTGATCCTCGTCGAGGATGCGCTTGGCGCGCTCGAGATCGAGGTTGTCCTCGCTCTCGGCCTTCCAGGGCACCGACACGATCCACTCCAGATAGGTGCGAATGACGCCGTACTCGGCCGCGGCGCCGGGCAGACGCTCGAGCCGGTCGAGCTCCCGCTCGGCCGCTTTGCGCGGCTCTTCCGGCAGGTCGGCGGCTTCGATGCGCTCGCGCAGTTCCTTGAGCTCGGCTTGCTCCGGGTCGCCCTCGCCCAGCTCGTCCTGGATCGCCTTCATCTGCTGGCGCAGGATGAACTCGCGCTGCCCCTGCTCGAGCTCGGACTGAACCTGGGTCTGGATCTTCGACTCGAGCTCTCCGACCTCGACCTCGCGCGCGAGAACGCGCGAAAGCGATCGCAGTCGGTCGGCCACATCCGTCTGCTCGAGGAGTTGCTGGCGCTCGACCAGCGTCAGGCGGCGCAGGTTGGAGGCGACGAGGTAGCAAAGCAGGCTCGGATCGTCGATGTTCGTCACGGCGATCGCGAGCTCGTCGGGGAGGTAGGGCTCCATCTGGATCACGCGGGCGAACTGCGACTGGACGTTGCGGGTCAGCGCCTCTGTCTCGTCGGAGTCGCTCACGACGTCGGGTAGCTCCTCGAAGAGGCCGATCAGATAAGGCTCGCTGCTGACGCGTTCGAGCAAGTGGACGCGGCGCACGCCCTGGACGAGCACGCGCAATGTCCCGTCGGGCATCTTGAGCATTCTCGAGACGAGCGCCTCGACGCCGATCGAATAGATGTCGTCCCAGGAGGGCTCGTCGACCGCTTCGTCTCGGGCGGCCATCAGTGCCAGGTGCCCCTCGCCGCTGACCGTCTCGTCGATCAGCCTGAGCGAGCGCTCCTGCCCGATCGCAAGCGGCGTCATCGAGTCGGGGAAGACAACGGTCTCTCTGAGTGGAAGCAGAGGAAGCTCGAAACTCGCCGACTTCCCTCGCTCGCGCCCTTCGCCACTCATGGTTTCGACCTCAGCTCGATCGGTACTCGCACGGGGCCCGTGGGGCGCTTTGCGATCGGCAGGACGATCTCGAGCAGACCGCGCTCGTAGCTGGCGCCGGCGCCCTCCGCGTCAACCTGCTCGTGCAGTTGGATGCGCCTCTCGAAGGGCCCGTGGTCGATCTCCATCTGGTGATAGCGACGCCCGCATGTCTTCGGCCGGATGCGCTCGCCCGCGATGATCAGCGCGCCGTCGTGAAGGACGATCTGGATCTGCTCGGGGTCGATACCCGGCAGCTCGACGATCACGACGAGTCGCGGCGGCTCCTCGGTGCGGTAGCTGTCGACGGCCGGCCAGAAGCCGTGGCGGCCGCCGAATTGCGCTCTCCAGAGATCCGTCAGGAGCTGATCGAACTGGTCGATCTCCTCCGAACGTGGGCCTTTGCTCTTGCGCTCGCTCATCTCTCTCTTTTACCTCGTTGGTCGACAATGCAAGCCTAGCTCTCTGCTCGCGAACGGCCGCGGAGGTCGTAGCGATCGAGACCCGAGTCGATGCGTCGAGCTCGACTGCGCGCTCGTTTACCTCTCTGCCGCCATACTCTTCGACGCCACCTTGATCCGGGCAATCCTCGCGCCCGCGCTGATGGCGCTCCTCGGTCGCTACAACTGGTGGCTGCCGTCACCGCTGGCGCGCCGTGTATGTAGCACCGTCGCCGCTCGTCTCGCACGAGAAGGCGACCGCCGTGGCCGAGCTCGTCTGACCGGCTCCATCCCTTGCTCAAATCGCTTAGGCTCGGCTCGGAATGAGCTACGTCGAGATCCTCCCGCTCGCGATCGTCATGGTCACTGGGCCCCAGATCGTGACGGCCTTCTTTCTGGCTACGAGCGAGCGCTGGGCGCGTTGCTCGCTCGCGTACGTGGCCGGCGCGGCCGTCTCGATCACCTTGGTGGTCAGCGTGGCCTTCCTTGCCACCCGTGGCGCTAGGAGCGCCGCCGGAAGCGGGCACCGTGGGGCCGTCATGCGCGTCGTCGACTCGGTCGTGCTGGCGCTCCTGCTCTTCCAGGCAGTGCACGTCTATCTCCGCCGGGCTCGCAGCGAGCCACCGCGCTGGATGGCCAGGCTGCAAGGCGCCCGGCCGAGGCTCACTTTCCTGCTCGGGCTCGTCCTGCTCGGTCTCTTCCCGACCGACATCGCCAGCTCGATCGCGGCCGGGCTGCACGTCGGCCACTCCAGCGCTGCCTGGTGGCAGTGCCTTCCCTTCGTGGCCCTGACGTTACTCCTGCTGGGCGCCCCGGCGCTGGTGATCGCGCTCCTCGGCGAGCGCGCCAGGATCGCCATGCCGAAGGTTCGCGGCTGGATGATCAGCCATGCCTGGATCGTCAGCGAGGCGGTACTGGTTCTCTTCGCCCTCCTGACGATCAACAGCCTCGCCGGCAAGGGCTGAGGCGCTGCTTGTAGCATCCCCTGCGATGGCAGACGGACTGAAAGGCGTGATTCTGGCGGGCGGCTCCGGAACCCGGCTACACCCGCTGACACGGATCACTAACAAGCATCTGCTTCCGATCTACGACCGGCCGATGGTTTCCTACGCCATCGAGGCGCTCGTACAGGCCGGCGTGACCGAGTTGATGCTCGTGACGGGCGGCACGCATGCGGGTGAGTTCCTACGCCTGCTCGGCAACGGGCGCGAGTACGGTATCTCGAGGCTCGAGTACGGCTATCAGGAGCGCGCCGGCGGGATAGCCGAGGCGCTGGGGCTGGCCGAGCGGTTCGCCGGCGGCCAGCGCGTCGTCGTGATGCTGGCCGACAACGTGCTCGAGCATTCATTCGCTGCCTCGGTCGAGCGCTTCTGCGCGCAGGAGAGGGGCGCCCGCGTTCTACTGGCGCGTGAGAGCGATCCCGAGCACCTGCGCCACCTCGGCGTACCAGAACTAGACGCTGACGAGCGGATCGTGAAGATCGTCGAGAAGCCGCAAGATCCGCCTAGCGACCTCGTCGTAACCGGCATCTACTTCTACGACGCGGACGTCTTCGAGCTGATCCCCAAGCTGGAGCCTTCGGGCCGCGGCGAGCTCGAGATCACCGACGTGAACAACTGGTACGTCGGGCAGGGAACGATGGAGTACGACCTGATCGAGGGCTTCTGGGGCGACGCGGGCGAATCGATCGATTCCTACTATGCCGTCAACGACTTCGTGCGCCGAAATGGAGCGAACAAACCATGAGCGAGACGGCGAACGGCCTCCTGCCTGGAATGAAGCTGATTTCGCTCCGGCGCTTCGCCGACGAGCGCGGTTGGTTCTGTGAGATCCGGCGCGACAGCGTGCTTCCGCGTCCGACCACACAGACGAACATCTCTTTCTCGCGCAAGGGGGTGATCCGCGGCCTCCACTACCACGAGCGCGGCCAGGACGACTTCTTCGTCTGTATGCAGGGCACGGCACGCGTCGTCGTGCTCGATCGCGAGTCGGGCGCGGCCTTCTCGCTCGACGTCGGCGACGAGAACCCCGTCGCGGTCTGGGTGCCCGGCTATCACGCGCACGGCTTCGAGGCTCTCACCGACGTTCTCTTCTGTTACCACGTCACCGAGGAGTACAACCCCGACGATCCGGACGAGCAGGGGATCTCCTGGGCCGACCCACGCGTCAAGAACCTGTGGAGCACACAAGCACCGATCCTGTCGCCGCGCGACCTCGCCGCGTCCTGATCACCGGCTCGGCCGGGCAACTCGGCCGCGCGCTGGTCGAGGCGTTCGCGGACGACCATCTCACCGGGGTCGACCTGGGCGAGTGGGACGTGGCCGAGCCGGCGCCGTTCTGGCTCGAGGCACCCGACCTCTCTCTGCACACCGCCGCCTGGACGGACGTGGACGGCGCCGAGGGCGCTCCCGAAGGCGCCGAGCGAGTCAATGTCGATGGAACTCGTAACGTCGCCGCCCTGGGGGCGCCACTTGTCTACTACTCCAGCGACTACGTCTTCAGCGGCGAGAAGCGCTCGCCCTACTTCGAGTCCGATCCGACCGGTCCGCTCTCGGTCTACGGGCGCAGCAAGCTCGCCGGCGAGCAGGCGGCCGGCGATCGGACCTGGATCGTTCGTAGCTCCTGGCTGTTCGGCGCGACCGGGCACAACTTCCTGCGCACTATGCTCCGCCTCGGCGCCGAGCGCGACGAGGTCGCCGTGGTGGACGACCAGCGCGGCTGTCCCACCTACGTCGGTCATCTCGCCGCGGCGACCCGTGAGATCGTCGGACTCCCCTTCGGCGTGTACCACGTGGCGGCGGACGGGGACTGCACCTGGAAGGAGCTCAGTGAGGCGATCTTCGCCGAGGCGGGTCTCGACTGTCGCGTGCGGGCGATTACGAGCGCCGAGCTCGATCGTTCGGCTCCGCGCCCGGCTTACTCCGTCCTGCGCAGCGAGAAGCCGGAGACGCCGCGCCTACCGCACTGGCGTGAGGGCTTGCGCGCCTGCCTCGACGAGATCGAGCGGCTCGGGTCGTGAGCGGACGCACGGCGGCGATCCTGATGGATGGCGTCGGCGTGCGCCGGGGCAAGAGCTGGCTGCTTTCAGGAATCGACTGGCGCGTGGAACCGGGGGAGCAGTGGGCGCTTCTCGGCCCGAACGGAGCCGGTAAGAGCACGCTCCTGACGCTGGCGGCCGCGGTCATGCATCCGACCGAGGGAAGAGTCGAGCTGCTCGGCGAGCGCATGGGCCGCACCGACGTGAGGCGCCTGCGAGAGAAGATCGGAGTGGTCGAGAACCGGCTCGATCGCAAGCTCGACGAGAGCTACGAGGTGTCGACGATCGTCCTGACCGGGGCGACTGGAACGCGCATCCCGCTCTGGGAGCGCTACGACGCCGGCGTTCGAGCGCGGGCCGCCGAGCTGATCGAGCTCTTCGGCTGTGCCGACCTGGCCGACCGTCCCTTCGGGATCTGCTCGCAGGGTGAGCGCCAGCGTGTGCTCCTCGCCCGAGCGCTGATGAGCTCGCCGCGACTGCTGCTGCTGGACGAGCCGGCGGCCGCGCTTGACCTGCCGGCGCGCGAGGCGCTCCTGGCTGCCCTGGAGGCTCTCACCGGCAGCGATCCCGAGCTGACAACGGTGCTTGCCACGCACCATCTCGAGGAGTTGCCGCGCACGACCACCCACGCCTTGCTCCTGCACCGCGGCGAGCCGGTCGGCTTGGGCCCTGTCGAGGAGACGCTGACAAACGAGACGCTCTCGCGCTGCTTCGCCATTCCGGTCGAGGTCAACCGCCGTGACGGACGTTGGTGGGCGCACGCTCCGGCGGGCTGGCGGCGGGGCTGAGCTCGTTCCGGCAGGTCAGTTTGCCGCGAGAACTGCCAGCACTTCTTCGCCGTAGCGCTCGAGTTTCTGAGGACCGACGCCCGGAATCTCGGCCAGCTCGTTCAGCGAGCCGGGTCGGCGAGAGGCGATCTCCGCAAGGGCGCGGTTCGAGAAGACGACGAACGCGGGCACGCCGTCGCTCCGGGCTCTGGATCGGCGCCAGGCGCGAAGCGGCTCGAAGCTGGGCGAGCGCGCATATACCTCTACTCCCTTTCGCCAACCGGGGTCGGGATCGGCCAGACCGAGCTCGGCCAGGAAACGGCTCGGCGGTGCCTTCTCGGTCCAGCTCAGGAAGAGCTGCCGCTTGGCGCGCGTCAGCCCGACGTAGAGCAGGCGCCGCTCCTCGGCGAGCTCGTCGGGACGCTCGCTGGAGAGCTTGCAGGGCAGCTCCTTCTCCTCCAGTCGCGGCAGGAAGACCGCCGTGAACTCGAGTCCCTTGGCGCGGTGGTAGGTGAGCAGGTGAACGCCGAGTCCCGCCGCACGCGGATCGAAGCGGCGGTGAATCTCGGCCACGAAGGCGGCGCCGTCCAGCTCGCCGTCGTCGAGCTCCGCGGCGAGACGAACGAGCCGGGTCATATCCGCGAGCCTGGTCATCTCGCGGTCGCCGAGGCGCTTCGGCGGCTGCTCGAGCCAACCCTGAGCATGGGCGAGACGGCGTATCCCGCGCGAGAGCTCCCCGGCCGCCAGGGAGGCGGCGCGTCGCATAAGATAGCGGGCCGCCTCACGCTCGAGCACCGAGGAGCCCTGGAAGGGGATGCGAGCCTCCGCGAGCGCCTCCTCGAAGTCGGCCGCGCGCACATTCGAGCGGACCAGGATCGCGATCTCCTCGAATTTGGTGCCTTGCTCGCGCAGCCTTTCGATCTCCTCGACCAGGAAGCGCTTCTCCTCTTCCGGCCCGTCGAGGATGCGGCGAATCGGCTCGGCTCCATCGCCGCGGGTTGGCCGCAGCGTCTTGATGGCGCCGCCGAGTTGAGGAACCAGGCGGTTTGCCAGCTCGAGCACCTGAGGTGTCGAGCGGTAGTTCGACTCCAGCGTCACCACCGTCGCCTGGGGGAAGCGCTCCGGTAGCGCCAGCAGGTAGTCGGATGTGGCGCCGGTGAAGCCGTAGATCGCCTGGTAGTCGTCGCCGACGGCGCAGAGCTCGTCGCGATCTCCCAGCCATAGATCGAGCAGCGATTGCTGGAGCAGGTTGACGTCCTGGTACTCGTCGACGGTGAAGGCCCGGTAACGCTCGCGCAGGAGCATGACCGCCTGCTCGTCCTGCTCGTAGAGGTGGATCGCCAGCTCCAGCAGATCCTCGAAATCGATCAGACCGGCCTCTCTCTTGTCACGCTCGTAAGCCTCGTAGACCCGCAGCATCAGATCGGCGGGGAGCGGTGGCTCGTGACCGTCGAGGCTGGAGAGGTAGCGACTCGCCGGGATGCGCCGGTTCCTGGCCCGCTCGATCTCTCCTGCGAGATCGGAGGCTGTCCGGTAACAGTAGGGCCGGGGCAGGCTGCTGGCGATCCGGCGCAGGAGCAGACCCTTGCTGGGAAGGATCTCGCCGACTTTGCCCGGAGCGAGCCAGCGCAACTGTCCCAGCGCGGCGGAGTGGAAGGTTCGAGCGGCGACACCTTCCGCGCCGAGCGCCTTGAGGCGGGTGCGCATCTCGGCCGCCGCCTTGTCGGTGAAGGTCACGGCCAGGATCTGGTCGGCGGGGAAGGCGCCGCTCGCCACCTGCCAGGCGATCCTGCGCGTGATCGTCGTCGTCTTGCCCGAGCCGGCGCCGGCGAGGATGCAGACCGGCCCGCGCGTCTGAAGCACGGCGCGCCGTTGCTCGGGGTTGAGCTCCGCGAAAATGCCCTCAGTCTCCACAACGCCAAGCTAGCGGCGGAGTTGCGACATGTCAGGCGACGGTCTGTTCCGGAACTGTGCCGGACTTTCCCTGCCCGGCTGTGCCCGAAAGCCCCTTCTCGGGCTCTAGCCGTTGCGCCTTGCAGGCGATCCGAGCCAGCCGCGTGACCACTCCATCCGCGTCGCCCTTGGCGACGAGCTTCGCCAGCGCCGCCAGCTCGGAGTCGAGCCACTTGGGATCGATCGCCGGGCAGGTCAGCTTGCGGATCTTCGGGTGCTTGGTGGGGGAGACCGTCTCGTGCTCGCCCCAGAGCTCCTCGTGCAGCTTCTCTCCCGGCCGGATGCCGGAATAGACAATCTCGATGTCGCGCCCGGGCTCTTTGCCCGAGAGCCGGATCATGTTCTGCGCCAGCTCGAGGATCTTCACCGGCTTGCCCATGTCGAGCACGAACACCTGGCCGCTAGAGCCCATGCCGCCGGCCTGAACGACCAGCGAGACGGCTTCCGGAATGGTCATGAAGTAGCGAGTCATCTCGGGGTCGGTGACGGTGACCGGGCCGCCCTTCTCGATCTGGCGCCTGAAAATCGGAATCACGCTGCCGGACGAGCCGAGCACGTTCCCGAAGCGCACCGCGATGAACTTGGTTCCGTTTCCCTTCTTCGATCCGAGCGCCTCGACGATCCATTCGCAGAGCGCCTTCGACTGGCCCATCACCGTCTGCGGTGTCACGGCCTTGTCGGTGGAAATGAGCACGAAGCGCTCGACGTCGCTGTCGCGGGCGACCCGAGCCAGTGAGCGAGTCGCCAGAGCGTTGTTACGAACCGACTCGAGCGGGTTCGCCTCCATCAGGGGAACGTGCTTGAAGGCGGCGGCGTGGAAAACCGCCTGGGGCCGGTATTGAGCGAACAGGGGCCGCATCTTCTCCTCCTGTCCGGCGTCGGCGAGCACCGCCACGCAGTCCTCGAAGCCGCGATCCTGCCTCAGCTCGCGGTCGATCTCGAAAAGTGGCGTCTCGCCCTGCTCGACCAGCAGCAGTTTCTTCGGCCCGACCCGGGCGATCTGGCGGCACAGCTCGGAGCCGATCGAGCCGCCGGCGCCGGTCACGACCACGGTCTGACCGGCGAGGTAG
Organism: Gaiellaceae bacterium; assembly: GCA_050010215.1. Classification (GTDB taxonomy): domain Bacteria; phylum Actinomycetota; class Thermoleophilia; order Gaiellales; family Gaiellaceae; genus Fen-549. The sequence goes on along the minus strand of JBEKLL010000015.1, from coordinate 25,791 downwards.
CCGGCGACTTCCTCGAAGTTGACCTCGATCGGCTCGCGCCCCAGCACGTCCTCGACCTGGACGGGCCGGATCTGCGTCGTCAGCTCACCCGAGAAGAGCTCGTAGAGCCCGGGCAGAGTCTTCACCGGCACGCTCGCCTCGCGGCACATCTCCACGATTCGTTGCCGCACCTGGCCCGAGGCCGAAGGCATCGCGATCAGCACCTCATCGGGCCGGTTCCCGCGCAGTAGCAGCGGCAGGTCCGAGATGGTGCCCAGCACCTTGACGCCGTGCAGGCGCAGGCGTTGCTTGCGCGGGTCGTCGTCGACGAGGCCGATCGGCGTGTAGTCGAGGTGCCGGTATCGGTGCAGCTCCCTGAGCATCACGCTGGCCGCGTCGCCGGCTCCGGCAATCAGCACCTCCTTGCCGTGCGCCAGCCGCTCTCCCGGTAGCGGGCGCTCGATCAAGGTGCGGGCGAGCGTGCGCGAGCCGGTGATGAACGCCAGCAGGAACAGCCAGTCGGTGACCATGACTCTTCGCGGGAGCTGGAAAGCCGAGGGCGTGAGGCGGGCGGAATAGACGACGAGATCGGCGACGACGCAGGCGATGGTCACTCCCGCGGCCGCCGTCCAGATATCGCGTGTGGAGACGTAACGCCACCAGCGGTTGTAGAAGCCGAAGGCGACGAAGACCGCGAGCTTGAGAACTATGACCAGCACGATCGGTTTCCAGCCGAGGAAGCGATCGTAAGGAGTGTTGATCGAGTTCAGATCGAAGGCCAGCCAGAAGGCCACGAACCAGGCGGCAGCTACGAAGGCACCGTCGGCGGCGAGCTGCCACAAGCGGTGCCGACTGAGCAGGTTCACGGCACCGGCGTGGCAGCGGCGACCGCCGTCGCGTCCTGCAACGTCGCCACCACGCGCTCCTGCTGCTCACGCGAGATCCCGGCCCAGAGCGGGACGCAGAGGTTCTCACGGGCGGCTGCTTCGGTCTCGGGCAGGTCGCCCTGCTCGTAGCCGAGCTGGGCCAGCGAAGGCTGTAGATGCAGCGGTACCACGTAGTGGCAGGCGTGACCGATTCCGGCTGCTGCGAGCGCCTCGCGGAATCTGTCGCGCTCCGGGCTGCGAACGCAGAAGAGGTGATAGACGTGACCGGGCTCGTCTTTCGGCAGCTCGACCAGATCGCCGAGGCCGAGCTCGGCGTAGCGCGCTGCGCCCTCGCGGCGTAGCTCATTCCAGCGGTCGATGTGGTTGAGGAAGACGCGCAGCATCGCCGCCTGCAGCTCGTCGAGGCGTGAGTTGTAGCCGACGTACTCGAACGTCTTTTTGTCGCGCGAGCCGTGGAAGCGGAGCATGCGCACGCGCTCGGCCAGCGCCTCGTCGTTGGTGGCGACCAGGCCACCGTCACCGAGGCAGAAGAGATTCTTGGTCGGGAAGAAGCTGAAGGTCGCGGCGATGCCCTTCTGGGCAACGCCGCGAGCGCCGAAGGCCTGGGCGGCGTCTTCGATCACGGGCAGCCCGTGCAGCTTGAGCTCGTCGACCTTGGCGGGCCGGCCGAAGAGGTGCACCGGCATGATCGCTTTAGTGCGCGGCGTGATCTTGCGGGCGACGTCGGCGGGGTCGATGTTCATCGTCTCGCGCTCGATGTCGGCGAAGACGGGAGTCGCGCCGAGCTGGGCGATCGGCTCGGCGGTGGCGTAGAAGGTGAAGGCCGGGCAGATGACCTCGTCACCGCGACCGATCCCGAGCGCGTTCAGCACCAGCGTGATCGCGTCGGTGCCGTTACCGACTCCGATCGAGTGCGAGACGCCGAGCTTGGCGGCGGCCTCGCTCTCGAACGCCTTCACGTTGGAACCGAGGATGAACTGCCCCGCCTCGAGCACCTCCGCGAAGCGCGCCTTCAGCTCGTCGGCGAGCGGCGCGTACTGGGCCTTGACGTCAATCAGCGGGATCTTGGACATCTCGGCCCGCCAGTTTAGTCGAGCGCCGACGGCGAATAACAACTAGGGCGATCGCGGCGACGATCAGAAGGATCACCGCGAGGTCGACATAACGAAAACTCCTCTCGACTTGGCGCCAGTTCGAGCCCAGCGCGAAGCCGACCGATGCGAAGGCGAAGCACCAGACGACCGAGGCGAGCGTGGTCAGCAGCGCGAAGGGAGCGAAGCGGACGCGAAAGACCCCGGCGGGAACCGAGATGAGCGAACGGGCAAAGGGAGTCAGCCGCCCTAGCGGAATGGCCACACGACCGAAACGCGCGAACCAGCGCTCGGCGCGTTCGAGTCGTTCGTGCGAGAGATGCAGCCAGCGGCCGTGGCGCTCGAGCAGAGGCCGGCCGCCGTAAATCCCGATCGCCCAGCCGGCGAGCGAGCCGAGCGTGTCGCCCAGGATTCCCGCCGCCACGATCGTCATGAACGCCCCCGACCTCGTCTCGACCGGGTGCCCGAAGAACACGACCGATTGCGAGAAGGCACCGGCCGCGAGCGCTCCGGCATACAGCATCACCAGCTCGCCGCCGGTGGGAAGGATGGCGGCGAGCGCTGTCAGCCCGAACACCGCCTCGACTCCGTGATTGCCGATCAGGGTCGTGATGAAGTCGGTGAGCGAGCCGGTTATCGAAGCTAGGAGCACCGCGGGCCAGTCTAGATGGAGCTAGCCCGCCGGGCGCCGGGGAAGCAGGCGCTCTACTCGTTCGCCGGCTCGATCGCCTCGAGCAGGCAGCCGAGCTCGGCCTCGGTGTCGAAGTAAGCGAAAGCGCCCGAGCCGTCCGCGCCGAAGCCGTAGCCGTGCTGGACGCACTTGATCCCGGCCGCCTCCATCTGAGCGATCGTCTCGTCCACCGAGGCGACGAGCACGCCCAGGTGGTGCATGCCCTCACCGCGGCGCTCGAGCCAGTCGGCCAGGATCGAAGGGCCCTCGAGCGGCTGCAGCAGCTCGAGCTGGGGATTCGATCCGGTCAGCGCCAGGCGCATCGAGAAGTCGGCCGGACCTCCCATGTAGTGCAGGCCGTGCATGTTCTCGGGCCCGTTCTCGACGAAGACCCAGTCCTCGATCCCCCAGAGCTTGCTGTAGCGCGCCGCGGCCTCGTGCACGTCGCGCACGACGATGCCGATCTGGAAGGGGCGCGTGCCGAGAAGCTGCTCGATCACGAGCTGGAGCCTAGCGGGTGTTTGAGCAGCGGTGCGCTGGAGGCGCAGAACTAGTCCCAGGTCTTGACCGGTTTGTAGTACGTGTCCCGCTGCACCGGCGTCTTCCCGAGGGCCCGGATCAGGTGCACGAGCTCCTCGGTGGTCGTGGCGAAGTGAGTGCCGGCCGAGGCGACGACGTTCTCCTCGATCATCGTGGAGCCGATGTCGTCGGCGCCGAAGGCGAGCGCCAGCTGCCCGATCTTCAGCCCCTGGGTCAGCCAGCTGGCCTGGATATGGGGGACGTTGTCGAGGTAGAGGCGGCTGACCGCCTGGGTGAGCAGGTAGTCGAACGAGGTCGGGCGGGCGGCCTCGGGCACCTTCTCCTGGAGGCGGTTGCCGTCGCGCTGGAACGTCCAGGAGATAAAGGCGCGGAAGCCGCCGGTCTCGTCCTGGAGCTCGCGGATGCGGCGCATGTGCTCGACGCGCTCGGCGAGCGTCTCGATGTGGCCGTACATCATCGTTGCCGTGGTCGAGAGGCCGAGCCGCTGCGCCTCCCGCATCACCGACAGCCACTCGTCGGTCTTGGCCTTGCGCGGTGAGAGCGAGCGGCGCACCCGGTCGACCAAGATCTCGGCGCCGCCGCCCGGGATGGAGTCGAGCCCCGCTTTGTGCAGGCGCCTGATCGTCTCGGGCACCGCCAGCTTCGAGCGCCGCGAGATGTGCAGGACCTCGGAGGGCGAGAGCGCGTGCAGGTGGATCTCGTAGCGCGCTTTGATCGAGCGGAAGAGATCGTCGTAGTAAGCGAAGTCGAGATCGGGGTGGTGCCCGCCCTGCAGCAGGATGCCGGTGCCGCCGAGTGCCAGCGTCTCCTCGATCTTCTTGAAGAGAACGGGCTTGGGCAGCAGATAGCCCTCGCGCCGGTCGCCGGGGTCACGCGAGAAGGAGCAGAACTCGCAACGGACCGAGCAGATATTGGTGTAGTTGACGTTTCGGTCGACGACGAAGGTGACTCGGCCCGGATCGTTGAGGCGAGCTCGGATCTTATTCGCCGCTTTTCCAACCTCGATCAGTTCCCGCGAGCGAAGCAGCGTGAGGGCGTCGGTATCCGAGAGGCGCTCGCCCGCGAGCGTGCGCTCGAGGATGGAGGCGACGCCCGTCTGCTCGGCCACGTTCATTCGCTCACCCCGCTCGCCGCCAGCTCGGGCACGCGCCCCAGCGCCCCGACCGAGCTGCCCAGTTCGTAAAAGCGGAGTAGTCCTTCCCGCTCGCGCGGGCCGAAGCCATAGCGCAGCTTCTCGAAGTAGCGGGCCAGGAAGCCGGGCGGATAGCCGTAGCGCTCGCTCGCCTGCTGCGCCAGGCGCTCGGGTTCCGAGCGGGCGGCCCGTACCGAGGAGAGAAGCGCCTGCTCCAGCTCGGCCATGCCCGCGTCGGCCCCTTTACGGTAGGCCCAGACGGCGAAGACCATCGGTAACCCTGTTCGCTCGCGCCAGACCCGGCCCAGGTCGTAGTGGGGCGTCGGGTCCTCGAAGGCGCTCCTGAGTGCCGCGTCGCCGATCAGGAGCTTCGCCTGAGCGGGCTCACCGAGCGGCACCTGCTCTGCCCGCGGGAAGAGAATCCGTATCAGCGCGACGCTGGTGGCGCTCTCCGGAGTGACCGCAATCCGGCGCAACCGCTCAGGGGCGACGCTCGAGACGAGCTGGATCGAGTCGACCGCTCCGTCCGAGGCAACGCAGAGCCGGGGCATCATCTCCAGCGCCTCGGCGTTTCGCGCGAACTCGATCGACGGGATTGCGGCCACATCGACCTCGCCGCCGAGCAGCTTCCGCGCCAGCTCGGTCGGGACGCCGGCCACCTCTTCAACCTCGGCCTCGAGCCGGTAGTAGACCGGCGCCATGTTCACGTAGCAGATCCGTCCCAGCCTGATCATCGTGTCCCCGAATTCAGCTCGACCTCTCCGAGTAGTAGTCGAGCACGTCCATTGCGAAGCGTGCCGACACCGATGCCGGACCGCCTCCCATCTCGATTCCCACCTCGAGCGCCTCGATGATCTGCTCGCGGCTGGCTCCGCTCTTCAGCGCCTCGTGGATATGCCACTCCATGCACGGCTCGCAGTTCTTGTGAACCGAGATCCCGAGAGCGATCAGCTCCTTCTCCTGCTTCGCCAGGGCGCCGTCGGTGAAGGTGTGTCGATCGAGCTCGCCGAACAGGCGGTAGCCCTGCGACGACTTGCCGAGCTTGGTGTGACCACGCTTGCGGTCTCGAACGATCTTCTCGATCTTCTCGCTGTTCGTATCCATTGGCCTCCCGTCTGAGTCGGCGTCGCTCTCGGTCGCTACTCCCAGCGCCTGAGCTCGTTGTAGAGGGTGTCGCGCTCGACCGGGACGCGGCCGGCTGCCTGGATGAAGCGAACCAGGCGGTCGACGCCCTGCTCGGTCTCGGTGTGGGCGCCGGCGGCGTGGAAGACCTGCTCGCGCCCGACCGTGCCCTGGACGTCATCGGCGCCGAAGTGGAGCGCGACCTGCGCCAGCGGCAGCCCGATCGAGATCCAGTAGGCCTTGATGTGGGGGACGTTGTCGAGCAGGAGGCGCGATACGGCGATCATCTTCAGGTCGTCGGCACCGCTGGGGCCGAAGCCGTCGTCGAGGTCGAGGCGCGTGTTGTCGAGATGGACGGCCAGCGGGACGAAGGCGAGGAAGCCGCCCGTCTCGTCCTGCAGCTCGCGCAGGCGCAGCAGATGCTCGACGCGCTCCTCGGTCGTCTCGATGTGGCCGTAGAGGATCGTGCAGTGGCTCGGGACTCCCAGCGAGTGCGCGACCCGGTTCACCTCGAGCCAGTTCTCGGCGGGCTCCTTGCCGGGCGCGATCAGCTTGCGCACGCGCGGCGAGAAGATCTCGGCGCCGCCGCCAGTGAGCGATCCCAGCCCGGCTTGCTTCAACTCGCCGAGCACCTCGGCGTAGGAAAGGCCCGAGAGCGTGTGCATATGGTGGATCTCACTGGCCGAGTAGCACTTGAGGTGCACGCCCGGTAGCGCTTCGCGCAGCGCTCGCATCGTCTCCAGGTACCAGTCGAAATCGACCTGCGGGCTCTCGCCGTTGACGAGATGGAGCTCGTTGAAGGGCGAGAGCTCGAAGGCGCGTGCCGCCTCGTCCACGAGCTCGGCCGGGCTGAGCGTATAGGCGCCTTCCTGGCGAGGCGAGCGGGCGAAGGCGCAGAACTTGCACTTCACGCGGCACACATTTGTCTGGTTGAGGGTGAGGTTGCGGACGAAGTAGGCCTCATCGCCGCCGCCGCGTAGTCGCCGCGCGCGTTCGGCGAGCTCAGCGAGCGCGAGCAGGTCGCTCGATTCGAGCAGAGCGAGCCCGTCTGCGGAATCGAGGCGCTCACCGCTCTCCAACTTCTCTTGGACGAGCTCGAGCGCGGCGCTGCCGGTCGGCGCGGCCAGGCTCATCTCGTTCTTTCCACGACTACCTGCGCGAGCGCTTCGAGCGCCCGGGCGCGGCCGTGTCCGTCGAGATACGTACAGGCCGCACGCGCGTATTCCCGCGCGATCTCCTGCGAGCGCTCCAGCGCGCCGGACGCTGCCACACGCTTGAGCACTCCAGCGCAAGATCCTCCCGCTAAGGCGGACCTGACCAGCTCGTCCTGTTCGGCCGCCAGGAGCAGCGGAATCGTCGGTACGCCGTCGCGCAGGTCGGTGCCGGGCGTCTTGCCCGTCTTCCCCGTCTCGTCCACGCAATCGAGGATGTCGTCCACGATCTGGAAGGCGATACCGAGTGCGAGCCCGAAGTCGCCGAGCTGGCTGGAAACGTCGCCGGCGCCGAGCCGGCAAGCGACCGAAAAGAGTGCGCCGGTCTTGCGTGCGCACCGATCCAGCTGAGCGTCGATACCGACGGAGGGGTCGAAGAGTTGCTCGCGCTGCAGCGCCTCGCCCTCGGTGAGAGCGAGCGCGGCCTCGGCGAGCGCCTCGAGTGCGCCCGGATCGCCTTCGCGGGCCAACTCCGAAAAGGCGAGCGCGAACAGGCAGTCGCCGCTTGCCGTCGCTACCGACTTGCCGAACGCACTCCACATCGAGGGGACGCCGCGGCGTAGTGTGGCTCCGTCGATCAGGTCGTCGTGAACGAGCGAGGCGAAGTGGACGAGCTCGACCGCGACCCCGGCCGCAACCGGCGCAGGCCGGTCGATCGGCGAGGAGAGAAACACCAGCACCGGTCGCAGGCGCTTCCCACCCGCGTGCAGGGTTTGGGAAGCGGCCTTACCAATAACACCGCCGCCGCGCTCGAGCAGGCGGTCGAGTCGCAGCTCGACCGCATTCAGGTAGTCGGAGAGCCCGGGCGAGTTTCGGACGAGCTCGAGCGGTCCGTACGATCTGACTGCGCTCATCGCGCGACCCCAACGTGAAGCGTCACGATCCCACCTGCCAGGAGGCGGTAGCGGATATCGGCGAAGCCGGCCCGCGCCATGCTTTCGGCCAGCTCCTGCGGGCGGCGGAAGCGCCGCACGCTGGCGGGCAGATAGCTGTACGCCGCGCCGCCCGGCAGTAACTTTCCGGCGAGCGGAACGAGCCGGTCGAACCAGAGCCGGAAGAAAGGCGCCAGCGCACCCTGCGGACGCGTGATCTCGAGCACACCGAGGCGCCCGCCAGATGCGAGCACGCGTCGGAGCTCGCGCAACGCTCCGCCCAGGCTCGGGACGTTGCGCAGCCCGAAGCCGACCGTCGCCGCCTGGAAGCTGTTGTCCGCGAAGTGAAGCTTCGATAGATCCCCCTGGACCCACTCGATCGCCTCCGACTTTCGTCTGGCACGCTCGAGCATCGGAGCGGAGAAATCGACGGCAACGACTCGGCCGGCGCCGGCTCTGAGGTCGGCAAGCGCCAGGTCGCCCGTACCGCAGGCCGCATCGAGCACGACGTCGCCGGGCTGTACCACCCGCCTGGCCGTCAGGTCGCGCCAGTGCCGGTCGAGGCCCGCGCTCATCAGCCGGTTCATGCGGTCGTAGACGGGCGCGATGCGGTCGAACATCGCCCGCACGGCTTCGGCTTCGAGCTCGGCGCTCACTGGCCTCCTTCTCCCCAGCGAGTACCCAGTTCATGCGCGACACCGAGCTGATCGAGCAGGCGGGCGACCACCGTGTCGACGAGATCGGCAACCGACTCGGCCCGGCCGTAGAAGGAGGGAGCCGCGAAGAGGATGGTCGCGCCGGCATTACGCAGCTTCAAGAGCGCCTCGAGCTGGATCGACGAAAGCGGCGTCTCGCGCGGCACGAGAACCAGCTTTCGCTCTTCTTTGAGTGCCACCGCGGCCGCGCGGTGAATCAGGTTCGAGCCGGCTCCGGCGGCGATCTGGCCGGCGCTCGACATCGAGCAAGGGCAGATCACGTAGGCGCCGACGTTGGCAGAGCCGCTGGCGAAGGCCGCCGAGTAATCACCTGGGTCGAGTACTTGCACAGCGTCAGCTAGCGCCGCCGTCAGGCGCGTGAGCACTTCCGAGCGCGGTAGCTGCGCGTTGCCGTAGAGCTCGGTAGCAAGCACCTGAACGCCGGCGTCCGAGACGCAGAGGCCGATCTCGTAGCCGCTCTCGGCGAGTAGCTCGAGCAGCCGCGCCGAATACGGCGCTCCCGAAGCACCCGTTATGCCAACAAATACTTTCACTGATATCTCAACTGGAGCCTAGCGCGCTTTTCGGGATGGCGACGAAGTCTCGGCGAAGTTTCACTTATCCGGCACGGCGTCTTCGAAGGGGTGCCGTTTCGTCGAGCCGGCGCCCAAGTGGAGTTTGGCACGAATTCGGCGCAACTCACCCCTTGACGCCCGACGGTGTCAGACACCATTTGGTGTCAAGCGGAAACTGTGGCGAAAGCGTGTCTTTTCTCCCGCAGCAGAACCGCTGCAAATCGACCGCGTTTGAGCTGCGTTCCGCGTGTTTGCGATCTCGATTTCGTCACTAAGTCCCGAGAAGGCAACGTCCTGAAAAGCTGGCGATACGGTAGTTGGGAGCAAAGCTGGTTGACCGGCGAGCTTTTTCGCTCGGCCCAGTTCAGAGCTGGATGCCGTACTCGCGCCAGCGCCGGTCGACCAGCTCGCGGACGGCGTCGGACATCTCGATCTCCTGCGGCCATTCGCGGGCGCCTTCGGCGGCGCTCTTGGCTGTCGCGTCGATGCCGATCTTGCCCCCGAAGCACTCGCGCGCCGCCGAATGGTCGAGCTGGTCGAGTGGTCCCTCGACGATGGCGACGTCGCGCCCCGGATCGACGTTGGCGCAGACGTGGAAGAAGACGTCTTCGTAGTCGTGCGGATCGACGTGCTCATCGACCACTACGACGGCCTTGGTCAAGCTGAGCATGCCCAGGCCCCAGACGGCGCTCATCACCTTGCGCGCCTGGTTGGGGTAGTCCTTGCGGATCGAGACGATGGCGCAGTTGTGGAAGGCTCCGGCGACCGGGAGATCGAGATCGACGAGCTCGGGCAGAGCGCTCCTGATCGCGGGCAGGAAGAGGCGCTCGCTCGTCTTGCCGAGCCAGGCGTCCTCGGCGGGAGGCTTGCCGACGACGATCGAGGGATAGATCGCGTTCTCGCGCATCGTCATCGCGGTGAGATGGAAGAGGGGAAAGCGATCGGCCGGGGAGTAGAAGCCGGTGTGGTCTCCGAACGGTCCCTCGATTCCGACCTCCCCGCGCTCGACATAGCCCTCGAGCACGATCTCAGCGTCGGCCGGCACGTCGATCGCGACGGTTTTCGCCTTCACCAGCTCGACCGGCTCGCCGCGCAGCAACCCCGCCAGCATCAGCTCGTCGAAGCCGCGCGGGAGCGGGGCGGTGGCCGCGTAGGTCGTCGCCGGATCGAGACCGATCGCGACCGCCAGCTCGAGCCGCTCGCCCATGCCGCGCCAGCTGGCGGCGCCGTCCTTGTGCACCTGCCAGTGCATGAACGTCGTCCGCTCGTCCGCTACCTGCATGCGGTACATGCCGACGTTGCGAGCTCCCGAGCGGAGATCGTGGCTGATCACCGCGGGCAGCGTGATGAAGGGCGCCGGATCGCCGGGCCAGCAGCGTTGCACCGGCAGCAGCCCGAGATCGATCTCATCGCCTCTGAGCACGATCTGCTGGCAGGCACCACGTCGTACTCGTCGCGGCTGCGAGCTAGTGGCCGCCGACTTCAGCTGGCGTAGCTTGCGCAGCTTGGCGCGGGCGCCCTGAGGTGGCGCGAGCTCGATCAGCGAAGCGACCTTCTGCGCCGCCTCATCGAGCGTCTCCGCGCCGAGAGCAAGGCACATACGCCGCTCTGTCCCGAACTGGTTGATCAAGAGCGGGTGCTCGGAGCCCTTCGGCCGTTCGAACAGCAGTGCCGGCCCGCCCGCCTTGACCGTGCGGTCGGCGATTTCCGTGATCTCGAGCTCGGGGTCGGCCTCCCTGGCGACGCGTACCAGCTCTCGCTCCCGCTCCAGGAGAGCGATCCACTCGCGCAGGTCGAGAGGAGCTGCCATACCGCCAGTCTCGCACACTTGGCCGGCGGATCCGTGCGGCCAGGCGCGACTGGCCTTCCGGATCCGCCTGACACCGCTGGCAGCACGATCCTCTCCGAGCCCGTGTGTTCAACACTGTGCTCTCCGGGCTCGTCCCGTCAGCGGCGCCCCGAGTGCGCGAGACGGCGATTCTCAGCGATAGGGCGCTGACGTCTGTGCGGCGAGGCGCGACTGGCCTTCCGGATCCGCCGGCCGAGTGTGCGAGACGGCGATTCTCAGCGATCGGGCGCTTGTGCTTGGGCTAGCAGCCCTGGTCGAGGGCACGCGTGTACGCGGCGGAACCTGACCGTGGAGTGGGTGAGGTCCAGATCATGACCGTGCCTGGTGCTTGCATCAAGGCGTCCCAGATGTAGTTGCTTGTCGGCGCAGTCGCGTCATTGGCTCCGGTCGACCGCTCGCGCCATTGCGGGGTGAGCTTCTTTGCTTTCAGAACCGGCAGCGCAGTGGCCACCCGTGCGCCAAGCAGGCCGCTGCAGTGCAGCACTTCTCCCGGCGCGAAGGCGCTGGCCTGCGACTCATAGGTCTCTCCAGACTTGGCCGGGCGGCCGAGTGTGATGTCGCCCTGGCCGGTGAACGTGGCAGGGATCTTCACGCCGATCGAGCAGCCCCCGCCACCGGTGACGCAGGGGCCACCCTGCAGCGGCTGAATCGCGCTGGCACCGCCGCTGTCGCTGATGAAGACGACGGTTCCGACGAGGCTCGGTGAGACTGGCAAGAGGTTCACGGTGATGTCCAGGCCGTGCTCGGCAAACGCGGCCTTCAGCTGGCTCTCCGCGGCGAACGGGTCGGTTACCGTCGCGATAATGTCACCATCGGCGCCGGTGCGAAACGCGACGCCCGCAGCGGCGGCTTGTGGCCGCATAGCCGAGCTTGCGATCAGCCCTGCGGCAACCGCCGCCGCAGCGACCGCTCCGAGCGATGAGATCAGTACCGGACGCCGGACACGGTGGATCGTCGAAGAACACCAGCGGGCGTGTCGTGACGGCGTCAGACGGCGCCGACCCGACTCTTCGCTGATCGATTGATCCGAGCTGACGATCTCCCTGAAGAGCTCCCTCCGCTGCGCTGGGGGGAAGAGCTCATCGACGCGGCCGGCGTCCTCGGGACGCAAGCCCCTGACAAGTTCAACGAGGTTGTGGCTCATGTGGTCTCCTTCGTGCAGGGGTGGACTGGTCGGCGCGGCGCGGCGGTACCTGATGCATCGCCGACAAGGCTCGACTCGGGGGCGGTGCGATCCAACGCGGCACGGAGCTGCTTGCGGGCGCGGTGTAGTCGCAGGGCGACTGCCCCGCGCGAGCAGCCAAGAACGGCTGCCACCTCACGCTCGCTCAGCCCGTCCCAGGCGATCAGCAGAAGCGCCTCCTGCTGAAACAGGGTGAGGTCTTTTATCGCGGCGAGCACGAGCTCGCGGGTCGCCAAGGCTTCCGCATGATCGTCGAATGTCTCCATGGCTGTCTCGGCGATATGTTCGATCAGCGCGTTCCGACGGCCCTGAGCCCGCCGCTGATCGGCCAGCACGCGACGCGCGACCCCGAGTAGCCACGGCAGTGGCTCGACCGGCATGTCAGGAAGGCGTCGCCACGCGATCTCGAAGGTCCGCGCGACCGCCTCGGCAGCGGAGTCCCGGTCCGTGCGTGCCAGCAGATAGGCAGCGACACGCTCGAAGTGCTGCTCGTAGAGACGCTCGAAGGGCTGCTCGTCGGACTTCGACCTCTGGAGCCTCCCGGTTACGTTCATATAGGGGAAGTGGCCGGCAGCCGGGCCGATGTTACGCCAGCGACATGACTGGACCCAGTCCTGCTGGAGTGAGCCAAGGCCGGACTTCTCCCTTCGGGCCCGAGCGGGCTCGTCGGCGGTCGTGCCGCGCGGGCCCGTCCGCCGATACGTGCGTGGACTCGCGAGCGAGACCGCTTAGGCAAGAACCTGGGTGCAAGGCGTGACAGGCCGGGGCTCGAAGCTGACAAGCACACGGTCCGTATTGTGCGAGATACGGCCCTAGAAAGCGGGAGCCCGCACGAAGCGGGCTCCCGAAAAGCGATCAGCCTAAACGAAGCTAGTCGGGAACCGAAACCGAGCCGCCGATGAGCTTCGAGATGAAGACGAGCCCGATCCCGAACAACCCGCCGAGGCCGACAGAGGCGATCGCAGCGCCCAGAGTCGGGTACATGACCGCGTACTCCTGGAGCAAAACGGCCAGGCCGAGCCCGGCGATGAGACCGAACAGGGCTCCGAATACCGTCTTACCGAAGCCCAGCTCGCCGGCGCGCATCGTCATCGCCACGGCGGCGCCTATACCGCCCAGACCCGCCAGCGCCGCCACGAGCCCGACGATCCCGGCCACGGTCGAGAGCGGGTTGCCCTTCACCTTCACGAGCGCCGCGCCGCTGCAGGAGACTCCTCCCGAGCTCGACCCGATCACCTTGTAGAGACCGACTCCGTACTTCGCATACTTTTTCACCTCGACCGAGTTGGCCCACGACGTACCGTGCGAGGGCTTGTCGCGAACCGTCCAGCGGATGCCGGCGAACTCGATCTGGATCTTGAGGTGCGAGATCTGGCTGGCGGAGCTCATCGTCACCGGAACGACGGCGTCCTTCTGGACGGTGATGGCACTGCTGAGCGCGCCCGTTCCGCGCCCTTTTACGTTTTGACCGGCGATGCTCGCCGTACAGGGGCCGCTGATGTCCGCAGCGGCGGAGGGGGCGACGATCGCGGCGATCGCAACTACGGCGGTCACAGCGAAGGGAATGCGTAAGACGTGAAAACGAGCCACGGCTGACCACCTCCGGAGTTGAGTTGCGGCGATTCTACGGTGCGGGGCGCGGCTTTACTAGTAGGCGCTTCGATGCTGCGAGCGGACGCTCAAAGTGGGCGAAGTTGTCGGACTCGCAGGGGTCTCAGGAAAACCGGCGCGCGTGCACCGCTAGGGCGCGCTCGACCGCCTCGGAGCCGGCGCTCTCGCGGGCCAGACGAAGTAGCGGCTCGCTATTACCCGAGCCGAGGAACTCTTCGCCGGCGCCGCTGATACCGCCTCGACCCAGTCTCGAGATTCCGGCCGCCCAGAGAGCCCCGTCATCCTTTCTGCCCTCGGCCTGCAGGCGAGCGCAGAGCTCGAGCAGATTGGCGAGGTCAGCCACGGCGGCGACGTCACCGAGCGCGCTGACCAGCACCAGGCCGCGCGCATAGAGGCGATCGCCGAGTAGAAGCGCGATCTCGGGCTCGGGCGTCGCGAACAGACGCGGGCGGCCGTAGTGAACGAGGTAGCCCTCGTAGATCGTCTCGATTCCGAGTGCCAGCGCGGCCGTGTTGAGCGGCGAGAACGCCAGCTCCTGCTCGCGCTCAGATTCAGGTAGGAGGTAATCGCTCCAGAGCGCGCTCTCGGAGCTGCCCTCGCCCGTCAGGCGCTCCCAGAGATCGGGAGGAGCGTCTTTCGGATTGTCGCCGGCCTCCGCGACCACTTATCCCTCCGTAAGCCGGGGCAGCACGAGTCGTGCCGCCGCTCCCCAGAGAACGAGCAACCCGAGCAGCCAGAGCGTTTCTGGAACGATCGTGGCCCAGGGGTGGAGGTCGTAGAGCGCCGCGCCGAAGAAGCGCTGGCCATGACTGAAGGGGAAGAAGTCGCTGATGATTCCCGCCGGAGGGACGATCTCTCTCGGAACCAGGCCGAGCAAGACGATCGGAAGAGCGACTAGGAGTGCGCCCAGTGTGGCCGAGCGGCCTTCACGCGCCAGCGCACCTATAGCGGTTCCGATCGCGCCGAACGCGGCGCCGAAGAGAAGCACTCCGACGAGCACGAGCGGAATGCGACTCCAGGGCTGGCCGCCGGCAATGCCGCCGATGTCGACGATGGCGCCGAACGCCAGCAGGATGCCTGTCCCCACGACGAGCGAGATGATCGTTGCCAGGGCGATCTTTGCGACGAGCAGAGAGAGCTTCGAGATCAGCCCTCGCCCGAGCAGGCAGGCGACGTTCTCGTCGCGCTCGGACGCGGTCACCGCGGCGGCCAGGGCGAGCGCGAGAATGCTGATCGTAAGCGCCAGCGCGTAAGCCTGCATCTGCGCCGAGAACAACCAGCTGCGTCCTTTCCGGGTCTCGACCTCCAGCTTGATCGGCTGGGCGACAGCGCGGGCCGAGACCTCGGAGGCGCGCAGCGCCCCTTCGGCGGTGTCGAGGAAGCGCGCCACCTTGGCCGCGCGCGGGTTCCCCTTCTCCGCCAGGAGCAACGCCCGCGCCTTCTTGATCCCGAGTACGTTGTAGCTGGAGCCGAGGAAGTTGGCCGTGCCGCCGCGCTCGATCAGCGAGATGTAACCGATCGCATCCTTGATGAACGCTCCCTGGAGCTTGAGGTTGAGGTTGTAGACGAGCGCCTGCATCTGCTGGGTCACGCGGGAGGAGATACCGCCCTGCGCCGTCTCGAACTCGAGCGTCGGGCTGTGGACGACGCTCTTCAGATCGGCCAGGAAGCCCCGCGGGATGGTGATGACGCCCACGACGCTGCCGGTTCTCAGCGCCTGCTCGGCCGCGCTCTTCGACATCCAGGAGATGCGCACGTTCTTGGCCACGTCGTCGATCGCGCGCTTGATGTGGTAGGTGTGACCGGCGATTTTGGTCTTGGGCGGGATGTGATCCAGATCGACCACCGCCACCCGCGGTCGTGCGTTGGCGTAGCCGGCGACCAGGCCGACCAGGCCGGCGATCATGAGCGGGTAGCAGGCGAGCAGGACTACCACCAGCGGCGCTCGCCGGAGCGAGATGACGTCCTTACGCGTGAGCAACGCGGCGGCTTTTGGCGATCTCACGGCTCGCGCTCCCAGATGACGAATTTGTCCGGGGACCCGCTGAAGACGAGCTCGCCGGCATCGAGCGCGATCACTCGGGTGGCATGCCGCTCGACCTCCTCGAAATTCTGGCTCGAGAAAAGGACGGCTCCACCCTCGGCGACGTGGCGCTGCGCCTCGCGCCAGAGCAAAGCGCGCTGCTTCGGATCGAGCGAGGCCGTCGGCTCATCGAGGAGAAGGACATTCGGATTTCCCAGCAGGGCGATTGCCAGGCTGAGGCGCTGTCGGTTTCCGACCGAGAGCAGTGCGCTCGCTCGGTCGGCCGGCAGCGAGAAGCGCTTCAGCATCTCGTTGGCGCGCCGCTCCGGATTGCTGACATTCTCGAGTCGGGCGAAGAGAACGAGGTTCTCCAACGCCGTCAGACGAACGTAGTGAGCGGGCCGCTGCGGCAGCCATCCGACTCTGGCCGCGCCGGTGACCGTGATCGTTCCCGCGGTCGCCTTGAGAGCTCCGGCGAGGAGCGAGATCAACGTCGACTTACCGGCGCCGTTTGGACCCACCAGGGCGACGGCCTCTCCCGAGCGCAGCTCGAGATCGATCGGCGCGAGCGCCGAGAGACGGCCGTAACGGCGAGATACCGAGTTCGCGGAGAGAAGGATGTCCGACACCTATTCCACCGTATCCGGTCCGGCTTTCTCCTCGGCGACGGGTACGTCCGGAGTCTCCCTCTCGACTGCTTGCTCGGTCTGTACGGGAGCCGGGCTCTCGATCGGAACGCCGACCGGTAATGGCTCCGCCGTCTTCCAGCTCTCGAATGTCACGCGCTCCGCGAAGAACTCCCAGAGCGCCCGAAGCACGGCGAGCAGCGGCAAGACGATGAAGATGCCGAGCAGGCCGTAGATCTCGGCGCCGGCAAGAAGACCGAAGATGACGAGTAGAGGGTGAAGCCGAAGCGCGCTACCCATTACCTTGGGGACGACAACATGGCCCTCGATCTGGTGGATGACCAGGAACAGAACCGTCACCCAGACCGCCGAGAAGGGGTGTGTCGCCAGCGCGTAAATGATCGGCGGAATGGCTCCCAACCAGGGTCCGAGATAGGGAATCAGCTCGGTGAAGGCAACCCAGAGCCCAAAGTAAAGGGCGTAGTGATCGCCGTGTGGCAGCAGCCCGGTCGCACCGAGGAGCCAGAGGCCGGCACCGGCGCTGACGCCGATGATCAGAGAAAGCAGAAGCTGCCCCTTGATGTAGCCGGCCAGTGCCGACTCGAGTTGCGTCATCAACGACGGCGAGCCCCGTTTGGGCGGGAAGCGGCGGTCGATGGCCGCGCTCAGCCTGCTCATATCGAGCAGCATGTAAATCGAGACGACCACGACCAAGACGATGCTGAAGAGAATCGTGATTGCGCCGACCGCCGCGCCTTCGATCAGGCTGATCGCCTTCGAAGTGACCTTCTTGATGTTGATGCTGTGAACGAACTCGAGGCCCTGCTTGCGGATCTGGATTCGCTGCAAGTGGTGTTTGTCGAGCCAGTTCTGCAAGCGGTCGACATCACGTGCGGCTGCGGTCTGGTGGTGGGCGTTGGTCTTGGTGAAGTAGTTGTCGATGCGATTCGCGGACGAGCGAACGTGGTCGAGGCCCACCGTTGCCAGCGCAACGATGCAGAAAGTCGCGGCGGCGGCGAAACTCAGATAGACGATGGCGACTGCCAATCCGCGCGGTATCCAGATCCGCCCGAGCGTTCGCACCATGGGATTGAGAAGCAGGGCGATCAGCCCGGCCACGACGAAGAGAAAGACGGCGCGCGTAACCGTTTGCGCGAGCGCCCAGCCAAGTAACAGCAGTAGCGGCAGGCCGACGAGCTGAATCCAGCGTGGAATCGCGATTCTGGTTGCCCCATCGGGCATAGGCGAGATCGTAGCGTGCTAGTCGCCCGGGCCGGTTCCAATCTATCCGGCGTGCTTGCTCGCCGCTGAGCCCCGTTTCAGTGTCGCTACCGATTTGAAAGCATCACACCTCTCCGGTACGGTGATTCGCATGCCTTCCCGCGCACACGCGCGCCGGCGGAATCGGCGCGCGCGGCCGCACAGGCCGGCCCAGCGAGCGCGCTGGTCACGGCGTCACTACTGGCAGGCCGCCGCCACGCTAGCGGTATCGATAGTCGCGCTCGTGCTCGTGCTGAGCGCCCTGACCGGCGGCCGTCCGCGCTCTCCGCTCGGCACGACCCCGAGCTCGGGCGGCTCGGGGCTCGGGAACGAGCAACCGGTTCCTATCGTCATCGCGCGAGTCGGTTCGCTCTCGTTGAAGTTGCCGGTCGCTCGTCAGGCGCTGACCGCGATCGCCTACCACGCCTCGCCCGGCACGATTGCCCTCTCGCCCGAGGGCACGCAGGCAAATGAGGGTCTGCTGGCCCGTCTGTTCCACAGTGTTGCCGGCTCAGGCGGCGGCGGTCTCAACTACTACGAGCTGTCGGGGGGAGCGGGAACCGACAACGGCGCGCTCGACATCGGCGCAGCGGCGGGCACAGACGTCTTTGCGCCGGTAGACGGGAAGGTCGTCCAGATCGGCCCCTACGTGATCAACGGCTCCGCGTTCGGGCGTCGCATCGACATCAGTCCTGACGCCGATGCGACGGTCATCGTGTCGATGACGCGGCTCACGCCGGATCCTCAGCTTAAGATAGGTAAACCGCTTGTCGCCGGCTTCACGCGGGTCGGAAGCGTCATCGACCTCTCCAAGGTCGAGCACCAGAAGCTTGCTCACTACACCCAAGATCAGGGCAACCACGTGACTATCGAGGTCTTCCCGGCCGCGATGTCGATACTCCCGTAGCGATTGTATGAGCGGAAACTCCTTCTCTCGAGAAAGTGTGACGCGCCGGAGACTCCACTCCGACGGTTGGCGGGCCGGGGCGCTCTGGCGGTGAGAATTCTCTTCTTAGCCGACGTCTTCGGTGCCCCGGGACGGCGTGCCGTCGAGCAGCGACTGCCGCGCCTGCGTGAGGAGCTGGCGATCGACTTCTGCGTCGTCAACGGCGAGAACGCAGCCGACGGCGCCGGAATCACGCCCAAGAATGCCGAGCGCATCCTCGCCGCCGGTGCCGATGCGATCACGCTCGGGAACCACGTCTGGCGGCGG
Organism: Gaiellaceae bacterium; assembly: GCA_050010215.1. GTDB lineage: Bacteria > Actinomycetota > Thermoleophilia > Gaiellales > Gaiellaceae > Fen-549. The sequence goes on along the minus strand of JBEKLL010000015.1, from coordinate 7,252 downwards.
CCCGACATCGTCTCCTACCTCGAGCGCAGCGAGCGAGTCGTCCGGCCCGCCAATCTCTCGCGCTTCTCGCCCGGTCGCGGAGTGACTGTTCTACCGGCCGCCGATGGTGCCCCGGTCGCCGTCGTCAGCCTGCTCGGCAGCCTGTTCATGAATGTGGCCTGCGGTCCCTTCGAGGTCATCGACGAGATCGTCGAAGAAGCGACCCGACGCACGCCGGTCATACTCGTCGATATCCATGCCGAGGCGACGAGCGAGAAGGTCGGGCTCGCTCGCTGGCTGAGCGGACGGGTGACCGCGGTATTCGGCTCTCACACTCACGTGCAGACAAACGACGCTCGCGTTCTGCCGGGCGGAACGGCGGCTATTACCGACGCCGGCATGACCGGCCCGCACGACTCCGTTATCGGAGTCAGGGCCGAGCTCGCGATCGAGCGGATGCGGACTGGGATGCACGTTCGCTTCGAGCCCGCCGAGGGCGACGTCCGAATCGAAGGAGCGCTTGTCGAGTGCGGCGCTGACGGCCGTGCGCTCAGCTGCGAGGCGATCAGGCTCGCAATCACATAGGCGCTACCGGCACCGGTACCTTCTGCTCGCGCGTCCTCGGTTCGGCCAGCAACGTGGCGAAGATACCGAGCAGGACGAGATCGCGAAGAAGTACAAGGGCGCTCGGGAAGGCGGCGAAGTTGAGTGCGTAGCTCCAATAACGGAACGGGAACCAGAGCTGGGTCAAGATCAACGAGAGCGCAAAGAGCGCCGAGGCGACGGCACCGCGGCGACCGCGAACGAGCAGGATAAAGGGGCAAAGCCAGATGAGGAACTGTGGCGAGAGCACCTTCCCAAACGCAACGAAGGCGACGATCGCCGCTGCGCTGGCGCGCAAGAGTCGTTCACGGCTGGCCTCGCCTTTGGCGAACCAGACCCAGACGCCGATGGCCGCTGCGATCTGAAGAGCTGTCTGTACCCAAGCCACGATCTCGGGAGTGTTACCGGCGAGGTTTTGAGAGCCGGAGCCGTTCTTCATCGTCACGGCGAGTCCGAAGAGGTGATGCAAACACACGAGTACGGCCGCGCCGAGACTCTCGATCTGAAGTGGCCGGCCGAGCTGGACAGCGAGGGCGTGCGCCAGTCCCTGCGGCGATGCGATGGCGAAGGGTAAGAAGCAGGCGACGAGAACGGCGAAGTAGATCTCCAGACAGGTAAGGAGCTCACGCCTACCGCTTCGTTTCCAGATCCAGATAGCGGCGACCGGAAGCAGCACGACAGGAAAGATCTTTGCCGCGGTCGCCACGCCGAGCAGTCCGAAACCGACCCAATTCCGGTCGCCGAGTACCGCGACGAGACTGGCGAGTGCCAGCGCTGTCGGCCAGAGGTCGAAGCGGGAGAGGAAAACAGAGCCGAGCATGAGCGGAGAGAGAGCGGCCAGTGCAAGCGACGCGGCCATGGCGCCGTTTGAGACCGCGAGCCGGCGCAGCGCGACCGCTGCAAGCGCGATCGAGGCGAGTCCGCAGAGCTCCATCAGCCACTCGAAGTTCCTGCGATAGCTGGGGCGCACGCGATAGGGGCCGGGCGTCGAGGCGGCCGTAGTGGCGCCGCCCGAGTTGCCGATCGCCGGAATCACGAACATCGGCAGGGCTCCGGGCGGGTACTCGAGCGAGAAATCCCTGTAGGGAACGCTGCCGTGCATCATCCAGTCGCCGTAGTGCTGGTAGAGAAGAGTGTCGACTATCTGATGCTTGGCGTAGAAGCCGTGGTGAATCGTCGCCCAGGAGGCAAGAAAAACGACTCCGGCCAGCGTGGCGACGAGTAGCGTCGAGAACTTGCTGGAGCGGGCGCGAACTAGCTCAGTCAGTGCTCTCAGCGTCTCTCCTCGTTTGGGCTACGGCGCCGCCGCCGGCAAGTAGTGCGATGGCCGCGAAGGGAAAGAACCAGACGATATAGGTGTAGAACCAGTAGGTCAGAACGAGCTCCAGAGCGACGAGCAAAGCGCCGGTCAGGGCGGCCAGTTGCAGCGGTGAGCGACGGCGCGGGTAGAAAGCGGCGGCGATCGCCATAACAGCAACGACGACTACCAGCGCGAGTTGCAGAAGGTGCAGGTTGGGCAGTCCGGCGGCGTGGTACTGGCGCCAGTCCCAAATCGAAAACGGTGAGCTTCGCGACAGTTGCCGGGAGATCGTCTTGTTCCAGAAGGTCGCGATGGCGTGCGTCAGGCTGGGCTCGAAGGCAAGGATCGAGAAGGCGGCCAGCGTGGTGAGTACGAAGGCCGTGACGAAACGGGCGACGCGACCGAAGCGAAACGCCTCCGGGTAGGAAGCCCAGAGAGGCGCCACGATCAGCGAACCGAACTTCGTCCAACCCGAGAGTGCGACGGCCGTCCCCCGCGCCCAAGGCGAAGCGACCAACCAGAAACCCCAGATCAAGAAGGCGGGGACGATCGCGTCGTTGGTGTTCGAGTTGGAGACGTACTGGCTGAAGGGATAGGCGGCCCAGGCAAAGGCGAGCGTCACCGCCAGTCGCATACCCCCGAAGCGCCGTCCGACCAAGACCAGACCGCCGATGCAGAGTAGATCGAAGAGGATGGAGGTGAAATGCACCGCCGGCAGATCGTCCCACTTGTGCGACCAGCCGAAGAAGACGAGACCCGGTATATACGACAGATAGGCGACGGGTCCGTAGGTGTCGCCGTCCGGGTTTGACGATTCGCAGCGACCGTTCGTCTGGATGTGATCGCGAACGTGTCCCTCGGCGTCGGCCGGGCCGCAGGCCGGTAACGCCTTTCCGCTCGGGGTCGTCTCAACGGGGAAGTGTCCATACGGCGATACCCCCGAGACGATGCGGTCGGCGCCGATCACTCCTGCGTAGCCGACATCGATGACGTTCGAGGTGCGGACATTGAGACCGATGCGAAACCCGACGAGGAAGACGGTCGCCGCCGCGAGCAGCCAGATCGGCCAGACGGGGCGACCGGCTGCGACCTGGCGGCCGCGTATTCCGACATAGAGCAGGCGGCAGAGCAGGTAGAGCAGGGGCGGGTAGACGAGCGAGGCGCTGGAGAAGACGCGCCCGTGATTGAAGTACCAGAGGCTGACCGAGAAGGAGAGGAAGGCTACGAGGTCGAGGTTGCGCAGCGAAAGCGGGCGCCGGAAGTCCGCCAAACCGATCAGGAAAACCGCGCAGAAGCCGAGCCAGACGGGAAGCGAGTTGATCTCCGTGCCACCGAATGCGCCCGGCGACCCGCGCGCCATCCCCCAGGCGACCTGCGGCCCGGTCCACGCCTCTGTGACCTTTCCGCTGGCATCGTCAACCTTCCCCTCAGCGATCTCGCCTGCCTTGTCGGCCCAGATCCTGATCCGCCAGTAGCGCCCCTGTGCGTTGAAGACGATCTCCTTGGTCACGCTCGAGGGTGGGTAACGCCCGACCCAATCCGCCACCTTCCCGACGCGCATGAAGATGTCTTCGACCTTGCCCTGAGTGAGACGCTCGCCCCCGGCTCTACTGAAGGGGATGACCGGCACCTTGCTCGGGCGAGCGGCATCCGCCGGCGGGGCGGCGAGCGCGAGCAGGAGTAAAAGCCCAAGGCAAACGCCCGGGATCGCTCGCAGGCGCGAGTGGGAGCCGATTAGGTTCGAAACGACCAGAGTTTATTGCCGAGGAAATTGACCGGCGTGACGAGCACGATCGCGATGGCCTGGGAGACGATCTCTCCCAAGCCGAGCGCGATTAAGAGCGTTAGCAGCAGAATGTTGGCAGCGTACACCGCCGCGGATACGACAAAGAAACGCAAACCCTGATAGGCGAAGTGCCCGCGTTGATCGCGGAAAGTCCACAGCCGGTTCCAGAGGTAGTTGTTGGCTGCGGCAACGAGAAACGAGATCGTCGCCGCGACGTAGTAGTCGAAGCCGGCCAGATTTAGAGCGATCGCGTAGACGCCGAGGTTTACGACATAACCACTACCGCCGACCGTGCAGAACTTGGCCAGTTGAACCCAGTTGTGCCGGGCACGGAGCGCGCGTGCTGCGCGTTCTCCGAAGACGGCAGCGGGGGACGGCGGCTCGTTCGAGCTCACGGTCGCCTGCCCGCAGCTTTGTCTGGCCGGATCTGAGCCTTCTCGGCGCGCAAGCGCCTCAGTTTTCCGCTCTCACCCTTGACTAAGACTCGCTTGACGTCGCCATTTGCGGCCAGGACGATGTCGTCGAGCGTGCCCACGCGCTGACCGGCCACGTCGACTTCGGTCCCGCGCAGTGCGCGTAGAGATGTGCCGTGTTCGCTGTAGTAGGCGCTCTCGTCGAGCAGAGCGAGGCTAGAAGCGGCGGTTATCTCTTCGCCGCGGAGTGTTGCTGCGGCGAGAGGTAAGAACCGCTGCGCCCGGTCGCCGCATCGCACCTGCAGACCAACGACGCGGAGGTTCTCGAGATCGACGAGCACGTCGACAGGATGGCCGAGCTCGATACCGCGCAGGCGCACGGGGAGTTTCAGCAACTCCTCGCCCGAGCTGCGGCGTATTCGCGGCTCGGCGGCGCCACGGGCGCCGTTCGCCTCACCGGATCCTGAACCCCTGCTCACCAGTCGGCTCCTGCCATTCGATCTCTATCCCCTCGACATACGCCGCCGAGGGCCCTCGGCGGCACCAATGAAGCAGCAACTCTACGCGTTCGCGCGGGCCCTCGAAGACGCCCTCGACAGCTCCGTCGCACCGGTTCTGCACCCAACCACTCAGACCGATCGATGTGGCGAAGGCGCGGGCCTCATAGCGAAAGCCCACGCCCTGGACGCGACCGTTGATGATCAGATGGGCTCGACGGATGTTCTCCATCACGGTTGTCCGCGCGCCGTTGCTACTTCGGGCGGTCGCGACCGAGTTGGTGCTCGGCTGGTGTACCGGTTCGCGGTTTCGAGCTCGAACATGGCCGCCTCGAGGACGTCGACCGCGGTCAGGATTAGTTTGCGCATCAGTCGCGGGCGAGAGTGCGGAGCCCGGCGTAACGATCGCCGCCGCCGCGCCGTAGGCGTAGCCCGAGCAGTACGGCCAGTACCGCTTCGAGATAGCCGACAACCGGCGCAAACGCGAGGCCTGCCAGGCCCAACGCGGCAAGTAGGAGTAACAACGCTGTCGCGGCGCGTGTACCACCGCGGGTCAGGGTACGGCGGCACAACTCCGAGAAGGCGCCTCCGCCGACTGCGCCTCCGGCTACGCCGGAAAGTGCCGCTAACGGAGCGAGGAAAACGAGGGCCAGCCCGTAGCCGCACAGTGCAGCCGAAGTAGCTGCGACTAACGCAGCGGCGCGCAGCGGCGCAAAGAGACCGCCTATCGCAGCCCCAAGCGCGACCCCGAGACCGAGAGTGACGCCGAGCCAGTACCAGAGGCCCACGGCGGGCAGTCTAGACGGACCCGGTGGTCACGTATGCCGGTTTCGCACTTTCTCGAGAAGGGAAACGATTAGCGTCGAGAGTCGAGGAGACCGTGCCGGAAGAGAACGCCGTACCTTTGCTCGTTTTCTTCTCCTCTGTGAGCTCAGGCCCTGCGCGGCGGATGGACAGTCTGTTAGCCCACGTCGCACGGAAAGAGCGGAGCAGCCTTCGCGTCGTGCGGGTTGACGTCCATGAACGGCCGGATCTAGTCGAGCGCTTTCAGATCGAAAGTGCGCCCGCCCTGGTTCTGGTCAAACAGGGGCGAGTCGTGGCGCGGATAGAGGGCCGGGCGAGTGCCGCCAAGATCGAGCTCATGCTCGATGAGCACCTTTACAACCGTTCAGTACCCGAGACGGCGTCCCAAGAGCTCATCTCGCATGAGGCACTCGGCCGTGTGGCTGTACGTCATTCAGACGAGCGTTGAAGACTGCGGCGACTCAAAGAAGCACTGAGACGGCGGAACGCTGGCACTCGAACACCGCTGAGGCCACATCGCCGAGATCTTCACCGTCGGCGTGCAAGGGCTCCGGGCAGTCGCAGACAACCTCGATGCGATCGAGGTTGTGACCGTAGTACGCGTCCTGAGAACGCGGTATACGGCCGGCGAGCATGCCGAACGCGATTCGCACGATCGAGCGCCTGCGTAGTCGTACCGGAGCGACTAGATCGAGCCCCAACTCGAAACGGGCCGCCGGTGCGAAGCGCAGTGGTAACGGCCCGGCAAAAGTCGAGGGGTCGCCGTTACAGACCACGGCAAATGCTGCCCGGCCAAGACCGCGCACTTCCACTATGTGGTCGTCGGAGCGCCGCCGTTCTCGCAGCACGGAGATGAGCGAGCGGGCGAAAGCGAAGTCGCCGGGGCGCCGTCCGTCCTCGTCGCGTCCAAGCCGGTCGACTCGGCGAACGACCTCGGCATCGACCCCGATACCGGCCTCAAAGGCGAAGCGGTAGCCGTTGACACTACCGAGCGAGATTCGTCGCGTTCGATTCTCGGTTAACGCAGCTGCGATCTGAGCGGCTGCGTCGATCGGATCGCGTGGAAGGCCGAGCGCTCGAGGAAGCACGCTCGTTCCTCCTCCCGGGACGAAACCGACGGGGATATCGCGCCCGAGCCCATTCAACACCTCGTTGAAACCGCCGTCTCCCGAGAAGGAGACAATCGCGTCGGCCTCCTGGCTCGCCTGCCTGGCGAGCTCGATGCCGTGCCGCGCGTGCTCGGTCTCGAAAACCGTGACCGACCCAGCCCGTCGCAGAGCCTTCTCGACGCCTTCGATTCGAGGGCGCGTCACTCGCGTTGCTTTGCCGTTGACGATGAGCGCGATCTGCATCGAGTCGAGCATGCCACGATCCGAGCGGGCGCGCGCGATTTTCCGGTGCCCTTTCGGACGGATAGCACGGCTGCTATGTTGTGTCTGTGACCGAGGAGAGAGCGTTCGAGCGATTGAAGGAGCGTGCACTCAAACGCATCGCTGGTGTCGGTGACGGTGGTTGGTTCTTCGCCCAAATCGCAGATCGAGTCGCCGAGCAACGTCAGGCGCGTGGGTTGTCTCAGCGGCAGCTCGCCGAGCTGACCGGGACGACTCAATCGGCGATCGCTCGGCTCGAGCGGGGAGGCCGGCCGCCACGGATCGACACCCTGCTTCGAATCGCCGAGGCACTCGACTGCCAGCTCGTAGTGGAGCTGGAGCCGCGAGACGGCTCTTCACGCTGAGCGCTGCGACTCTCTAAGAGCGCCTAACGAAACGAAGCACTCCATCGCCCGGCCGCGCTCGGCACGCACGCTGACTGCGTCCTCGGTCTCGCCCGTAGCCGCTGGCTACGAACGAGACGCTGTGTCCTTGCATCG
>JBEKLL010000014.1:0-52183 GCA_050010215.1 Gaiellaceae bacterium | reverse complement strand
GCAAGCACAGGAAGAAACCCCTCGACGCGCCTGGCGACGGTCATAAACCCGGAACTCACCGTCTCGTGTCCATTCACCGCGCGCACTCCTCGATCAGGCGAATCCACTGATTCGAAGGTAACCACCGATGTCGGATGGCCGCAATCCCAGGTGCTTCGCCAAACCTTTCTCGTCTCGGCGGCGAGAGGTCGCGCTCGAGCGGGTGTTAGTCGACGTCGGGCAGGTACTCGGCCTTGCCCTGCTCCGGCGGGGCGCCGACGATCAGTACCGTGATCTCCGCAGCGCTCTCGTTACAGAGCTGGAGGGCGGTCTCGGTGTTGACCACGCAGACCGATCCCTGCGGTAGCTCGACTCGCTTGGGCGGATCATCGAGCAGCATCGTCGCCGTGCCCTCGAGAACGACGACCATCTCCTCTTGCACGCGCTCGAGGTGGCGGGCGCCGCGTACACCCGGCGGCAGGCGCCAGATGTTGGCGCGCATGTTTTGGAGTGCCTCCGAGAGCGGAGCGATTTCGCGATTCGGATCGCCGCGCGAAGGAGTGCGGAACTCGAGCTCGTCGTAGCGGAAGATCGTGTAGCCCACGGGCGGCAGTCTTGCTGAACTGTCAGCTGGGCGCAAGCTGGGCGTGCGAGTTCCTGCACGAATACGCACTATCGGGAAGCCGGTGTCCCCGCTTTGGGGTCGGAGGCGGGAGTTCGCGCAAACCCGCTCCGGTAGTGCCGATCACGGCGGTATGGCTATGGCGCCCCATAACAAGCCACTCCACGGCGGCGAATCAGCGGCGCCACGCTGGCTTGGCTCGGTCGCGCGCCGCGAGGGCTCGCGAACCACCGGTGACGGCTGGACGGAAAAAGAGGCTGGAGACGCACCGCAGCCGCGCTGGCTCGGCTCGGTCGCTCGACGCGACGGTTCGCGAACGGTAGGTAGCGGTTGGAGCGAGCGGGAGCAGGCGGAAGGACCACGCTGGTTGGGCTCGGTTACTCGCCGTGGTGAACAGCGCAGCGCGGTAGAGAGACCGAGGCCGGACGGCGAATTCACCCACCCGCTTCATCTGGTCGATACCCCGCCGACAAGCGCGCCCAGCGCGGTCGAACCCGAGCAGCCGGCGGAGCCGGTGAGCTGGCAAGGGTCGGGCGGCCGGGCCCGTCTCAACGAAGTCCGCCAAGTCGAGCCCGAGATTGCGCCCGATCCACCTATGCCCATCGACGAACTCGGCGAGCGTCGTGAAGGGCGCTACGTGGTCGGTGCGCTGGGCATGCGGCTGCGCGTCGTTGCCTGAACCTGTTCGGAGAAACGGGCTCCACTAATCGGCTGGGCGTTATTGCTCGGCTCGGCACGAAATCGGTGCGTTTCCGCGCGCTTTTTCTCGATACCGTGCTACGCCCCGTGGGAGGGTGGGGGGAGGAGGGTGGATTAGCGAGGCGCCTGGAGCTCAGAGAAGCTCAGATCGCCTCCCGTCGACGGGCTCTCGCACCGCTGATCAATCGGAACAGTAGGTACCGCCGTGCCGTCTGGCCCACTCGAGTCCACCGAGCGCCGGTTCACAGTGTCTCCTACGGGTTACTCGCACGGCTGCGACGGGTAGGTTTCCAGCGTGATTCTCGTTGTCGGGGCGATTGGCCAGGAACTCGCGGGTGCCCGCGAGCGGGCACGGCTGCTCATCTGCGGGGTCGGGCCGGTCGAGGCCGCGATCGCCACCGCCAAGGAGATCGTCAAGGAACGGCCGCGGGCTGTGCTGAACGTGGGGCTGGCGGGTGCCAGGCACGGCTCCGGGCTCGAGCTGCTCGATGTGGTTGTCGGTACCGAAGCCGTCTACTGCGACCTCTTCCCGCGCTTCGCGCCGAACCGACTCATGCCCGATGACGGGTTGCTGGAAGCCGCGCACCGCGCTCTTCCTGAGGCACGCTTCCTATCGATCGGTACGACCGCCAGCGTCGGCGGCTCGAGCAAGGTCGAGGTTGAGGCGATGGAGGGCTTCTCGGTCATGCGCGCGGCCCAGCTCGCGGCGATCCCGGCGCTCGAGCTGCGTGTGATCTCGAACGAGGTCGAGGAGCCGAGCCGCTCGAGCTGGCGCATCGACGACGGCCTGTTCGCGCTCGCGGGCGCTACCCGGCGCTTGTTGGACGAGCTTCTCTAAAGAGTCTTCTCGAAGGAGACGCTGCGCGCCTCGCCGATGTACGGCCCGTAGTTTGGAATTCGCGCATAGCCGCTCGATTCGTAAAGCCCGATCGCCTCGGGCTGGTTGATCCCGGTCTCGAGCCGGATTCGCTCGTTTCCGAGCGCGAGTGCCTCTTTTCCAAGCGCCGCCAGAATCTCTCGCGAGATCCCCTGCCCGCGAGCCTCTGGCGTCACGTACATCCGCCGTACTTCGGCCGGGCCATTGCCGTCTGCGCTGCAGACTCCGCCGCAACCGATCGCCTCGCCTTTCAGCCAGGCCACGACGAAGCGCCCTCGCGGAAGCTCGAACTCCTCGGGATCGGGCTCGCTGCCCTTACAGTCGGGATCCTCGCCGGGGTAGCGTCCGGCCAGTTCCAGTGTCAGGGCATCCACGAGCGAGCTCGCCGTCGGGCTCGCGTAGCTCTCGGGTCGGATCGAGATCTCGGGCACGGCGCCATTCAAGCATGGCCCGTGAACCTAGCGACTAGCGCAGCGCCTTCTCCATACAGATACTCCGTCGCTGCCCGCTATAGGGCCCGAAGTTGGGAATCGTCGTGAAGCCGCTCGTCTCGTAGAGCTGGACGGCCTCGGGTTGCTCGGGGCCGGTTTCCAGGCGAAGTGTCTGGTAGCCGATCGTGCGCGCCCGCTCTTCCAGCTCGTTCATCAGGGTGCGGGCGATTCCCAGCTTGCGCGCCTCCGGAGCCACGTACATGCGCCGAAGCTCGGCCGTCCGCTCGCCCTCGCAAGGGCAGATTCCTGCGCATCCGACGGGCCTGCCGTCGAGCCGGGCGACGAGGAAGACGCCGGCGGGATCGTCAAAGGCATGCGGCTCGGGCTCGGCTCCGGCGCCCTCTATACCGCCGTAGCGATCGATCAGCTCTACCGCCTGAGCGTCGGTCAGCGGTCGCGAGAGCGGGCTGCCGTAGGGCTCGCGTGCAATCTCGATCTCGGCCACTGGCTCGATTGAAGCAGGTACCAGGCTCGGAATGAAGGACGGCTCGGCCAAATACGACCGGCGCGGCGGCGTTGTGTCGGGTGGCGGGACGCGTTCCGGAGTCCGAACGCCTCGCTGATCCACCCTCCTCCCCCCACCCACCCACGGGGCGTAGAACGGTAGCGAGGAAAGGCGAACGCCTGCGTGCCGGCTTCGTGCCGGAGTGGCATCCCGGCGCGGAAGGGAGCCGGCCGGCTGGCTGATCGATCCCGCTGCGAGATCTGGAGGGCCGGAATTGCGGTACCGTCGAGGCGATGCGCACGCTTCGCTTCGGCTTCTCGCCCTGCCCGAACGACACCTTCGCCTTCCACGCGCTCGTGCACGGACCGGTCGAGGCGCCGTTCGAGATCGAGCCGGTGTTGCTGGACATCGAGGAGCTGAACCGGCGTGCCGGCTTGGGCGAGCTCGAGCTGACCAAGCTCAGCTTCGGTGCTTCCGCGGCAGTCGGCGATCGCTACCGGCTGCTCAGGAGCGGCGCGGCGCTCGGCTTCGGTTGCGGACCGCTCCTGGTCGCGCGCGAGCCGATGAAGCTCGAGCAAGCGGCCGCCGGGCGCGTTGCCGTGCCCGGCCTCCAGACAACCGCCTTCCTGCTTCTGCGTCGCTTCGCGCCCGCGCTCGGCGAACCGGTCGAGCTGCGCTACGACCGCATTCTCGAAGCGGTCGCCCGGGGTGAGGTTGCGGCCGGGTTGATCATCCACGAGAGTCGCTTCACCTACGCCGAGCACGGTCTCGTCTGCGTCAGCGATCTGGGAGAGCTATGGGAGGAGCAGACGAAGCTGCCGGTGCCTCTGGCCGGGATCTTCGCCCGCTCCGATCTCGACGCCGAGACGCGTGCCGCGGCCGAGTCGGCGATCCGAGCCTCCGTCGAATACGCCTTTGCGCATCCAGAGGCCAGCCGCGAATACGTTCGCGCAAACGCCCAGGAGCTTTCCGAGCAGGTGCGCCGGGCCCACATCGACCTTTACGTGAACGAGCTGACGCTCGATCTCGGCGAGCGAGGGATGCGAGCGATCGAATCTCTTCTTCCGCCCGCGCCGGGGAGCAGCTAGCGTGACGGGGATGAATCCGCCGCGCCTTCCGGGAGTGTCTCGATGAACGACGAGCGAAAGGACGCTTGCGGCCCTCTCCGCAGTTTGCGCTCGTTCCTGCTCGGAGGCGTTGTCGGAGCATCGGCCGCGCTGGTCACGCGCCGCCGGCGCCGCAAGCGCGGGGAGCACTTGGGTGGGCTCGTTGCCTTCGAAGACGCGCCCTGCTACCGGGAGGAGGCCGAGCGCGAGCGCTGAGCGGCTAGCGTTCCCTCCGACGATGCCGATCTACGAGTACCGCTGCCCCAAAGGCCACGTCTTCGAGGTCTTCCAGCGCATGGACGATCCTCAGCCGGCGGCCTGCGAGGTGTGTGGTGAAGGCCCGATCGAGCGTGTGCTGCACGCGGTCGCCATCCACTTCAAGGGTTCCGGGTTCTACGCGACCGACTACGGACGCGGCTCCCGTCGCCAGGTCAAGGAGGCGGTCGGCTCCGAAGCGAGCGGCGAGAGCGGTAAGAGCGAGAGCAAAGCGGAGAAGAGCAAGGCCTCCGACGATTAGTCGCGATGCCGCCGCCCTGCCAGCGCCTGCAGAACCAGCAGGACGACGACGGCGCCGAGCACGGCGAGCCCGAAGGGGCGCAGCGAGAAGCCCCATTTGACGTGCTTCTCGAAGAGCGTCTGGCCGATCAGTCCGCCGACTACGGCGCCGCTGATGCCGACCGCGATCGTGACGATGCAACCTCGTGGATGCTTCCCGGGCGTGACCATGCGGGCGACGGCGCCGGCTAGAAAGCCGAACAGAATCCAGGCCAGGACGCCCAGGACGCTCATGTGACAGCTTCCATCACGGCAGCATCGCTTTCGTGCTGCAGCCTGGTGCGTATACCGAAATCGCGGTGTTGGGAGCGCGCAGCGGCACGGTTCCTTCGACCATGCCGATGACCGAGAAGTTCTCCGGCGCCGGCGCGATCTCGTTTGCTCCGCCGATCGTCTCCGGATCGCCGCCGAGTCGGCAGTGGAGCGTGCTCGAGGCGCGCAGCTTGATCCAACCCAGCTGCATCAGGTCACCGGCGCTGAGGTCGGTTGCCATCGGGCGCATCAGATCGTCACCGAGCCAGGGGAGCTGGAGCATCGTCGTCAGGCCGGTGATCTTGGAGAGAACGGCCTGGACGACCTGCTGCTGGCGGGCGCCGCGGGTGACGTCCGTCTCACTTGGGTCGAGCCGGTTCTCGCGGATGCGCGAGTAGATCAGCGCCCGCTTGCCGTTCATGTGCTGCAGACCCTTGCGGAATCTGTAACCGCGCCAGGTTGCGCAGCGCGACGCCGGGTAGGGGCAGTCGAAGGCATTGGAGAGGATCGGCCTCGGGACGTAGATATCGACTCCGCCGAGAGTGTCGATGAGCTGGCGGAACTCGCTGAAGTCGACGACGATAACGTGGTTCACCGACAGGCCGGTGTAGGCGGAGACCGTGCGGATAGCGAGCGGCGGTCCACCGATCTGCAAGGCGGCGTTGATTCGGTCATCGCCGTGGCCGGGGATAGGCACGCGCAGGTCGCGGGGGATCGACAGATAGACGATCCGGTGCCTGGAGGGATCGGTGTGAACGATCATGATCGAGTCTGAGTGGTTGTCTGCCGCGCGCCCCGCGCTCTTCGAGTGGTCGGTGCCGAGCACGAGGATGTTCGACGGAGTCGTGAGCATCAGCCCGTGCATCGGTGTTAGCGCCCGCGTCGCTGCGGGGCCGAGGCGCTTGTTGGCCTTCTGCACTCCGCTCTGGAGCGCCAGGTAGCTGGCGAGCACCCAGACCGCGACGAGCAGGAAAACCGCAAGCAACCCGATCAGGATTCGCAGCTTCCAGCCGATGCGCTTCAGGTGCAGGCGCCGACGGGGCTTGGGGCCTTCGGGTCCGCCTTCGGAACCCGATTTCCTCCCATTCGAGGGCCGCCGTTTGTGTTTGAGCGGGACGTTGCCCCGCGCGCGGCCGCCTCGATAGACACGGTAGGGCTTGTCGCCGTGGGCCATCGGCAGGTTATCGTAGCCGTCTGTGAAGAACTCATCGAAGGTCATAGGCGTCGATGTTGGCGGGACGAAGATCCTGGCCGGCGTGATCGACAGCGACGGCAGTGTGCTCGAGCGAGTGCAGATCGCCAGCCCGACGGGCTCGACCGACGAGTTGCTCGCAGGGCTCGATCACGTCGTAAGCGAGCTCCTCGGCCCGGAGATCGCAGGCTTAGGCTTTGGCATTCCCTCGAGCATCGATCAGCGCTCGGGGATGGTGCTCGGTACGGTCAACCTGCCGTTGCAAGGACTCTGCTTCCGGCAACGCATGCGCGAGCGCTTCGCGATCCCAGTCGGGATCGACAACGACGCCAACGTGGCTGCGATTGCCGAGTGGAAGGTCGGAGCCGGGCGCGGGACGAACGACCTCGTCATGCTCACGCTCGGTACTGGCGTCGGCGGCGGACTGATTCTCGGCGGCAAGCCGTATCGCGGCTCGGTCGGCGCTGGTGCCGAGCTAGGGCATATGGTCATTCTCCAGGACGGTATTCCTTGCTACGGCAACTGCACGGGGCACGGCCACCTCGAGGCACTCACCTCCGGACACGCCGCCACGTTGATGGCCCGGAAAGAGCTCGGGCCCGATGTCGATGCGCGCAAGCTCGTGGAGCTCGCCCGTGCCGGTGACGAGCCCGCGCTCGCGCTTCTGCACCGGATCGGGGAGTCTCTCGGCGCGGCGTTCGGCAGCTTCGTGAACGTCTTCAATCCCGAGCTGATCGTTGTGGGCGGCGGGTTTGCGGCCGCCGGCGAGCTGATCCTGGCTCCCGCTCGCGAGCGAATGGCGGCCGAGTCGCTTCCCAACATGGCCGAGCTGACCCGCGTCGTACTGGCCGAGCTCGGGCCGGACGCCGGCATGATCGGCGCCGGCTTCGTTGCCTTCGAAGCGCTCGAGCTCGCAGAGGCCTAGGAGCGCGAGGGCGATGCCGCTCGCGGTCTGCGCCACGCCGATCGGGAACCTCGACGATGTGACGCTGCGAGTCTTGCGTGAGCTCGCCGAGGCCGATCTCGTACTCTGCGAGGACACGCGGCGCACGCGCACCTTACTGGAGCGCCACGGGATCAGCGCGCGCACGCTCAGCTATCACGAACACAACGAGGCCGCGCGTGCGACCGAGTTGATGACGCGCCTTCGGGCCGGAGAACGGATCGCGCTCGTCTCGGACGCCGGTATGCCGGCGATCAACGATCCGGGTGCGAGACTCGTGCGCGCGGCCCTCGACGCGGGTCTTCCGGTCACCGTACTGCCCGGTCCGAGCGCCGTCGAGACGGCGCTGGTCGCAAGCGGGATTGCGGGCGAGCGCTACCAGTTTCTCGGCTACCTACCGCGCAGCGAAAAGGGGAAAGAAGCACTCTGGCAGGAACTCTCGCGCTGGCCCTATCCGGCAGTTGGCTTCGAGTCGCCGAAGCGTCTGCCCGCTACGCTGGTCAGCCTCGCTCGTTTCGACCCCGAGCGCGAGCTCGCCGTCTGCCGCGAGTTGAGCAAGCGCTTCGAGGAGGTTGCGCGCGGGCGCGTACACGACCTGGCGGAAGTCTTCGCTCGCGCGCCAAAAGGTGAGATCACGCTCGTGATCGGACCGGCACGAGTCGAGCGCAGCGAGACGGAGGAGCTTGCGACGGCCGCGGTAGCCGAGCTGATTGCCTCCGGCTTACCACGTCGCCAGGCCGTCGAGCTAGTGGCAGGGCTCGCCGGAGTCGCGAAAAATCGCCTCTACCGTCGCTCTTTGTAGTCAGTATTGACAACGGCTGTAAGCGTAGCTAGGCTGGCCCTGTTTACTGAATTGACAACAGAAAGGGGCTCAAGATGAGACGCTCGGTCGTGCTCACGCTCGCGGCAGCGTTGATTGCGTTGATCCTGGCCGCTCCGGCGGCAAGCTGGACCTGGCCGGCAGCCGGTCAGGTAATCCGCGCCTTTTCCCTGGGTGACGATCCCTATGCCGGCGGGCAGCACCGCGGCATCGACATTGCCGGCGAAGCCGGCTCGAATGTGCTCGCGCCCGTAGCCGGCACTGTCTCGTTCGCGGGCACTGTGCCGAGCAGCGGGAAGACGGTGACTATCCAAACAGCCGACGGCTACGCCGTGACGCTGGTCGGCCTGGGCTCGATCGCGGTCAAGAAAGGCGCCATTGTCGACGAGGGGCAGACCGTTGGCACGATTGCGCCGGCGCCTGCCGACGGTTCGCCTGCGAGTGTGCACCTCGGTGTTCGCATCGCCTCTGATCCGAACGGATACGTCGATCCTCTCACTGTCCTACCCACGCGTGCGCGAGACACGGCGGCGGTTGACCAAGCCAGCGGAGGAGAGACACCGCCCTCGAGTTCCGCTCCGGCTGCGGTCGGAGACGAGACGCAGCCAGCCTCCGGAGAGCAGTCGCCCCTAGCCGGTGACGCTGCGGGAGTCGCCGTCGGGGCGGTGGCGGAAACTCAGGCTGTAGCAGCGGCCGGGAGCGATACGCCCACGACCACGGCGAGCGGCGATCAGTCTGCGCCTGGCGCAGAGCAAGTCGACACCGCCGGGACGAGCCCCACGGTCGATCAGAGCACGGCGGGATCGAGCACGCAACCGGCGACGGGCGAGACGCCTACAGCGAGCGACACGCCTACGACCACGGCGAGCGGCGATCAGTCTGCGCCTGGCGCAGAGCAAGTCGACACCGCCGGGACGAGCTCGACCGTCGATCAGAGCACGGCGGGATGGAGCACGCAGCCGGCGACGGACGAGACGCCTGCAGCGAGCGATACGCCCACGACCGCGGCGAGCGGCGAACAGTCTGCGCCTGGCGCAGAGCAAGTCGACACCATCGGGACGAGCTCGACCGTCGATCAGAGCACGACGGGATCGAGCACGCAATGGGCGACGGGCGAGACGCCAGTAGCTATTTCGGATGAAGGCGCGAGCGCCAGTCGACCCGTCGAAACGCCGGCCGGTTCTCAGTCTCTCGGCGGGGGAATTGGAACCAACCCCGCCGACAACCCGACTGCCGCCGCTTCGTCGCAAGGGTCTTCTGTGGATGCTGGTCAAGGTACGAGTCCAGACGGCACGGGCGCCACGACCGACTCCTCTAATCCGCTGACGCCCGAGAGCACACAGGAGCCGACGGGAACGTCTGCGCCGGTCGCTCCCTCTGCGTCCAAAGTGGGCGGCGCTTCCGGGCATATTCGCTCGAGCTCGAGCGAGACGCCCGTGACGACCGGTGTCGCGGGGGGCCCTAGGAAAGTACACGCACTCGAAAGCTCTCACGCGCCTTACGCACCCGCTACTCGCGCCGGCGCCGGTGACCGAAGGAATCGTTTCCGCGCAAGCGCTCAGGTCTTGCGGCGGCACTCGCAAACGTCCCATCGAGCTGAGCGCGCGCGCCAGGCCATCTTCACGCCGGCTCGTGGAAGAACTCGCTCAAACCTTCGCGCGAGCTCGGAAACGAGCTACGCGCACTGGATCTACCTGCCTGCGCTGATCGTTCTCTGCCTGGGAACGGCGCTCGGCGCAGTCCTGGTGGCGGTCCGCGCCTTCGCTGCTCCGCGGCCGCCTCGTATGATGTTGAGTCCCGGAGGAGGCACGACGAGCGATGGGCGAGAGCGAGAAACCGGAGAAGATATTGGTCGCGGTGGCCTGGCCGTATGCCAGCGGCCCGCGCCACATTGGTCACGTCGCCGGCTTCGGCGTCCCGTCCGACATATTCGCTCGCTACCACCGGCTCAAGGGCAACGACGTACTGATGGTGAGTGGCACGGACGAGCATGGGACGCCGGTTATGGTCGCGGCCGAGAAAGAAGGACTCTCACCCCGTGAGCTGGCGGATCGCTACAACGAGGTCATCCGCGAAGACCTCAGGCGTCTCGGTCTCTCCTACGACATCTTCACGCGCACGACCACCCAGAACCACTACCGGGTCGTGCGCGACGTCTTCCGGACGCTGCACGAGAAGGGCTACATCATCGAGAAAACGGCAATGGGCGCCTTCTCGGCTACGAGCGGACACACGCTGCCCGACCGCTACATCGAAGGAACCTGCCCACACTGCGGCTTCCGCGAGGCGCGTGGCGACCAGTGCGACAACTGCGGGCGCCAGCTCGATCCGATCGACCTCGTGGGTCCGCGCTCGCGCATTGACGGTAGCGTGCCCGTCTTCCGGGAGACGAGTCATCTCTTCCTCGATCTCCCGGCCTTCTCCGATGCGCTCAGGGAATGGATCGAGCGCCAGGCGGACTGGCGCCCGAACGTCCGCCGCTTCTCGCTCAACCTGCTCGATGAGTTGATTCCCAGGGCGATCACGCGTGATCTCGACTGGGGAGTACCGATCCCGGTCGAGGGATACGACGGCGAAGAGTCGGGCAAGCGGATCTATGTCTGGTTCGACGCGGTCATCGGCTACCTCTCCTCGACGGTGGAGTGGGCGGCTGCGCGTGGCACTCCCGACGCCTGGCGCGACTGGTGGCAGAACCCCGACTCGCGCCACTACTACTTCATGGGCAAGGACAACATCGTCTTCCACACCGTAATCTGGCCGAGCATGTTGCTCGGCTACGGCGAGGGTGGCGAGATCGGCGCCGGTAAAGGCACACTCGGGTTGCCTCGCGACGTGGTCGCGAGCGAGTTCCTGACCATGGAGGGACGCAAGTTCAGTTCCAGCCGCGGTGTCGTCATCTTCGTCAAGGACTTCCTCGAGCGCTACGAAGCCGACTCGCTGCGCTACTTCCTGACCATCGCCGGCCCCGAGAACCAGGACACCGACTTCACCTGGTCCGAGTTCGTGCGCCGCAACAACGACGAGCTGGTCGCCACTTGGGGCAACCTCGTCAACCGCACGCTCAAGAACGTTCAGCGGCATTTCGCCGAGGTGCCGGCGCCTGGCCCGTTGACCGAAGCCGACGAGCAGATCCTGGCCGCGATCGAAGCCGGCTTCACGTCGGTTGGAGCTGAGATCGAAGCCGCCCGCTTCAAGGCGGGGCTGACCGAGGCGATGCGTCTGGCCGGGCTTGCCAACCAGTATGTGAGCGAGCAGGCACCCTGGAAGCTGATCGAGTCGGACCGGGAGCGGGCCGCGACGATCCTGTACGTCGCCTTGCGCTGCGTCGACAACCTCAAGCTCCTGCTGACGCCGTTTCTACCCTTCTCCTCGCAGGCGCTGCACCAGCTGCTCGGCTACGGTGACAACATTGCCGGCGAGATCGAATTCGTCGAGCGCAGTGAGGAGAACGACTCGCACCTGATCTTGACCGGGCAGTACGAGTCGTTGCGCGGGCGCTGGCGGGCGAGTGAGCTTCCGGTCGGTCAACGGCTGCTCGAGCCCAAACCGCTCTTCCGCAAGCTCGATCCCGAGGCCGTCGTCGCCGAGGAGTTGCGGAGGATGGAAGAATCGGCGGCCGGAGGCGGATCAGGCGAGTGATCGATGCGCACGCGCACCTCGACGCGTGCGAGCCCAGCCCCGACGAGCTCGTCGTACGAGCGCGCAGCGGTGGCGTCGAAGCGATCATCAGCGTCGGTATGGGTATCGACTCCTGTCGCGAGACGATCGCCATCGCCGAGCGCCACGAGGACGTCTTTGCCGTTCTCGGCGTGCATCCGCATCAGGCGGGCGGCGCCGATGCCGGACGCCTCGACGAGCTCGAGCAGCTGCTCGGCTCGCCGTGGGCGGTCGCGGTCGGTGAGACCGGCCTCGACTACTACCGAGAGCTCGCGTCCCGTGCCGCCCAGCGCGATCTCTTCTCGGCCCAGCTCGAGCTGGCCTCGCGGCTTGGCAAGCCGGTCGTGATCCACAATCGCGAGGCGGACGACGACACCCGCGCTCTGCTCGGGACGTTCGCGGGCACGATCGTTCTGCACTGCTTCTCGTCGCCGGCGCTACTACCCTGGGCGCTCGAGCGCGACTGCTACATCTCCTTCGCCGGTAACGTCACCTATCCGAAAGCGGAAGAGCTCCGCTCGGCGGCCCGGATAGTTCCTCCCGAGCGGCTGCTCGTCGAGAGCGACTGCCCTTTCCTGGCGCCGCAACCGATGCGCGGCCGTCCCAACGAGCCCGCCTTCATCGTCCACACGCTGGCAAAGCTCGCCGAGGCACGCGGCGAGCCCGCCGCCGAGCTGGCAGAGCGTACAGCGGTAAATACGCGCGCAGCCTTCTCGTTGCCATGAGACCGACCCAGTTCGCTGCCAAGAAACGGCTCGGCCAGCACTTTCTGGTCGACGAGAACCTGCTCGCCGTGATCGGGCGTCTGGCTGCACTCGACGCGAGCGACAACGTGCTCGAAATCGGGTCCGGGCTCGGCGTGCTCACGGCCTACCTCGCCGAGCGCGTGGCGCATGTCGACACGATCGAGCTGGATCGGGGGCTCGAGCCGCGTCTCCGCGAGCGGTTCGCCACGGCCGAAAACGTGTCGCTCCATTTCGGCGATGCGCTGGCGCTCGATCTGACGGCGCTGGCTCCCGGGGCGAAGAAGCTGGTCGCGAACCTGCCCTACAACATCGCGACGCCGCTGATCGTCGAGTCGCTCGACGGACTGCCGCAGATCGAGCTGTGGTGCGTGATGGTGCAGCGTGAAGTGGCCGACCGTTTCTTCGCCTCGCCTGGCAGCAAGGCCTACGGCGCTGTCTCGGTACTCGTGCAGCTGGCCGCGGAACGGAGCGGCTTCCATCCCGTCTCGCGTGAGGTCTTCCGGCCGCGGCCGCGCGTCGAGTCGGCGCTTGTCGCCTTCCGGCGGCGGCCGCTTCCAGAGGAATACGAGCGGATCAAGAAGGTGGTCGCGGCGTCCTTCGCACACCGGCGGAAAACACTCGCCAACTCGCTGGCGATCGCCGGTTTGACCTCCAGGGAGCGGGTAGAAGCGGCGCTCGGCCGGATCGACAGGGATCCGCGTAGTCGAGCGGAAGCGCTAGCCCCGGCCGAGTTCATCGAGCTGGCGGAGGCGCTTCGATGAGCTCGGCTCTCGCCCCGGCCAAGCTCAACCTAGCGCTGGTCGTCGGCCCTCTGAGAGAGAACCGAAAGCACGAACTGGCGACTGTCTTCCAGCGCATCACGCTCGCCGATCGGATCGAGCTCGAGCCCGCGCCGGAACTCGAGATCAGCGGCTTTGCGGAGGACACGATCGTTCGCTCGGCGCTCGAGGCGCTAGCCCGCAGAGCCGTTGTCGAGCCGCGCTGGCGGGTGTCGATCGGAAAGAAGATCCCCGTCGCCGCCGGCCTTGCCGGTGGCTCGAGCGATGCTGCAACCGCGCTGCGTCTCGCCAACGAGACGCTTGCCGAGCCGTTGCCTCCGAACGAGCTTGCCAAGCTCGCGGGTGCGCTCGGAGCGGACGTTCCCTTCTTTCTCTCAGACGGCCCGCAGCTTGGCAGCGGCGACGGCTCCGAGCTGCTTGCGGTTGCGCTCCCGCAGGACTACGCCGTGCTCCTAGCTTTCCCGGCCGGAGTGGGAAAATCGTCCACCGCCGAGATCTACCGCGCGTTCGACGAGCGAGGCGGCGAGCGGGACTTCGCGAAGCGCCGCGCCGAGTTGCTCGCTGCGATCGAGAATGTGCACCAAGCGTCCGACCTCGCGTTTCTGCCTCCGAACGATCTCGTCTCCTCGCCGCTGAGTGATCGGCTGCGCGGGTTGGGTGCTTTCCGATCGGACGTTACCGGAGCCGGCCCGGCGGTCTATGGCCTTTTCGAGCAGCGCGCCGAAGCCGAGGCGGCCGCCGAGGCGATCTCGGCGAGCGCCGAGATCTGGATCGGCGAACCAGCCTGGTAACTTTGCGGCCTATGGCCAAGAACGAGGATTCGAGTAGGGCGGCAATCGAGCACGGGAGCTCGAAGAGCCAGCGCTATCTGCGCGAGAACCGTTACAAGCTGGCGCTGATCCTGGTGTTAGTCGAGTCGGTCGTCATCGCCTTCGGCTCGCTGACGGTCTGGCTCGCTATCGTCGTCGGCGCCTGCCTGCTCGTGCTCTACCTGCTCTGGCGTGAGCACCTCAGCGGCTCCGCGCGCGAACTGGCCTGGATCGTGGCCGCCTCTCAGGCGGTGGGCGTGCTCGTCTTCATCTTTGCGCTCGTCGCGCTCGTGCTCGTGATCGGCGCGCTCGTCGTGCTGGCGCTGGTGACGCTGGGCGCCCTGCTGATCGAGCGCCGCTAGAACGAACCGGGCGCCGTATCTCGTCGGCTCGCGGGCGATACTCTTCGGGCAGACCGGCATTGGGGCGTAGCCAAGTGGTAAGGCAACGGGTTTTGGTCCCGTGATCCCAGGTTCGAATCCTGGCGCCCCAGAAGAACCGGGAAAAACCTGGCGGTTTTCCCCGGAGAAGTGACCGCATACGAGTCACCGCACCTTCGGTGCGTGTGTCTCGCCTGCTCCTATGCGCACTCTCGGCTGACCGTTGGTGTTTTCCAGTGTTCGGTTTGTGTTGAGGACGAGCGTTTGACTAGCCGCGCCCGCGCAGGTCGGTCGCGGCGGCGTCGCGGGCCTCTACGCCCTTCGGGGGTGTTCCCCGCGGGACGGGGGGGGACGGCGTTTATCCATGGCTTGCGAGCCGAGATAGTAAAGAGGAGATCATCGAACAGAAGACCGCCGCAGCCGACATGCGCGGCTGCGGTCAACTCACGTCCGTTCCCAACTCCTACATCGCGAACACTGATCACTATCACGGTTAGCCGAGAGCGCTTCGAGGAGCCGGGCGATGGCGAGCGCCGCAGGCGCCGTTCATCGCTCGGTTAGTCTCGCCAACGAGAGTCGTCATGCTCGCGAAGCGGGCGGACTCTCGTTGGTTGAGGCAGAATAGGCGCGTGAGCCGGGCGGGTCGGAGAGAACGGGCGCGATGACTGGTTCCGACAAACTCGGAGCGGTCGTAATGGCCGCAGGCCTCGGAACGCGGATGAAGTCCGCTCTGCCGAAGCACTTGCATCCGATCCTCGGCCGGCGGATGGTGGACTGGGTACTCGCGGCGGCACAGGAGCTCGACCTCGAGCCGTGCGTGATCGTTACGTCGCCGTCGACCGCGGATCTCTTTCCGGGACTCGATGTGGCCGTTCAGCGGCGCCCGCTCGGTACCGGCGATGCCGTTCGCTCGGCGCGCGCCCTGCTCGACGGACGGGCCGAGGAGATCCTCGTTCTCTCCGGCGACACGCCTCTGCTGACGGCGGCGCTACTTCGTGAGCTGGTCGCCGCGCACCGCAAGGCGAAGGCCGCGGCAACCGTGCTCTCCTTCTGTCCCGATGACGTTCGCAGCTACGGGCGCGTACTCCGCGACGAGAAGGGACGCGTAAGTGCCATCGTCGAGGCCGGTGACGCCTCGCCGGAGCAACTCGCTGTGCGCGAGGTCAACTCGTCCATCTACGTTTTCGCCGCCAAGAAGCTCTGGCCGGCGCTGGACAAGCTAGAGCCTGCGAACGCCCAGGGCGAGTTCTATCTCACCGACGTGATCCGGTTCCTGGTCAGCGAGGGGGAGCTTGTCGCCGCCTGCGTTGCCGGCGACCCGGTCGAGGCCGAGGGCGTCAACACGAGATTCGAGCTGGCAACGGCCGCTTCCATCCTGCGTGACCGCATCAACAGAGCGCACATGCGCGCCGGCGTCACCATCGTCGATCCGAGCTCGACCTGGATAGAGCCGTCGGTCGAGCTCGAGCCAGACTCGACTGTCCACCCCTTTTGCGTGCTGCGTGGCCGCACCCGCGTCCGCAGCGGCGCCGAGATCGGGCCGCAGGTTGTCTCTGTAGATGCCGAGATCGGCGAGGGAGCGACGGTGGGGCCGTTCTGCTACCTGAGGCCCGGCACCGTGCTCGAGAAAGGCGCCAAAGCGGGTACCTTCGTCGAGATCAAGAACTCGCACGTAGGAGCGGGGACCAAGGTCCCGCATCTCTCCTACATCGGTGATAGCGAGATCGGCGAGGGAACCAACGTTGCGGCCGGGGCGATCACGGCCAACTATCGCCCCGAGCTCGGGCGCGGCAAGCAGAAGACCAAGATCGGACGCAACGTCCGCACCGGAGTGCACAACTCGTTCGTACCCCCGGTCGAAATAGGAGACGATTCGGTAATCGCGGCAGGATCGGTGATAACAGACGACGTTCCGCCCGGCGCGCTCGCCATTGCCCGCGCGCGCCAGCTGAACAAGGAGGGTTATGCTCGTGAGCCAGACGGCGACTGACGCGTCTCAGCTGGCGGACTTGGAGACGTCCGTGACCACCGAGCCCAGCCCCGAACGGCACTGGATCGAGCGTGGGCCGCAGAAGCGGCTGATGCTCTTCTCGGGGCGCTCGCATCCCGTGCTGGCGCAGCGTATCGCCGACAAGCTAGGTATCGAGCTCGGCGCGGTCGAGTTGAAGACCTTTGCCAACGGCGAGACCTATTGCCACTACCTGGAGTCGATCCGCGGCAGCGACGTCTTTCTCGTGCAGACAGGCTGTCCTCCGGTCGATCGCAACCTGATGGAGCTTCTATTGATGGCGCAGGCGGCCAAGCTCGCTTCGGCGAAGCGCATCACCGCCGTCATTCCGTGGTTCCCTTACTCGCGCCAGGAGAAGAAGTCGGCGCCGCGCGAGCCGATCTCGGCCAAGCTCGTGGCCGACTTCCTCCAGGACGCCGGCGTCGACCGCGTTCTGACGATGGATCTGCACGCCGGCCAGATCCAGGGCTTCTTCGATATCCCGGTCGACCACATGACCGCTCTGCCGCTTTTCGCCCAGTACTTCCGCGACAAAGGGCTGTCCGGCGAGAGCGTCGTCTCGGTGTCGCCGGATCCGGGCCGGGCCAAGATGGCGCGAAAGTTCGGACAGATGCTCGAGTGTGAGATGGCGGTGATGAACAAGACCCGTCCCGCCCACGATCAGGCGGCGATCAGCCAGGTGATCGGCGACGTCGAGGGCAAGATCGCCCTGATGGGCGACGACATGATCGTCACGGGTGGCACGCTCATGGCTGCCGCCGGGGCGTTGAAAGAGGCTGGAGCGCTCGCCGTTCACGTCTTTGCAACGCACGGGCACTTCTCGGGCAACGCGCTCGAGAGGCTGACCGGCGGCGACTTCGCGGAGATTGTGGTCACCGACACCGTGCCGATCGATCCTCTCGCGCGGCCGGAATCGCTCAAGGTGCTGCCGGTCTCCGGACTGCTCGCCGAGACCATCCTGAGCGTGTTCGCGGACAGCTCGGTCTCGGCCATCTTCGAGGGCGAGAACCAGCTCTTCTAACCCGCCGGAAACCGTGCGATTTCTGGTGCCGGAAGGAGTGCGCGCCGAAATTCGGAAACGATCTGGTTTTCGAAATCGCGACGATATACTCACGCAATGCGTACGCGGTTTAGGACACCGAGCATCCTCCTCGTCGTCTACATCGTCGTGGGCTTGATCGTCGCTCAGCAGCACCATTACTTCAACAACGTCGGCACCCTCAAGCGCTTCTTCTCCGCCGTTCTCGCCGTCCTGTTGTGGTGGTTGGTCCTGCTCGGCATCAATCTCCACATCAAGTAGAGGCGCTCGCTTCGGTTCGAGATAGCTAACCGCTACCCGCGGCGGGATGGTGAGGCGGCGGGACTCATTGGCGGTCGTCCTCCTTATTCCGCGTCTACTACTGTTTATCGAGCCTTGTTTCGCGGACTCTCGGGAAAGGCGTCAGACTAAGCGCATGAAAATCCTGGTTGTAGACGACGAGCAACCTCTACGCGACGCGCTCGAACGAGCGCTGAAGATAGAGCGTTACGACGTCGAGACGGCCGAGAGCGGCGTGCTGGCGCTGGAGCGGATGAAGAGCGGCGACCACGATATCGACGCGATCGTTCTGGACGTGCTCATGCCGGGAGTGGACGGGCTGGAGGTTTGCCGGCGCATGCGAGCTGCCGGAGACAAGACGCCCGTGCTCATGCTGACCGCACGCGTGGAGGTCGAAGACCGGGTCGCCGGACTCGATGCCGGTGCCGACGATTACGTCACAAAGCCCTTCGACCTCGAGGAACTGCTGGCGCGCCTGCGCGCGCTCCTGCGCCGGGCGGGCAGCCAGAGCGGTCAGATCCTCCGCTTCGCCGATCTCGTCCTCGACCCGTCGGCCCACGAGGTGCACCGTGCAGGTCGCTTGATCGAGGTCACCCGCACGGAGTTCCTGCTGCTCGAGCTCTTCCTCCTCAACCCGCGTCAGGTGCTCTCACGCTCGATCATCTTCGAGCGGGTCTGGGGCTACGACTTCGGTCCCAGCTCGAACTCGCTCGAGGTCTACATCGGCTACCTGCGACGCAAGACCGAAGCCGGGGGAGAGCCTCGCCTGATCCACACCGTACGCGGCGTCGGCTACATCCTCCGCGAAAGCTAGGGCCGCGCGATGAGCTTTCGCCTGCGCCTGATCGTGGTTTCGGCGCTGGCCGTGACCACCGCGATCGCGATCGTCTCAGTCACTGTCTACATGCTCGAAGCCAACCAGCTGAACAGCGACCTCAGACACTCGCTAGAGGATCGCACGGCTCAAGCAACCTCGCCGCTTCCACAGATCGTCGTCCTCCCCGATCATCCACCTCCTTGCTACACGAACGTGACTACGAAGCTTGTGAACGTGCTCCAGGGCTACTTCCAGACGATCGACGAGAAAGGGACCGTGCTCGCGGCGCAAGGGCGATCGAACCTGGCCGTTCTCCCCGTTACCAAGCGGGATATTGCGGTGGCGAAGACGCAGACCGGCGCTTTCTTTCACAACACCTCGATCCTCGTCTCTAAAGGTAGATCTCGGCATTGGCAACGCGTGAGTATCTACACGTCTCCCTTCGCTCCTGACTGCGCGTTGCAGGTCGCTCGCTCGTTGACTTCGAACGATCAGTCGCTCCGCCGCCTACGCGTTGCCCTGCTCGTTGTCAGCCTCGGCGGCATCGGTCTCGCTGTGGTGCTCGGCTGGATAGTGGCCGGTACAGCGCTGCGACCGGTGCGCCAGCTGACCAGGACGAGCGAGCGGGTGGCACGTACCCGCGATCTCTCCCACCGTATCGAGACGAAGGGGCGTGATGAGCTCGCGCGCCTGGCGAATGCCTTCAACACGATGCTCGAGGCGCTCGACTTCTCGCTAAAGGCCCAGCGTCAACTCGTCGCCGATGCGTCCCACGAGCTCCGAACCCCGTTGACGACCGCGAAGACCAACGTCGAGGTGTTGCGACGGGCCGAGCTGCCGAAGGAGGAAAGAGACACGATTTTGCGCGAAGTCGGCGAGCAGATCGAAGAGCTGGCGGTACTCATCACCGACATCGTCGATCTCGCTCGTGGAGTAGAGCCTAATCTCGAGGTTGAGGACGTTCGTCTAGACCTTCTCGTCGAGCAGGCGGTGGAGCGAGCTCGGCGGCTTTCTCCCAAGAACGTGTTCAAGCTGGAGACGACGCCCTGCATGGTTCGCGGCGTCCCGAGCAGATTGGAGCGAGCGGTCGCCAATCTACTCGACAACGCCTGCAAGTGGAGTCCGCTCGATGTCCCGATCGAAGTCGTCGTGAAAGACGGCGAAGTAAGCGTCCGCGATCACGGACAGGGAATCGACGCTGAAGATCTGCCCTTCATCTTCGATCGCTTCTACCGTGCGCCGTCTGCGCGTGCTCTTCCGGGCTCCGGGCTCGGGCTGGCGATCGTGCGCCAGGTGGCCGAGTCGCACGGCGGTCAGGTTGCGGTCGAGTTGCCGGAAGACGGCGGCGCACTGCTCCGCATCGTGCTCCCGGGTGCCGAAGACGTCTGATAATCGTCCGAGCTAGGAAGAGCCTCGCGGCCGATACCCCCTTCGGCGCGGGTTTGACCTATCGCTAGCTGGGCGCTGGATGCGCCGTGCCCGCTACACTTCGGCGCCGTGGCCGCTGAGAGAGTCAAGCTAGAGGTTCAGATCCGTCCCGAGCGCGGTTCGGCCGCCAACCGGCGGCTACGCCGCGAGGGATTCGTTCCCGGCGTTCTCTACGGGGGCAAGCTCGAGTCGCGCGCGATCGCCGTGCCCGAGCACGAGCTGCGCCGCGCCCTGAGCGGTGAGCACGGATCGCACGCCATCCTCGATGTCGTCGTCGGGTCCGAGAAAAAGGCCCACCCCTCGATTCTCAAGGACTATCAGCGCAACCCCGCTCGCGGCGGCCTCTTGCACGTCGATCTGCAGGTCGTGCGGCTCGATCAGGCGATTCAGGCCAGCGTCGCCGTTGTGCTCGTAGGTGAGGCGGTCGGCGCGAAGGCTGGCGGAGTCGTCACGGTGGCTACGCGCGAGCTCCTGGTCGAAGCCCTGCCGGCTCAGATTCCCGACCAGATCGAAGCCGACGTAAGCTGGCTCGAGATCGGCGATTCGCTACACCTCTCCGATCTGGCGCCGCCCGAGGGCGCCACCTTCCTCGACGATGCCGAAATGCTCATCGTCAGCGTCGCGCCGCCGGCGCGCGTGATCGAGGAGGTCGAGGAGGAAGCCGAGGCCGTCGAGGGCGAGGAGGCAGAGGGCGAAGCCGCGGCGGACGAGGGCGAAGCCTCTTCCGAGTAGATGAGCTGGTTTCGTCGAGGCGGAGCGGTCTCGACGCTGGATCTGCTCGTGGCGGGTCTGGGCAATCCGGGGCGCGAGTATGCTCGCAACCGCCACAACGTCGGCTTCATGGTCACCGACGAGCTGGCGCGGCGTTACGGGACCCCTTTTCGCAGCAAGTTCGCCGGGCGCCTGGCTGAGCTGAGGCTGGCGGGGAAGCGCGCCGCGCTCCTGGAGCCCGAGACCTTCATGAACGAATCCGGTCGTTCGCTCGCAGCCGCCGTACGCTTCTACAAGCTGGCGCCCGAACGGCTGCTGGTAGTGCACGACGAGGTCGATCTCGAGCCCGGGCGGCTGCAGCTGAGAACGGGCGGAGGTCTCGCCGGTCACAACGGTCTGCGCTCGATCGCTCAGGCGCTCGGAACGAAGGAGTTTCTGCGTTTGCGCATCGGAGTCGGCCGGCCCGGCCGCGGTGACCGCCGCTCTGTGGCCGACTTCGTGCTCTCGAACTTCGAGCCCGGCCTGAATCTCGATGAGATCGTCGCTCGCGCCGCCGACGTCGTCGAGCTG
The DNA here is from genome assembly GCA_050010215.1 of Gaiellaceae bacterium. Lineage (GTDB taxonomy): Bacteria > Actinomycetota > Thermoleophilia > Gaiellales > Gaiellaceae > Fen-549. The sequence goes on along the minus strand of JBEKLL010000014.1, from coordinate 30,979 downwards.
CTCGCCGCCGAGGGCTTAGAGGCCGCGCAGGCGCGTTTCAACGAGCGTTAGTCCAGCGTCAGGGCGTCTTCGAGAGCCGCGAAGGCTTCGTCGGTGCGTCCGTTCCGACGCAGCACCTTGGCCCACCAGCGCAGGAGCTCGCCGGCCGCATGGGCGTCGACGGAACGCAGCAGCGCCAGGGCCTCCCCGACTTCCGTCTCGGCGGCGGCGGTCTGACCGGTTGCCGCCAGGCCTTCGGCCAGAATCCAGTGCGTCTCTCCTCGCTCTACCTCATCATCGACCCCTGAGATCGCGAGTGCCGCTCGCGCGAGTACTATCGCATCCTCGGGTTTAGAGTGCGTCAACGCCGCTCGCGCTCGCGCGCGCTGGATGCGGGAGCTTTCCGAGGGCGTCTGGCTCCCGGCCAGCAGCGACTCCGCCTGCTCGACGTTTGCGAGCGCCTCGTCGGCGCTACCGGCCTCGATGAGCATGTGTGCGTAGAGCAGGTGAGCGTGCGCGAGCGCGTGGGTGCCCTCGCTGGCTTCGAGCATGGCGAGCGCTTTTCGAAGCGCTTCCAACTCTCCCCGCAGGTCGTTCTTCTCGTTCGCGAGCAGTGCCTGCGCTTTGAAAACACGAGCTCGCTCCCTCGGCTCGCGGGGCCGCTCGGCCAGCGCGAGCGTGCGCGTGAGCAAGCGGGTGGCTTCTTCGCCTCGGCCGGACTGACTCAGCAGGGAGGCGAGCTCAGAGGCGAACGCAGCGGCCAGTGCCGAACCGGGTCCCGCGAGCTTCTCGACGTTCGCCAGAGCGCTGCGGAGAAACTCTCCAGCCTCGTTCTGCCTGTCGAGAGAGCAGAGGCAGCGGGACGCGGCGATATACAGCTCTGGGTAGGCGGCTGGCTCGAGCCGGACGGACTTGATCAGCGGCAGCAACTGATCGAGCGCCTGCTGGTGAGCGCCACGCCGGCCGGCCGCAAGCCCGAGTAAGAGCCGCGCACGAGTCTCAGTGCGCTCGTCGCCCTCGCGCGCGGCCTCCTCGGCAACCGCACCCAGCAGCTGCGTGGCCGTCTCGGCATCGTCGTCCAAGCGCAGCGCCAGTTCGGCCCGCAAGGCTCGCAGCTCTCTGTCCTCGCGGGGAGTGGCGTCGACGCCGCGCTCCAGATACTCGGGCGTCACGCCAATCTTCTCCGCCAACTTGCGGATCGCCTTCACCGACGGGGTGCGAGTGCCTGCCTCGATACGCGAGATATAGGCGTTGGAGACGCCACGAGAGCCGATTTCCCTTTGCGAGAGCCCCCGCTCCACGCGTAGTCGCCGAAGTCTTTCACCGACGGACTCGTTGGCAGGTCCCCCTATCACGGGGCAAGTCTGACTCGGGCCGAACCCTCCGTCAACTTCGGTAGCCCGTTCGATGTCAGAAGGCAGCCACGCTGGAAGCAGCACGGCCGAGGCTAGACTGCCCCTGCGGGACGGAAGTCCCGCCGAAGTCATGGTCCGTCCGGTACTCAACGCCCTCGTCCGCGAGCTTTCGGGTCACGAGCGCCTCGCTCGTCTGGCCGCCTCGCTGCCCGCCCGCGCCCGAGTCTCCGAGCCGGCCCTGCCGCTACTCGTCTGCGCTCTCCAAGCGCGACTCCAGCGAGCCGTCGTCGTTCTCGTCGCCGACGACGAAGGAGCCCGCGATCTGGCCGAGGCTGCCGGCTGGTTTCTCGGCAGCGAAGTGGTGGCGTTCATGCCCAGTCGCGGTGTTCGCTGGGACTCCGGGCTGGCGCCGGCCGCTCACCTGGTTGGTGAGCGCTCGCGAGCGCTCGAGGTTCTGGCGGCGGGAGGTCTCGTCTCCATCTCGGCAACGGCCCTAGTCGAGGGAATACCGCCGCCGGAAGCCCGGCCGCAAGCGATTCGCCTTCGCCTCGGTGACCAGAGAAACCTGGAAAAGCTCGTGCTCGATCTTGCTTCCGCCGGCTACGAGAGGGTCGAGCGGGCGGACGAACGCGGTCAATTCGCGGTTCGTGGCGGTCTCCTCGACGTCTTCCCTTCGAGCGGCCGCGATCCCCTGCGCATCGAGCTGTTCGGCGACGAGATCGAGCAGATGAGAGCCTTCTCGCCCTTTACTCAGCGCACCTTGCACGAGGTCGACGAGGTGCTGATCCATCCGGCCGCGGAATGGACCGGCGAAATCGTGGCGGCGGCGCTCGAGGAGCACGGCCTCAGCCGTCCTCTGCTTCCACTTGTCTCGCCGCTTGACGCCGCGCCCGATTTCGTCTGGCAGCGCGAGGAGGTCGAGCGCGTCTGGCACGAGGAGCTGGGGGTCGAGCCGCCGGCACTCGAGGGCGTGAGTGAGCTCGACCCCTTCCCGCGCGGGCAGCCGTTCTCGTTCGAGGCCGGACGGCCCGCGATCGCCGCGCGCGGCTTGAGCGAAGCGGAGCGCGATCTGGCCGCCTTCGTCCGTGCGGGCCAGCGTGTCGTCGTCGCGTTCCCGCTTCGCGGCGAGGCGATGCGAATGGGCAGCCGGCTGCGGGCGCTGGCGGCTCCGCTCCTGGAAGAAGGTGAAGCGCTTTCCGCCGAGGGCGAGCTCCGTTTTGCCGTCTCGCCGGCCCGGCGCGGATTCGTTTGGAGAGAGCTGGGCATCGTCCTTCTCCCCTCGACGCAGGTCTTCCGCAAACGTCCGCCACGCGGCGAAGCGCGGATCGGACGGGCGCTGCAGTCGTTCTCGGACCTGCGCCCGGGCGACTACGTGGTACACGAAGACCAGGGCGTCGGCAGGCTGATCGCCTTCGAGACCAAGAAGGTGGCGGGCGTAACGCGCGACTATCTTCTGCTCGCCTTCAAGGGCGACGATCGGCTCTACGTTCCCCACGAGCAGATCGCGAAGGTCTCGCGCTACATCGGCGCCGACGGAAAGACACCGGCGCTCTCCAAGCTCGGAGGGAAGGCCTGGCAACTGCTCAAGTCGCGCGCCCGCGTGAACGTGCGTGAGCTGGCCGGAGAGCTGCTTTCTCTCTACGCGCAGCGCCAGCAGATCGAGGGCGTCGCCTACGACCTCGACCAGGAGTGGCTGGGTCAGCTCGAGGCGAGCTTCCCGTTCCGCGAGACGGACGATCAGGAACGGGCGATCGAGGCGGTCAAAGAGGATCTCGAGGCACCGCGGCCGATGGACCGGCTGATCTGCGGCGACGTCGGCTTCGGCAAGACGGAGATCGCCGTCCGCGCGGCCTTCGCCGTGACGCTCGCCGGTCGCCAGGCGCTCGTGCTGGCGCCGACGACGGTCCTCGCCGAGCAGCACTGGAACACGTTTCGCGAGCGCTACCGCGACTTCCCGGTCCGGGTCGAGATGGCCTCGCGCTTCCGAAAGCCCGCTGAGATTAAGCGCATCCTGGCCGACTTCGGCGAAGGCAGGATCGACGTTCTGATCGGGACCCACCGCGTGCTTTCGCGAGACGTCATTCCGAAGAGCCTGGGCCTGGTCGTGCTCGACGAGGAGCAACGCTTCGGAGTCGCCCAGAAGGAGCTTCTGCGCTCACTGCGGCTCGAGGTGGACGTGCTCACGCTTAGCGCTACGCCGATTCCACGCACGCTGCACATGTCGCTGGCGGGTCTGCGCGACATCTCGACAATCGAGACGCCGCCCGAAGGGCGTCAGTCGATCCGAACCTACGTCGGTACCTACGACGAGGAGCTGATCAAGAACGCGCTCGAGCGCGAGCACGCGCGGGGCGGCCAGTCCTTCTACCTGCACAACCGGGTCGAGACGATCGAGGAGGCGGCCGAGCGGCTGCGTCAGCTCTGTCCCGACCTGAGCGTGCTGGTCGCGCACGGCAAGATGTGCGAGCGGGAGCTGGAGCAGTGCATGCTCAGCTTCCTGCACGGCGAGGCGGATGTACTGGTTTCGACGACGATCATCGAGTCGGGACTCGACATCCCGCAGGCGAACACGCTCGTGATCGAGCGGGCGGACACGCTCGGGCTGGCCCAGCTCTACCAGATCCGCGGCCGCGTCGGCCGTTCCGATCGCGTTGCTCATGCCTACCTCCTCTACCCGAGCGCCGAGGAGCTCTCGCACGAGGCGCGGATGCGCCTGGCCACGCTCGCCGACCACACCGAGCTGGGGGCGGGGCTGGCGATTGCCATGCGCGATCTCGAGCTACGTGGCGCCGGTGCGCTGCTCGGTGACGAGCAGTCCGGCCACGTAGCGGCGGTCGGCTTCGAGCTCTACGTGGAGATGCTCGAGAAGGCAGTAGCCGAGCTCTCCGGCCGGCGCCGTGCAACGCCGCGCCCGCTCCGCATCGACGCTCGAATCGACGCCTACATTCCCGCCGGCTACGTTCCCTCGGAAGCGCTCAAGATCGATCTGCACCGGCGACTCGCCCTGGTCGAGAGCGAGGATGAGCTGCGCGAGCTGGAGGCGTCGTGTGAGGACCGCTTCGGCCCCCTGCCCGAGCCTGTCGCCAATCTCTTCGCGATTCAGCGCGCGAAGCTGGGCCTGGCTCAGATCGGAGCGGACTACCTAGTCTTCCGGGACGGGCGCGCCAGCGTCGGTCCGCTCGTTCTCGGCTCGGCCGAGCTACGCGCGCTGAGGAGTCTGATCGAGACGGCGGTCTACAGCTCGTCGCGTAAGGAGCTGACGCTGCGCGGTTCCACCTTTGCCGCGGCCGGAGAACTGCTCACTGCTATACTCGCGGCGCGCCGGGCACTGTGAATTCGACTTGTTGCAGGCGCTTTTTCACATGAGAATTCGGCGCTTCATCGCTCTGTCCAGTCTCGCGGTCGTCGTCGCTGCGACGCTCGCAGCTTGCGGTACGGCGAAGAAGCAAGAAGTACCGGCGAACGCGATCGCGGTCGTCGGCAACCAGGTTGTTCTTCGTTCTCAGTACGACAGCGAGCTCGCGCGCCTGGAGCTCGAGTACAAGCAGGCGAAGAAGGCCTTTCCCGCCATCGGTAGCTCCGCCTACCAGACCCTCCGCGACGGGATCGTTTCCAACCTCGTCTTCGCGGCGGGCGTCATGCAGAGGGCTGCGGATATGGGCGTCAAGGTCACGAGCGCAGAGGTCGACGCCAGTTTGACGCAGCTGATCGTCCAGAGTTTCGGCGGCAGCCAAAGCAAGTACAAAGCCGAGCTGAAGAAAGAGCATCTGACCGAGGCGCAGCTCAAGGACGCCCTTCGCCGGAACCTGATCAGCCAGCGCGTACAGATGGGGCTCGCCCAGGACATCAAAGTCTCGTCGAGCGACATAAAGAAGTACTACGACGAACACAAGAGCAGCTATCAAGTGGGCGAGAGCCGTGCTGTCTCGCACATCCTGGTCGGCAAGAATGACAAGGCGCTGGCGGACAGGATCTACCAGCAGCTGAAGGCGGGCGCGAACTTCGCGAAGCTGGCAAAGAAGTACTCGCTCGACAGTTCAAAGACCAGCGGCGGCAGCCTCGGCGTGCAAGAGAAAAACAAGCTCGTCGCGCCTTTCGCCAATGTTCTTTTCACGCTCAAGACCGGCACCTTCTCGAAGCCGGTCAAAACGATCTACGGCTGGCACATCATCCTCGCCACCGGGCCGATCAAGCCGCCTCACACGATCTCTCTCAAAGCCGCAACGGCGGGCATTCAACAGACTCTGCTTTCCCCCAAGCAAACCAAGGCGATCAACGACTGGGTGGCCGGTACGAAGAAGTACATCGCCGCAAACACCTCCTACGCGCCCGGTTTCGCTCCGGCGAAGCCGAGCTCGAGTGCGGTTGCCACCACGACGACGTAGTAGCCATCGCTAGGCCGGAGGGGCGGGGGCGACCCTGAACGATCTCTCGCAAGCGCTTCTCGATCTACAAGAGTTGACCAGGCGCCTGCGCAGCGAATGTCCCTGGGATCGCGAGCAAACGGCTGCCACGATCATTCCCCACACCGTCGAGGAGGCGTACGAGGTGGCGGACGCCGTGCTTGCCGGAGACGCGGCCAAGCAGCTGGACGAGCTCGGCGACCTGCTCTTCCAGGTCTACTTCCTTTCACTCCTCTTGGAGGAGCGGGGCGAGGGCGATCTGGAGCAGGTGGCGCGGCGCTGTCACGAGAAACTCGTGCGCAGGCACCCGCATGTCTTCGGCGACGCCGAGGCCGAGACGGCGGGCCACGTGCTTACGCGCTGGGAGCAGATCAAGGCCGACGAGGAGGGACGTGAAGGAATCTTCCACGATGTCGGCCCCGAGCTTCCAGGTTTTCTCCTGGCCCGTAAGTTGCAGAGCCGCGCCGCGGCGGTCGGATTCGACTACCCGACACTCTCCGAAGCGCTCGCAGATCTGGGCGACGAGCTGGGCGAGCTGGACGAGGCGGTCGAGACTGCTGGGCAGCCCGCGCCCGGCGCCGAGCCGGATCCCCTCGTCGCCGCGGAGATCGGTGACGTACTCTTCGCCTGCGTGAACGTGAGCCGGCTAGCCCGTGTCGACGGGGAGCTGGCTCTCAGGCAAGCCGCCGCTCGCTTCCGCGAGCGGGTCGAGCTTGCGGCCTCGCTGGCCGAGGCCGAGAGGAAGGATTTTTCCGCGCTCACGCTCGCGGAACAAGACTCTTACTTCGATCGAGCAAAGGAGAAAATGAGATGAGCAGCAAGATCGCCGCGGTTCACGGCCGCCAGGTTCTCGACTCGCGCGGTAACCCGACGGTCGAGGTCGACGTTGTCCTGGAATCCGGGCACAAAGGTCGCGCCATCGTTCCGTCCGGCGCCTCCACAGGCGCCCACGAAGCCGTCGAGCTTCGTGACGGCGACAAGAGCGTCTACCTGGGCAAGGCCGTCACCAAGGCGGTCGCCAACGTCAACGGCGAGATCGCGGCTGCTCTCAAGGGCGCCGATCCCGAGGATCAGCGCGGTATCGACGAGAAGTTGATCGCGCTCGACGGCACTCCGAACAAGGCTCGTCTGGGTGCCAACGCGGTGCTCGGCGCCTCACTGGCGGTCGCCAAGGCGGCGGCGGCCGAGGCCGACCTCTCACTCTTCCGCTGGCTTGGCGGAGCGAGCGCCAGCACGCTTCCGGTGCCGATGCTCAACGTCATCAACGGCGGCGTCCACGCCCAGAACTCGATCGACCTGCAGGAGTTCATGCTCGTTCCGGTCGGCGCCTCGAGCTTCGCCGAGGCGCTGCAGATCGCGGCCGAGACCTACCACACCCTGAAAGGGGTCATCTCCTCGCGCGGCCTGGCCACCGGCGTCGGCGACGAGGGTGGCTTCGCGCCCGACCTGCCCTCCACGGAGGCTGCGATCCAGGCCATCGTCGAGGCCGCCGAGAAGGCCGGTCACGCCGACAAGATCGCGATCGCGCTCGACCCGGCTTCGAGCGAGGTCTTCAAGGATGGCCGCTACGTGCTCGAGGGCGAGGGCAAGAACCTGAGCCCGAGCGAGATGACCGACCTCTACGCCTCACTTTGCGAGCGCTTCCCGATCGTCTCGATCGAGGACGGTCACGCCGAGGACGACTGGGAGGGCTGGAGCGACATAACGAAGCGCATGGGCGACGACATCCAGCTCGTCGGCGACGACCTCTTCGTGACCAACGTCGAGCGCCTGAAGCTCGGCTTCGAGCGCGGCGTCGCCAACTCGATCCTGATCAAGCTGAACCAGATCGGCACCCTCACCGAGACGCTCGATTGCATCAAGCTGGCGCACGAGCACGGCTACACGACCGTCATCTCGCACCGTTCCGGTGAGACCGAGGACGCGACCATCGCCGACCTCGCCGTCGCCACCGGCGCCGGTCAGATCAAGACCGGCGCGCCCGCCCGCACCGACCGCGTCGCCAAGTACAACCAGCTGCTCCGCATCGAGGAAGAGCTGGGTGACAGGGCCGTCTATCCGGGCTGGAGCGCCTTCCCGCGCGCCAAGCGCTAGCGATAAAGCTGTCTCTTTTCAGACGAGGGGCCGGGTGACCGGCCCCTCGTGTTTCAGGTTGAAGCTTCAGGCCTGGCTGCCCTGCGCGGGCGGCGGCTCTTCAGCGAGGCGCAGATGGGGAATCGGCGCAGACTCGTCGATCAGCGGCAGCGGTTCTTGCAGCGGCGGTTCGTTGGCCGGGATCTCCGGGTCATCGAGCTCCTCGCCCTGGTCGGGCGCGGAAGTCGGCTTCTGATCGGTCTCCGCAGGAGTGATCGCTTGCGGCTCCGTGCCCGGCGACGGCGGCTCTGGCGTCGAGGTGGCCGGTTCTGAGGAGGTGTTCTGTACTGACTCGTTCTGGTTTGTGTCCATGAGGGTCAGATTCGGCATCTTGACCGGAAATCTTCAGTCCCCGGACGTATCTGCCCGGACGGCGCCTACAGGGCTGGTGGCGGATCGGCTCGCGGCGACCGGTTATCCCACGGTGTCAGACACCGCTCAGACAAGGTGCTCGGCGTCAAGGGCGAAGTGTGACGAGAGTGAAACGATTCCTCAGGAGGCAGGCTTCCTCGCCGGCTAGGCTTCAAGCCGATGGCGGGCGACAGGCGCCGAACCAAGATCGTTGCAACGCTCGGGCCGGCGAGCGCGAGCCTGGAGGTCGTACGCGAGCTGGCCAGGGCGGGCGCCGACGCCTTCCGGCTCAACTTCTCTCACGGCGAGCGGGCCGAGCACGAGCGCCTGGCCGGGTTCGTGCGCGAGGTGCAGGCCGAGGCGGGTCGTTCGCTCGCGCTGATCGGCGACTTGCAGGGACCCAAGATAAGGCTTGGCGAGATCGACCCAGCGCGAACGCTGGAACCGGGTGAGCGAGTCGTCCTCGCCGCCGAGGAGAAGGCCTCCGGCGACGAGTTACCACTGGCGCCGGCCGTAGCGGTGAGCGCGCTCGATCCGGGGCATACGGTGCTGATCGATGACGGCAGCGTTCGCCTGCAGGTGGAGAAGGTGTCACGCGGACGGGCAACCTGCACGGTTGTCGAAGGCGGCGAGGTGAGCTCGCACAAGGGCGTCAATCTGCCCGGCGTGGCGCTGCCGATTCCCTCGCTGACCGACAAGGATCTGGGCGATCTCGAGTTGGCGCTCGAGCTCGAGCTCGACTACATAGCGCTCTCCTTCGTGCGCGCCGCCACCGATGTCGGCGCTCTACGCGAGCTGATCGACGCTCACCGCTCAACCACCGGCGTGATCGCGAAGATCGAGATGCCCCAGGCCGTCGCGGCGCTGGACGAGATCATCGCCGCGGCCGATGCGGTCATCGTCGCGCGGGGCGACCTTGGCGTCGAGGTCGGCCAGGTGGCGGTGCCGCTGTTGCAGAAGCGGATCATCGCCGCTGCGCTCGAGCAGTCGCGGCCCGTGATCACTGCCACGCAGATGCTCGAGTCGATGGTCTCCAGCCCCGAGCCCACGCGAGCCGAGACGAGCGACGTCGCCAACGCGATCCTAGACGGCTCCTCGGCGCTCTTGCTCTGCGAGGAAACCGCCGTCGGCGAGTATCCGCTCGAGGCGGTGCGCTTCATGGACGAGATCGCGCGCGCCGTCGAGCCCAGCCTCGGCTTTCGGCACCGCCTGCCGCGGCCCGGCGAGCAGCCGTCGATCGGGCTGGCGATGTCAAACGCCGCCTGCGACGTCGCCGAGCTTCTGCAGGCGACGGCCATCCTCGCTCCGACCTTCAGCGGCCGCACCCCCTCGGCACTGGCGCGACTGCGTCCCCGGCGCCCGATCGTCGCGCTCTCGCACAACCGGCACGTGCTTCAGAAGCTCGCGCTCGAATGGGGCGTAATTCCTCTCGAGATACCGCCCTGTCCGAACATCGACACGCTCTGGCGACGCTCGATCGAGACGGCACGCGCGGTCGGTCTGGTCTCCAGCGGCGACCGCGTCGTCATCACCGCGGGCACCGCCGTGAACATCGCCGGCTCGACCAACGTGATCAAGGTCGAGGAAGTTCTTTAGCAACCTCCGTACACACAGCACGCGGCTGCTTGAACGTGGCGGCGGAATGATTCCAATTCGGCACAGAACCGGCACGTCTCGTGCGCTTTTTCCCGATACCGTTTCACGACCCCGCGGGTGGGTGGTCGATGGAGCACCCAACGAAACGAAGCACTCCATCGCCTGATCGCGCTCGGCGGCGCGATGCGTTGTCCTCGGTCGCGCCCAATCGACAGGTCTTCATTCCGTTAGGTGCTCTTGAAGGGGGACGGAGAAACGTGGTGCCGCGAAACCCACGGTCCGTGTGAAAAGCGGCGTCGGCCGAACGGTCGCGCCGGCTCCGACTTCGGCTCCTGGAAAGACGGCTACCGAGATCTCGATCGCGCTAGGTTCAGCTAGATCACAGGCTTTTCCGGCGCGAGCGGATCAGATCATCCAGGCGCCGCGCCGGCTCGCAGCGAGCGCCTGCGCGGGATCACGCGCGGCCAGCCGAGCGCGGACGCAACGAGTACTCCACCTGCACCGATGCCGACAATCGTGATCACTAAAGCGGACCAGTCATGCCAGAAAGGTCTTTGATTCGCCGTTTCCAGGTAGGGGGCGTAGGCGGCATCGGATCCTAGCGGCGGCGAGCCGTCGACGTAGTACGGCGCATGCTCGGCTTGGTAGTAGTAGAGATGTCGATGCAGTTCCAGCGCTCCGCCGAGCGTGACGCCTAGCACGAGCGCGGCCAGGAACAGCCTTGTCTTCCCGAGTCGGTGCGATCCTCTTCGCGGCCAGCCGGCGGCCGAGGCGCCAAGCGCCACGGCGATACCGATGCCCATGAACATAATGATCAGAGCGAGCGGGTCCTGCCAAGCGGCCGTTCGATACCCGACGATTACTGATTTGTGCGGATATCCATATCCGCATTCCGGCGGGGAGGAACACCTTATCCCTAGGTGGCCACCCAAGTACCCACCGCCATACACGGCAGTGCTATGGCGATGAACGCCGAGCGCTCCAGCAAGAGCGACGCCGAGCACTAGCGCGGCCAGGAACAGCCTCACGCTCGCCGGCGGGTTAACGGCACGCATGATCCTCGGCTGTCTGAGGCGACTCGGAGAGACGGGCTCTTCAAGCGCCGCCTCCGCGCCGGGCTCGGGCTCCAGGGAGGTCTTTCGCGGCCAGCCGGCGGCGGAGGCAGCGAGCGCCACACCCGCGCCGATTCCCGTGAACAGGACGATCAGGGCAAGCGGATCCTGCCAGCTGCCTTTCGTGGGCGCCGTGAATAGCGCGCCGCCCACCAAATGGCAAGAGCTTATGGCGAGTATGTCGCAGCGTTCTACGGTGCTGTGGTGACGGTAAAGCCCAAGTGCCCCGGCTAGACCGGCCGCAATTAGCAGAGACGCGAGGAAGAGCTTTATGGTCCTCGTTCTCTCTGTCGCCTCACTTGAAACGCGCCGCGGCCAGCCCGAAGCGGCCACGTATAGCGCCGCGGCGATGCCGATCCCGGCGATCAGCGCTACCAGCGCGACCGGATCCTGCCAGGCGGCGGCCCTGTGCCTGATCGCCCAGCCGGGACAGGAGAAGGCGCCCGGTGCGTAGCAGTACTCGTGTGCCTTCACCACGAAGTGAAGCACCGCGGCGCCGGCGACCGCGATCGCCGCGACCAGGGCCGGCAGGATGTAGCGCTTTCTCATTGTCTTCGCGCTCCTCCCGCCTCTCGACCAAAGGTTGACGCGAGACATCCTAACGCCCGGTAGCTCGAGAGACATCTCCGCACGCCGGCTCAGCGGAAGGACACGCGCTCCAAGCTGCGAACTCGATGGAGCCGTGTCGAGCAGGAGGAAGAGACCGAGGGCGAAACGAGCCGCGCGCGCCCGGCGGCGGCAGCGATCGGGTGCGCGCAGGCTCGTCGCACTCGCGCTGCTGGTTCTTCTGGCTCTGCTCTATGCGGGGCCGCTTCGCTCCTACTACAACAAACGCGGACTCGTCGACCGGCAGCGCGCGCAGGTCGAACAGCTCAGGTCGCAGGAAAGCCGGCTCGAGCGGCAGGTGAAATACGCTGCGACCAGGGAAGCAGTCGAGCGCGAGGCTCGGCGGCTCTTCTACGTCAAGCCCGGAGAGCATCTCTACGTCGTCAAGGGTATTCAGAATTGGCAACAGGCAAGGGCTAGGCAGCGCAAGTAACATCAGACTCAGTGGACGACAGGTCGGTCATCGCCGCGCAGATCGGGAGAAAGCCACGCGCATTCGAGAGCGTCGCATGCCGTTGTCCGCTTGGTTTTCCGGCTATTACCGAGCAGCGCCCCTATGACGAAGGCGGCAAGCCGTTTCCGACCGGTTACTACCTGACCTGCCCCCATATCGTCTCGGCGGTAGCACGGCTAGAGGCGGCCGGCGGCGTCGAGCGCTGGAGTGAGGCCGTGCGCTCTAGCTACCGGCTTCGCTGGAGTCTGATGCGGGCCAACAAGAAACAGCGCCGGCTGCGAAAGAAGCTCGCACGCTCGACCGACAAGACCATCGACCGTGGGGCTTCGCTCAAGCTCGGCATCGCCGGCTCGAGGCGTGGCCAGAACCTGAAGTGTCTACACGCGCACGTTGCCTTCGCGCTCGCAAACCCCGGCTACACCTTGGGTGAGCGGATCACCGCCGAAATCGATTCGCTCTGGCCGGCCGACTGCGAGGCGCGCGAGAGATGCCGCTCGGGATCCAAGCCCAGGTCGTAACTAGCTGGTGCCGGAACCGCCGACTATGATCGCCCGCATGTCCGCGTCCGCGACTGTGGAAACCGCCCGTCAGCAATGGCGGGACGGTTACCGGCGTTTCGAGATCCTGGTGGGAGAGCCGAGCAAACGCGATCGTCTCTACCTCGAGTTGGAGACGATCTCGGATGAGCTGAGACGCCGTATCGGACAGACCTTCACCCTGGCCGAGGCCGCCGAGCTCTATGGGAACGCCGATCGCTGGGTCGTCGAGACGGTGGCCGAACGCGCCCCTGTCCGCGGCTGGTCCCACGATCTGGCGACAGTGCTCGATACCGCCTTTTGTCTCTACACGCGGGCCGCTGTCGATTACCTGCCATGAGCGGCCGCGACCGAAGCCGCGCCTCGGCACGCGGACATCGTAGCCGGCCGCATAGGCCTTTCTTGCGGCGGCTAGTGATCCTGCTCGCGATAGCCGTCTTCTTCGCGCTCGGAGTGGCGCTGGGAGCCGCGCTCAAGCAGGGTTCAGGGCCGAAAGGCATGCAAACGCGTGAGCGAACACTACGGGTTGTGACCGTCACGGTTACGAAGCGTTGAGCGCAGCCGATCTTCCCGTCGAACGGTCGCGGCGGCGACCGAAACCTACCGCAGCCGATTGAAAATCGGTTTAACTGGAAAACTTGAAACGTAGATGTCTCAACGCTACCAACCCGAGCTCAAGCGTCTGAGCGAGCCCTCTGAATGGCTTACGCTGGGGCAGGCGGCCAAGTACCTCGGCGTAGCTCAGAGCACGATCCGGAAGTGGTGCGACGCGGGTCGAGTCCCGGCGTTCACGACACCCGGCGGTCACAGGCGCTTTCGCCGCAGCGATCTCGATGACTTCATCGAGCGTTCGCGCCCGAATGTTCGGACCCGGAGTGGACCGAGCATTCTCGTTGTCGACAACGAGCCGGGTATTCGAGCCTATGTTCGCGCGAGTCTCGAGCCCGAGGGTTACGCGGTCGATGAGGCCACCGATGCCGAGGAGGGGCTGCGCATGATCGAGATGCGGGCGCCTGACCTGATCATGATCGCGTCGGCCATGCCGCAGCCGGATGGTTGGGAGATGCTTCGTCGCCTGCGCGAGCGTTACGGCGATAAGACGCCGCCCGTCGTTCTGTTCAGCGCCGACGATGAGGGCGACGAGCAGCTGGCGCTGGCGCGCGGAGCGAGCGCGATCTTCGGCAGGCCGCTCGATCCCCACCTGCTGACCGAAAACGCTCGGCGGGCTCTGCCACTCTGATCGGCCTCGATCAGCGGCTGGAGCACGCCCTTGCCACTCACCGAGCCGGCGTTTTGGATCCGCTTGCCGAAACGCTTTCTTGGATCGGAACCGGTGGCGCAGTCTGGCTCGCGCTTGCCTGCATCTTCGCTCTCCTCTGGCGCCGACCCGGACTTCTTTTCTGGGTCGGCGCAGCGGATCTGGTCGCCTATCTAGCCAGTGAGGGGCTGAAACAGGCAGTCGAGCGGCGCCGTCCCTCGCAGCTCTTTCCGGAGATCAAGACACTGGTGCCGTTGCCACACGGCTCCTCCTTTCCGTCCGGGCACGCTACGACGAGCTTCGCCTGTGCCGTCGTACTCGCTTCTGTGGCTCGTACCCGCCGAGCCAGGGCGCTCCTGCTGGCGCTAGCGACGCTGATCGCGCTCTCGCGCCTTTACGTCGGTGTTCATTTCCCGCTAGACGTCATTGCCGGAGCAGCGCTGGGAGCGGCGATCGGTCTGACGCTTTCCGCTCTTGTGAATCCGAGCTCAAACTTCTTCGGTCGCTTCTATCAGGCCCGCCGCGATGACGCCGAGCGCGGCCAGTAGCGCGATCCAGATACCGATTCCGCGCCCGTCGGCCGGTAGAAACTTGTCCGGGATCCAGATCAGGCGAACGAGGACGAGGATCGTCGCCAGAACGCCGATTCCGATCACGATCAGGCTCCCGGGCAGGCTCGCCGGAAGCGCGATCCCGAAGACGCGCAGGGCGAAGAGAACAAGCACCGCAAGGCCCAGGAAGAAGACGAGCTGGCCGATCAGGCCGGTGTGCCATCCGATTACGCTGAGAACGAGCGAGAAGCCGCCCGAATTGTCAGCGCGCCCGCTGTACCAGCTCATGAAGGTCGAGAGGCTGAGTACGAGGCCGGACAGCCACGTGAGCGTGTCAGAGACGAGCAAGAAGCTGTCCGGATGCCTCAGTGAGGGACGCGCCAGCGGGGGGCGCGAGCCGCTAAGCGAGTCTCGGTACGGCGTCGGATTCTGCATTGGTCGGAAGTATGGGCGTTGAGATGGCCAGATGCTAGCCGAACTGAAATCTCCGGAAGCGCCGATTGCCGCGCGCGGAGCGTCCTGGAGAGCCTCGTCCGGCCGCGCAGCGAGCCAACCTTTCCCCGGCCCGGACCGCCTACTCAGATACCGAACAGGTTTTGCGTTTCTTGCCAGATCAACAGCGCGATTGCACCGACCGCCAGCATCAGAACCAGCATCGTGATGTAGAAACGTAAGTGGGCGCGATTACGGGCACGCATCCGATCGCGGCGCATCTGCCTACGAGCTCGCTCGCGTTCATAGGCACGGGCAATCGCGGTCGGGTCGATCGGTGGCTTTTCTTTATCGGGTTGCATCCTCTTGGCCGGATAGCTCACTGACGGGCACCCCCAAGGAAACGGCGCCGATCGAGACGCGGGACGGTACACGTGTTTGCCCAGGCACTCACTCAGCAGCTCAGTTTAGATTGGATGGCGTCGTCGAGGCGAAGTCGCCCGGTCTCCGGGCGGGATACTTACGGGAATGGATAGCTCCGGACCACCAGCCGCCGAACCGAACTCCGTCTCTGCCGAGCCGGACACCCACACGCTGGGAATGGTCGCTCGCGTGCTCTCGGACACACTCGTCGCCACGCTCGACCCAGAAGGCCTACCGCGACGCCTCGCTGCTCTCGTCGCGACAGCGACCGGCGCCGAGCAGGTCCTGCTCTGGTTCGGGGACCATCCTGACACGCCGCTTTATGGGACAACCGTCGCTCTCTCTCGCGCGGAGCTCACGTCGGCCCGCGAGCGAGCCGAGCGGGCGCTCGAGCAGCAAAAGCTACAACGCGAGGATGGCAAGCGAGTAACTGCGCTTGCCATCCCACTCGGGCTCGAGACGCTCGGGGCGCTCGAGGCCAGGTTCGGTGGGCGGCGCCGGCTGAGCGAGGCGGAGCTGGCAACTGTCGGTACGCTGGTCTGGCGCGTCGCCGCTGTGCTTGATGAGACCGAGAGGCGACGCGCGATCAGCGTGGAGTTGGCACGGACGCAGGCGCTTCTTTCCTTCGCCGGCCAGGCGATGGCCGAGCTAGCGGTGGAGCCGACACTCAACGCGGCCGTGGAGCGGATCGCCTCGCTGCTCGGTACCGAGCAGATCGCCGTTTACCTGAGCGACGAAGGGACACTCCAAACCGCAACGGCTCGCGGTCTCAAAGGCCGGCATGAGCTCGTTGCGGCCCGCCTGCTCGAGCTGGCGCTGGAATCCGGTCGGCTCGCTGGCGTTGTCGTAGTAGGCGATCTGCTCGCTGACGAGAGGTTCGAAGAGCTGCGAGACGAACTCGCCGAGAGCCGAATCGAAGCGGTCGTCGCACTTCCTCTCGAGGCCGGCGGCGACGTGATCGGCCTGCTCGCCGTCTACGTGGAGCGCGATCGAACCCCAAGCGAGAGCGAGCGGCTTCTGCTCGACGCGCTCCGTAACCAGCTCGCCGTCGCCGTTCATCACGCTCGCTTGCACGAGCACGCGACACTTCTCGGGGCCGAGCTCGAGCACTCCTTACGCTCCGAGCGCCAGGCGGCGGCCCAGCTCCGGGCCCTCTACGAGGTTTCCCGCGCCTTCGCCCAAAGCCTGTCGCTGCAGGCGACATTGGAGGCGGCTGCGAAGACGATCGCGGAGCTGGTGGGGGTTGACGTGGCCGTGCTCTACATGCTCGACGAACGCCAGGAAACGATGGAGGTGAGGGCGCTGCACGTCAGCGGGGATGTGCTCGAGCAGCCGATGCGAGCGATTCTCGACCGCCCGCTCCCGTTGGCGGGCAGCGTCGCCCGCGTCTTCCGCGACGGGCTCGCCTTACGGCTCGCGCCCGGCACAGAGCTCGCCGACGATCTGCAACGCCTGCTCGGGCCTTTCCTCGAACGTGGCTCGACGGCGATCGTGCTTCCCGTCGCCACGCCGAAGGAGGTGCTGGCGACCGTCTCGCTGATCTCTCTCAGCCCCGAGCAGCCGATTCGCGACGAGACGATCGAGGCAGCGTTGGCCATTGTCGGGCAGGCGGCGCTTGCAATCGACAACGCCCGTCTCTACGAGCAGCAGAAGGCGTTCGCCGACGCTATGCAGCACTCACTGTTGCCCGACTACGAGCCCGAGATAGAGGGCCTCGACGTTGGCGCCGCCTACGCCGCCTCGGCCCGGGTCGAGATCGGCGGCGATCTCTACGACTTCCTTGTACTCGACGACGGCGCGCTGGCGGTTGCGCTTGGAGACGTGACCGGGCACGGCGTCGATGCCGCGGCCGACATGGCGATGGTCAAGTTCGCCTTCCGCTCACTGGCGCGCCAGCACCCCGAGCCCGGCGACTTCCTCGCGGCCGTCAACGAGGTTGTTCTGGAGGAGGTTGAAGTCGGCAAGTTCGTGACCATGGTCTATCTCAAGGTCGATCCCGAAAGAACGGAGCTCGCCTGCGCCAGCGCCGGCCATCCGCGACCGCGCCTGCTGCGCGCCGACGGCAGCGTCGAGTCGCTGCCCGCGGGAGGCCTGGCGCTCGGGATCATCGGCGATCAAAGCTACGAGGAGATCCGGATCCCGTATGCGCCCGGCGAGGCCGTCGTGCTCTACACCGACGGCGTGATCGAGGCTCGCCGGGGCAGGGAGCTCTACGGCACGCCGCGGCTCGACGACTTTTTACGTCGCAACTCGGGACTCGGCGCCCGGGCGCTGGCCGACGCCGTCCTGGCCGATTGCCGCGCCTTCGCCGGCGGTCCGCTCCTGGACGACTGCGCGGTGGTTGTCGTGCGGGCGCGCTGATGACCGAGCAGGCGCAGCTTGGAAGTGAGCGCGCCGTTCTGGAGCGGCCTGCCTTACCGTTCTTCGTCTTTCTTGCCGGAACGGGCTCAATGGCGACCGAGATCTGCGCCTCGCGCCTGCTCGCCCCCAACTTCGGCGACTCGACGATGGTCTGGGCGAACATCATCGGCCTCATTCTCGCCTCGCTTTCGCTCGGCTACTGGCTTGGGGGACGAATCGCCGATCGTCACCCGAGCTCCTCGTTGCTCGGTGCGATCGTACTCGCTGCCGCGCTCTTCGTGGCGATCATCCCCTTCGTCGCGCACCCGCTGCTCGAATACGGAGCCAAAGGAATCGAGCAGGTTGCCGTAGGTACTGTCGTCGGCTCTTTCTTTGCAGCGCTCGTCCTCTTCACACCCCCGGTCGTGCTACTGGGGATGGTTGCGCCCTTCGCCATCAAGCTCTCGCTCGAGCAACCGGGAACCGCCGGCGGCGTGGCGGGGACTGTTTTCGCTCTCTCCACCGCTGGAAGTCTGCTCGGCACCTTTGTCCCGGCGCTCGTCTCGATTCCGCTGATCGGAACGCAGCGGACACTGCTCGCTACCGCAACGCTGCTTGTTGCCACCAGCGCGCTCGCGCTCGGGCGCCGCGGTATCGTGCCCGTTCTCTGCGTCGGCGCTCTGCTCGCGCTGCCGCCGGGAGCGATCAGACCGGGAGCGAACGTGCTCTACGAGGGGGAGTCCGCCTATCAGTTCATCCGGGTCGTTCAGGACGGTAGCGAGCGCGTATTGGAGCTGAACGAGGGCGTTGTGGCGCACTCGGTCTATAACCCTGCGAGCGTGCTCACGGGCGGCTACTGGGATCTTCCGCTCGTCCTCCCGGCGCTCCTCGATCACCCTGTCCGGCGCGTTGCGATACTCGGCAACGCCGGCGGTACCGTCGCGCGCGCCTACCGCCACTTCTATCCGCGTGCGCGCGTCGACGGAGTCGAGATCGACGCCAAGGTAAGCGCGATCGGCGAACGCTTCTTCGGTCTCCTCCCGGGGCCCCTTCTTCACGTCTATAACGAGGACGCTCGGCCTTTCCTACTGCGACGAATCACGCGCTATGACGTGATCTATGTCGATGCCTACCGCCAGCCCTACGTGCCCTTCTACCTGACCACGCGCGAGTTCTTCCAGCTCGTTCAGAAGCGGCTTCGCCCCGGAGGTGTCGTCGCGCTCAACGTAGCCGCGTTACCGCGGGATCACGAACTGGTCGCGAAGATCGCGGGAACGATGGCCACCGTCTTCCCGCAGGTACTCAGCTGGCAGGCGCTTCGCTTCAACGCTCTCGTCGTCGGGGTTGATCGGTCGCTTGCGCCCGGCGCGCTTGCCCGCTCCTCGCAGCCCGTTCCGGCGCCGATTCGCCCACTTCTACCGATGCTCGAGCGCCAGGCGCGACTCGTGGCTCCAAGTAGCGATCCCTGGACGGACGATCGCGCTCCCGTCGAGTGGGTCGTCGATCGGATGATCGTTCGTGCTGCCAGGGAGGGCGTATCGCTCGATGAGGAGCGGACGCTTCCGACCGCACCATGACCGAGCCGCTCCTGCGAGGAGATCGCCGGCCGCTCGTGTTCGGCCACCGGGGCACACCGCGGCTGGCGCCGGAGAACACGCTGCGCTCGCTGGCGCTGGCGCTCGACCGCGGTGCCGACGGTTTCGAAGTGGATGTCGTCGCGCTCGCGGACGGGACGCTCGTTGCCGGGCACTCGCTCGAACTGGCCGAGCTCTGCCACGGTGCGGCCCGGGGCGCGGCAAGCGGGCGCCGGCTCGCCGAGCTGCGCCTTCTCGATCCCGAGTTGGCGACGCTCGACGAGGTGCTCGAGCTCGCCCGTCTTCGGCTTGACGGACGTCCGTTTCTGATCGACATAAAAAGTCCCGGTATCGAGGGCGCTCTGATCGAGGCAGTGCTCGAGCATGGTCTAGAAGCCCGGGTCATCTTCTGCGCTCTAGAGCGCTCTGCGCTCGTGCGTCTGCGCTCGCTGGCACCAGAAATGAGCCGCAGCCTCTCCTACCCCGGCGATCGCTATCGTCTCTCCGAACGCAGGCTGTTCGCCGCAGCTATTCCGGTCGGGTTGCGTGTTTTACGTTCGCTCCTGCCGCGTCGGATCGGAGCCTGGATCGACGAGACCGGTGCTGCCGCGGCGACCATCCACCACGAGCTGGTCAGTTGCGCGCTGGTCGACGCTTGTCACGCTCGTGGCGTCGCCTTGATTGCCTGGGTAGTAGACGACGTCGAGGTTACGAAGCGGCTGATGGCGGCAAGAATCGACGCTATTATCACGAACGATCCGCTGCCAATTCTTCCGCTGGCGCAATGACCTTCACACGAGCGAAAAACATGTTCTTAGTCCTGTTGCTCGCGAGTGCAGGGCTTTTTGCGTCCTTTGCGGTGGTCGCGACCGCGCCGGCCCAAACCGCCGACGGCACCGGCTCGACGACAACCGGCTCGACGACAACCGGCTCGACAACGACAGAGCCGACGACGACTGCCCCCTTCGTCGTGCCAGACGGCGTCACTGTGGGCGGCGTCGCAGTCGCTGGAATGAGCGTCGACGCGGCTCGGGTGGCGATTCAGTCCTCGTTCGCCACCCCGCTCGTGCTGCATATCGGCAGCAAGCACACGAAGTTGGCGCCGAGCGCGATCGGCACGCAGGCGAATATCGACGCCGCGATCTACCTAACCGAAGCCGCGCAACCGGGCGATCAGATTCCACTCCGGGTTTCGGTCAACGTAGCGAGGTTGCGGAAGTACGTGACTTCGCTGGCGAAGCGATTCGATCGCCCTGCGGTTGACGCGCGAATCTACCTACGCCACATGCGCCCCCGGATCTCGAATGGGATGCCTGGCCAGAAGCTTCTCAAGAGCCGCGCTTTCAGCTTGATAAACGCTGCGTTGAAGAAGAATCGACGCTTCGCGTTGACGCTACCGCAGAAGGTGATCCGTCAGCACGTGACCAGGCAGAACTTCGGCCCGGTAATAGTCATCCGTCGCGGCTCGAACCGTCTCTACTTCTATGAAGGCATGCGTTTCAAGCGCCGCTTCCCGGTCGCGACCGGTCAGTCGGTCTATCCGACCCCGCTCGGGCACTTCGAGATCGTCGTCAAATGGATGAATCCGTGGTGGTATCCGCCCAACTCGCCCTGGGCGAAAGGCGCGAAACCGGTTCCGCCCGGCCCCGGCAATCCTCTCGGTACGCGCTGGATGGGTCTCTCGGCGCCGGGTGTCGGCATTCACGGAACTCCCGAGTCGGGATCAATCGGCTACTCACTGTCGCACGGCTGCATCCGTATGTACATCCCCGACGCGGAGTGGCTATTCCAGCACGTTCGTGTTGGGACGCCGGTCTTCATCATCCCGCAGTAGCAACGCCGCGCAGGCAGAAACCCGAGCTTGGTTGGCGCCTTCCAGCCGTGTTACGCTGCGGGCGTGGCGACGATCCTGTTGGCCGGGGTCGATCCTCTCTTTGCCGACGAGCTCCAGAAGCTCCTGGCCCATCACCACATGACCTCGATCGAGAGCGCCGTCGAGCCCGATCTCGTCATAGCCGACATCGGCCGCATCGAGTCCGACGAAGTCTCCGATGCTTACCCGGAGACTCCCATTCTCGGCTACTCGAGCCATCCCGACCCATCCCAAGTTCGCGCGGCTCAGAGGGCGGGCTTCGACCGCGTCGTCGAGCGTGCGCTGCTACTCGAGAGCATCGAGGCACTGGTCTCGGAGCTGACCATGCCGCTAGAGTAGGCCCCGTGACCTACGTCATCGCCGAGCCCTGTATCGATGTCAAGGATCAGGCCTGCGTCGACGTCTGCCCGGTCGACTGCATCCACGAAGCCGACCGCATTCTCGTGATCGATCCCGAGGAGTGCATCGACTGTGGCGCATGCGAGCCGGAGTGTCCGGTCGAGGCGATCTTCCCCGAGGACGCTCTGCCAGCCAAGTGGCAGACCTTCGTCCGCATCAATGCCGCCTACGGTCAGGGTGTGGATGCGGTCGACGCGCTTGTGACCGCCTACACCGGCAAGTAAAGCGCCTAGATCAGCCGGAGGCAACGTGGCTCCCAGCCGCGGCTCTCGGGATTCGGGGTCCGCGTTGCCGCGCGGCGTGTAGGGTTTCCGCCTTGGAGCGAGTCCAGCCAACAGTTCACCGCGTCCGGCGCTTGTTCGTCAATGCTTTCCTGGTCGACGAAGACGATGGACTCACTCTGGTCGACACCCTCATTCCCCACTCGGGCAAACGCATCCTGACCGCGGCGGAAAGGATCGGCCAGCCGATTTGTCGCATCATCCTGACTCACGCTCACGGCGATCACGCCGGCTCGCTCGACGAGCTTGTCGCCGAGCTCGCCGGCGTCGAGCTGGTCGTCTCCGCGCGCGAGGCGCGCCTACTGGCGGGCGACCTTTCGCTCGATCCGGACGAGCCGCAGGAGCGTTTGCGCGGAAGCTATCCCGGGGTGAGAGCCAGACCCACCCGAACGGTCGAGCCGGGTGAGCGGGTCGGCTCGCTCGAGGTCGTCGCCTGCCCCGGTCATACGCCGGGTCACATCGCCCTCTTCGATCCGCGCGACGGCACCCTCTACTGCGGCGACGCTCTGGGCACGGCGGGTGGTTGCGCAACCGCGGCGCGGGCCAATCGCCGCTTTCCCTTCTCGTCGCTCTTTACCTGGCACCGGCCGACCGCGCTCGAGAGTGCCAAGGCGCTACGCGCACTCGAACCGGCGCGACTGGCGACCGGGCACGGACGCGTGCTCGAAGCGCCTAACGCCGCGCTAGACCGAGCCATTGCCTGGGCCGAGCGAGGCTAGCTCCCCGACCTCTTTCGTCTCGCCGCGCCTAGGCCGGCTGCAGATAGGCGCAGGGGCGCTGGTCATCCGGGAGCGGCGAGGCGGCGATCTTGCTCACGAGTAACTGTATGCCGTTGATGTTCAGCTCGCTGCCCGGCGTCGGCACCCCGCCGGTGCACGCTTCGATCGAATAGCCGCTCGGCGCCCAGACATAGAGGAGGTAGTCCTGCTCGCTCACGGCGCCACCTTATCTTTCCGCTGCGTAGGGCGGAACGACCACGCGCACGACAGTACCGCCGTCGCCGGCGCCGCGCACGCTGACCTTGCCGCCGAGCATGCGGGCGCGTTCGTCGATCGCCTCGTAGCTCGTACGCCGGCGCTCTCCCGGCGCGTTGTCGGCGATGATCAACTCGACTCGCCCGTCGGAGAGCTTGTGCACGGCTACGGCAACGCGGGTCGGCGGGCCACGGTGGATCGCTTGGTGAAAGGCCTCGCGGATGATCTGGTAGAAGACCACCTGCGCTCGCTCGGCCAGACTGTCGGCAAAACCGGTCTCGAGCTCGATGTGGATCTGATTGGAGATGCCCACGTTCTCGGCCAGCGTCCTCACCGCCGATTCGAAACCTCGATCGCGCAGGACAACCGGCTCGAGATTGAAGGAGAGATCGCGCAGGGCCTTGATCGTCGAGCGCTGGCGCTCAAGCGCCGCCGCGATGACCTGCGCCGCCTCTTCCGGGTTTCCGGTCGCCAGCTGGTGCAAAGCCGCGTCGAGCATCAGCGTGATCCCCGAGAGCGACTGCACGGGGCCGTCGTGGAGGAAAAGCGAGATGCGACGGCGCTCCTCCTGTTCGGCCGCGATCAGTTGATCGGCCAGGCGGGCGCGCTCGACTTCATCCTTGCGCCGCTCGCCGCCGCGTCGCTCCTTCGCGAGCTCGCCTGCGCCGGGATTCGGCTTGGCCACTTGCTCCTCCGTCGGTGGTAGCTAGGGAGTAAAGCTAGTCGATAATCGACTCGCGCAGGGCGATAGCCACGGCATGAGTGCGCGTATCGGCCTCGAGCTTGGCCAGGATGTGGCGGACGTGGCTCTTGACCGTCTCCTGGCTGATGAAGAGCTTTCCGGCCACCTCGACGTTGGACATGCCGTCTGCCAGGAGCTGCAGGATCTCGCGCTCTCGCGCGGTCAGCATCTCCTCTTTGTCCTTCGCGTTGAGGAAGGTCGGCATCAGCGCCGGGTCGACGTAGCCTTCTCCCTCCGCGACCTTCTCGATCGCCCTGAGCAGCGTCTGGTGAGGCGCCTCTTTGAGGATGTAACCCTTGGCGCCGGATTCCAATCCGCGCCCGAGCAGTGAGCGCTCGTTGTGGGCGGTGAAGAGCAGGACTGAGCTCTCCGGAACCTTCTCGTTGATCTCGCGCGTCGCCTGCAGCCCGTCCATACCGGGCATGCGTACGTCCATGATCACCACGTTCGGACGTCTGCGCTCGGCCAGCGCAACGGCACTCGCTCCGTCGGCGGCCTCGCCTACGACGCGGATGTGAGAGGCGCGCGAAAGCGAAAGTCGGAGGCCTTCACGGACGACCTCGTGATCGTCGACGATCAGGCAAGTGATGTCCTGTGGCACTGTTGGCTCTCGATCCTTGGGAGTGGGTTACGGACAACGCCAACGCCTCCGCGCTCCGTTTCGAACGGCGAACGAGCGCTTTGGCGGTCTGGGATGCGGTATCGGCGCACGCGCTCTTGCACTTGAGTGTGGGGGATCGGATTCCTCCCCCTTTTGGGGGATCTTTCTACCCTTGTCTAGAGTGCCAGGCGAAGTTGCCGCGCCGGCGACGGCGGCGCCAGGCGGGCGGTCCGGCGGTCGGCGATACCGTGGCGACGGCGAAGCTCGTCCAGGCGCGCTCGCGTCGGGGCGCCCTCGCAGGCTGTCAGGTAGGTGTGTCTGGCGTAGAGACGTTGGTAGAGCGGCAGTTGCTCTGGGAAGCTCTCCGCCAGCACGGCCAGGAAGTGTTCGCGGCAGCCAGGCTTGAGGTTTAGCATCTCCAGCCAAACGAAGGTTGCGCCCGCTCGGCGAGCCGCGGCCACCACCTCCTCTAGCAGTTCCGGCCGGTCGGAGAGTCCGGGCAGAACCGGAGCCATGAAGACGCCGGCCCGCACACCTGCCTCGACCAGCATCGCCAGCGCGCGCAGCCGCTGGCGCGGTGGCGGGGTGCCGGGCTCGGTCGCGCGCCAGATCTCGTCGTCCAGCGTCGGTACCGAAAAGGCAACCGACACCGCAGCGCGCCGCGACGCTTCGACCAGCAGATCGAGATCACGAACGATGAGCGGCCCGCGGGTAGTGATCGAGAAGGGGTTAGAGGCCGCGATCAGGCGCTCGAGACAGAAGCGGGTGAGGCGATAACGGCCCTCTGCCGGCTGGTAGGGATCAGTGGCGGTGCCGATTGCGATCGACTCGTTTCGCCAGCTCGCCCGCGCCAGCTCGCCGGCGAGCGTCTCGGCGATGTTCGTCTTGACGCCGATGACGCGGCCGTAGCGATCGTCGCTGGGTCTGTCGGCTCGGCGCGCGTAGGCCCGTGCGTAGCAGAAGGCGCAGCGGTGAGCGCAGGCGTTGTAGGGGTTGAGAGACCAACGGAAGGGGAAGCGGGCACGAACCTCGTTGAGTGCGCTCCGGCACGGCGTCTCGAGGTACCGGACTCCGCCCATCGTCAGCCTAGATCGGAGTGCAGAGCTCGATCAGGAGGCCGTTCAGGTCGCGGACGAAGGCGACCGTCTGCCCCCAAGGCTTTTCGGCCGGCTCGGTCAGTGGCGTGGCGCCGGCCTCGACCGCTCGTGCAAACGCCGTCGCTACATCGTCGCTCACGAGCGCGATCTCGAGCGCGGGAGGAGCTTCATCGAGAGCTATCGGCCGGATGCCGCCGGGGAACTGCGCCTGTCCCAGAGTGAGCGCCGCGAAAGCCAGGGCGGTCTCGCCCGTCTCGAGCTCTCCGTAGGAACCGCCCGGAGTGACGAATCGTCGCTCAAGGCCGAAAGCTCGCTCGTAGAAGACCAGGGTCGCCTCGACGTCCGGTACGTAGGCAGCCGTGTAGCCGAAGCGAAGCACAGGATAGACAATAGAACACGTGTTCGTGTCTGTCAAAGCAACAGAGACCACGCCGAAGCTTCGAGTCCGGACCGCTCACCTATACTCCGAGCTGATTCCGCTTGGACGACGACTCGCTTCCTCTTAAACAGCCGCGGAAGGCGCGATCGTGAGCCTGGCCCTCGAGTTCTTAGCCGTCGCGGCTCTGATTCTTCTCAACGCGTTCTTCGTGGCGGCCGAATACGGCCTCGTTACGGCGCGGCGAACTCGCCTGCGCGAGCTCGAGCAGGAGGGTAGCCGTCGTGCCCGTGCTGTGATCGGGCTCGTCTCCAAGCCGCCTCGCTTCATCGCGGCCATGCAGCTCGGCGTCACGGCCACCAGCCTCGGCGTCGGCGCGCTCGGTGAGCCTGTGCTGGCTCATGTCTTCAGCTCCGTGACGGCGACTGTGGTCGCGTTCGTCCTCGCCTTCCTGATCGTCACCTTCCTGCACGTCGTGGTCGGCGAACTGGTTCCGAAGGGAATTGCGCTCAGCTACTCCGACCGGGTGGCGCTCGCGGTTTCGACTCCCGTGAGGATCTTCTTTGTCATCTTCATGCCGCTGATATGGGTACTCCAGCGTGCCTCCGAACTGGCGCTCCGACTACTCGGGATGAAGTCGCCTGCGGCCGAGGCGCCGCCGCTTTCCGAGGCCGAGCTACGCATGCTGCTGGAGACGTCGAGCGAGCACGGCCAGATCGAGAAGGAGGAGACCGAGATGCTCTACAAGGTCTTCGACTTCGCCGACAAAGAGGCGTCGGATGTGATGGTGCCGCGGCCGGAGGTCGTCGCGCTATCGATTGATCTGCCGCCGCCGGAGTGCCTGGCCGCCGTCATCGACTCGCCCTTCACCCGCTATCCCGTCTACCGGGGCACGCTCGAGAACATCGTCGGCATCCTGCACGTGCGTGACATCTTCTCGGAGATGAACGAGGTCGGGATCGACCGCGTGCGGGTCGAGGAGCTTCTGCGGCCACCTCACCTGGTGCCGGAAACGAAGGATCTGGCAGCGCTCCTGGCCGATTTCCGGCGTACCGGTCAGCACATGGCGATTGTCGTCGACGAGTACGGCGGCATGGAGGGAATCGTCACTCTCGAGGACTTGCTGGAAGAGATCGTGGGTGAGATCGAGGACGAGTTCGATCTCCCCGACGAATCGGTCGAGCGAATAGCCGAGGACACCGTCCACGTGGACGGCACCTTCTCGATCGACGACTTCAACGATGAGTTCGGAGTCGAGCTGCCGCTCGAGGATTACCACACCCTGGCCGGCTTCGTCTTCGGCCAGCTCGGGCGCGCTCCCGGCCCGGCTGACGTGGTCGAGTACCGGGGCCTGCGCTTCGAGGTGCTCGAGGTCGAGGGCTCGCGTATCGATCGCCTGGCCGTTCGTTTTGGATCGCCGCGCTCGCCCAGCGGATAACCCGGTACGTCGCCTGAATGGCCGCATTGGATGAAATCGAATCGCGGACGGCTCGCGGCGAATCGCCGCAAGCAAGATCAGTAAGCGATCGCTGGCGGGGCTCTAACGTCGGTTGAGAGGCGAGGCCGCGCAAATTAGTATGTTTGAGAACCAAACTAAAAGGCGCGTATACGAGCGCAGCTGCGCTCGCTTCCTCGCTCGATTCCGTTCCACTGTAGTAGGAGGCGGGAGCCAGAGTTGACTTCGATTCCTACATCGCGCAACGAGCCCGATTTCGCATTGCGAGAAGCAGCCTCACGCCGGTTGCTGCCTGCTGGGCAGAAGAGTATGCGCAGGCAGAACCTTAGCCTGGTGCTGCATGAGGTCATGGAGCGAGGGCCGATATCTCGTGCGAGCATCGCTGAGGCGGTCGGTCTTACGAAATCGACGGTGTCCAGTTTGGTCGGTGAGCTGATGACGCGTGGCTTTCTCTCGGAGCGCGGCCAGGAGATGCTCGGAGCAGTAGGCCGTCCCGGACGGCTCGTAGCACTATCCGACGAGACGGTTGTCGGTCTGGGGCTGGAAATCAACGTCGACTACCTCGCCGCTTGCGTTCTCGACTTGGCGGGAGGCGTACGCGTCGAGCGCTTCCTGCGTCACGAGAATCGTGATACGCGCGTGCAAGATGTTCTCGACGCGCTCGGCGACCTCGGGCGCGCCGCCCTGGATGAGGCGGAAGCCGAGCGGCTGATACCCGTTGGTGCGGCGGTAGCCGTTCCCGGGCTCGTCGAAGCCGATAGCGGAACGCTCCTGACGGCACCCAACCTGCGATGGAGCAAGACATTACTTCGGGCTGAGGTGGCGAGCCGCCTGCAGCGACCCCATCTCTACGTAACGGCAGGTAACGAGGCAAATCTCGCCGCGCTCGGCGAGCTCTGGCAAGGGCACGGACGGGAATGGGGTGATTTCATCCACATCTCGGGAGAGATAGGCGTGGGGGCAGCGATCGTCGTTGGCGGCGAGCTGCTTCGTTCTGGCAGCAGTCTCGGTGGCGAGCTCGGTCACATATCGATCGATCCGGACGGTCCCGAATGCTCCTGCGGCTCTCGCGGCTGTCTCGAGCGCGTCGTTGGTCAGGAAGCGCTACTGAGCAAGGCCTGGCTCGACGCGGAGGTCGGGACGAGCATCGGTGTCCCCGACGGAGGAGTGCAGCTTCTTGCCGATAACGCCGAGTGCGGCGACACAAGAACGCTCGACGCCCTTGCCGGTGCCGGCAAGGCGCTTGGGCTTGCCTGTGGGGCGGCAGTCAATCTCCTCGCGCCCAACACCATTGTTCTGGGCGGGATATTCGCACCGCTCTTTGATTGGCTGGTGGGCCCGCTTCGTGAGGAATTGACGAAAAGGGCATTCGTAGCCCGTTACGCGGATGTCAGTATCGTTCGCTCGGAGCTTGGGGCTGCGGCCGCGGTCAGAGGCGCCGCCTCGCTAACCCTGCACGCCGTCTGCGCTGACCCCTATCTCGTCGGTTCCGCCGAGCTCTGATCCTTTGGCCGCGACACGCGGTCGAGAGATATCCATGGTCTAGAGGTCTGCACCGGGTTGAGTCATTCCCTCTGACCGATTAGTATGTTGTCTCGCCTAACTAATGCAAACCGGGAGGGGAGGGTTCGTGGCTAACTCTAGGTTTCGCCCGCGCGGGTGGATGATCATTCTCGTTGCCGTTATTACAGCGGTGGTGGCTATGGCCGTGGCTGGTACGAGCAGCGGGAAGACAAAGAAGGTAAAAGGACCGCTCGTAGCGGTTCTGTGGCCGGAAAACGTGACGCCGCGCTGGGAGCAAAGCGACAACAAGGTCTTCATCAAGTCGATGAAGAAGCTCGTTCCGGGTGTGAGGGTCCTCAGCCTGAACGCCAACAACAGCCCCGCGACTCAGCAGACGCAGGCTGAGAGCGCACTGGCCAAGGGCGCCAAGGTGCTGGTGGTCGCCGCGGTTGACGGCAAGGCGTTCGCTGTCACCGTTAACAAGGCGTGGGCGCAGCACGTGCCCGTTATCGCCTATGACCGCCTGATCTACAGCAAGCATCTGGCCTACTACGTGTCGTTCGACAGCGTCCAGGTCGGGAAGGTCGAGGCGGGCTGGATGGCCAAGAACGTGACGAAGCCGGGCGCTCACATCGCGATCATCAACGGGTCGCCGACGGATGCGAACGCGCACTTCGTCAACAAGGGCATTCATTCTGTCTACGACCCGCTGTTCAAGTCGAACAAAGCGGTCAATGTGGGCGAGCAGTGGACGACGGGTTGGCTCCCGCCCACGGCTCAGACTGAGATGGAGCAGATCCTGACCAAGAACAACAATGCCGTCGACGGCGTCGTCTCCGCCAACGACGGTATGGCGGGAGGCATCATCGCCGCCCTCAAGACTCAGAACCTGCAGGGCAAGGTGCCGACCACCGGTCAGGATGCCTCGATGGAAGGCCTCCAGAACATTATCCAGGGTTATCAAGGCGTATCCGCGTTCAAGGATTTCCGTCTGCAGGCACCGGCGGCCGCGAAGATCGCTGCTGCGATCATCAAGGGCAAGATCACGCGCAAGAAGAAGGCGCCCGGTATCAACGGGACGATCGCGGACATGGGTAAGAAAGTGCCGGCGTGGTATGGGCCTGTGGTAGCTATCACCAAGGCGAATATGAGCCTGCTCGTCACGAACGGCTGGATCCAGAGCCAGGACGGCGGCGTGGCGAAGGTCTGCGCGGGCCTTCCGAAGGTCAGCATCTGCAAGTAGGGAGCTGAGGCACTGACTCCGACGAAAAGCGCAGGGGGCGGCGACACAGCCGCCCCCAAGGCGCCCAGCAAAGAGCCGATCCTCGAGCTCGTGGGCATCTCGAAGAGCTTCGGCGCCGTCGAGGCTTTGACGGACGTCGACTTCGAGGTTTACCCGAGCGAGGTCGTAGCTCTCGTCGGCGACAACGGCGCCGGCAAGTCGACTCTGATCAAGTGCATCTCGGGTGCTCATCTCCCCGACGAGGGGACGATCCGGGTCGAAGGCAAGGAAGCGAAGATCCACGTGCCCAACGATGCGACGCAGCTCGGCATCGAGACCGTCTACCAGGATCTGGCGCTCTGCGACAACCTCGACGTCGTCGCGAACATGTTCCTGGGTCGTGAGACAGCAATGGCACCCTTGCTCGGCCCGATGCAGGAGCTGGAGATGGAGACGCGTTCGCTCGAGGTGCTACAGGGGCTGCACGTGACGACCATCCAGAGCGCCCGGGCCCGCGTGGCCTCGCTCTCGGGCGGGCAGCGCCAGTCGGTCGCCATCTCGCGGGCCGTCATGTGGCGCGCCAAGGTGGTCATCCTCGACGAGCCGACCGCCGCGCTCGGCGTCGAGCAGACAGAGCAGGTGCTGACGCTGATCAGGCGCCTGCGAGAGCAGGGGCTCGGCGTTGTCGTCATCACGCACAACATCCAGGAGGTCTTCGAGGTCGCCGACCGGATCATCGTGCTGCGGCTCGGGCGCCGGGTCGCGACCTTCAAGCACGAAGGAACGACTCCGGACGACGTGGTAGCCGCGATCACCGGTGCGCGAAGGCAGGTGGCCTGATGGCTTTTACTCCCCAGGTCGAGGCTCCTGAGAGCAAGGAGGGAAAGGAAGTCAAGCCTCGCGCCAAGCTGCTCGGCGGCGTCGCGACGACGAGTGGCTACATCTGGACGCGCATGCGCCAGGGCGAGCTGGGCCAGATGCCGGCGCTGATCGGTGTGGTCGTGATCTGGAGCTTCTTCCAGTTACGGCAGCCGACCTTCCTGAGCGCCCGCAACCTCTCCAACCTCGTGCTCCAGATCGGCGTCACCGGTACGATCGCGGTGGGGGTCGTACTCGTGCTGCTCATGAGCGAGATCGACCTCTCGGTCGGGTCGGTGTCGATGCTCTCTTCGGCCGTGCTGGCCGTCCTGATGATCAACCACGGCTGGCATTGGTACTGGGCGTTGGTGATCATGCTGCTCGTGGGAGCGGCCGTCGGTGCCTTCCAGGGCTTCTGGTTCGCAGTCATCGGCGTTCCCTCGTTCGTCGTCACTCTCGCC
Organism: Gaiellaceae bacterium; assembly: GCA_050010215.1. Classification (GTDB taxonomy): domain Bacteria; phylum Actinomycetota; class Thermoleophilia; order Gaiellales; family Gaiellaceae; genus Fen-549. Next base: position 33 of record JBEKLL010000014.1, on the reverse strand, counting down.
GGTCTGCTCGGCTGGCAAGGAGTGGAGCAATGG
>JBEKLL010000013.1:0-65023 GCA_050010215.1 Gaiellaceae bacterium | reverse complement strand
TCGCGGCGCCAGCCGCCGGTCGGCTCCATGAGCCAGGGACCGGCAAGAGTTGGCCGCGAGAGCAAGTGCTCGGCGCCGAGTGCGAGAGCGATCGCGCGGTCATCGTGCCGCCCCTGGTCGTGGTCGAGGCGATAGACGCCCGGGCTTGTCTCGCGCAGGCGGACGTTCGCGAGCTCGTCGAGCAGGTCGGGATCATCGGGAAGTTGGAGCGCATGATCGGAGATCAGGCCGTGCAGGCGAAGCGCCAGCCTGCTCACGCTCTGCGACGAGAAGGTGAACTCCTCGACGCGCACGCCGCGAGCGCGTAGGCGCTGGCAGAGTTGCGCCGCCTGCCACGGATCGGCGACGAAGGACGGCTGACCGTAGCCCTGCCATGCCTCGAACGCCGCGGCCTCGACGACGTCGAGCGAGACCGGCTTCCGGCGCGATCCCTGATAGACGACCATCCGATCGAGTGCAACCGCGGGCGCGTTCCCCTCCGCCGAGCAGACCGCGAGCACGGTGCGATCGTTCTTGAGTCCGACGTCGAGAGAGATCGCGTAGCGCCGCCCCTTCGCCCACGGCCGCGGCCCGTCGAGCGTCACACAGGCGCCGAGATCGGACATGCTCGTAAGCCGATCCTCGCTCTCCGTCCACTCGTTCAAGTGCAGGCGGCGATACTCCCAGTCGGGCAACTCCGCCGCCTGCTCGACAAGATCGTCCGGGGCGATCCACGGAGTTGGGCCGGAAATCTCGGAGACGCGCCAGCGATCGGGCGTCGCCTTCGCGCGCTTGAGGAGGGCATAGGCCGGGTGCGCCGGATCGCCTGCCGTCGTCAAGATCGCGAGTCGCGAGTCTGGCACCTTCGGCAAGGCAGAGAAGAGCGAGCGCCACAGTCGCCGCGGCCCGGGCGTCGTCTTCCAGCCGGCGAACTCGTCCACGATGAGCAGGTGCGGCCGTAGTCCCCACGACGATGCCTCATCGGCGGCGAGCATCTCGAGCGTCGCGCCACTATGGAGCGCCGTTACCTTCCAGGCGTCGATGCGAAGAGCGCCACTGAGACCGTCCGCCCGGCTGGCGAACCCCTCGATCTCGTCGAGCAGGAGCGCCGCCTGGTCGCGATCGGCCGCGGCGGCATAGGAACGCGAGCGTGCCGGGAGTTGTGTGACGAGTGCGGCGATCGCAACGGCGCCGAGATCGGTCGTCTTCGATGCGCCTCTCGGACGGGTCAGATAATGGAAGCGCGGGCCGGCAAGATCGAGCACGGCATGGGCATCGGCGACCTGCCAAGGAGTCGCGGCGTCGCCCCACCTGCGACCGTCCTCCAACCGGAGCGAGTTCAGTAGGTCGATCGCGGGATCAGGCATCCGACACCTTCCCTTCGCGTGCCTCGCGTGCCTCGCGTGCCTCGCGGATGGCGCGACCCTGAGCGATCAGACCCTCGATCGGATCGGCGCCGCTCTTCCTCACGTCGATCCCGAGAGACGCCATGCGCGCCTCGAGTTTCGCCATCCACAGGCGGGCGGCGTTCAATGCGGCGTGGTACTCGCGCGGATCGCGCTCGACTTCGGCGTCGTCATAGGCGTCGATCTTCGCCAGCGATCTTGCCCACCCCTCGAGGTAGGCGAGTGTGATCGGGTCGAGGTCGGAGGCTCTGAGTCCTGCTTGGCGCAGGAAGCGCCTGCGATGGGCGCGAGCACGCGCCTTGATTAGGCGCGGCGATCGGGCGCCGTGCTTTACGGCGTTCGCGTTGCCTGGTCGCGCTCCGCCCTGCCGCCCACTCATCACGTCCGCCTCTCATCGAGCGCGACGACGAGCATCAGGGCGTGCAGGTGCGAGCATCGACTGAGAGCTGGGCAGGTGCAGCGCCACTCCCGAACGCGCGCATCGTAGGTGACCCGGTAGACCGCCCCGGAGTCGCCCCTACAATCGGCGACAATCCCGCCGGAATCTGCGCGCCTGATCGCCAACCGCCCCTCGACGAGTAGACGGCGCCCCTTGATCTCGGCGTTCTCACGCGGCATGGCGCGCCCCTTTCGACGGTCGAATGGGCAGAAGTGGCGCGCTTGTGCCCGTTGGCCGGCGCCGCCTCGAGTGTGAGACCGCTTGCGGAGCGGGATCTGGCGCGTCTGACCCCTTACCTATGGAGCAGGTAGTCAGACGCCGATCGACCTCGGCGAGACTGAACCGAAGGCGCGCCTTCGGTCCCGATCCGAGCCGGCGAGCTCCAAGATCCGCCGCGTTTTCGTACACCCAGCCGCGGTCGACGCCGAGATAAGCGGCAACGGTTGAGGCATCGACGAGGTTCAAGATCGTCTGAGAAGGATCTACAGGCGGCGAAGACGAGACCGGCGTGTCGTGAGTAGTCACGCTGACCCCCAGGTGACGTGGGTGACGTGGGTGACGTCGGAATCGGTAAACCTCTCTTGAGTCTCCCTACGCGCGAGACTTACCGAAACCGTTGTCACCTTCGTCACCTTCGTCACCCGTGCTGATCTAGAGCGGCGGGTCATTGACTTTCACTCCCTGCCAGTGGCGGGTTCCGCCCTTGCCTCGATATGAATCGCAACCGCGAGACTTGAGTGCCGTGGCGAAGAGCTCCCGCCGGATCGGCTTCTCGCCGTTCGTCTCGCACCAGCTCTCGTACGAGGCGCGGAGTTCCTTCGCCGATGTTGTCGCGATCGGCTCGAGCGTTACACAGTCAGAGAACCACTCGCCCAGGCGATCGTTCTCAGCCCGGTAGTCGGCCGTGTAGTCCTTGACCGATTCGGGCACCGCGAGTCTTTGCCGTTGCCACTCGAGCGCGCCTTGCACCGCCCAGGCGAGCACGGCGGAGTTCTCGTTCGGGTCGTCCCGGAGCGCCCGCTTCACCTCGGGGTCGCGCTCGTCCTCGGGGATCTGCTCAAGGAAGGGGATCTGCACGATGCGGCGCCAGATTGCGTCGTCGTCGGCGTTGACGCGCGGGCGCTGATTCGCCGCCAGCCACAGTTTCAGCGCCGGCCGAAACTCGAACAGTTCCGAGTAGAGGAAGCGGGCCGCGATCCTGTCGCCGCCAGTGAGCAACTTGAGCAGCCCTTCGGCTAGCGCCTTACCCTCGTCGACTTCGATCGAGACGACCAGACGCGCCGCCTTCAGGCGGGCGATGTCGTTACGAATCCCGACGTCGCCGTGGCGCTTCAGGAAGGTCTCAAAGTCGGCCGTCTGCGCGTACTCGCCGAAGGCACCCTGCAGCGCGTCGAGGAAGGTCGACTTGCCGCTCGCGGTCGGGCCGTGGCAGAAGAACAGGACCTCCTCCGACGTGTCGCCCGTGAGTGAGTAGCCGGCGGCGCGCTCAAGGAACTCACGCTCGCCGCGATCGCTCCCCGTAACGCGCTCGAGGAAGGCTTCCCATAGTTCCGAGTGAGCGTCGGGCACGAAGACGACGTCGGCGAGTTTGGTCAAGAGGTCGCCACAGCGGTGCTCGCGCAACTCGCCGCTGCGGAGGTCGATCGTGCCGTTCGCTACGTTCAAGAGGAAGCGATCGGCGTCGAGTCGATCGGGGTCGGCCACTACCTCGAGCTCTGTCTCGGCCAGCTTGACCGCGGCGACGAGGCGAGGCTGCGACTCGCAGGCGATCGCCCACTTTGCGACGCGCGCACGTTCGCCGGAGTCTTCGAGTTCGGCCGCCTTCGCAAAGAGCTTCCGGATTGTCAGCTTCGCCCGGCGCATGACCTCGCCGTCGGCGTCCCTTTTCCAGCGCCGGCCATCCCAGGCCAGCCAGCCGAGGCCGGGTGCGAAGCGTAGGTCGCGGCCATGCGCGGCGACGAGGCGCTCGGCGTTCCCGTAGTCGGTAAGCGGAGGCTCGAGTTTCTCGAGATCCGGCTCCTCGCTCACGATGGGTTCGCGATCGGCGCCCACGGTCACTCTTCGCCCCTTTGTTCTCGGCGCCAGCCGCGGTAGATGAGCGGCGCCCTCGTTCTCGCGTACTCCTCAAGTGCCTCGCGAAAGTCGTCCGGCCAGTCGGGGTGTCTGAGCGCCCATCGCAGCCAACGGCGGCCAACCTCATACTCGGCGATGCCTCGAAGCTGCCGCCCGGCCGCTTGCCCCGAAGGGATGCGGATTGAGTCGAGGTCACTCGGCCGCGCGCTCATGCGGTCACCGCTTTCATGGGGTCGGTATCGCGAAGCAGTTCGAGTAGCCGCTCGTGGCGCTCGTTCTCGAGTACGGCCTCGGCGTGCTCGCGGTAGAGGTCGAGTTCGAACTGCCGGCAGAGAGCGAACGCATCGCCGCCACTGAAGACCGCGTCGACGAGCTGCCAGACGAGCGCATCTTCGCGCGTGTGAATCTGGACGGGTCCGAGGCTCAAGCCGCCCGCCGATCTGCGATCCGCTCAAGCGTCTCGGCCACGAGGTAGCCGATAGGCTCGAGGTCGCGCTGGCACTTGCCGAAGCGATCGTCAGCCGCGGCAAGTGTCCGCGCGGAAAGGGAATAGAGGCGGCTGGCGTCGCCGTTTGCCAAGCGCGGTACTCTTGGTATTGGACGAAATGGAAGTGCTGAGGGCTGCTCAGGCGGGCGGCCCTCTTCGTTCTCAGGCGTCATGGTCCACCGTCCTCGGCGCTCTCCTGCGGGAAGAGTTCGGCAAGCGGAACGCGCAGCGCACGGGCAACCCGCGCTTTCACGGCCGGAGCGACGTCGACCGCTCCAAGCTCGAGGCGCGCAATCGTCGTATGCGAGCAGCCGGTGAAGTGCGCCAACTCACGGAGGCTAAGATCCGCCCGTATTCGAGCGAGCCGGAGAGCTTCGTTTGCGGTGTGCGGAAGCGGTGGCTTCATGTTCTCTATTGGGTAGGTTACACTACCGTTCCGATTGTGGTACGCTGTGTGCGATATCCACACATCGGGAGGGACGATGGCCCAAAGGAAAGAAAGCGCGAAGAAGGTCCGGGAGGTTTTCGGATCGCGCCTCGCCGAGGCTCGAGCCGATAGACGTTGGACGCAAGAAGAACTCGCGGCCGAGATGGATCGAATTGGGCACCCGATCCATAGAGCGACGATCGCGAAGATTGAAACCGGGAAGCGCCCGACGAGTCTCGCCGAAACCATCATGCTTGCCGCAGCGCTCGACGTGGCGCCACTGCACCTGATCTTCCCGATCGACGGCGGGGAGGTCGAGCTCGCGCCGCACCTCACGGTTGATGCGGACAAAGCTCTCACCTGGGCTAGCGGTTTCCAACCACTGAGAGAAGAGAACACGCGCTCTTACTTGCGTGAATCTCCGAGCGGCTCCGAGTCACCCGTAGCCGTCTTCCGGCGGACCACAAAGACACTCATGGAGTCGGTCACAGAGTTAAGTAGCGTGATCGAAGGGCTACTAGACGAGGAAGGCGAGAAACAATGAGCAGACAAGCAACCGGTCAGGTGCTCGAACGCACGGGCAAAGGCGGGCGCACCTACGCGCTCCGCTTCCGCGCGCTCGGCGCTCGGCAATACGAGACGCTCGGATCAGCGAGCGAGGGCTGGACGCGGGAGCGCGCGCAGCTCGAACTTGAAAACGTACTTGCCGACGTCCGCCGCGGGATCTGGCGGCCGCCCGAGACGGAACCTGCCCTAGAGGTTCAGCGAGAGGAGCCGACATTCCACGAGTTCGCAAGCGAGTGGCTCGAGGCCCGGCGGCCGGAACTAGGCGACCGGACATACGAGGACTACAAGTGGGCTCTGACTTCCCACCTCTTGCCGTTCTTCGCGACACACCGCCTGAGCGAGATCACCGCACGGGAGATCGATCGCTATAGGGCGACCAAGATGGCAGAGGGCGACCTCTGCGCGAACACCGTGAACAAGACGCTCACCCGCCTAAGTCAGATCTTGGCGCTCGCGGCAGAGTACGAGTTGATCCCGGGGAATCCAGCCGCCGGCAAGCGACGTCGCGCGAAGGGCACGAAGCCGCGTCGACCTTGGGTTTCGCCGGAGCAGTTGCCGACGCTACTCGATGCCGCAGACGGGGCGAAGCCGCTGCTCGGCGGCAGAGGCCGTCCGCTGCTCGCCGTGCTGGCCGGCGCGGGACTCAGGATCGACGAAGCACTCTCGCTCGAGCGTAGGCACGTCAACCTCGCCAGGGGTACGTTGACGATCGAGCGGTCGAAAACGGAGGCAGGCGTCCGCGTCACTGAACTCCCTCCGAGCGTGCGAGATGAGCTCGCCACTTACCTCAACGGCTCGAAGTGGAAGAAGCCGACCGATCTCGTCTTCCCGACGAGTAGCGGCCACAAGGACAACCGCCAGAATATCCGGCAGCGGTTGTTCATGAAGGCGATCGAGCGAGCAAACGTGCGCCTCGCCGAACTCGGCATCGAGCAGCTAGGAGATGTCCGGCCTCATGGGCTTCGCCGAACCTATGCGAGTCTCCGCTGCGCCTGCGGCGACGATCCGGTCTTCGTATCGCGGCAGATCGGCCACGAGGACGTTCGCTTCACCTTGAACGTCTACGCGCAGTCCGTGAAGCGCCGCGAGCGCATGACTGAGGCGGAGCGCGACCAGTACGACCGCGCGATCGAGTGGGCCTCATGGGCCTCTGAGGCGCCGTCATTGGGCACTAGTGCCCAATCAACCGCTCCGGTGCCCGTGTCCGACGAAGTCGCCAGCTACGCGAAAGGCCCCGCTAAGCAGGGTCTTTGTGAGGATGGGCGGTGCCAGGCTTGAACTGGCGACCCCCAGCTTGTCGAGCTGGTGCTCTCCCAACTGAGCTAACCGCCCCGATCGCCGGGCATTGTAGCCAAGGGGTGGACTCGCACCAACCCCATCCCCCGGCTTGTCGAGCTGGATCACGAACGCTCGACGGCTCGCGACGCGAGCTTGTCGGCTAGAACATCTCCGGGCACCAGGGTGCCGGCGAGCTGGCGAACAGCCGATCGGCGCAGGCGATGCCGCCCGGACGCAGCTCCTCGAGAAGGCCGGCTTGGGCGAGCTGCGCGAAGCCGAAGCCGCCCATGAAGGTGCTCGCGAGCTCACGTACGTCGAGGCGCAGGTCGGCATCGCCCGTGACGCGCGAAACCTCGCCCTCCTCGATCCGGTAGCAGCCCTCGTTCCAGGGGCAGAACGAGTCCGTGACTTCGAGCACGAGCTGCTGGCCGCTCGCGAAGGAGCGTGCTCTCAGCGCCGACTCCACGTTCACCAGCCGCATCCAGAGGCCGTCGGCGGCCCGGTAACGAAGACGCCTGGGCTCGGCCAGCAGGAAGAAGAGCGGGTGGTCGATCGGTATGTAGTCGGCGTGGATGTGCGCCATCAGATCAACGTCGAAGAGGTAGCGCCAGACGCCCGCCGTGGCCGCGACATCGATGCCGATCGCCTCGCGTACCTCGAGCGTCGAGTTCGAACGACCCTCGACGAACTCTGCGCGGTGACGGTAGAGCGCGTAGCCGGCCGGCTCGCCGTCGCGCTCGAAGAGGACGCGTACGAGTGGACCGGCGCCCATTCGATCGTGCTCCCTGTCGCTGAGCTGCCTCACCGCCCACCAGTCGCGCGCGCGCGCGACCATCCCCGGGGTGTACGGCGCGACCTGCTCGTACAGCGGCGGGAAGCGCTTGAGCGCCTCGTCGTGGGCGACCTGCGAAGCGTTCAGACGGTCGCAGTGCCTGCGGTAGCGGGTGTGCTCGCGATCGATGCGGATCTCGCCGCCGATCGAGCACATGCCGCAGCCGAAGCGCCCGTAGATCGGCTCCTCGGCCACCCAGAGCGCTGCGATCGGCTCGCCCCGCTCGTGCGCGTGCTCGAGCAACTGCTTCATCAGCTTGCTGAGGATGCCCTGGCGGCGATGGGTCGGGCGAACGCCGACGAGCGTGATGCCCGCGACCGGCACCGGCCCGCCCGGAATCGTCATCTGGAAGGGATAGGAGCTCGCAGACCCGACTACTTCCTTACCGTCGAAGGCGGCGTGGACGCGGTCGGCTGCCAGGATACGACGGAAGTCATCGGTTCCTTCCTCGTCCAGCTCCGTGCCGAAGTACTGGAAGATCGTGCCGATAGCGGCGGCGAACTCCTTCTCTTTACAGGTGCGGATCTCGATGCTCATAGTTCTGGCCGGTTCGATAGATGTAGTCAGCGGGCGTGACGATAGCGATAACGCGGCCGCCACGGATCTCAGCTGCTATTCCATCAGTTATCTGCCCTGCACCGCAATCCGTGGCGGAAACAACGCGGTTTCGACTACCGTGAGCCGAGCATGAGCAAGCACGTCTTCTGGGCGCCCGGGCGGGTGAACCTGATCGGTGAGTTCACCGACCTGAGCAACGGACCCGTTCTGCCGGTCGCGCTCGACCTGGGCATTCGGATCGAGGCGGAGCCGGCCGGGACGATCGCTCTCGGCTCGCACGAGCTCGGTGGCCAAGCGCTCCTGACGGCGGACGGAACGCCGCTCGAGGGTAAGACCGGCAGCTGGGCTCGCTACGTCGCGGCGGTCGCGTCCGAGCTCGCGATGCTCGGCCGGCCTCCGATCGGGCTGAAGGGAGAGATCTCCTCGACGCTACCGATCGGAGCGGGACTGTCATCGTCGGCCGCGCTCGAGGTGGCGTTCGGACTCGCCCTCTGCAGCGTCGCCGATTTTCCGCTCGAGCCGCTGGAGCTCGCCCAGGCCGCCCGGCGAGCCGAGCACCGCGCCGTCGGCGTCCCTTGCGGGATCCTCGACCAGGCCGCCGCGGTACTCGGACGGGCCGGATACGCCACGCTCCTCGAGACGGGAACGCTCGCCCACGAGTACGTGCTCCTACCCGAGGACATCGCGCTCGTGATCATCGATTCGAGCGTTTCCCGCCGGCGGCTCGAGAGCTCGGGCTACGCGACCAGGCGAGAGGAGCTCGAGCGAGCGCTCACTGCACTCGATAATCGCGATCCACGCGGAATGACGCTCGCCGAGGTCGACAAGATCGCCGCAGCGGAAGCGATCGATCCGGTCGCCACCCGCCGGCTGCGCCACGTCGTGAGCGAAAGCGAGCGTGTCTACGAGGTCGCGCGGCTACTGCGCGCTCCGTCGCCGGTAAACCTCGAGCAACTCGGTGAGGTGTTCCGGGAAGGGCACGAGAGCATTCGCAATGATTGGGAGGCCACGATCCCGGAAACCGACCTCCTGGTCGAGCTCGCCTACGAGAACGGAGCGCTTGCGGCGCGCCAGACCGGCGGCGGCTTCGGGGGCGCGGTCGTCGCGCTTGCCTGGGTCAACGAGGCCCGAACGCTCGCCGACGTGATCGTGGCCGCCTACGGCAGCCGCACCGGGACAAAGGCGAGGGCCTATATCTGCCGCGCCTCGGGCGGAGCCCGCGAGCTTTCTTGAGCTCGTCCGGGCTCTATCTGTGGTGAGCTTGCTCGACGGCGTCGCGAAGCATCTGTGCTGCTTCCTCGGGTTGCACGTCGTTGATGAAGACGCTCATCGCCGCTTCTGACGCGGCCAGGTACTTGAGCTTCTCGGGGCTTCGACGGCTCGAGAAAACCTGCATATGGAGGTACGAGAGCTCGCGTCCCGCATGCACCGGCGCCTGATGCAGCGCCGCGACGTAGGGCATCGGCCGGTCGAATAGCCGGTCGAGTCCGCGCAGAACGTCGCCATAGAGGTACGAGAACTCATCGCGCTCCTCGTCGTTGAGTGACGCCAGCTCGGGAACCTGCCGTTTGGGATAGATGTGGACCTCGAACGGCCAGCGCGCGAAGGCCGGTACGAACGCCGTCCAGTGGTCTCCCTCGACGACAACCCGCGTTTGCGCCCTTCGCTCGTTTGCGAGAACGTCGGCGAACAGGTTGCGTCCGGTCGCTCTCTGGTGGCGTAGAGCGTTTCCGAGCATCTGCCTCGTTCGCGGCGCGGGGTAACGAAGGGATAGGCGTAGATCTGCCCGTGTGGATGATGGAGGGTGACACCGATCTCCTCGCCTCTGTTCTCGAAGCAGAACACCTGCTCGACTCCGGGGAGAGAGCTCAGCTCGGTGGTTGGACATCGGCGAGGGCGAGTTACTCGTGCTCGTCGGGCCGTCGGGATGCGGTAAGACGACCGCGCTACGGATGATCGCCGGGCTCGAGGAGATCTCCGCGGGAGACCTCTACATTGGCGGCCGCCGCATGAACGATGTGATCGAGAAGGACCGCGACATCGCGATGGTCTTCCAGAACTACGCGCTCTATCCGCATATGACCGTCGCTCAGAACATCGCCTTCAGCCTCAAACTGGCCAGGCGCCCGCGGAAAGAGATCAAACGCCGCGTTCACGAAACGGCCCAGTTACTCGCGCTCGAGGGTCTGCTCGACCGGCGGCCCAAGCAGTTGAGCGGCGGGCAGCGCCAGCGTGTTGCGATGGGACGCGCCATCATTCGCGAGCCGCAGGTCTTCCTGATGGACGAGCCGCTATCGAACCTCGACGCGAAGCTGCGCGTGCAGATGCGAGGCGAGATCGAGGCGCTCCAGAAGCGCCTCGGCGTGACCACGGTTTATGTCACGCACGACCAGGTCGAGGCGATGACGATGGTAGACAGCGTCGCCGTGCTTCGCGACGGCGCATTGCAGCAGGTCGATACGCCCTTCAATATCTACGACCGCCCGGCCAACCTGTTCGTGGCCAGCTTCATCGGCTCGCCGCCGATGAAGCTCGCGCAAGGAAAGGTGCAACCGGCGAAAGATGGGCTGACCGTCACGCTCGGCGACGCGACGATCGCTGTCCCACCCGAGATAGCGTCACGGCACCGTCTCGACGCCTGGGTGGGAAAGAAAGTCATCGTCGGCATCCGCCCGGAAGACATCTATGGCGCGACTCGCAAGAGCTCCGCGTTGCAGGCCATGATGAAGGTGAAGATCGACAGGATCGAGTCGCTCGGCGCCAGCGTGCTCGGCTACTTTTCGCTGAACGCGGCCGGTCCGAGGGCCGAGAGCGTCTCTGCGATACCGGCCGAGGAGGTCTTGGGAGAAGCTCCCCTGACCGGCTTCTCGGGCACGTCCTTCTGCGCCACCTTCGAGCCTCGGACGATGCTGAAAGCCAACGACAGCATCGACGTAGCGCTCGACCTCGATCGCCTGCACTTCTTCAATCCCGACACCGACGCTGCGCTCATGGTCGAGGCGGCTCCGAAGGAGACGAAGGCCACCACCCCGAAGTCGAAGTGGTGGCAGCGGGTCGGTCGCGGGTATTTCAGATCGCCCGCCCGTCAGTGCGTAAGCTTCTCCAGCGGTGCGTACTCCAGCATCAGCCTCCGCTCGCCGTTTTCGCCGGCGAAGCGCACGGTGACGACCCCGCCCGGCTCGATGCGGGTGATCACGCCCTCGCCGAGAGTTGAGTGGCGCACCGAGTCGCCGGTTGCCAGGTCGGGGATGTCGGTGCGCGGCGTGACGGCGCTCCCGGCCGGCGGCTTGTAGCCCGCCCAGGATTCGGCACGCAATCGCTCGCGCTTGATCCAGCGCTCGGGCAGCTCGTCGAGAAAGCGCGAGGGAAGGTTGTAGCCTTGCCGACCGTAGAGCGAGCGCGAGGCGGCGTGCGTGAGTGTGAGCCGCTCCATTCCCCTGGTCATGCCGACGTAACAGAGCCGCCGCTCCTCCTCGATCCCCTGCTCCTCGATCGAGCGGGAGTGCGGGAAGATCCCCTCCTCCATGCCGATGATGAAGACGGCCCGGTACTCCAGCCCCTTGGCGTTGTGGAGCGTCATCAATGTGACGTCGCTGCGTTCCTCGGTTAGAGCGTCGGAGTCGGAGAAGAGTGAGATCTCCTGCAGGAACTCGGCCAGCGCGGGATGGTCATCGCGGGCTGTGAACTCGCGTGCCACGCCAACCAGCTCCTCCAGGTTCTCGATCCGTCCGGCCGCCTCGACCGTGCGCTCGGCGCGAAGCGACTCCATATAGCCGCTTCGCTCCAACACCGCCTCCAGGAGCTCCGGCAGATCCAACTCCTGAGCTGCAGACTGGAGCGACTGCAGGAGCGTGCGAAAACCAACCGCGGCGCGTAAGGAGGGGCCGGAGATCCCCACCTCCTCGGCTCGTTCGAGCGCCTGCCAGAGCGAGATTCCCTGCGCGCCGGAGAAGGTCTGTAGGCGCGCCAGCGTCGTCAGGCCCAGACCGCGACGGGGCCGGTTGGCAATGCGAAGCAGCGAGACCTCGTCGAGCGGGTTGTCGATCGTCTGCAGGTAGGCGATCAGATCCTTGATCTCGGCCCGCTCGTAGAAGCGCGGTCCACCGATCACGCGGTAGCCGATCTCCTGGCGCACGAGCACGTCCTCGAGCACCCGGGACTGGGCATTGGTGCGGTAGAAGACGGCGATCTCGGAGCCGGAGTAGCCCTCGTCCACGAGCGTGGCGATCGAGGCGGCGAGGTAGCGCGCCTCGGCGTGCTCGTCGGCGACCTCGATCACCTGAACCGGCTCCCCGTCTCCAAGCTCCGACCAGAGCTTCTTCTCCTTGCGCTCACGGTTCTGCGCGATCACCGCGTTCGCCGCCTCGAGGATCGACATCGTCGAGCGGTAGTTCTGCTCGAGGGCGATCTGCCTGGCCTCGCCGAAGTCGCGCTCGAACTCGAGGATGTTGCGGATGTCGGCGCCACGGAACGCATAGATCGACTGGTCGGGATCGCCGACCGCAAACACGTTCTTGTGCTTGGCGGCCAGCAGCTGTAGGAAGCGATACTGGGCGTGGTTGGTGTCCTGGTACTCGTCCACGAGCACGTAGCGGAAGGCCTTCTGCCAGCGCTCGCGCGCCTCGGGGAAGCGCTCGAACACCTGCACAGTGAGGTAGAGCAGGTCGTCGAAGTCGAGCGCGTTGGCGCCGTAGAGGCGGCGCTGGTAGAGGTCGTAGACGTCGGCGACGGTCTGGTCGTAGAAGGAGGAGACGCGGGCTCGGTACTCCTCGGGGCCGACGAGGCGATTCTTGGCGTTCGAGATCTGCGAGTGGACGCCGCGCGGAACGAATCGCTTGGGATCGCGCTCGAGCTCCTCCAGACAGAGCTTGACCAGGCGAATCTGGTCGGGCTGGTCGTAGATCGTGAAGCTGGAGCGGTAGCCGAGACGCTCGATCTCGGAGCGCAGGATGCGTCCGCAGGCGGCGTGGAAGGTCATGATCCAGATCCGTTCGGCCGCATGGCCGAGCAGAGATGTCAGGCGCGAGCGCATCTCCGAGGCCGCCCTGTTGGTGAAGGTGATGGCGATGATCTCGTTCGGCTTGACGCCACAGCTGCGGATCAGGTGGGCAACCCGGTAGGTGAGCACCCGGGTCTTGCCCGAGCCGGCGCCGGCCACCACCAGAAGCGGCCCTTCGGTCGAGACCACGGCCTCACGCTGCGCTTCGTTGAGCTCGGCGAGATAGCCCTCGGGAGAGGAGGCGATCGGCATGTAGCCCATGCTATCGGCGAGTGGTGGATGTGCCCGGCGGACTTGGTTCTGCGCGAGCGGCGTTCGACGAAGAAGTCACAGTACCGGTAGACCTCCGACTCGAAACCGGCACAGAGTCGCGGCTACGATCGCAGCGGGGAGGAGGTTGGTGCACCTCGACCGCCTTCCCGGTCTCACCAGAGCGCGACCTGACCGGACAGAACTTCTTCGTCAACGGCGGCCTGTTCATGCGCTAGTCGCCCGCTCGCCTGCGGCTCTGTCCAAACGACCTCCGTACGCAGTCGACGAGCGAAGCGTGAGAGCATGCGGCCGAACTCCGGGCCAACGGCGTAGGCGATCACGAACGAGCCGATGGCGTGGGCGAGCGTGAAGGGGAAGCCGGTCCCGATCGAGTACGTCAGCCCCGCCCAGGTGTGTGCGTAGAGGTAGAACCACGAGTAGACGTCCATGACTGTCGAGAATCCGTAGGAGAGAAGCGCGCAGACCAGAGCGAACAGCGCCCGCCGGCGGAGAAGCCCCGGTATGAGCGCTCCGACCACGCCGCAGAGCGCCCAGAGCGTCATCTGCCAGGGCGTCCAAGGGCCCTGGATGAGGAAGAAGTTCGAGACGAGCGCCGCCAGCGCACCGACCGACACGCCGATGCGCACTCCAAACGCGGCGCCGCTCGCCACGATTATCACGCTCATAGGCTGCACGCCCGGAAAGGGATGGACGAGCAGGCGCCCGGCCACGGCGATCCCCGTCAGCGTGGCAATCAGCGCCACCTCCTTGGCCGAGTCCGGACCCGACTCGATGAAGACTCCGAGAGAAAGTGCGAGCGCCGCACCGAGCACGATCGCCGCGACCACCCACTGCCCCGTCAGAAAGCCGAGCGCCAGTGCAGAGGCGCCAATCAGAGCGGCGAAGGGGTAGCCGAGGCGCTCAAACATGAGCGGGCTCCGGTGTCGCGGCCAGCGTGACGATGCGGTCGCTGACCGCCGCTGCGAAACCGAGATCGTGGGTGACAAGCAGGGTCGCGCGCTCCGAAGCAGAGGCTCTGAGCAACTCGGCCAGCTCACGCTTGCGCTCCAGATCGACGCCGCGTGTGGGCTCGTCGAGAATGAGCAGGTCGGGTTCTATCGCCAGCACCGCGGCCAGGCCGAGCCGCTCGCGCTCGCCGCTGGATAGATCGCGCGGATGGCAGCGCCGGTATGCACCCAGGCCCAGTTCCTCGAGCCAGCGCCGCGCTCGTGCCAGGTCGCCCGCGAGCCCGAGCGCGACCTCATCCTCGACCCGCTCACAGACGACGTAGCGGCCGGGATCCTGCGAGAGGTAGCCGGCTCGCCCGCACAGCTCGACATCTCCCTCCTGCGGCTCGAGGAGTCCGCAGGCCAGCTTCGCGAGCGTGGTCTTGCCGCAGCCGTTCGGACCGGCCAGAGCGACGATCTCGCCGCGGCGAATCTCGAGCGAAGCGCCGGTGAGCACCGGCACCTCGGGCCGGTAGGCATAGCCGATCGCCTCGAGTCGGCAGACCGTCTCGCCGAAGCGAGCGCCGCGCCGAACGACGGACGACAGCGGCTCGACGAAAGACGGCTGCTCCCGCTCCAACCAGCGGATCGCCTCGTCTCTCGGCGCATCGAGCACGATCCTCCCCGCTTCGAGGAAGAGCACGCGGTCGCAGATCGTAAGCGGTAGCGCCGGACGCTGTTCGCTTAGCAGAACCGCCGTCCCCCGCTCTCGCGCCAGCTGCTCGACGAGCTCCAGGAAGGTTCTTGCGCCTTCGGGATCGAGCTGCGAGGTAGGTTCGTCGAGCAGCAGCAGCAGCGGATCGAGTGCGAGCGCCGAGGCAAGGCAGACGCGCTGCAGCTCGCCGCCGGATAGCTCACGCGTCGCGCGCTCGATCAAGTGTGCGGCGCCGAGTGCGGCCAGCGCTCTCCGAGCCCGCGCGCTTGCCTGCTCGGTGCTCGAGCCCAGGTTCTGTGGGCCGAAGGCGACTTCGTTGGCGACCGCATCGAAGACGATCTGGTCTTCGGGATCCTGAAAGAGTGTCGCCACGACGCCGGCCAGCGTGGCCGGAGAGGTCAAGCGCGTGTCCTGTCCGGCCACGCTGACGGAGCCCGAGAAGCGACCACCGTGGAAGTGCGGAACGAGCCCCGAGAAGGCGCGCAGAAGCGTCGACTTGCCCGAGCCGGAGCGTCCGAGCAGAAGCACGATCTCGCCCTCGCCCAGCTCGAGCGAGACCTCCGAGATGGCGTTTTCGGCCGCTCCGGGATAGGAAAAGCCGAGTCTCTCGACGCTTGCTAGAGCCATAGGAAGGCGGAGATCGTGAGCAGGAGAGAGAGAACGAGGGCGCCGCGCTCGCGCCAGTCAAAGTGCGCGCGGGAGAGCGGCGCCTGCTCGTGGCGCCCATAGCCGCGGGCTTCCATCGACTCGGCCAGCATCAGCGCCCGCTCCAGAGAGCTGGCAACGAGCGGAGCCAGCAGTCGCGAACGACCGCGGATTCCCTCGACCGCGATACCGCGGCCGCGCAGCGCCTCGAGAAAGCCAGCCGCGTCACGCTCGAGCGTCGGCAGTAGCCTGGTCGCGAGCGCCACCGTCAGCACCGAGCGCCGTGCCACGTGAGTCTCACGCACGAGCCGGTCGTGATCGAGCCGCAGTGCCCAGACCGCGAAGGCGAGCGCCACCACGGCCAGGCGAAGCGTCTGTACCGCCCCCGCCGCCAGCTCCTCGCGCGTCACGTCGATCGATCCCAGTACCGGCAAAATGGGGCCGTTCCAGAGCGGATGGCTGCCCTTGTGCTCCGTCAGCGGCCAGATCAGAAAGAGCCCGAAAGACGATACGGCTATTCCGAGCAGGAAGAGGCGCGCTCGCCGCCACGAAGCCTGAAGGACCAGAGTCAGGAGCACCGCGGCAAGAAGAGCAAGAGCCAGGGGATGCGTGGCGACGAGCGCCGCCACAACGCAGGCCGATAGCAGAGCCAGAGCCGGCAACGGTCTCACGGCAGCGCCTGGTAGCGGTAACGAACGATGTCCGGATCGCGGGCCAGCGAGCGGGCGAACTTCCTACCGCTGACTATGAAACGGACCGGATCTCCGGCCCTTCCGCTGCCGAGCAGCTCGGCCACGAGTCCCGCCGGCCCGGAGCGAACTTCAAGCAGGTTCGCCGCCGGAGCGACCGGAACCCCGAGCGGAGCCAGCGAGCGAGCATGGACGATGCGTGCGAGCCGGCTCGCCAGCGAGCGAAAACCGGGCTGGTAGCGCACCGCCGCCTGCCTTCGCCTTCCGTCGTAGCCATGGACAAACGGCTCGGGGAAGGCGCCGACCACAACCGGGGCGCGGCTCTGACGTTGCCAGGCTCGGTAGTCCCACCACTCGACGTCGCCGGCCCGGAGCCGATAGGAGGCGGCACCGCGATCGGATTCATAGCCGTTTACGAAGTAGAACCAGTCGCGCTGGTGCAAGCGCGAGCTGCTGACGCCGTCGATCGCAGTCACGAAAGCGCCGCCGTACGCCGTCCCGACGCTCGCGACTCGAGCGAGCCCTTGCAGCGCGGTCAGTCCGGCCGGAGCGGTCCCGGTTCGCATGACAGTTGCGCCGCGGTTGCGCGTGACCCAGATCTGCGCCTTCCCCTTCCCCACACCCACACCGCAGCCGCCGAGAGCGACCGCTAAGACGAGCACGGTCAGAAGCAAGAGCTGACAGAGTCGCTTCACGCCAGAGCGTTGGAGCGAACGGCACCGGTCATGGCCGCCCGAACGAGCAGCCCGGAGTGTGGCCCGATGCAGGCGCGACCGTTCTTGGTCCTTACGGCCCGCCTGGAGCCGACTTGAAGCACAGAGCCGGAGGCCGCCTCGGTCACGCCCTTGTCGTCCTGTGCGAGAACGCGGTAGCAATAGCGCCCTTTGTGCGTGCGTCTCACGAGCTTTAGCTCGGCACGGGTGAGCTTGCTCCGCTCGAGCAGAAGCGTCTTTGCAGCGGCGAAAGTGACCGGATCGAAGCTGGACCAGTACCAGAGCACGTGATCGCCGTCCTTGAGCGTGACCTTGTCCGCCCCGACCGGCGGCAGCACACCGTTGACCTTGAACACCCAGCCGCTCGAACCGGCCGCCGGGTAGAGGCCGATCTGGTCGACATAGGAGCCGTACGAGCCGCTCGCCAGGTGGTAGTAGAACTCACCCGCCGTTGCCGCGGCCTCGAGGGCGTCCAGCGCATTCGAGGCGACCTGCAAAGTCGGCTCGGTCGGGCCGAAGATGGTGCGCGTCTTGCCTTCCACACGGACGGAGACGGAGACAGCCGTCGCAAGCGGAGCGAAGATCCCGGCCGCCAGCACCGAGATGATGGCGAGGAGTGCGTGCTTTTTCATGCGAATCCTCCTTCCTCGAGGGGTTCGATTTCGGCGGGCAGCAGGTCTTCTGACTCGGGGCGCCCTCCCCCGCCGCCTTCCCAGCCCAAATCGGCCAGTGACGTCGTGGCAAGGGAGCGTCTCCCCTTACAGCGGCGGGACCGTCCCGGACTTGCACCGGGTTCCCTAACCGCTCGCCGGTATGTGCGAGCGAGCCTATCATGGCCTGCCGATGGCGCTCTCGAGAACGCTCCGCCTCTGGATCCCGGTCGTGCTCTGGGCGATTTTCATCTTCGTCCTCTCCTCGATTCCGCACCTGAACACGGGCCTCGGTCTCTGGGATCTGGTGCTGCGTAAGCTGGCTCACGCAAGCGAATACGCGGTTCTGGCGCTGCTGCTCTTACGAGCGCTCGGCCGGCCGTGGCCTGCGCTGGTACTCGCCGCCGCCTACGCGAGCGGCGACGAGCTTCATCAGCACTTCGTTCGCGGCCGCATCGGCTCACCGTGGGACGTCGCAATCGACACCGCCGGTGCCGTAATCGGCTTGCTCGCCTTCTCCTGTGGAAGGCAGATCGTGGCGAAGCTCGGGGCTCGCTCAGCCTAGTAGTCAGCCGTCCCGACGGAGCGGCGCGACGGTTTAGAGTCCGGGCATGCACGAGATCGTCAGCTTCGGGGAGATCGTCTTGGTCGTAGCCGCAGGGCTCACACTGGCGCTTGCCTGGAGCAGGTTGACCGAACGGGTACCGATACCGGCGGCGGCCTTCTTCCTCATTCTCGGCGCCGTCCTCTCCGACGTCTTCCCGACACTGGCACGGCATGCCTCGGTTCGCACCGTCGAGCGAGTCGCTGTCGTGGCCGTCGTCGTCATCCTCTTCGACGGCGGCATGCATATCGGCTGGCGCCGTTTTCGAAGCGCCTTGGTCCCGATCACAACGCTGGGGTTACTCGGAACCTTCGGTACTGCCGCCGTCGTCGCGGCCGGATGCCACCTTTTACTAGGGCTGGGTTGGACGACCTCCGGCCTGATCGGAGCGGCGTTGGCGGCGACCGATCCGGCCGTGATGTTCTCGATGCTGGGCGGACGCGAAGTCGAGGGACGCACCGATACCATCCTCGAAGGGGAGTCCGGCGCAAACGATCCGGTCGGCATCGCGCTGATGCTGGCGATGATCCAGTTCGCCACCACCAGCCACGGCTCGTTCCTCGTAGTGGTGCGGGAGTTCGCGGTGGCGACCGCCGTCGGGCTCGCGCTCGGAATCGTCGCCGGCCGCCTGCTCGTACCGCTGATGAGAATGAGGCTGCCGAGCACGGGTCTATACCCGCTACGGACGCTCGCCGTCTGCGGTGTCGTTTACGGCCTCGCCAGCGTGGCGCACGGCTCCGGTTTCCTCGCCGTGTTCGTCGCCGGAATCCTCGTCGGCGACGAGCGAACGCCGTTCAAAGCCGAGATCGAAGCCTTTCACTCCTCGCTCGCCAGCCTGGCCGAGGTCGCCGTTTTCACAGGCCTCGGTCTGACCGTCGACATCTCCCACGTCGCTCACGATTGGCTCTGGTTGAAGGGACTTGCGATCGCCGCTTTGCTGATCCTGATCGCTCGGCCGCTCGTCGTCGGCCTTCTACTTATCCCCGTGCGCCTCGACCCGGGCGAGCGCCTCTTCGTGCTCTGGGGCGGTCTCAAGGGGGCGGTACCGATCCTCCTTGCAGCTTTCGCCGTGCTGGCCAAGGTGGACGACGCGGCGTTGATCTACTCGCTCGTGTTCGTCGCCGTCGCCTTCTCGGTGATCGTCCAGGGTACGACGATTCCCTTCGCCGCCCGGCGCCTCGGGATCCCCATGCGCCGAATCGAGCAGACTCCGTGGCGCGTTTCGGTTCCGCTCCGAACCGCGCCCGAGAGCATCCTCAGGGTCGTCGTCGGAGAAAGCTCGGCGGCGACCGGAATGCGCATCCGCGACCTGGAGCTGGGTGAAGCCTGGGTCGGGCTGATCGTGCGCGACGGTGAACCGATGCAGGCGCGCGGAACGACCAGACTTCGTACGGGTGACGAGTTGCTCGTGGTCTCGAGCTCGGAATCTATGAGCCACCTCGACTGGTTGTTCACGGCGAGCTAGAAGTCGAGCGCGCGTCAGCGTTTGAGCAGCACTCGCCGCAGCTCGTCCTCGCAACCGGGCTGGAGAACGGCGAGCACGCGATCACCGGGCTCGAGCTTGGTTGAGCCGGTCGCGATCTCCGAACGGCTCTCACGCGCGACCGAGATCAGGCGCGTGCCGTCCGGCAACTTCAGCTGGTCGACCCGCTTGCCCGCGGAAGGCGAATCGGCGCCGATCGGCACCTCGACGATCTCGAGCTCGTCATCCCGCAGCTGGAGCAGGCGGATGACGTCGTTCTCGGGCACCTCGTGCTCGATCAGCGCCATGATGCTGGAGGTGGCACAGACGGTCGGCGCGACTCCGAGCAGGTCGAAGTGCTCCTGGTTGCGCGGGTCGTTGACGCGGGCGATCACCTTCGGAACGAAGTAGCGCTTCTGGGCGATCTCGCAGATCACGATGTTGTCCTCGTCGTCGCCGGTCACGGCGAGCAGGAGGTCCGGAGGCCGGCCGATACCGGCCCGCTCGAGCACGTGCAGCTCGGTCGCATCGCCGCGCTGGACGCGGTAGTCGAACTCCTCTTCGAGCACTCTGAAGCGCTCGGGCCGCTGCTCGATGATCGTCACCTCGTGACTCTGGCGCAACAGCGTCCGGGTCACGTTGGCACCGACCTTACCGCCGCCGGCAATGAGCACGTACATCAGTGCCCCTTCCAGTGATGCTTCCGGAATTCTGGGTCGTTTGCACCAAGCGATGCTAGGACGCAGGGAGTGCTCGTACTGGTTAGTACGAGTGCGACTGAGGACAACGCAGCGCGCCGCGTGATAGCGAGCCAGAAGCCGGAGGGTATTGCTGGACGGGGCACTAAATACTCGCCCCTTCGGTCGCGACGGTCTCGCCCATCAACGCGGCCTCCGTGAGGGCCCCGATCGCGATCGAGGTCGGGCAGATGGTGTGCAGGCCACGCTCGGCGAAGAAGGCCGCCCGCGCCGGGTCGAGTATGCGTACGACTACGCGTGCGACGCGGAAGCGCCGTTGCGCGATCAGCCCGATGACGATGTTGGTGTTGTCGCCGTCCGTCGAGACGACGACCGCGTCGGCGCCTTCGATACCGCTCTCCACCAACACCTCGATGTCGAGGCCGTGCCCGACGATGAAGCGGCCCGGCCAGCGTGCCCCGAGATTCGAGAGCGCCTCCTCGTCCTCGTCGACGACGACGACATTCCAGTTCGCGTCCTGCAGGTGGCGTGCCACTGTCGAGCCGGTACGACCGCAGCCGATGATGATCGCCTTCATCTCGCCTCAGCCTAGCTCATGGGGCGGCGGAACGGCTTGTGGCTCCGATCAGCGGCGAATCAGCACGAGCGTGCTGTTCGGCACCGTCTTCGAGAACTTCCTGATCGCCCAGTCGTACATGCGCACGCAACCGTGGCTCGCCCAGGTACCGATGGCCCACGGCGCGTTGGTGCCGTGGATGTAGAAGCCGGTCGCCCAGAGTCGCGCGCCCCTGAATCTGTACAGGGGTCGGCGCATCGGCCCCCAGGGACCCGAGGACGGCTGCGGGGCACCGATCTTGAAATAGCCGTTGGGGGTGGGAGTCGACGGCGTACCGATAGCGATGTCGTAGTGCCTGACGACCAGGCTGTCGCGTACGTCGTAGAGCGTCATCGAATGCTTGTCGACGAGGACGTAGTTCCGGCGCTTCGCCAACCGGGACGGTGGGCCAAGACTGTAAACGGTCCTGGCCTTGGATTCAGGCGACGAGCCGAAGCCGTTCGATGCCGTGAGCCTCAGCGTCTCGATTCCGTACGGCAGGCGTACGCCGCTCACCGCGATCTGCCCGTCGGCGCCACTCACCAGGTTGAATTTGCCCGTCATCGGCTCGGGCGCGCTCGTGATCTTTACCTCGGTGACCGTCTTGTCTGAGCTGGCCTCGAGCGTGAACGAGGGCGCGACGATCTCGCCCCTGGCCAGCACCGGCATTGGCACCGACGGCGTGTACATCTCCGGCGCCAGCGTGAACGTCGCTACGCCGAGGGAAATGTTCGCGGCGTCGCGAGCGTCGGCGCTGAACTCGGTCGACGCGACGAGGCGGTAGGGAACTCCGGAGCTGACCGTGCCGGCGACTGTGGCATCGGCCACAGAGACGGTAGCGAGCGGCTGCCCGGCGGCCGAGAAAACCACCGAGCTCGTTCCGGCCGGATAGTCGGCGGAGACGGTGACGGTGCCAGCCGCCCAGTCGATGCCTGCGGTAGGCACGCTGAGCTGCAAGCCGGCCGCCCCGGCGACGGTCGGCGCCGAGGCCGTGGCCGCCAGAATGATCAGCGCCGTGACGAGCAGGCGGCGAGGGCTCACTTCGATCTCACGATGATCTGATACACGCGCCCGGTCGCGTTCAAAACCCAGAAATCGGTGAAGGGCCGCTTCCCCAGGATGTAGTGGTTGAACTTGGGAGTGTGAATGCGCTTCAGTCCGGTATAGGCGGCCGTGAGCTGTGACTCGCGGCTACCGACCTTGATGCCCTTGCCGGTTACGTAGGCGGGCGAGTTGAAGCTGAACTGGAAGACGTGGTGCTTCGAGTCGCTGAGCAGCTCGCACGGATAGCGGCCGTCGCCGATCCTCGTGCCGAAGTTCAGCCAATAGACGACCCGGCTGCCGTAGTTGCTGTCGCGCTGCAAGCCGGTGTGCTTGCCGAGGTAGAGCGCCGCCACCGTGTCGATCTGGCCAAGGCGAGCCTTGCCCGCGCCCCGACCTTCATGGATGACAACGGCCGCGGCCAGCGCCGTCGAGGCCAGCGCCAGGCTCGCGATCACCGCCGCGACAACCGCGAAGCTCAATCGTTGCCTGATCTTCATCGCTCGCACCCTCCGTGATGGCTCGCTCCGCGCCCAAGAGCGTTCGCCCCTGCCGGCATTAGATGCTAGTCTCGGCCGCGTTCCAGGGTCAACTCGGCACGAGCGCCTAGGGTTGGAAAGCAAAGATCCCGTGACGGGCGAGGGCATGCGGATCGACGGCGAGAGCCGGCGTGGAGCAGGTCGACTCACGCCGGGCCGCCTGATCGTGCGACTGTGCGTGATGGTCGCCGCCTTGATGGTGATCGACGTTGGCGTTGCCGATTACCTGCGTCCCGGTCAGCACTACGACGCCGACTGGCGCCTGCCCCGAACGCAATCGATGTCGGCGCTGCCGGGCTACGTCGACCACATCGAGAGTATCCAGCGGGATGCGCGCCGACCGGCGGTGCTTTTCCTCGGCGCCTCGCCCACCTGGGGCGAGATGAACCGCGACCGGCACCACACCTATTCGGCCGCGTTCGAACGGGCCGCGCACGCCGCTGGAGTCGAGGCGCGCGTCTACAACCTCGGCGCCGACGGCGCGCTCGTGGCCGACCAGTATTTCATCGCCGACCGCCTCGCCGGGCATGCCGATCTGCTCGGCATACAGCTCACGTACCACACCTTCAACCCCGTGGCGCGCATCGACGGCGCGGACCGATTCCCCGAGCTACCGAGGATCCTCGGCGAGCCGGTGAGCTCGCAGGTCGCCGCGGTGCTCGGCATCCACGCGACGCCGCCGTTCAATCTGAGCGGCACAGTCGACCGAGTGCTCGATCGCCACTGGCTGCTCTTCCGCGAGCACGACGAGCTGGCGGCGCGGCTCTTTGGCCGTCCGGCCCGCAACGAGCTCTATGCACGTTGGCAGGACCTGACCAGTAACGAGTCGAATCAGCTGCCGCCGGCGCCAAGCCTGGCGACCAACGTGAGCTTCGACCAGCTCGATCCGGCCCGGCAGACCGAGATCGTTGAGCGCTACGCCGGCCTCGCCGACTACAGGATCAGGCGCGACGACTCCGAGCTGCGCATGCTCGACCTGCTCTGCGCTCGGTTGGAGCGTCGGCATACGCGAGTGGTCTTCTTCATGTCGCCGCTCAACATCCACGCGCTCGAGGACTTCGAGGTGTTCAAGCGACGCCTCTACGACGCCAACGTGGCGGTCATCCGGGCGGTCGTCGAAAAACACGGCTTGACCTTCATCGACTGGAACCAACCGGCCAGGGAGCTGCCATCGGCGCTCTTCGCCGACGCCACGCACACTACCGACGCTGGCAGCGCGGTCTTTGCGCAACGGCTCTACAAAGAGCTGGCGCCGCGACTCTCCGCGGGAGCGCGATCGTGATCTTCGGCGAGGCGCTGTATTTCATCGCGCTCGTGGTGGCGGTCGTCGTCTTCCGCTTCGCCCCGGGAAAGCTGCGGCCCTGGCTCATCTTCGTCGCCGGGATGGCGTTCTACGCCTACTACGCCGGCCGTTTCTGGTTGCTGATCCTCGGCGAGTCGTTGGTCGTGTACCTGCTCGGGCGGGTCATGCGCAGATCGCGCTACGGCTTGCCGGCGTTCGCGCTCGGGCTCGCCGGCACCGTCGGGGCGCTGGCCTACTTCAAGTACTCGCGCCTACTCGGCCCGATCCTGGGACAGGCGCTGGGCGCGCATGCCGGCGCGCTACCGACCTTTCAGGACATCGCCGTGCCGCTGGCGATCTCGTTCTTCACTTTCGAGTTCATCCACTACGTCGTCGACATCCGCCGCGGCACCATCGAGCGCCATGGTCTCGGCGATTTCCTCGCCTTCGCGATGTTCGCGCCCACGATGGTCGCCGGCCCGATCAAGCGCTTTCAGAAGTTCTCTCCCCAGGTCAAGACGGCCCGCGCCGATGCGGCCGACGTGAGCGCCGGCATCACGCGCATCCTCGTCGGACTGGCCAAGAAGATGGTGCTAGCGGACACGTTCGCGCTCTGGCTGGGCCCACTCGGATCGAGCGCGGCGCTCGATCATGCCTCCAAGTTTCGGATCGCCAGCGCGCTCGTCGCCTACTCGCTGCACATCTACTTCGATTTCTCCGGCTACTCGGATATCGCCATCGGCTCGGCGCGGCTATTCGGCATCAGCGTGCCCGAGAACTTCGCCTGGCCCTATCTGCGCCCCAGTATCCGGAGCTTCTGGCGACACTGGCACATGTCCCTCACCCGCTGGGTGACCGACTACGTCTACATACCGCTCGGCGGTAACCGCCGCGGTCTGGTGCTGACCTGCCTGAACCTGATGGCGGCCTTCACCATCGTGGGGATCTGGCACGGCGCGGCCTGGCACTTCGCGGCTTGGGGCGCCTTCAACGGGCTGCTCCTGGTCGGGCATCGGCTCTGGACCGAGCTGGGGCGCAAACCCCTGCTCGCCGCCGTTCCGGCCCTGAGCCGAGGAGCAGCGGGGAAGCTCCTCCACTTCACCGGCAGCGCCGCCGGAGGTCTGCTGACCTTCTCGCTGGTGACTCTCGGATGGGGGCTGTTCGTCATGCCCTACGACCGCTTCCTGCATATGCTCGGGAGGTTGCTGTGAAGCCGAGGATGAGAGCGTTCCTGATCGACGTTGCCGTCGGCCTGCTCTGGGCGCTGCTTCTTGCCGCCGCCCTCGTGTTCTCGAGCGGCGTCTCGCAGTTCATCTACGTCGACTTCTAGACCGCCGATAGCGAGCCGCCCGGACTCGTCTCCGGCGGCTCCGTCACGACCTCGCCCTCGAGAGCGCCTTCCGGGAACGAGACGATCATCACCTCGCAGGGCGCCCTGCGCAGCACGTACTCGACCATCGGCGAGAAGAAGCGCGACTGGCGGCGCCAGCGCGGGCCCGAGCCGAGCACGATCAGGTCGACGCCGAGCTCTTGCGCCTGCTCGACAACCGCTGCTCCGATCGAGCGAGCGTGCACCGTGTAGCTCCTTACGGGCACTCCGTTTTCTTCGGCCAGCGTCTGGGCCTCCTCCAGAGACTCCATGGCCCGGGCCTCCTCGGCGGGTAGCGGCTCGTCGAGCGAGTGGGAGAGCGGTACCTCGATGACGTTGAGCGCGATCACGGCAGCCTGACGATCCTGGGCGATACGCACGGCAGTCGCCATCATCTCCTCGCCGATATCGCCCAGCTTCATCGGTACGAGAATGCTGGCGAAGCCCACCTCGGGAAGCTGCTGCTCGTCGCTCGCAACCACCTGCGCAAGCAGGCCGGCGTTATAGCGGCGACGCACCAGCCAGAAGATGATCAGCCCGCACGACAGCCAGATCGGGCCGCCGTAGCGCGCCGCGGGATGAGTCGCCATCGACAACCCGAAGACGAAAATCGTGAGCAGCGTGCCGAGCACCGCCGGTAGTGGCAGATCGCCACCGAAGACGTGGATCGAGAACGGCACGCGGTAGGGACGGAATCTTTCCGGCTCGCTGTAGCGCAGCCGGATGACGGCGAGTTGAGCAGCGCTGAAGGCAATCAGGATCCCGAACGAGAAGAGGCTGGCCAGGAAAGTCCCCTGGCCCTGCAGCCCATGGGTGTGCAGCGGCGCGGTCGCGGCCAGCAGTCCGCCCGCTATGAGCGCGATCGCGAGCAACGATTGCGGCGAGACTAGCGTGCGGTGGTGGAGACGGCCGAAGGACGCCGGCAGCATCCTGTGCTCGCCGAGCGAGTGAGCGAGGCGAGCGAAACCGGAGATCGCGGTCGTAGCCGCAAGCAGCAGAATGGCGACGCCGCTGAGACCGACGAAGATGCGCAACGCAACCGCGAGGACGGACGGTAGATGCGGGGTGAGTGCGGCGACAATCCCCATCAGAGGTGCCCGGCGCCATTGGGCGCCGAGCCCCGTCGCACCGTGCTCGACCGGGAAGGCGGCGAGCCCGATGACGGCGATCAGCACGTAAACGGCGACCACGGCAGCGATCGCCCGGAACAGGCTTCTCGGTAGCTCGGCCGGGCGACGGCTCTCCTCCGAGAGGTTGGCTACGGTCTCGATCCCGGTATAGGCGAGCATCGCCAGCGGCAGCGCGAAGGCAAGCGCGCTCCAGGTCGGTGTTACTCCGAGCTGCACTCTCAGGGCGAGACCGTGGCGCGACAAGAGCAGCCAGGAGCCAAGCCCGATCAGCAACACCTGGGTCGTCAGGTCGAGCGCCGCGAGCAGGATCCCGAACCTGTAGAGGCTCGGACGAAAGACCATTCGCAGCGCTACCAGCCCGATCACCAGCACGATTGCGACCACAGCGTCGAAGGGAGCACGCCTGAGAGTGGCGGAGTGGAAGGCCGCGCCCAGGTAGTGCGGGACAAACAGCGTCGTCAAGGCGATGATGATCAGGTAGTCGAGCAGCAGCACCCAGCCGACTACGAACCCGGCGAGATCGTTGAAGGCGCGGCGCACAAAGGTCGCCGCACCACCCGTTTCCGGCGCGGACGCCGTCGCCTCGGCGTAGGAGGAGGCGACGAGCAGAAAGAGCGCCCCGGAGAAAAGGAGCACGAACGGCGTCATGCCGAGCGCCCGCGCCGCGACGATGCCGAGCGCGAAGTAGATCGAGGAGGCGATCTCGCCGTAGGCGATCGAGAAGAGATCGCGGCCGCCGAGAACGCGTTCGAGTCGGGGACGTTTCCTCGCCATGACCGCTCGAGCTTAGCGGCGCCGAAGGAGCAACAGACGCCCAAGTCCTGCGGCGGCGAAGAGCGGTCCGAGCAGGAAGCCGATTCCCCCACCCCGGAGCGCGGTCACTACGGTCATAGCGACACCGACCGCGATCAGTCCGAGCGAGGTGACTGTGATCGCGAGGCGGTAGAAGCTCATGCCGCTTTCGCCTCCACACCGGCGTCCGTCGAGCGAACGGGCAGACGCCCGCGGACGTAGTCGAGCGTGTCGCCGAAGATCGATCGTAGGAGCACGGGCGCACTCTACTAGCGCCTCGTCCCGCGAGCGCGTCCTGTTCGGAGCGAGACGCTCGGGCTGCGGCGCGCCGGCGTGGACGCTACCTTTCGCTCTGCAATGAAGATCTTCGTAGTCGGTGCGGGACAGGTCGGGACGACCATCATCGAAGCGCTTCACGGCGAGCACGAGCTGACCGTCGTGGACGTCGATCACGAGCGCCTGGGTGAGCTGGCGCAGAGCCACGGCGTCGTCACGGTCGAAGGCAGCGGTACCAGCCGCCGCGTGCTCGAGCGCGGCGGCGTCTCGAGCGCCGATCTCTTCATCTCGTGCACCTCACGCGACGAGGCGAACCTGATCGCCTGCCTGCTCACGCGCAAGCTGGCGCCGGACGCCATGACGATCGCCCGCGTTTCCAACGACGAGTATCTGGAGGTCTGGCGCGATCGCCTTCTCGATGTCGATTTCGTTGTTTCCTCCGAGCTCGAGGCGGCGCTTGCCGTGTCGCGCATCATTGGTATCCCGGCCGCCAGGCAGACGGACGTCTTCGCCGAGGGCCAGGTGCACGCGGTTGATTTCGAGGTGGCGCCGGACGCCAAGCCGGGCGCCGTGATCGGCAGGCGCCTGCGCGAGAGCGCCGCCCCCTACGACTCGCGCGTCGTCAGCATCATCCGTGACGGCCGCCGCATCGTGCCCTGCGGAGAGGAGCGGATCGAGCCCGGCGACCGCGTTGTCGTGATCGGCTCGGCCAAGGCGATCCGCCTCTGGAGCGGAATCGTCGCCGGCGGCGAGCAGCGGACCGGCGACGTCGTCGTCTTCGGCGGCGGGCGCACCGGCGTGGCGATTGCGCGCGTGCTGCTCTCGCAGGGAAGCCGGGTGCGCATCATCGAGTCCGACGGCCGGAGGGCGCATGAGATCGCGGAGTTGCTACCGCGGGCACGAGTCCTCGAGGCGACCGGAATGGATCCCGACTTCCTCGATCGCGAGCGGATCGGGAGCGCCGAGGTGGCCGTCTTCGCTATGCGCGAGGACACGAAAAACCACTACGCAGCCACACTCGCAAAGCTGCATGGAGCTCCCTTCACCATCGCCATCGTTCACGATGCCGTATCGGCGGAGGTATTCGAGCGATCGGGAATCGACGTCGCCCTCAACCCGCGCCTGATCACCTCCGAAGAGATCGTCCGCTTCGCCCACGATCCCCGCACGCGCCAGGTCTCGATGCTCGAGCGCAACCGTTTCGAGATCCTCGACGTCACTCTGCGCGCGGACAACGAGTTGATCGGCAAACCCTTCAGCGAGCTTCCGGCGACGGGAACGATCATCGGTGCGGTCGTACGCGGTGAAAAGGCCTTCTTCCCGCACGGACACGATCGCCTGCAACCGGGCGACCGCGTCATCGTCTTCACCGAGTCCGAGCGGGCTGTGGAGGTCGAGCGCGAGCTGTGAAAAGAGCCCAGCGGCTCAGACCTGGGGCCGGGCGCCGCACGCTGGGCGTCAGCCTGCGAGCCAGTCTTCAGGCGTTCGGGCGCATCCTCGAGATCATCAGCCTGGCGCTTGCGGTGCCAGCGCTCGTCGGCGCCGTTTACCTCGAGTCACCGATTCCGTTCCTGGTTCCGCTGGCGATCGGGCTGGTCATCGGCTTTCTACTCGAGCGTGGTAATCGTGGTAAGGGCCGACTGGGCACCAGAGAGGTCTTCCTGGTTGTCGTCCTCTCCTGGCTGGCGGCCGCGCTCCTTGGCAGCGTTCCCTACCTGCTGGCCCGGCACGGACTCGCACACTTCACTGACGCTCTCACGGAATCTACGGCCGGCCTGACCACCAGCAATATCAGCGTGGTCGGCGATCCCGCCAAGCTCTCCCACTCACTTCTGTTCTGGCGCCAGTTCAGCCAGTGGCTGGGCGGTCTCGGCGTGATCGTTCTGACGCTCGCGCTCCTCCCACGGCTACGGATCGGTGGACGCGAGACGGTGGCGGGAGAACAGCCGGGTCACGAGGTCGAGCGCCTTTCTCGCCGTGTGCAGGCAGTAATCAAGCGCTTCGGACTCCTATACGTCGCGCTTACGGCGGTGGCCATGCTGGCGCTGATCATGCTCGACCTCTTCGACGTGGACGATCGCTTGAACGTCTTCAACTCCGTCGGCATCGCACTCAGCACCGTCTCGACGGGTGGGTTTTCGCCCGTTGCCGGCTCGCTCGCCTCCTTCTCGGTCGCCACCCAATGGTTGGTGCTCGTTTTCATGCTCCTCGCGGGCGCCAACATACTGCTCGTCTTCAGAGCGCTCGTCCGCCGCGATGGCCGCCCGCTTGTACGTGATGGCGAGACGCGCCTTTACGTTGCGATCGGTCTACTGGGCGCGATCGGCGTAGCCGTCACGCTGGCCGCCGACAACACGGTCGGCGGCTGGAGCGCGTTGCGCGAAGGCCTCTTCCAGTCGTTTTCGTTCCTGACTACGAGCGGATTCACGAGCGCCAACATCGCCGCCTGGCCTCTCGCTGCGGTAGCGATCCTGGTCGGGCTGGTGCTGATCGGAGGTTGTGCCTCATCGCTCAGCGGCTCGCAAAAGATCATGCGTGTGCAGATCATCGGCAAGCTGCTGCAACGGGAGCTGGCGCAGTCGGTTCACCCCGAGATGATCCGCCACATCCGCCGCAACCGGCGTCCTGTCGACGAGCGATCAGTGCGCGGCGTCACGGTGTTCGTGCTCATCTTCTTCGGGCTGCTGGCGCTGGGAACTCTGGCGCTCGAGCTCGACGCCTCGCGAACGGACTTCCATCTCAACGTCTTCGCGGCGATCGCAGATGCGGCCGCGGCGCTCGCCAACGGCGGGCCCGGTCTCGGATTTGCCGGGCCGAGCGGATCGTTTGCGCCCTTCAGCGAAGTGTCGAAGCTCGTGTTATCCGCACTGATGTTGCTTGGCAGATTGGAGATAATCCCGGTCGCAGTGCTCTTCACCAGAAGCTACTGGCGGGCCTAGATCTGCGATCCCTTATGCTGCAACGAATCAAAGAGTTGAAAGTCTTGCAGCTCCTACGCCGTAACGCGCGCTGGATCGGACCGAGCGTCTACTTCTGCGCTCTCGGGATTTCGACCTACTTCTTCGGTGTGGCGATGGCTCGCGATCGCGTTCTCGTTTGGATCCTGCTCGGGCTGTTCGCCTTTTCGCTTACCAACCTCCGCCACCT
Source organism: Gaiellaceae bacterium (assembly GCA_050010215.1). GTDB lineage: Bacteria > Actinomycetota > Thermoleophilia > Gaiellales > Gaiellaceae > Fen-549. The sequence goes on along the minus strand of JBEKLL010000013.1, from coordinate 34,432 downwards.
GGGTCGTGGTCTCGTATACGACTGGGCGCCCTTCATTGTGCTCCTGTTCATCTACGACATCCTTCGCGGCCGCGCCGACAAGATGGGGTTCGCGGTCCACACCTGGCCGCAGCTTCGAGCCGACCGGTGGCTCGGAGCCGGACACGTTCCGACGGTCTGGCTGCAGACTCATCTCTGGCATGGAGCAGCCCACATCAGCTGGTACGACTATGCGCTCTGGTTCGTCTATCTCACTCACTTCTTCGCCACGCTGCTCGTGGCAGCGCTTCTCTGGGCCATCCGGCCCCGTCGCTTCCGCCGCTATATGGCGGCCGTCGTAACGCTTGCCATGCTGGGCTTCACGACCTACGCCCTCTTCCCGGCCTCGCCGCCCTGGATGGCCAGCAACCGGGGCGCTTTACCGCCGCTGCAGCGAATAGTCGCCATCGTCTGGCAGCACATCCCGGTATCGGCGATGAGCCCCCTATTCGAGCGCGGTAGCCAATACGCCAACAACGTCGCCGCGATGCCGTCCCTGCATGCCGCCTACGCCCTGCTGATCGTCGTCTTCTTCTGGAAGAGCGCTCGCTGGTACTGGCGCATCCCGCTGGCCATCTACCCGCTGGCGATGGGCTTCGCTCTCGTCTACATGGCCGAGCACTACGTCGTCGACGTGATCGCCGGCTGGATCTACGCGCTGGTCGCCTACGTGGTCGTCGTGAAGGCGTCGAATTGGCTATCCCTGCGCTCCGCTAGAAAGGAGCTGCAGGGTTTGCTCGACGAGCCGCTACCCGAAACGGCCGCGGCGATCGAGGATCGCGAACCCGAGTTTGTCGCTTAATCGCTCGCCGAGACACTCGCAGAAGGATCGAGGGGGCCTCTCGGCCCCCTCGTGCTCGAGCGCAACGAAGGCGCCTGCTATCCGTGAATCGAGCCGATCAGCGGAATCATCAGGATCGCGACGATGTTGGCGATCTTGATCATCGGGTTGATCGCGGGGCCGGCCGTGTCCTTGTAGGGATCGCCGACGGTGTCGCCGGTGACAGCTGCGGCGTGGGCGGGAGAGCCCTTGCCGCCGTAGAGGCCGTCCTCGATCGTCTTCTTGGCGTTGTCCCAGGCGCCGCCGCCGGAGGTCATCTGGATCGCCAGGAAGAGCCCGGTGACGATCGTGCCGATCAAGAGTCCTCCGAGCATGTCTGCCGAGATGAGTCCCGCGACGATCGGGATGACGACCGGAATCAGCGCCGGCAGCATCATCTTCTTGATCGCCGAGCCGGTGACGATGCTGACCGCGGTCGAGTAGTCGGGCTTCTGCGTGCCCTTCATGATCCCGGGCATCTCGCGGAACTGCCGGCGCACTTCTTCCACAACCTGACCGCCGACAACACCCACGGCCTGCATGGCGAGGGCGGCGAACAGAAATGGCATCAGACCGCCGACGAGCAGCCCGGCGATCACCCAGGGACTGTTGAGCATGAAGTTCGTGTGCACGCCGGCGTTACCCAGCTTGTGCGAGTACTCCGCGAAGAGCACCAGCGCCGCGAGCCCGGCCGAGCCGATCGCGTAGCCCTTGGTAACGGCCTTGGTCGTGTTCCCGACCGCGTCGAGCGGATCGGTGATGCCACGTACCGAAGCGTCCAAGTCGGCCATCTCCGCAATGCCACCCGCGTTGTCGGTAACGGGCCCGTATGCGTCCAGGGCGACGATCAGGCCGGTCATCGAAAGCTGCGCCATCACGGCGACACCGATGCCGAACAGGCCGTAGAGAGCATGACCGTGGCCGCCGGCCAGATAGAACGACGAGAGGATGCCCACGGCGATCACGAGCACCGGCGCGACCGTCGCTTCCATGCCGCGGCCGAGCCCGGCGATGATGTTGGTCGCGTGTCCCGTCTGCGAGGCTGCGGCGATCGCCTTTACCGGGTGCCAGCGGGTGCCGGTGTAGTACTCGGTGATGGCGACGAGCAAGAAGGTGACGCCGAGACCGATGAGAGCCGGCAGGTACAGCTTCCAGAACGAGAACGGCGCCCCGTCGAAGGCCATGATGATCGGGATGAAGCCGATCGCAGAGAGCACGGTCGCCACGATCACGCTCTTGTAGAGAGCGTTCATGATCGAGCCCGAGCGGCCGATGCGGGCAAAGAAGGTGCCGATGATCGAGCAGAAGATCGAGATACCGCCGATTGCGAGCGGAAGCAGGTACAGCTTCGGAGTGCCCACCTGAATCGCGAGCAACATGACTGCGACCGCTGTGACGGCGTAGGTCTCGAACAGGTCGGCGGCCATCCCTGCGCAGTCGCCGACGTTGTCGCCCACGTTGTCGGCGATGACCGCCGGGTTGCGTGGGTCGTCCTCCGGGATGCCCGCCTCGATCTTGCCGACCAGATCGGCGCCGACGTCCGCGGCCTTGGTGAAGATGCCGCCGCCGAGCCGGGCGAAGACCGAGATCAGCGACCCGCCGAAGGCGAGACCGACCAGATGGTCGATCGTCTGTGCCGGCGTATCACCGATTCCGGCGGTGAGAATCCAGTAGTAGCCGGCAACGCCCAGCAGGCCCAGGCCTACCACGAGCAGCCCGGTCACCGAGCCGGCGCGGAAAGCGACACCAAACGCGGGCCTCAGACCGCCCTTGGCCGCCTCGGCGGTACGAACGTTCGAGCGCACCGACACGTTCATGCCGATGAAGCCGGCCGTCGCCGACAGCGCAGCTCCGGTGAGAAAGCCGACCGCCGTTCCCCAGCCGAGCTTGTCGTAGAAACCGATCAACAGGAACGGCACCACCGAAACGGCGGCGATCGTCGTGTACTGCTTGCGTAGGTAAGCGCCCGCGCCCTCCTGGACGGCGTGCGATATCTCCCGCATCCGCTCACTTCCGGTCGGCTGCTTGAGCAGCCAAACGATCAGAGCGACTCCGTAGCTAACGCCGGCGGCGGCCGCAACAAGGGCGAACAGCACGGCGTGGTTCTTGAAGAAGTCCATTGTCCTCCCGCTCTCACAAGGTTCGCGCCGCAGGGTATCGGCGCGGCGCCTTTGTATCACAGAAAGGAGGCGCAGTCAGGCCCAAACAGGTGGCTCTGGCTAGCTTTGCTCGGCTTCGTAGCGAAGCCGCCGGGCCCGTCTACTCGCTCGCGTCAGGCGCGTCGGCCGGCGAGGGCTCGCCGCTCGCGCTCCCGGGCGTGGCGTCGGCGCTCGCCGCTGCCTCGGTTTTCGGGCTTGCGGCCTCGGCGTAGGCGAGCTGCAGGCTCACGATCGCGCGCTCCAGCTCGCCGCCCAGCTCGGACGACACCTGCTCGCGTACGATCGGCTCGAGCGCCCGCAGCGAGTCGATCGCCAGGCGCGCCTGAGCGAGATCGAGCTGGTCGCCAGCCAGGCGCAGAAAGCCAAGCGTGACGAGACCGGTTACGGCCTGGATGACGATGTCGGCAGCCTTGAACTGACGCAGTTGCTCGGCGAGATCTTCACTGCCCGCCTCGTGACCGGCGTTCGCGGTTTCAGCCACCGACCCGCTCCCGGCCCCTCACCAGCTCGGCGTAGATCTCCCGCAAGCTCGCGCCTTCTTCGAAGCGGGCGATCTGCCGCTCGGCGGAGTTCTGCTCGGGAACCGCCAGGTAGGAGGCCGCTCCCAGCTCTTCGGCTACCGGCATGACCCACTCGATCAGTTCCTCGACGGCAGCCCGCGTCGGTCGTACTTCGCCGCTTCGCAGATCGATCATCTCGCCCGACAGTCCCCAGCGAATCGCGCGCCAGAGGTTCTCCTCGATCATCCTGTGCGGCTGCCAGACAATCGGCTCGCCCTCGTCGATCGCGCGGGCCGAGCGCGCGACCAGCGAAAAGGCGAGCGCCGCCAGCGAGCGGGCCTCGCCCAGGTCGGGTTGTGCATCCGAGATCCTCACCTCCACGGTCGGGAAGGCGAGGTGGACGCGCACGCTCCACCACAGCTGTGTGTGCTCGCTTATCGAACCGGTTCGGTAGAGGAAGCGGACGAACTGCTCGTACTCGCTCCAGTCGGCGAAGGCGTCCGGGACACCGCAGCGGGGGAAGGTGCGAGTGAAGATCTCAGTCCGAGCCGAGTGCAGGCCGCTGTTCAGGTCCTCGACGAAGGGCGAGCTTGCCGAGAGCGCGAGCAACTCGGGCAGGAAGTTTCGCATCGTGTTGGCGACCGAGACGGCACGATCGGCGCCGCGGATCGCGACGTGGACGTGCTGGCCGAAGGTGTTGTTCCGCCAGACGACGTAGCGGAGCAACTCGTCGTTGCGGCGGTAGTGCGGCGTGTCGATGATCCGCTGTGCCTGCCAGGGACTCCAGGGATGGGTCCCGCTCGAACCGAGTAGAACGCCGAGCTCGTCGGCGAGCTCGCTCAGCTGCTCGCGGCGCTCGCCCATTCTCGCCGCCGCCTCGCCGAACGTCTCGCAACGGCCCGTTCTGACCTCCGCCTCGGAGGCGATCAGCTCACCGACGAAATGGTCAGCGACCTCGCGCCCGGCGGCAAGGGCCTGCAACTCCTCGAAGCGGTTGGCGAGCGCGAGCGTCTCGGGATCGAGCAGCGCGAACTCCTCCTCGACCGCCACGGTGAAGTCGCGCGCGTTCTCCAGTTGCTCTCGCGCCAACGCCAGTTGCCGGTCGGCAGAGAGTTTCTGTTCCTCGCCCATTGCTTCAAAGAATAAAGAACTCGCGTCGATACTTCAAATAGTAAAGGGTTCGAGCAGGCGCCTCGCCACCGTCGACCAGCTCCAGTTGCTCACGGCGGCCCGCCGCGCCGCCGCGCTCAAATCTCGCCGTTCACTTTCAGGGAGAGAGAGCAGCGCATCGAGCTTCGCGCGCAGGTCGGCGACGTCGCCCGCCGCGAAACTCGCCAGCTCGCGGAGAGCGACCGGGTACTCGGCCTCGAGGCCGGCCGCGATCGCCGCCAGGCCCGAATGGCGCGCCACGAGCGGCGGAACTCCCGACGCGGCAGCCTCGGCCGCAACCATACCGAAAGCCTCGGGGAAGATCGAGGGCACGACAGCCACGTCGGCGAGCGGCAGCAGGTTCACGAGGTGGCGATGCTCGAGTGCGCCGGTAAAGAGAACGCCGTGACCGGCGAGGCGCTCGAGCTCTTGGCGGTAGTCACCGAAACCGACCACCACCGCCTTGGCGTTCAAGTCGCGCAGAGCCTTCAGGAGCAGCTGCACGCCCTTGTTCTCGAGCAGCTTGCCGAGATAGACGACGGTTCGACCAGGCCGAGAGAAGAAGGCGTCGAAACGATCGGCGTTGCCCTCGTCGGGGAGGCGCTCGTCGGCACCGCCCGGGTTGGGCGGATCGCGTCTAGCCTCCGCGAGCAGGGCCGCCAGCGCCTGCTCGCGCTCTTTCGGAACGAACGCATCGACGTCTACGCCGGGCGGTATCTCGTAAACGTGCGCCAGCGGTCCGACCACTTCCGTCAGAACCCGGCGGATGTGCCCGGAGCCGACGAACACGGCCCCGGCTCGCTCGAGGCTTTGCCTCCCCCACTCCTCCAGCTCGCGGCGCCCGCGCATCGAGTACTCGAGCTCCGAGCCGTGAGCCTTGACCGCGAACGGCGCCCCGACTGCAGACGCGACCGCGCCACCGGGAAGGACGTGGTTGGCGAAGACGAGATCGGCGGGGAGATGGCGGCGCAGCGCCTCGGCGTTCAGCTCCACGTAGCGCTCCAGCTCGTCCCGGCTCAGCTCGTGCAGCAGGCGTGCCTCCAGGCCCTCATAGCGGTCGAGCACGAACACCGGTAGAACCGCGCCGATATCGGGACGCACCAGGCTGGCCGTACCGATGTCGTAGCGCTCGGGATGCCGTTCCTGGCAGAAGAGCACGACCTCGTGACCCGCCCCGCTCCACTCGCGCGCAAGTGACCGCGTGTAGACATTCGAGCCGCTGCCGCCGAGTAGATAACCGTGCCAGAGCAGGATGCGCATCGTCTTCAGCCTACGTGCTCGCGACTGGATACTCGAACCGAATGACGAGCGGCGCCGCGATCGCGCTCGGCGATTCGATGTCAGCCGGCTTGCGAGCTCAGCCTGGAGAGAAGCTCGACGGCCGGGTTGAGCGTCTGCACTACGACGTTCTCAGGAACATCGAGCAGCGCCTCGGAGTAGTTGAAGAGCACGCTCACGCCGGCTCGAACGAGCTCGTCGGCGACGCTCTGAGCCGCCTCCGCCGGTACCGCGATCACCCCGGCGACGACCTTTCGGCGCCGAACGTCTGCGGCCAGCTCGGCGGCGGAGCTCACTATCAATCCGCCCTGGCTCCGCCCGATCTTCTCGGGATCGATGTCGAAGATCGCCGCGATCTCGATCTCATGCCCGGCGAAGAGCTCCGAGCTCGCAAGCGCCTCACCGACTCTGCCGGCGCCCACGATCACGATCGGCTTCTCTTCACGGACGCCGAGGATGCCGCGAATGCTCTCGCAGAGGAGATCGATCTCGTAGCCCGAGCCTCGCTTTCCGAACTTTCCGAACGAGGAGAGATCGCGGCGGACCTGGGTGGCGTTGATACCGGTGTAGGCGGCGATCTGAGCGGAGGAGATGCGCGTAGAACCCTGTTTGGCCGCCCGGCTCGCCACCTGCAGATAACGGCTCAATCGAGTAGCCACGCGCGAACTCGGTCGATCCTCCACGAACCCTCCCCCTGAGACTCTCACCGGTCCAAACGATCGCAACGCTAGCAGCGCTCACAAGCGTTCCGCATCGCCACTCACAGGGAAGCATTGGAGCTCGAGCGACGCACGGCTCTTACAGACCCAGCTGAGCGAGCGTTTATGCCCAACGCTCGCCCGCTCGCGAGCACAGGCTAGTGGGACGACTTGCCGGGAACCGTACCGGTGCTCTGCTGTTGCGGCGTTTTGGGAGGCATGATCGTCAACCGGAGCAGGCGCAGCGATGATCTACCGCCGCCGCTCGGTACGACGACGATGTGAAGCCGGTAGTCGCCCGGAGTGAGCGCGACGCCGGCCGGGCTCATCCCCGTCAACCCGAACACGTAGTGCCCGGGAAGCGCATCCCTCAGTCTCGCCAGGACGCCGAGGTAGCGGCCGGCCGAGTTCCAGAGCTCGACATCGACCCGAGTCGCCGGTCGGATCTCACGCTCTCGAGTCCCGCTGACGCGGCCGAGTCCGAGCGTGAGAATCGTCGGAGCCGTATCTGTGGAGCTGAGCCGATGGCGGGAAAGAGTCGCCGTGGAGATCAGGTTGCCCCGGCTGGCGGCTGCAGTCCTGAGCGCCCAGGGAACGTGAAGCACCCGACCGCTGGAGAGAAGCAAGGCGATGGTGCCCTGCGCGCTCGATTCGTGCCGCTTCCCTACCGGACTGATCCGCAACTGCAGGATCGCGTGGCCCCCCGCCTTGATGTGAACACGGCTGGGGCGGATTCGTGCCCGCAGCCACTTCCGAGCTCCCTCGCTGTGCACGTAGGCCACGACGGTCTGCTCATGCCGGTCGACGCTCTTCAGCTCGATTCTCAAGCTGGCCTGTTTTCGCTGCCCGCGCAGGAGCGGGAACACCAGCGACTGCGGCCGAACGATCAGAGAGGTCTGCGCGCTCGCCGCCAGATCGAGCGTGCCCGCACCCTGAGCCGTCAGCGGGACGTGCGGGAGCGGCTTCGCAGCCGTGCTCAACAGCGCCTCGAGCTCAGCTCCGTCGAGTTCCGGCCGCGCCTGAGCGAGCACCGCCGCGGCGCCGGCGACGACGGCAGCAGCCGCACTGCTGCCGCTGATCGTGGCGAAAGCCGGAAATCCCTCGCTCGTCGTTCCGGCATCGGAGGTCGCGATGCCGACGCCCGGCGCCACCAGATCGGGCTTGACGCCGCCCCTAAAGTCGAGACCGTAGGAGGAGAAGGGCGCGATCTTGCCCACGTCGGGGTTGGCGATCGTGAAAGGACGACCGATCGATACGGAGACAGCTCTCCCCCGATCGAGACGTAGATTCACCTCGTGCGCGACGTGAGCGGACACGCTCACCACCGGAACGGTGACGTTCTCGTCCAGGCCGAGTGCCCCGCTCGGCACCGAGGCGCCGTAGAGAACCACCGCCGTCGCGCCGGCGAGTCCCGCGTTCCGGGCGGCATCACGAGGATCGTCGCCGGCCGCGACGAAGGCCGCCTTACCGGCGACGAGGCTGTAGCCCTTGGAGTCGAAAAAGCTTGTCAGGCTCGGCGCCGGTACCAGCTCACCGGTTCCCGTGGGGAGCGCACGTGGACGCGACAGCGACTGCGCCATCGGGGCTCGCGGGGAGGCCGCACCCGCCAGCGGAACCGCGCTGTCGAAAAGCACCTCGAGCCCGCTGCGGATGACAACGCGCACCATCTCGCTGCGCCGGCGCAGGTCGAGCGCACCGACTGTGAGAGCTGCCTCGGCGCCCCCGGGGGCTCCGATCGTGCCGAAGGTCGCCCCCGCGGGACCATCGTTCCCAGCCGGTGCCACGACCAGCGTGTCGAGCGCCGCGGTGCCCGCCACAGCGCGTGCCTCAGGGCCATCGGTAAAGCCGGCGAGCGGCGCCGAGACGCCGATCAGGGCGATGCGCGCGGCATCGTGCGCATCCCCGTCACCGTTCGGATCGACGGCGTGCTCGAGCCCGGCGATTAGCTGATCGGTGCGGCCGTAAACCTCGTAAGTGCCGCTCGTGTCCCGCTGCCAGCCGGCAACACGGATGGGGAAAATCGAGGCGCCCGGCGCCACACCGCCGAAAGACGCCGGCCCGACGACTATCCCGGCCAGCTGAGTGCCGTGACGCTCGAGCTGGGAGTGGTCATCGGGGTTTTCCGCGGCGATGACATCGGGGTTGCCGCCGACCATGTCGGCTCCCGGCAACACGTGACCGCGCAGGTACTCGTGGAGCCGGTCGACGCCCGTGTCGAGCAGGGCGATCGTCACTCCCTGGCCGTCGTACGGCGGCAAACTCACCTGCGGGCGATAACCCCTGATCAGAGCCGCGGGGTTACCAAGCGACTCGACGTCGATCGAGGCTGGATAGGTGATACGAACCGGGTAGACGCCGAGCACCTCGGGCGAGCGCTCGAGCACCGCGATCGAGCCCGCATCAAGAGCCGCCGAGAAGCCGTTCAGTACTCGTGTGTAGCTGAACTGCGGATCAATCGAGGCTCCACGCAGGGCGAGCTTGCTGATGATCATCCTCTGCTCGGCAGCGGCCTCTGCAGACCAGGCGCGTTCCTGGTCGTCGCTGGCCAGGCCTCCGACAGCCCTGACCCGGTCGGCCAGCGACTTGGCACGTAAGACGACTATGACCCGCTCTCCGACCGAGACGTCGGAGCGCGGGGTTCCCGCCAGCCCTGGACCCCAATCGTTTGCTCCACCGCCCTGCGTCTGGCCGCCGCTCCCTCTCAGAGCGAGCCCGAGCAAGACCGCTCCGGCCACGAAGAGCAGCAGGAAAACCAGTTGGAACGGCCTACGCAAGCTGCTGGGACGCATAGGCATCGAGCTCAAGATAGCCGGGCGCTTGGAGCGGCTGCAGATAGCGCGCCGCCGAGGCGATCATGGCAGCGTTGTCGGTACAGAGCTCGAGCGGCGCCAGGGCCGCTCCACTCAGCGCCTCCCGCAACTCCGAGTTCGCCGCGACTCCACCGGCGACGCCGATCTGTTTGGCGCCGGTCTGCTTGGCCGCCTTGAGCGTCTGCTCGACGAGAGCCCGAACGATCGCGCGCTGGTAAGAAGCCGCAAGGTCGGCCCGTCGTGCTTCCAGCTCGTCAGGCTCGAGCGAGCGCACCTCGTAGAGAAGCGCCGTCTTGAGCCCCGAAAAGGAGAAGTCGAGGCCCTCGAGACGCGCGACCGGGAAGGAGTAGGCGCTTGCATCGCCGGTTCGGGCCAGTCGATCGATGGCAACACCGCCCGGATAGCCGAGTCCGAGCAGCCTCGCTCCCTTGTCGAACGCCTCGCCGGCGGCATCGTCGAGCGTGCCCCCGAGCAGGTGGAGGGAGCTGTGCTCGCGCACATCGACGAGCAGCGTGTGACCTCCGCTTGCCAGCAGGCAGAGGAAGGGTGGCTCGAGCGCCACGGGATCGAGGTAGAGCGCCGCAATGTGACCGAGCAGATGATCGACCGGCAGCAGCGGAAGCCTCCGCGCCCAGGCGATCGCCTTGGCGGCGGACAGCCCCACCAGCAGCGCTCCGATCAACCCCGGTCCCTGCGTGACGGCGACCTTATCCACGTCATCCAGGCTCGCGCCGGCCTCCTCGAGAGCGGAGCGCACGACCGGCTCGATCAGCTCCAGATGGCGACGCGAGGCGACCTCGGGCACGACGCCGCCGAAGCGGGCGTGGAGCTCGACCTGCGAGGACACGACGCTGGAGCGCACGCGACCGGCGCCGTCGAGAAGCGCGGCCGCGGTTTCGTCGCAGGACGTCTCGATCGCCAGGATCATCAGCTCGCGCTCGCTTCCAGGTCGCCGTCGTTATTGGCTGACAGGCTAGCCCGTGGCGAGATTGCCCGCGCAGCGAGAGGCGTGCGCCGTATCAGCGACCGTATCAGTCGACGCCCAGCGCCTTGTGGGTGCAGTCGAGCAGATCGCGCGCGTGATAAGGCTTCTGAAGGAAATACGTTCTGGCCAGGCTGCTCGCGTTCTCGGCCAGCGCCCGCGCGTCGTAGCCGCTCGAGAGGATGACGGGCAGCTCGGGGCGCACGCTTCGGAGTGCTTCCAACAGCTCTGCTCCGCTCATCCCGGGCATGACGATATCGATGAGTGCTGCGTCGTAGTCGTCGGGCGCGACGCGGAAGAGATCGAGCGCGGCCTGACCGCTCGAGACCTCTACGACGGTCAGTCCTCCCTGGCCGAGGATTCTGTGCGCGGCGCGACGGACGATCTCCTCGTCATCGACCACCAGGATCGTGCCCGAGCCCTTCCAGGAGAGGTCGACCGAGGTGCGCTTTGACTCGACCGGCGATTCGTATACGGCCGGGAAGAGCAGGCTGAAGCGGCTCCCTTTGCCGGGCTCGCTCGCTACCTTGATCGCCCCGTGATGGCCGCGGACGATCCCGAGCGCGGCCGCAAGTCCCAGACCGTGTCCGCTGAACTTGGTCGTGAAGAAGGGGTCAAAGATCTTGCTCAACGTCTCCGCGTCCATGCCGGCGCCGGTGTCGGCGATCTCGATCGAGACATAGGGCCCCTCCGGTAACCCCTCCGCGAGCGCGTAGGTGGCAAGCTCGGCCGCATTCAGCGTGCGAGTACCGATCTCGAGCGTGATCTCGCCGGACTTCTCTCCGATCGCGTCGGAGGCGTTGGTGATCAGGTTCATGATCAACTGGCGCATCTGGGCGACATCGGCTCGCACGGCGGGCAGCTCGTCGGCGAGCTCGTAGGTGATGCGCACGTCCTTGGAAATCGCGCTCTCGAGCAGAGCCGCGATCTCGCGTACCACCTCGCGCATGTCGAGCAAGCGCACGACGAACTGGCCTCTGCCCGAGTAGGCGAGCATCTGCTTGGTCAACTCGGCGGCGCGACGGGCGGCGATCTCGATCTGATCGATCAGGAGCTTGGCCGGTGCTCCGGGCGGCAGCTCCATCGCCGCCAGACCCGCGTTACCGAGAATCCCGACCAGGAGGTTGTTGAAGTCGTGGGCGATCCCGCCCGCAAGCACGCCCAGGCTCTCGAGCCTTTGTGCCTCCTGCATCTGCGCCTCGAGTTGCCGTCGCGCCGCCTCGGCCTCGACCCGTTCGGTCACGTCCTGAACGGTGCCTATTACGCGAGTCGGCTTGCCGTCCTCCCCTCGCTCGCAGCGCGCGATGACCTCGACGTGGCAAAGCGCCGGGTTGACTTCGAGGTACTGGCCGGTTGCGTCCACGACCGCCATGCCAACGGGCGTGTGCTCGAAGCCGCCAACGAAGCGCCGGGTTGCCCGGTTCAACTCCTGCCTGGCGCTCTTGCTCTTGCGCAGGTGCTCGGCGGCCGGCGCGGATTTCTTTCCGTCGTCACTCCGACTCGATGTGCCGCCAAGTTGAGCCCGGGCCTTCGAGCGGCCTTTACTCGGTCCAGCCATCGAGCGGCGCCTCTCCTTTCAGCACGCGGTTTATAACCGCGGCGCAGACAGAGAAGAACACGCGCGGCGAAGCCTGTCAATACCCGACATTTGGCATAAAGCGTGCCCCAGCCACATGGGCTACGTAACCGCGCCGGTCTCGCGCCTGGTCAGGCGGATCGAGCGAGCGGTCCGGTGGAACGCCTCTTATTCAGCCTCGCCTCCCTTCCACATGACCAGGGCATCTTCGTGATTGTCGAGGTAGTAGCCGCGGCGTACGCCCCGCGCTCGGAAGCCGAGCCGCTCGTAGAGCCGGATGGCTGCTCCGTTCGACGGTCGCACCTCGAGCGTGTAACCGCGTTCGACGTCTCCATCCGTGCGCTTGAACAGTTCCGCGAGAAGTCGCGTGGCCACGCCGCGCCGGCGCTCGCCGGGGTCGACGGCCAGGTTCATCACGTGCCAGGCATCGACGTAGCGCGAGACGATCAGGTAGCCGATCAGCCGCCCCTGCCGGAAAGCGCCGAGACAGAGCGATCCCGACTTGAACAGCTCCCCGGCGAACATCGCACGCGACCAGGGCATCGGGTAAGAGCGACGCTCGATCGCCTCGATCTCGTCCAGGTGCCCGATCTCGAGCGGGGCGAGCTCGAGCGGGCTCTGCGACTCACGCGCCGGATCGCTCATGACAGGCCAAGCGCCTTTTCGGCGTCGGGGATCCGCAGGTAGAGCGGCTCGATCAGATCCGCCGGCCCGAAAACACGGGCGAGCGAGACATGGAACCGCGCCCGGACACGGTGCAACTCGCTCGAGTCGGGAGGAATGTCGGCGCCGGCCGCTTCCAGCAACGCGCGGTAGCGAACGGCACCGTCACCGACGCAGACCGTCCCCGACTCGAGCGGGAGCCGCTCGGGCCGCATCACCACGGGCTCGCCCCGGACGAGCGCGAACACCTCCTTGCGCAAGCCGTCGATCAACGGCAGTGCGCCCGGCGCTCCGGCCTCCAGCGCGGCCAGGGTCGAGACACCGGCCAGCGGCAGATCGAGAGCCAACGCCAAGCCGCGCGCCGTCGCCAGTCCGATGCGAATTCCGGTAAAGCTGCCGGGTCCGATACCGCAGACGATTCTGCCGAGGTCGCCCGGCTCGAGCCGGTTCTCCTCGAGTAAGGCAGCCGCCGCGACGAGCACGGTCGAGGCCTTCGCCTCGCGCTCACCGAGGAGCTCGCCGTCGTCGACCAGAGCGACGCTTGCGCGCGGAGTAACGGTGTCAAAGGCGAGTGTGATCACGGGTCAGCTCGTCGATCAGTGTGGCGTCCGGATTCTCGATGGTAATCCGCCTTCGCGTTCCGCCATCGTGCTCGATGAGCACAGACGCGCGCTCCCGAGGCAGCACTCCGGCTCCGGCCTCAGGCCACTCCACGAACACGACTGCGCCGGCGAAGTAAGGCTCGAGGTCGCCCCATTCCGCCGCAGAGACTCCGTCGTAGCGGTAGAGATCCAGGTGCGAGACGGTGACCCTCCCCTGGTAGCGATGCCCGATCGTGTAGGTCGGGCTGGTCACTGCGCCTCGCACGCCGAGCGCCCGGCAGGCGCCGCGAACGAAGGTCGTCTTGCCGGCACCCAGCTCACCGGCGACGGTGACGACATCGCCGGGCTCGAGCGCCTCGGCAAGCACGCCTGCGAGCCGTTCGGTCTCCTCGGCAGAGAGGCTGGCAAGAACCATCGGAACGGTGCTAGAAGAGTCCGAGTTGAAGCTCGGGGTTCTCGGCTGTCGGCTCCACCGCCAGCGCCGATTGTGAGACCGCTATCGGTTGCGCCAGCGCCGTCGATCCCCGCTCCAGCAGCTCGGGCAAGCGACGGAAATCCTCCTCGAGCACCCCCAGCATGGCCTGGGTGTAGAGCGCAGCCGCCGGGTGGTAGATCGGATAGAGGAGTACCTGACTGTTTCCCAGCCGGACGCTCTGCTCACGCCCGTGCACGCGCGTGATCCCGGCCGGGCTACCCGACAAGAGCTTGGTGGCGAAGTTGCCCAGCGTGGCGACGACGCGCGGCTGGATCAACTCGATCTGGCGGAAGAGATGTCCCTGGCAGGCCTCGATCTCGTCGGCAAGCGGATCGCGGTTACCGGGCGGGCGGCAATTGTGGACGACACCGCCTGCAGTAACGAAATTACGGGTCTCATCAACGTCGAGACAGAAGAAGGAGGTGTCGTTCCTCGGCTCGTCCGTGATGTCTTGAATCTCAACCGCGTCGTAGAGCGTGATAGGCGGTCCCGTTTCTAGACGACCGCTGTCGAACGGCACGCGAAGCGCGATCTCGGGATGGAGCTTGTACCGCATCGACGCGGGAACGTATGGAGCGATTAGCTCAGATAGCGCCCTAGTCGACTGCACATCAAAGTGGAGACGGTGGCGAAGTGCTTTGGCAGGCAAACCAAGTCGCTCGAGACCGCGGAGTAGAACCTGTAGATCGCGATCCGAGAAACCGACAGTCGCGATCTCCGAAAGCGGTTGCCGACCAGGTCTGATTCGCGTGTGACCATCGTCCATGAACCAAAACGCGAGCATGCGCTCGTTGAGGTCAGTCTCAAGCCATTCCGGGACTACCTTCTTAGGGCGATAGAAGTCGCGCCTAAGGACGCCGAACGCGCGGTGGGCCCTGGTTCTAACCTGAACCACAGGGTACGCCCGTTCGCCACCAACAACAGCGGCCACAAAGAACTCCCCGAGTCGGGGTTGGAGTTCTGTTAGGAGGCTCGCCTTGAACAGCGCGTACTCCTTCTGCTGCATAGAGTGGGAAAACGTGAGATGAGCTCGGCCGGAATTGAGGTGTCCATCCCCAAGAACCGTGCCGCACGCGACGTCGTAAGCGAGTTGGCTGAGACCTTGCCCCGTCGCGATCCGATCTTCAACCCGTAACTCTTCGGCCGGCACAAACCCCCGCTCGGTTAGGACCGGGTGATCACCGGTGAGTTGGATACTCACACGTCCCGCCCCGGCGTTTTTCGCCGATCGGTATGTCAGTTTGAATACCCGTCTGCCACCAAGAGGCGACTCGTGCCACCCGATAACCCGACGCGGAACTATCGATCCGTCGGCACTGACCGACATGACGGTTCCTTCGTATTTCGCACGAACGAGACGGCCGATTCGTTCCCACGATCCGTCGCCAAGTTGTACAAGCGCGTTGTATCTGAGGCACTTGAGCACGTTGCCGATGAAGACGTTGTCGCGGGTGAGCCCGATCTCTCCCAGCAACCGCTCCAGAAGCTTGCCGGCGGAGCCGACGAAGGGGAGGCCCTGCTGATCCTCGTGGAAGCCGGGTGCCTCGCCCACGAACATCAGCTCGGAGTCGGAATCGCCGGAGCCGAAAACGACCTGGGTGCGCGTCTCGGCCAGACGGCAGGCAGTGCAACCGGAGACGCTGGTACGCAGCGCCGCAAGCTCGTCGCTGCGACTAGCAGCCGCCACCGCAGCCACCGCAGTTGCTGCTCGTACAGCTACCGCAGGATTTACTCGGACCTCCCTTGGTGGCGAAGCTCGAGTACTTACGGGTCACGTTCGTCGCCGCACAGGACGGGCAGGAGGGCGCTTCGTCCGCGTGGACGAGCTCCTCGAAGTGCTGCTCACACTGCATGCAGACGTATTCGTAAATCGGCATCCCTCGGAGTGTAGACAGAGGCGCAGATCCCAGGCCGACGCGATGGGAGAGACAGCGGCTAGAAGCGGGGTTCGACGGGACAGGGGCTGCCTCCAGCGGGCACCCTATTCGCCCGCCACCGAGCCATCCGCCCGCGGGGTCGTTACAGAGTACCGTCCTGTCAAACCAAGAAAGCGCTTCGATGTGCCGATTCTGCGCCGTTTTTAAAGGCGCTTTTCTTCGGCCCGTATGTATCGCAGCCCGCCACCGAAGAGCGCAAAACGGAATGAAGACCCGCCGACTGGGTGTGATCGGTGAGTGCGATGCTAGGACGCAGCGTCGGATTCGTAGCTGGAGGCTACGGATACGACCGAGGACGACGCAGCGTGCTTGCCGAGCGCGGCGAGGCGGTCGAGTGCTTCGTTTCGCTTTGCGCTCAATCAACCCCGCCCGCGGGGTCGTTCGAAAGTACCGTCTCGTCAAGGCGAGATGTGTGCGACTTCGTGCCGAATCAGAGTCGATTCGGAGCCACGCCCGCAACCGACGCCCTCGGCGCCGAATCCAGCGCTGCGCTTGCGCGCGCCGACTACACTGAACGAGTAGTAGCGCCCGGTATCCATTTTGGAACTGGAGCAATGGTATGAACCAGACGAAGAGAAGCCGACCGGCGTGAAAGTCGTTCGCGCCAAGAATGAGCTGCGCCGCGTTCTCGAGCCGCTGCGTGGCGGCCGCATCGGCCTGGTGCCGACCATGGGCGCCTTCCACGGGGGGCACCTGGCCCTGCTCCGGGCCGCCCGCGAGGAGTGCGACACGGTCGTATGCAGCCTCTTCGTCAACCCGACTCAGTTTGGCCGGGGTGAGGATCTCGAGCGCTACCCGCGCGACGAGACGCGCGACCTCGAGCTGGCGCGGGCGGAGGGCGTCGACTTCCTCTTCGCTCCCCCGGCGGAGGAGATCTACCCGCCGGATTTCGAGACCTGGGTCGAGCCCGAGCGGCTCGCGCTCGAGCTGGAAGGAGTGATCAGGCCTTCGCACTTCCGCGGCGTCGCCACGATCTGTCTCAAGCTCTTCAACATCGTCCGCCCCGATGTCGCCTTCTTCGGGACGAAGGACGCCCAGCAACTCGCCGTGATCGAGAGGCTCGTGCGCGATCTCGATCTGGAGCTGACGGTTCGCCCGGTCGAGACCGTCCGCGACGAAGACGGTCTGGCACTGTCCTCGCGCAACGCCTATCTCAGCCCGGCGGAGCGCAGGGTCGCGCTGACGCTGCCGGAGGCGCTCGCGCTCGGTGCCGAGGCCGGGCGAGACGGCGGCGACCCGGTCGCCACGGCGCGAGCCGTGCTCGACGAGGAGCCCGGCCTGAAGACCCAGTACGTGGCCGTCGCCGACTACGCGGGACAGCGCCTGCTGGCCGCGGTCAAGGTCGGGAAAACACGTTTGATCGACAACATTCCTTTGAAAGGAACGAGATGAGCACTCCACCTCCGGGCAAGCTGGCCCTCCCCGAGCTCGCCGCGAGGAAGCGCCGCGGCGAGAAGATCGTCATGGTCACCGCCTACGACGCCCCCGGCGCCCGCTTCGCCGAGGACGCCGGCATCGACATCCTGCTCGTCGGGGACACAGCGGCAATGGTCGTGCTCGGGCACGAGTCGACAACGGTGCCGGTGACCATCGACGAGATGCTCCTGCTCACGCGGACGGTCGCCGGAACCGTCCGACACCCGATCGTCGTCGGCGACATGCCCTTCGGCTCTTACGAGGTCTCCGATGAAGAGGCGATCCGCAGCGCCGTGCGTTTCGTCAAGGAAGCGGGCGCTGACGTGGTCAAGCTGGAGGGTGCCGGGCCTTCGGTCTCGCGTGTGCGCGCCATTGTCGCCGCCGGCATCCCGGTGATGGGTCACATCGGCCTGACGCCGCAGTCGGCGACCATGCTCGGCGGCTTCAAGACGCAGGGCAAGACGGCGGAGCGAGCGCTCGCGCTGGTGAGCGAGGCGCTCGAGCTTCAGAACGCCGGCTGCTTCGCGCTCGTGCTCGAAGCAGTGCCCGCAGCGGTGGCGACCCGGATAACCGAGCTGCTCCAGATCCCGACCTTCGGCATCGGCGCCGGACCCGGCTGCGACGGCCAGGTGCTCGTCTATCACGACCTGCTCGGACTGAGCGAAGGGCACCTTCCCCGCTTCGTCAAGCGCTACGCCAACCTCTCGGCCGAGATCAAGGGTGCGCTCACCGCCTACGCCGAGGAGGTGCGAAGCGGCGCCTTCCCCGACGAGGAGCACTCCTACTCGATGGACGAGGCGGAGCTGGCCGACTTCGAGGCAGCGCTGGCCGACGCGGCCTTACTGGGCGATCGGGAACGGGACGGGAACGAGCGCTAGTGCCCTGATCCGCCGGCTTCAGTAGATCCAGCCGTCGAACCAGACCATCAAGCCGATCAAGCCGTGCGCCGCGGCCACGACGAAGATGCCGATGCCGTTCCAGCGGTGGACACGATTGGGCACCTTGATCACGCGCAGGCCGGTCAGCAGCTGGAACGAGATCATCACGGCGAGCACGATTCCGAACCAGATGTTGATCGGCTTGCCGTGGAAGAACGGGATCGTGACGGTGGTAAGCGGCGAGCTAAACATCGGCCTCCTCCAGGCGGCTGTCAGGGTCTGTCCAGTATCACTCGCCGACCGGGATCGTCCAACCCCGGACGCGGGTAGAGAGCTTCCCGAGTTGCTCGGCGCAGCTCGAAAGGGCGCGCGGAAGTCGCACTCCGATCGGCGAGGAGAAGGCGAGCGCTACGTTTGCGACGCGGCCCGCTCGAGAATGTCGACATCGATCTTCTTCATCTTCAGCAGCGCCTGCATGACGCGCTGCGACTTCTCGCGATCCGGATCGCCGAGTAGCCCGGGGAGAGCATTCGGAACGATCTGCCACGACAATCCGTACCTGTCTTTCAGCCAACCACAGGGGCCTTCTTCCCCACCCGCCACGAGCGCGTCCCAGTACCTGTCGACCTCTTCCTGGTCCTCGCAGGTCACCTGAAACGAGACGGCCTCGTTGAACTTGAGCTCGGGCCCACCGTTCAAGGCGAGGAACTCGCGGCCGTCCAGCTCGAAGCTCACGGTCATCACCATCCCCACCGGGCGCGGGGCACCGGGGCCAAAGCGCGTGACGCTCAGGATCCTCGAGTTCGGGAACAGCGACGTGTAGAACGCCGCCGCCTCTTCGCTTTCAGTATCGAACCACAGACACGGAGTGATTCCCTTCATTTCCATCCTTCCGCGAGAGCACCGGATGGCGTTCGGTTTCCCCTGGGCCAGCGTCGCGAAACTCGATGCCCGCGGGTTCTCGATGGAGCAGTGGCTAGTTTACGATGCCGCTCTGTGGGATCGATCGATCACGTGACGATTCGGGTGTCCGATTTCGTCGCCAGCCGTGAGTTCTACGACACTGTGCTCGCTGCGCTCGGCTTCGTCGACCCGTACGCCGGTGATGCGTTCGTGGAGTGGGGTGATTTCTCGATCGCTGCGCCAAAGACGGGTGAATCGGTGACGAGCGGTCTGCACGTCGCGTTCGCCGCTTCGTCGCGCGAGCAGGTCGACGCATTTCACGCTGCAGCGATGGCGGCCGGATACCGAAGCAACGGTGCGCCGGGAGAACGTAGCGAGTACCACGCCGGCTACTACGGTGCCTACGTTCTCGACCCGGACGGGAACAACGTCGAAGCCGTCTTCCACGATCGCTAGGTAGAGCCTCCCGGGTTGCGATCAACGGTCGCCGCTCGACTGCTCAGGCAGCCGCGACCGTACTGGGCAACACCTGGCGCAAATACCGCCCGGCGTAACTCTTCTCGATCACCACCACCAACTGCAGAGCGCCTCCATCGCGCTCATTTGGCCGCTGTTAGCCGGGCGTTAGCCGGCGTCGGTAGAAGTTGCGACACACTCCTCGATCAAGAGAGGTCTCGCCGATGTTCACTCGCATCATGCTTTTCCGCACCGGGGTTGTCGCCAGCGTCGTTCTGCTCATGGGGACGGTCGTCCTGTGCTCTTCCTGCGGCGTTTCCTCAACTCAGAGCGGCGCTGTGACGAGGAGTCTCGTTTACGCCACGCAGAAGCTCGGTGTCGGCGCCAACGCCGATTTCGCAAGTGGGCCCGCGACGATCAGACGAGCGAACGTGGACGGAAGCCATCCGCTCAAGATCGGGGTCGGGAGTGACCCGCAGATCTCGCCCGACGGACGCGAGGTTGCCTTTATCCGGGACAGCGGCGGATATGCCTACTTCAAGGGGCTGTGGGCAATACCCGCCAGCGGCGGGAAGCCCAGGCTGCTCACACTTACATATTCCTATGCGAATGGCGGCGTAGATTACGGCTGGGCTCCGGACTCCAGGCATATGGTGGTCGAATACGAACGCGGTTTTTTACGAGACCCGGAGAACCTGATCTATCTCCTCGACACGGCGAACCGGTCGCAGAAACTCCTCGCCAGTACGACAATCAACAAAGTCCCCGAGTTCGACTATTCCTCCGTCACCTTCTCTCCCGACAGCCAGTCGCTCGTCTACGCAGCGAATCGCGGAGGCTCAGAGACTCCTGAATACCCGAGCGACCTATACGTCGCCGACCTCAAGAGTGGAAGAACCCGGCAGCTGACCCTCGGCGATGCGACGGACCCGGTCTGGGGACCGCGCGGAATCGCTTTTTCCCGTGCGGGAGGCGAGATCTGGCTAATCTCCGGCGACGGAACGAACCTGCACCAAATAGGAAGTGGACATTCGCTCGGCTGGCCGGTCGCCTGGTCGGCCGATGGGAATCGACTACTCACAGACATACGGCACTGGTCGATGAGTTCGGTCGAACAGAACGGTCTCTATCCGGTCGATTCCTTTCGCGTAATCGACGTCCCGAGCGGGCGGGTACGCTTTTCCGGCCGCGGCAACCCGCTCGCGCTGAGCAGCGATGGACAGGTCGTCCTGATCAGTACCTGTTGGAGCACGCCGTCGCGGGGCGGGGGATATATCGCAACGATCTCGCTCACAGGCGGGAAGCCGCACGCGATCATTACCGGCGGATACTCCTGCGACGCGAGTTGGAATCGCTGACTCGTTCTTGTTCAGGCAACCGCAATCGTGCGCGGTAGAACCTGGCGCAAGTACCGCCCGGTGTGACTCGTCTCGATCCTGGCCACCTGCTCGGGCGTACCGGTGGCGATCACCTCGCCGCCCTCCTCGCCGCCCTCGGGACCCAGGTCGACGATCCAGTCGGCCTGCTTGATCACGTCCAGGTTGTGCTCGATCACTACCACGGTGTTACCGGCGTCGGCGAGGCGCTGTAGCACCTCGAGCAGCTTCTCGATGTCGGCGAAGTGTAGGCCGGTGGTCGGCTCGTCGAGGATGTAGAGCGTGCGCCCGGTGGCGATCTTCGACAGCTCGGCGGCCAGCTTGACGCGCTGCGCCTCGCCGCCCGAGAGCGTCGTCGCCGGCTGCCCGAGCTTGACGTAGTCGAGCCCGACGTCGTGCAGCGTCTGCAGGCGACGACGGATCTTCGGGATCTTGACGAAGAAGCGGAGCGCCTCCTCGACCGACATCTCGAGAACGTCGGCAATCGACTTGCCCTTGAAGTGCACCTCCAGCGTCTCTCGGTTGTAGCGGCGCCCGTGGCAGGTCTCGCAGGGCACGTAGACGTCGGGCAGGAAGTGCATCTCGATCTTGATCTGGCCGTCGCCGCGGCAGGTCTCGCAGCGGCCGCCGCGTACGTTGAAGGAGAAGCGCCCCGGCCGGTAGCCGCGCACCTTGGCCTCGGGCGTGAGCGAGTAGAGCTCGCGGATGTGGGTGAAGAGGTCGGTGTAGGTGGCCGGGTTGGAGCGCGGCGTGCGCCCGATCGGCGCCTGGTCGATGTCGATGACCTTGTCGAAGGCCTCGATGCCCTCGATCTCGTCGTGGTCGCCGGGCTTGACCCGCGCCCGCTGCAGGCGGTTCGCGAGTGCCTTGTAGACGATCTCGTTCACCAGCGTGGACTTGCCCGAGCCCGAGACGCCGGTGACGCAGACGAACTTACCGAGCGGAAACTCGACGTCGATCCCCTTCAGGTTGTGCTGGCGGGCGCCGAGTACGCGGAACGAGCCGCGCTCCTCGACTCTGCGCTCGGGCACGGCGATCCCGCGGCGCCGGGCGAGAAAATCGCCGGTCACCGAGCCGGGCGTCTCGGCGATCAGCTCCGCCGGCCCTTCGGCCACCACCTCTCCCCCGTGCTCGCCGGCTCCCGGGCCCATGTCCACGATCCAGTCGGCCGAGCGCATCATCTGCTCGTCGTGCTCGACCACGATCACCGTGTTGCCGATGTCGCGCAGCCGCTTGAGCGTGACGATCAGGCGTCCGTTGTCGCGCTGGTGCAGCCCGATTGAGGGCTCGTCGAGGATGTAGAGCACGCCGACCAGCTGCGAGCCGATCTGAGTCGCCAGGCGTAGCCGCTGCGCCTCGCCGCCCGAGAGCGTCGCCGAAGCGCGGTCGAGCTGCAGGTAACCGACCCCGACGTCGTCGAGGAAGGTGAGCCGGGCGCGGATCTCACGGATGATCCGCTCGCCGATCAGGCGCTCGGTCTCAGTCAGCTCGAGCTTCTCCAGGAAGGCGCGCGCCCGCGTCACCGACATGCCGGTGAACTCGTGGATGTTGAGGCCACCTACGGTGACCGCCAGTACCTCGGGCTTGAGCCGGGCGCCGCGGCATTCCGGACAGGGCCGCAGGCTCATGAACTCCTCGATCTTCTCGCGCGAGCCTTCGGAGTCGGTCTCCCGGTAGCGCCGCGCGAGGTTGTTGAGGACGCCTTCGAAGGAGGTCGAGTAGGAGCGCCGGAAGCCCATCCGGTTGCGGTAGCTGACGTGAATGCGCTCGCCCTTGGTACCGTCGAGAACCAGGCTGCGCTCGCGCTCCGAAAGCTCCTGCCAGGGAGTCTCGAGATCGATCTCGAAGCGCTCCGTGAGACCCTGGATGATCGCCTCGTAGTAGCCGTTGTGCCCGACCGGCCAGGGCGCGACGGCTCCTTCGCTGATCGAGAGCGTGGGATCGGGGACGACCAGCTCGGGGTCGATCTCCTGCTGCGAGCCGAGCCCGGTGCAGCGCGGGCAGGCGCCGTGCGGCGAGTTGAAGGAGAAGACGCGCGGCTCCAGCTCGGGCAGGCCGATGCCGTGCTCGGGGCAGAGCAGATTCTCGGAGAAGGTCAGCGGACCTGCGTCCTGGACGTCGATCGTCACCAGCCCCTCCGCGAGCTGGGCCGCCGTCTCGATCGACTGGGTCAGGCGCGTGCGCAGATCGGGGCGCATGACGAGGCGGTCGACCACCACCTCGATCGTGTGCTTGAACTTCTTGTCCAGCTCGATCGACTCCTCGAGCAGGCGCTGCTCGCCGTCCACCTTGACGCGTGTGAAGCCCTCGGCGCGCAGGTGCTCGAGCACGTCCTTGAACTCGCCCTTGCGATCGCGCGCGACCGGCGCGTTGACGGTGAAGCGCGTCTCCTCGGGCAGTCGCAGCACCTGGTCGACGATCGCGTCGATTGACTGGCCGGCGATCGGGCGCCCGCAAACCGGGCAGTGGGGCCGCCCGACGCGGGCGTATAAGAGGCGCAGGTAGTCGTAGATCTCGGTCACCGTGCCGACCGTCGAGCGCGGGTTGCGCGAGGTCGTCCTCTGGTCGATCGAGATCGCCGGCGAGAGCCCCTCGATCGACTCCACCTCCGGCTTCTCCATCATCTGCAGGAACTGGCGCGCGTAGGCCGAGAGCGACTCGACGTAGCGGCGCTGGCCCTCGGCGTAGATCGTGTCGAAGGCGAGCGACGACTTGCCGGAGCCCGAAAGCCCCGTGATGCAGATCAGCTTGTAGCGCGGCAACCGGACCGTGATGTCCTTGAGGTTGTGCTCCCTGGCGCCGTGGACGACGAGCTGCTCTTCTTCTACCGTCTTCTCGCTGGCCATAACCTTTCCAGTCTAGCCCTGCCCAGGTAGGCGAACACTTGTTCGATTGGGGAGAGTATCACGGCCTGGGCGGACGTGTCCGAACGGGACGTGCTCGTCACCCGAGTAGGATCGAGCTCGAGGCTGAGAGCCGCCCCTTATGCGCGACAAGCGAGATAAAGAAACGAGAGAGTTGCGGGTTCGTAAGGATGTGAGCAAGCAAACGACACTCGACAATCTCGAGGCGCTCTACCAGACCGGTCTCTCGCGTTACGCACGGGTGGCGGCCGGAATCACGGGCGACGTGGAATCCGGACTCGACGCCGTCCACAACGCCTTCGTCGAGTGCATACGCACACGCCATTCCTACCGACAGGACGGGGTGCTCGAGGCCTGGGTCTGGCGAGCCGTGGTCAACAGCGCCCTCAAGGTGGTTCGCTCGCGGCGCTTGGAGATTGACGGCGAGTCGCTCGACTGGCCGGCACCCGATCGAGACGCCGGCCTGGAAAGAGCTGAAGAGATCCGCGACCGGATCAAAGCGCTGCCGGAGCAGCAACGGCTGATTCTCTTCCTGCGCTACTACGCCGATCTCGACTACGCGACCATAGCCGACGCACTGCGAATTCGCTCCGGAACGGTCGGGGCCGCCCTGCATACCGCTCACGCAACTCTTCGACAGAGACTCGAGAAGGAGCGCTGCCATGAGTGAGAAGACGATGAATCATCTGGATGCCGACGGCGATCTCGAAGTCCGGCAGGCGCTCGACTTACTCGTCCCTCCGTTGCAGGTCGACGAGCGGCGCAACTGGCGCAAGGTGGTCGCGGATGCGGAAGCCGAGGCGACTCGGACTCGCCTGCCCCGTCTCGTTCTGCCGCGCGGACACCGGCTGAGAGTCGCGATCGTGGTGGCGATCATCGCAATAGCGATCCTGATCCCGGCGCTTGCGATCGGAAGCGGTCTCTGGAGCCCGCAAGGCCCACCCGTCCCGCCCCTGGGTCGTCCGATGACTCCCGTCGTGTCTATCGCATCGGGCTTCGGCAAAGGACAGAGATGGCAGCTGACCGCATACATGACGCAGCGATTGGGGATGTGCGTCGGTATCGATCCGACCGGCAACTTCTGCGGAGCCGGCGTCATCGGCGAGCCCGCCGAGCTCTACCCGAGCGACAAGGCGCCCAACCACGAGCTCTCCGGCGGGACGATGATGTCGGGAGGCTTCGCCGACGCCCTCGGGCTTGCGGCGAAGGACGTCAGGTCGGTCTCGCTCCGGCTCCTCTCCGGAGCGGAGCTGCCGGCAACCATGGTCGCAGCTCCTGCCAGGCTCGGCGCCGACGTCTCGATCTACTACCGGATCCTCACGCCGGCCGAAGCCGAGCAGGTCGACGGCCTGATCGCCCGCGCCGCCGACGGGAGCGTGATCAAGCAGCTGACGTTCAAGCCGATTCAGGCCCCTCAGGCGCAGCCGTTGTGGGGCATCCTCGTCGCCTCCGGCACTCGCGCGGATGGCCCCTGGAAGCTGGGTGCGTACGTCTCGAAGCGATCGCAGCTGTTCCTGGACCTGATCACCGCCGACGGTTCGAAGGACACCTACGGCGAAAACAGGAAGGGAGTGCCGATCGATGTCGGCGCGAACGGCCGCGAGTACGACGCCTCGTTCAGCTTTACGTTCGATTCCCCCGGCGCTGCCGCGGGTGGAGTCGTCTACGGCGCAGCGACGAAGCGAGTCGACTCGATCGCGATCGTTCTCCAGTCGGGGGCGGAAATCCCGGCGACCATCGTGCCGGCACCGTCCAAGCTGGGGCTCGACAGCTCGATCTTCACCGTCGTCTTCTCGCCCGCCCAGGCGCTCGAGCTGAAGTCGGTCGTCGCTCGAGCGGCCGACGGGACGGTGCTCCAGACAGACCGGCTCGAGCCGCTGCCGGCGACTACGCCGCCAGCTCCGACCGGCCCACCAGGCTCATGAGCAACTCGTGCAGCTCGCCCGGGTCCGGCAGCTAGTCGACCTCGAGCTCGCCGACGATCACGGTGCCGTCACCGGGGGGACACCTGACAACCTAGATGCGCAGGATGCAGCGTTTTCGGCTTCCAGATGCCTCTTAGTAATTAGAGTGAGCGCAGCTCGGGCAAGCGTGATGACGATTCGAGAACCTTCGCGAGACCGCGAACGCGATCCAGCCGCGATCACGCTATCCGTCTACCCCCAGCTCCTGAGGCTGGCGCAGGCAATCGGATACCCGGATTCCGCTGAAGACTGGGCACAGGAGGCACTGATCGGGACCTTGAGGCTCCATCCCGGTTACCGCGGTATTGCTGATCCTTCTGCCTACACACGCACTGTGCTCCTCCGTTTGGCCACGAAAGGGAAACTACGAGCGAAAAAACGCACCGACCGCGAACTCTCCGCTGTCTCCATCCCGCCCGAGGATTCGACATCAGATGTCGCGGCCCGGCTCCACGCCAAGGAGCTTCTGGCGGAGCTCCCCATCCGCCAACGAGCCTGCGTCTACCTGAGCGTGGTTTGCGAGCTCTCGGATCGAGATGCGGCGAAGGTGCTGGGATGCCGCCCCTCGACCGTGAGAAGCAACGTCGCGAGAGCCCTGGCTCGTCTGAAGCGGGACTCCGCGTCCTTGTTCGACGACTGAATGGAGACAGCATGCCTGACCGGAATCTCACATACGAACAAGCTTCCGAGCTGTACGATCGCGTCTCGCTCGAGGCTTCGACCCGGAACTCCCGCGCACGACGATACCGCGTCACGACCGCTGTGGTCATCCTCGTAGCCGGGGTAGGCTGCTTATCGGCCTACTTCGCGGTCTTTTCCGGCGACTTTGGAGCTTCTCACGGCGCCAAGCAACGGGCCTACTTCGGCTTTATCTCGCCCACGTGGCAGCCTCGCGTCACCGGCCCGCCGGCCAGTACGGAGAAGGCCATCTCTCTCACCGAAGCCAAGGCTCAGGCCGACATACCGGTTCTCGCTCCGAGCAAGGATGCCGTGTCGGCGGCGGTCCCGGACCTGATCTCGGGTGCGCCCGCCACCGAGCCGGCCTCCGACGGCAGCACCCCACCCGACGACGCGGTGAGGGTGATCTGGCTTGATCATCAGGGAGCCATAGGCGCACCGGGGGACTTAGTCCACATCGAGTACAACCACCTCGAGATCACCGAAGTGCAGATGGACTCGACCTACGATGGCCCGAGAAGCTACCGCGGTATGGTTGACCAGCAGGCCGATCCCAACGCGTACCTCGGCATCGTTCAGAGTTCAACTGCCTACGTCGCTCCCCCCAACAACAAAGAAGGAACGGTCCATCCCGGATACGTGATGTTCATGAAAGGCAACGTCCAGATCATCGTTGAGGGTTACTACCCAGCGACGGATCTGGTCGCTATCGCCAATTCGCTTAGCTAACCGAGTCCGCGGGCGGATCAGGTGCCCAGGACTCCGAGGATCGCCGAGTAAAAGATCAGGCGGCGAGCTTCGAACCGGCCAGCTCGAGGACGAGATCGCGCAGCTCCCGGGGCTGGGGCACGAAGTCGATCTCCAGCTCGCCCGCGATCACGGTGCCGTAGCCGAGCAGACGCCCGAGCAGCGTCTGCTCCAGCTCGATAGCGCCCAGCGACGACAGGTGCACGCTCGCCATGCTGCGCCCGAGCACTCCGGAGACGACGTAGAGCTGCTCGCTCGTGACGACCAGCTTGGTGCGATCCCAGCGCCAGACGGCACGCAGCGCCACGAGGGCCGCGATCGCCATGACGATGGCCCCGGCGAGCGAGTAGGGCCAGCCGAGCGCAACCAGAACAGCTCCGGCGGCCGCGAGCACGAGCGCACGCGTGATGGTGCCGGCAAGCACGATCCCGTGCCTGCGCGCCTCGTAGAGCACCTCTTCGCCAGTCAAGCGAATCACAGGACCGAGGTTTTCGGGCCGCCTCTACGCTTCCCTGCGCCGGCTACCTCTTACGACGGCCGAAGATGACGCCGCCGGCAGCGAAGCCGAGCCCGAAGGTACCGAGCGCGAAGGAGCCGATCGCGATCGCCTTGCGTGTATTGGAAAGGCGCTGCCAGCGACCGAGATCTTCCTCTTCCTCTGGAGTCAACTCCTCGCCGCGCCGCTTCTTGCGTGCCGCGCCGCCGGCGCGGAGCCCGAGGTAGAGATCGTCGAAGACTTCGGCTGATTCGTCGGCCATAGGCTGGAGTGTATAGGGTGCCGCGGAGGTGGCCGTACGCGTTTTACACCTGTCTGACCTTCATCTCGGCTCGCGCGGCGGCGAGGTCGGCGGCCCGGGCCTCGAGGAGCTGATCGAGCGAACAGGCCCGGAGCTGATCGTCGTAAGCGGCGATCTGGCCAACCGCGGCCGCCGGCAGCAGCTGGAGCAGGCGGCAGCTCAGCTGCGCGCGCTCGGGCCGCCAGTCGTGGCCGTGCCGGGGAACCATGACCTCCCCTACGCTTTTCCCCGGCGCTTCAGCCGGCCCTGGCGAGAGTTCGAGCGCGAATGGGCAACCACCGAGCCGGTCCATCGCTCCGAGCGGTTGCTCGCGATCGGACTCAACTCCGCCCGCCCCTGGCGCCAGCAGTCCGGGCGCCTGCGCCGCAGCTCGCTCGAGCGAGCGGTTCGCCTGCTGGCCGAGACACCGCCCGAGGTCTACCGGCTCGTCTTCCTCCACCACCACCTGACCTGTGCTCCCTGGCGCGCTCGCAAACGCCCGCTCTCGGGCAGGCGACACGTCCTGCGCGGACTGGCGGCGGCCGGCGTCGACCTGATCGCTTCGGGTCACATCCATCAGAGCGCGGTCTGCGAGCGGCAGGAGTTCGACTTCGGCGCCGGCAAGCGCGCGCTGATCGTTGCAACCGCGCCCGGATTCGGTCGCCCGCGCCTGCGCCGCCGCGGCGAGGTACACGGACTCCAGCTCTACTCCTTCGAGGAAGGCGCGATCACCGTCGAGACCTATAACTGGCGAGAGAACGAGCTGCGCTTGACGGCCGAGCGCCGCTTCCCGCGCTGAAGGCTCCACTAGAGCAACTCGAGCACGACCAGCGCCCGCTCCGGGTCGCCAGCGCCCGCACGCAGGATGACCGGCTCCGACCCGGTTACGTCGATCACCGTGGAGGGAGTGCCCGGCAGCTTACCGGCATCGAGCACGGCGCCGGCCGCAGCGCGGATCTCGTCGGGAATCTCCTCGACCGATCCCGGATCGGGCTCTCCATGGCGGTTGGCGCTGGTGGCGGCAACGGCGCCGAACTGCTCGAGCAGCTCGTGCGCCTGCTCGGGCAGCTCGGGAACGCGAACCCCGATCGTCTCTCCGCGCCCGGGCGACAGGCCGGACAGACGCCGCTTCGGATTTGGGAGCACGAGCGTGTAGGCGCCCGGAAAGATCTCTTCCAGCGGCGTCTGCCAGGCGCTCAGCTCCGGAATGCGCTCGACCAGCGCCTGGACCGAGGCGGCGACGAGCGCGATCGGCTGATCCGGCCTGCCCTTGAGCGCGTTGATCCGCTCGATTGCAGCCGGCTCGCCCGGCGAGGCGCAGAGGCCGTAGACGGTATCGGTCGGCAGCACCACCAGGCCGCCCGCCTGCAGTACTGCAACGGCATCTTCGACGGCGCCCATCGCCCGCCTCGCGCTAGCCCGCCGGAACCGGCAGCCGGTTGACGATCAGGTGCCGAGAAGAGCCGTCGGCGCCGATCTCCTTGACGACGAGCGCGACCCGCAGCTCGGGATCGAGCCTGTTCCAGCTCGACTGCGCCAGCTCCTCGAGGTCGCCTTCCAGGCGCACGGGATAGGGATCCTCGGTGAAGGGCAGGATCGGGTTGCCGTCGCCGCGGTAGGTGTGCAGGCAGAGTCCCTGGCCGGGCTCGAGCGGTGCCGCCTCGAAAAAGGCGTGGCCGCTCTTACAGATCTTCGAGAGCCGCAGCTCGTCGCCACTGACTACGGCGGTGATGCGCGGAGTCCAGATCGGCGGATCCTCCTCGACCGAGCGCGTCCTCAGCGCCTGCTCGAAGGAGCCGCCGGCGGCGAGCGCCTCGGCCACGGTCGTGACCTGGTCGCCGTTACCTACGATGTGCGCCTCGCCCAGCGAGCAGAGCGCCGTGTAGAGCGTGAAGGTGCCGTCCACCTGCTTGGAGCGGTCGGCGGTGGTGGTGCGGATCTCGCCTTCTTCCTCGATCAGCACACGGTTGCGCGAGTTCTCGCTGCGGCCGCTCAGCCAGTAGAGCTGCAGCCAGCTTGCTCCGTCCAGCGAACGACCGACGATCAGGCCGCGGCCCGAATAGCGATCGCTCGGAAATCCCTCTACGGCCATCTCGCCTCCACCACTCGGTCTCTTCCAGTCAGGTCGGGTGTGATCGTAACCGCCTCGTAGCCCAGATCGGCGAGCAAGGCGGAGTAGGCGCTCTGCTGTCCCTCCCCCAGCTCGACGGCGAGCCAGCCGCCCGGGACGAGCAGCTCCCGCGCGCGCTCGGCCAGAGCCTCCGGAACCCCGACCCCGACCAGCGCCTCTCTCGGTTCCCATTCGCGCACCTCGGGCTCGAGTGACTCGATCTCTTCCGGAAGGACGTAGGGCGGGTTGGAGACGACCAAGTCGAACCGGCCCTCCACGGGAGCGCGCACGTCGCCGAGCCGAAGCTCGAGCTCGAGCCCGCAGGCCTCGGCGTTCTCGCGCGCCAGCGCAAGCGCCTCGGCCGAGGCGTCGAGCGCCACGATTCGCGCCCCCGGATGCTCGTCGGCGAGCGCCAGCGCGATCGCGCCCGAGCCGGTGCCGACATCGAGGATTCGCGGCTGCGGGAGCGCTTCGATCAAAGCCAGCGCCCGCTCGGCCAGGATCTCGGTCTCCGGACGCGGTACGAGTGCGCGCGCGTCGGTCTTCAGCGTCAGGCGCCGGAAGCCCCACTCGCCGAGCACGTAGGCGAGCGGCTCGCGCCCGCCCCGGCGCTCGACCAGCGCCCGCGCTTGCTCGCTCTGCTCGGGAGCGAGCGGACGGTCGAGATCCAAATAGAGCTGGATGCGGCTCAACCCGAGCGCTCGAGCGAGAATCAGCTCGGCCTCGTAACGGGCGCGCTCGATGCCGCGACGGGAGAGGTATTCGGTGGAACCGGCCAGCGCCTGACGGAGGACGACGGGCTCGGGAGCCGCGCTCACGCCGTGGCAGCCTCGAGCGCACGGCGCCGCTCCTCGGCCGCGAGCGCGTCGGTGAACTCGCCGAGATCGCCGTCCAGGATCTGATCGAGCCGGTAGAGAGTCAGCTTGATGCGATGGTCGGTGACCCGGTTCTCGGAGAAGTTGTAGGTGCGGATCTTCTCCGCCCTTTCCCCCGAGCCGATCTGCAGTCGCCTGGCCGCCGCCTGCTCGGCCTGCTGACGCTCGCGCTCGTGCTCGTAGAGGAGGGCGCGCAGCACTCGCATCGCGCGGGCCTTGTTCTGGAGCTGCGACCGCTCGTCCTGCATCGAGACGGTGAGCCCGCTCGGTAAATGGGTGATGCGCACGGCCGAATCGGTCGTGTTCACCGACTGACCGCCGGGCCCGGTCGAGCGGAAGACGTCGATCTTCAGCTCCTGCTCGTCGAGCTCGACCTCGACCTCGTCGGCCTCGGGCATCACCGCCACGGTCGCCGTGGAGGTGTGGATGCGTCCTTGCGACTCGGTCGCCGGCACCCGCTGGACGCGATGCGTACCGCCCTCCCACTTGAAGACCGAGTAGGCGCCGTCACCCTTGATGGCGAAGCGAACCTCCTTGACGCCGCCCGCCTCGTTCAGGCTGGCGGACAGCTCCTCCCAGCGGTAGCCGCGCCGCTCTGCATAGTGCGTGAGCATGCGCAGGACGTCGCCGGCCCAGAGAGCGGCCTCGTCGCCCCCGACCCCCTGGCGGATCTCGATGATGACGTCCTTGGCGTCGGCCGGGTCGCGCTCGATCAGAGCCAGGCGAAGTTCCTGCTCGAGCCGATCCAGCTCCTGCTCCGATTCTGCGGTCATCGAAGCCAGCTCGGGATCGCTGCGCGCGTCGTCCAGATCGGCCTGCGCTTGGCGCCACTCCTGCGCCAGCTTGAACGGACCTTCCAGCTCCTTCAACCGCCTGCCCGCTTTGGCCGCCTGCTTGTGATCGTTGTAGACGGCGGGATCGGACATGCGCTCGCGAGCCTCTTCGTAGGAGCGCTCCAGCTCTTCGACGAGGTGTTCGATGCCGGCCATTCCACGATGCTAGCGAGCACGGCGGCACTCACCCGACACCGAGGGTGCCAGGCACCCTCGGTGTCGATAGGAAAGTCGTGTCGGAATTGAGACTTCGGAGCCGGCCCGGCCCACGTCATGGAAGAGTCCGATTACCGTTGGGCGGGTGCCTAGACCGCCACGAATCTTCGTCCCCGGCGGCTTCTACCACGTCGCCTCACGAGGAAATAACAAAAGGGCGCTATTCCTCTACGACGAGGATCGCCGAGCGTTCCTCAGAAGGCTCGGCCTGATAGTCGAGAGATTCGAGCTGCGCTGTCTTGCTTATTGCTTGATGGGGAACCACTACCACTTGATCGTTCAGACTCCGGACTCTCGTCTCTCCAAAGCCGTCCGGGATCTGAACGGTGCATATTCCAGGGATTTCAATCAGCGTCACGGATACGTGGCGCATCTCTTCGGGAACCGGTTTGCCGCACGCCTGATCGACTCCGAGTCCCATCTGCTCATGGCCTGCCGGTACGTGGCCCACAACCCGGTCAAGGCGGGTCTCTGCCGAGAGCCATCCGAATGGCCGTGGAGCAGTTATCGAGCCAGCGCCGGCATCGATCACCTTCCGTCTTTCCTGAACGACTCCGCGCTCGGCGACGCTTTTGGACCTGGCTCGAGATGGCGGGCCCGGTACCGGAATTTCGTCGATCTCGCCGAGGTAGTCGATCCGCCACCTGGGCACAAAGAGTTACTGCTCTGACACAACCCGAGCCTTGACGCAAATACGTGCCTGGCACGTGGGGTTACCCGGCGCTGCTCTCCCCGAGAAGGCGACGGAGCAGTAGGATCGCCTTGTGACAATCCGCCGGCCGCTGACCGTCGTCTGCCTGGTCGTGGCGCTGACCGGGCTCGTGCTCGGCCCTTCGCGAAGTGCGGGCGCCGGAGCCGCCACCGGCACGGCGCGGCCCGTGGTCGTCGTCCACTTCAAGACGACGATCGACGAGCTAGGCAAGCGCTATCTCGAGGGCGCCCTCAAGAAGGCGGCCGACGAGAACGCAGAGGTCGTCATCATCCAGCTCGACACACCGGGCGGCGCGCTTTTCTCGGCCAAGAGCATGGTCTCGGCCATCATCGCTTCCAAGGTGCCGGTGGTCGTCTGGGTCGGGCCCTCGGGCGCCTGGGCGGCCTCCGCGGGCACCTTTATCGCATCGGCTGCGTCCTACCTGGCCATGGCGCCGGCAACCGGCATCGGCGCCGCCTCCGTGGTCGGCTCCCAGGGAGAGAACGTCGGCTCCACCGAAGCCAGGAAGACCAACCAGGCAGACGCGGCGCTGATCGCCTCGATCGCCCATAAGCGCCACCGGTCGGAGCAGGCCGTCAAGGCGCTCCGGGCGGCGATGCTGACCGCGCGCGCCTACTCCGCCGAGGAGGCGGTGAAGATCGGCATCGCCGACGCCGAGATCTCCTCGCTCTCCGGCGTGATCGCAAAGCTGGACGGGATGAAGCTGGCGACCGCAAGCGGCAGGGTGGTCGTGCAGACGGCGGGCCACCCCGTCCAGACGATCAACATGGGCTTCTGGCAGCGCCTGCTCGATTCCCTCTCCGACCCCAACCTCGTCTACCTGCTGCTCAACCTGGGTGGTCTCGGCCTGATCATCGAGCTGTGGATGGCCGGGCGCTCGTGGGTCCCGGGCGCGCTCGGAATCATCTGCCTGCTCGCGGCCTTCGCCGGCCTGAGCGTACTGCCGTTCTCATGGGCCGGGCTGGCGCTGATCCTGGTAGGCATCGCCCTCCTGGGAGTCGAGCTCCACGCTCCCGGTCACCTGGTCTTCGGCATCTCGGGCACGGTCTCGATCATCCTCGGCGGCGTCTTTCTGCTCGGTTACTTTGGCGGACCGGGCCTGCCGGGGTACAACCCAACGGTGAGCCTCTGGGTGCTGATCACGTTTGCGGCCATCGTCGGGACGCTTGTGTTCTTGATGGCCCGGGAGGTGCACCTGTCCCATCACGGCCGCCGCTACGTCAGCCCGGTCGAGAAGAAGGCGCTCGTCGGTCAGATCGGCGAGGTGAACACGCGCCTGGCGCCGACCGGCGAGGTCTGGGCGGGCGGCGAGGCCTGGCAGGCCAAGCTCGAGAGTGGCGGAACTGCGGAGCCGGGCGAGCGCGTGAGCGTGGTCGCGATCGACGGCTTCCACCTGATCGTGCGGCCGCTCGAAAAAGAAAAGAACGCGAAACCCAAAACGAAGAAGAACTAGGAGGAAAAGGTGCCGATCATCAACTTCATCCGCGACTACGAGCGCGTTGCGCGTTTCCGGCTCGGCCGCTTCGAAGGCATGAAAGGTCCGGGCGTCGTCTTCAAGATCCCGATCCTGCACCAGATCATGGAGGTCGACACACGCACCGAAGTGCTCGACATCCCCAAGCAGACGAACATCACCAAGGACAACGTCGCGATCGACATCGACTTCCTCGTCTATATGCGGATCGACATCAACCAGGCCGAGAAGTCGGTGCTCGAGGTCGAGGACTACCGGCTGGCCGTGGTCGGTCTGGCGACCACGACGCTACGCGCGGTCGTCGGCGACATCATCCTCGACGACGTCCTCTCGCAGCGCGACAAGATAAACGAGCTGATCCGCAGCCGGCTCGACCACGAGACCGAGCGCTGGGGCGTCAAGGTCACCAACGTGGAGATCCGCGAGCTGACCGTGCCGCCCGAGATTCAGGAGGCGATGAACCGCCAGATGTCGGCCGAGCGCGTGC
>JBEKLL010000012.1:0-67927 GCA_050010215.1 Gaiellaceae bacterium | reverse complement strand
CGCGCCGGCGTGTCGGCCGCGGCGGCCTCGGCCGATACTGCGAACGGCGTCTATCCTTGGCTGGCCGCCCCCATCGACTAGCGGCCTAGGTCACAGCCCTTTCAAGGCTGCAGCGCGGGTTCGAATCCCGCTGGGGGCATGTTGTTGTAATTGTTACTACGTTATGTCCTGCGTATCAGTTGTTTTGACGTGACCGGTCGCTAGGCTGTCTACCCGGCAGCGTCCTGAGCTGCAAGTGAACTCAAAGATCCGCTCGCACTCCACATCAAGACCTCGGCCTCAAAGTGATACGGCCGATATAACGTTCCGGTAACCACCTAAGCGTTACGCGCTTCCGGGAAATAACGGCCGGTTTGCAGGGTGTTTCCGGATCTCTGTCTCTCCGCATTCGTCGCAACACGCCGGCGCTGCAGCCCTGACCACGCGATGATCTCCGCTCAGCCACCTGTTGTCAGGTCTTAACAAGAGGGGGTTATCTTGAGCAAACGATTGCTTTCTGTCGTCGCTGTCTTGCTCGTCGCATCGTGCGTACTAGCTGCTGTGGCGGCAGCTAGTTGTGATCCGGGCCGTTCTTCATCCTCAGGAAACTGGGGTGACGGATGGGAACGATCTCAACCGAGCGGTACATGCATCAGCGGCTCGTCGGCGAATATCCGTAACACTTCTCCATATGTGTACGCGAACGACGTGTCCTCTTGGGTAATGCTCTACAACCACAGTAACGGCATGTATGGACAAATCGGATGGATAAAACTCGCTAATGGCAACCGCTATAACTTCACCGAGTCGGACACCAACCTCGGCCCCGTTCAGCGGTTCTTCACCGCTAGTGGAGAAAATAGCTCGCCCGAATACAAGATCACTTTCTCTTCGGACGCTTTCCACTACTTCCTAAACGGCACGAACTACTACACAGACGGACCAGGTACGGGCTACGGCGGTTGTTGGGCACAGCAAGCAAGTGAGGTCACCAACACCGCGAACCAGCTGCCAGGGAGTTCCGGGGCTCACGAGAACTTCACCAACGGTCAAGTCAGGCGGAACGATACCGGCTGGGTTGACACAAATGGTACGGAAGTGAACAACAAGCCTTCTTGGTGGGGCTGGTCGAAAATCTCCTCTACTCAACTCGACGTTTGGGACAAAGCATGCTAAAGGGAAACAGACTTCTAAACCGATGGTATTTGCTCGGAATTACGACTATCGTTGTTGCAGTCGGTGGTGTAATTGTAGCGTCGGCGTTCTCGTCATCGAGTCCAGCTACGCCCGTCGAGTTCGCAGCGGTGTCATCAAAGGTCTTGAACGCTGATGGGATCTTCCTAACTCAGCCTCAAGCACCGCCCGCAACTGTAGCGTCACTATCGAGTTCATCAACAGCCGCAACCGATGCATCTACTACTGCAGCGTCTGAGAAGGCCCCCTGGGCGGCTTCCGCATCCAAGGCATTCGGAGGCGCGCCGATACGCGAGTCGCAATATGCTCACTGTGTCGCCGAAGGGATCGATCAAGACTGCTGGGCCGTATCGCTTGATCCGAGCGGTCTGAGGTCTCACGGACCTATGAAGTGGCATGACACGTTCTTGGTCGCGCTCGTCGATCCTGCGACCGACAACGTGCTGTTTGCAGAAGGCGGCGCCCCACCGACTAGTTAATCGAAGTAGGTCAAAGTAAGCGCGGAGAAGTCGCCATCACTCAGGTGCCGCGACTTCTCCGCGACATATCGTCGGTTTCGGTAAGGCGCTCGAGTCGTCGCCTCGGTTAACACTCGAGCTAGCTTGCTAGCTTTATCGGTGAACCGGCTTCCGCTAGGAGCACCCGATCTGTGCTTGGATCAACAAGCGCAACGAAGAACGAGGCTTTCCATTGCACTGGGCCGTGAGAGCGAACTTGAGATGGGTCAAGCGAAACTACCCAACAGTCTTGATCGATCCCTTCGGCGACACAGTGAGCGTACCGCGACTCGCGAACAGAGGCGCCGTATAAAGACTCGCTAGCTGCGGTCTCCGCTGCTAACCGCGATGTTTCGGATGACGCTGAAGTTGAGGCGTTTGCTGGTTCAAACAAGGTAATCCCGCCGCCGAGCAACGTGCTCTGTGCAACCGTATTCAGACTGAGCTGTTTGTAAAGAATGATCGTCGCCGCACTCGCAGAAGCGCTGATCCCGATGAGGAGAACCGCGAGCGATAGAGCGATTCGGCGTCTACGCCTTCGTGCAGAATGCATTCTGTAAGCCTTCGTCAGTTCGCCACCGAGTCGATCCGTAAACAGAGTAGTATTCATGAAGTCTCCTCTTATTCGGAATGGCCTAGGAGCTCACGGAGACGCTGGAGGCCGCGCATAACGTGTAGTCGTGTCGCTTGCGATGTCGCACCGGTTCTTGAAGCGATTTCCGAGTACGCGAGCTCATCGACAACACGAAGCTGAATCGCTTCACGTTGCTGCTTCGTGAGAGCCTCGAAAGCCGACACTATCTCTGCGTGAGCCTGACTGGCGGAAAGCCGAAGGTCTGCATCTTCCGCTGGATCCGGTGCAGAGATCTCAGGTAGTCGAAGACGCGCTCTTGCCCGACCTTCGATCCGCTTATCACGCAAGTAGTTCGCGGCCAGATGGCGAGCGATAGCGAATACCCATGCTGTCCCACTTCCGGGGCGATTACCAGAGAAACGCCGTATCGACAGAATGCAGCGGGCGAATAGCTCGGCTGTTAAGTCGGCAGCCTCGGCTGGGTTTGATGATGCATGGCGACGAAACCATGCGTAGACAACCGGGGAGTACGCCCGATAGAAGAGTTCGAAGTCGTTCTCACTCTCCCGGGCTCGCTTCACAAGTTCTACATCGCTCACCGTTCTAGACACGTCCATCTCACCAGTAACGTCACACAACGAGAGGATGTGTTTCACGCTAGCAAGAAGGGGGTGGCCCTCGGTTGGCGAGACCCGGGACGAGAACGTGATCGCTGACGCGCAAGCGAGCGTCGTCGCAAGGTCGCTATCACCAGCGCAGGCGGCTGAGCGTCCGCCCTCGCTAGTAGTGATACGGCCATGAAGTCAACGTAACGCTCTGGCTGACTGAGCTGCCGCGGTCGTTCGTTCTAGTTGTGGGAGGCAATGTGATCACAACAGCTATTGACATCCCAGAGTCCCAGCGTCCGCTCTTGTCGGCGATATCGGAGGCAACGCGAACGCTGTCCTTGATCGTGCAAGTGTCGCTTCTTCAAGTAGGCGGTGAAACGTTGGGAAGTAATAGCAAGAATGCTATAATCAAGGAAGTACCTCACGCCCCGAAGTCACCGTCTCGCCTGTATTGATCTAGGTTTCGCACCTCCGAAGCAGGGTTGGAAAGCTGTCTCATGAGGTGCAAATCGTTGTAATTACGTCTACGTTTATCCCTGCAAATCAACCCCTTTCGGATGTCCGGTCGCTCGATCTTCCTGTGTACGTTCGAAGTCGTTTTCTTCCTGCAAATCGGCGGTTTCCTGATATCCGGCCGCTCTGACGCTGGTGAGATTCTCGCTGATGAAGCCAAAAATGCCTGCAATAGCGCCTGTTTGTTGACGTAACGTGGTTTCATCGCCTGGACTCGCTTGTGTGCCGCCCTGGGAGTCTTGCGGCGAAAGGAGTGAGCATTGAGCCCGAAACCTCTCCGCCTCTCTCAGCTTGGCGACGATCGCCGAGTCCGTCGGGATCCCTACTTGGAGGGGACCGTGATCGGGCCGGGGAGGCGTCGGTAGACGGCGAAGAAATCGCGGTCGTCGGGAACGAGGTAGCGGCTGGCGGAATGATTCGGTTGGGGCTCGACCAACGTGGGGATGAGACCGTGGTGGTGGGTGTAGGTGATCAGCGTGTGCCAATACGGGTTGATGTCGAATTGCATCGCCCGTACCGCACCGAGGCGCTGGAAGATCTTCGCCAGGCTGATCACGGTCTGTGCGTCCGCGGCAACGAAGATGAGGTTGCCGTTCCGGTCGATGCCGACGCCGGTGCGCCAGACGCGCACCGCGTTGCCGAGCGTGTCGCCCCACTTGATGCTGAGGTCCAGCTTGGGGTTGACCTTTCCGTTCCAGACGATCGGGGGCAGGCTCTGGCGAGACCAGGCGACGTTCGGCCCCGCGTTCGGGCCGCCGTGCCACTTCACGATCGCGATGCGACCATCCTTGTAGCCGATCAGCGTTGCGTTGCCGTCCTTGAGCGGCTCGTTCACGCGGCCGTTATCGGTCGAGCCGTTCCAACCATAGTTGTAGGTGAAGCCGCCGTTGAAGGTCGCCAGCAGCCGCCAGCGCTGACCGTACGGGACCATCATCGGCCCACGTCCGGCCGCCTTCGGCGGTTCGTAGCGGCCCGGATAGAACGCCAGCGCGGTCCGCGTGTAGTCGAACCAGGCAACATAGGCGAGGACGCGCGGATAAGCGAGGTCGGTGCGAAAGGTCGCCACCAGCACTGGCGGGCCACCGTCGATCGGCGAGCCGGTCGGCTTCCAGACCCCTTCGCCGGGTAGCGGGTGCGCGAACACCAGCTTGATCGGCGGCGGCCGCTCGCCGTGCGCAGAGGTGGTCGCCGACGGTAGGCCGACCGCCGGCAGCCTCTTCAGCTGCGGGCCGCCCTTCTTCGGGGCCTTCCAGGAGTAGTAGAAGTGCTCGACCTCGTCGACCAGCCAGTTGCCGCCTGGTAGGGATCTCACCCACTCGACGCTGCGCACGCCGAGCGACATGCTCGTAGGCTGCAGCATCCAGGTCGTGTACGAATAGGCCAGCGGCGACAGCAGCAAAAGCGCAGCCGCCAAGACCAGCCTCCGCCGGCGTCGCCGCTTACGCCTGGCCGCAGCCTCCCACCGCTGCTCTCGGCGCGCCGCAAGCCACGCACGCTGCGCCGAGACCGGCGCTGAGCTGGCCGCATCCGGCGGAACACTCATGCCAGGACCGGCGCCAGACTGCCGCAAATCGTCCATCCGATCACGGTCCCAAACTCGATGGGCCAGACACGACTAAGACAATGGTACGGCGTTCGCCGAGCGCGCGCCGCTTTCTGCCTCGCCGCACCTCAGCGGCATTGCTGCGTGGGTACGCTCGATCGAAAGCCGACCACGGTTGAGGTTCCACGCACAAGGCCGCGCGGGGCGTCCGTCGCCTGCAGGAAACGCGCAGCTAGTGCCATACGTTGGAAGAACGCGGTACGGATTCCGCCAGAAGCTTCCTCAGCGGCTCCGAGAGGTTGTGAAGCTGTCCGGTTAATCCGGATAGGAGGACTCGAGTCGGCCGTCTGCAGGTGCCTCCCCGAGACTTCGGATTTCGGGAGCAGGGTTGGAAAGCTGTCTCATGAGGTGCATATTGATGTAAATACCACTACGTTTTGCCCTGCAAGTGAGCCTGTTTTGGTGTCCGGTCGCTTTTCCGGTCGCTCGGCGACTCGGGCGGCTACGGTAGCGTAAGACCTGGTACCAGCCGCGTATAGCAATTGTGCTATATTAGGTGCGGGAAATGGTACGCGATATCGACTCCGAAGCCGGTCAGAAGGAACGCGAGGATCTCACCGTAGCCGACCGAGCGGGAGCAAGAAGCGTTCTGGGTAGAAGGAGCGGCCCGGCCGACTTGCTCGATTGGTTGCTCTTCTGCGCGTTCACGCTTTCTGTGGCGCTCGCCGCGTGGATGTACAGAGAGCTGGCAATGCGCGGCGGCAGCCGGGATTGGGGAAGCCTCTGGTTCGCGGCGGGCTCGGTCTTGCTCCTGAGCGGGTGTGTCGCCTATGCCATGCGTCTCCGGCTTCCGAAACGTTCTAAAACTGCTCACGCCGTGTTCGTAGGCCTGCTCGTCTTCACGCTCCCTGAGCTCGCGATCGCTGGTTTGGTCTGGTTAATGAACAGCCTTTCATGACACGAGCGAACGCGTCCTCAGTCTCGGGCTCGGGCTCGGGGATGCTTCTATGAATGTCAAGCCGGCAGAGGCATCTCCTCGGGGAGACGGAAGAGACCGCGGGCTACGTAGCGCTTGTCCGCGGGTTCATCCGCGGGTTTAAGTCTTGCGTGCAACACCCGGCGGTCGCGATAGCTCTAGTTCGGGAATGCATCGTTCTTTACGACATCCCGGACTCCGGTTCAGGCCGGCGGAACCTGCGACTCACTGCCGCTCTCGTTAGTCGTCTTCAGCGACGTCACCGAGACTTCGCACCTCTGGAGAAGGGTTTGAAAGCTGTCTCATGAGGTGCAAATCGTTGTAATTCCGTCTACGTTTATCCCTGCATATCAGCCGTTTTTGCATGTCCGGTCGCTCTATCCGAACGTCAGTCTTTGACCCGCGTTTTCCCCTGCATATCAGGTGTTTCCGGATGTCCGGTCGCTCTGACGCCGTCAAGGCTCTCGCCAACAGAGTCGGAAACACCTGTAACAGTGCTGTTCGTTCGTCCCACGCGGTCGAACTTACGACACTCGTACTGGACCAGATAGACGGGGGTCGGACACGCCGAAAATGGCTCGAGTCACTGTGACCGAGTGCGGCTGGCCGCACGGATCCGCGGCCGAGAGAGCGAGAGCGCTGCGGCAGGGGCGAGGTTGCGTGCGTCTAGACTTAGGCGGAAGACTGACGGGGATCCCGTGCGCCGATCGACCTCGTACATCCTTTTTGCCGCTGCTTCGCTCCCGCTACTCGTATTCACGATCGGGTGCGGTGGCTCTTCATCCGGCAAGGCGGCCGCACAGCCTCGGGGTGCGATGCCGTTCGCGGCTCCGAATGACTTCGCAGGCGGACCAGGGAGCGGTCTATGGGGCGATACAACATCCGGTCCGTCCGGGACACGCCTCGGCTGTCTACCGGGACGCCGCTACGCGCTCGCCGTTACGCTGCGGAACCGCTCCGCCTCCACAGTGACCATCAGCGATGTCGCCGGCTCAGAACCTGCGCTGCGCATCATCCGCCGCGTCGCCGCACAGGTGCGACTCGCTCCAGCTCCGCCGAACGGAGACGCCTTGGTGCCCACCCTCCAGAGGTGGAGCGCCTCGTCGCTAGAGCCGGTCGCGATTCCGCCGGGGAAACGCGCGGTCGTGCAATCGAACTTCCTGATGGGACGCTGCGACGATCTTAGGCCGCACCAAGCGTTGATCGTGAACCGAGCGATCGTCGTGGCATACCGGACCGGTGAGCACGCGGGCCGCCAGGAGATCGCCGATCGCAGCGCACGGATCATCCTCACGCGCGGACCGATTATGCGGCGGTGCACTCCTCCGCAGGGAGCGAACGGTCTGATCGCGTCAGACATCACTTGCACCGAAGCCGAGCGTGCAGCGGTCGGATGCCACCGATTGCCCCACGGGACGTGGGGGTCATGTGCGGCCGCGTCACGCGAGTGGAACTGCACATTTACGAACGCGCCGAAAACGCTCGAGCTCTGCTGGCTGCCGTCGAAACGACAGTCAATCAGCGTCCGCTGGCGCTGAGTCACAACCGTGAGGGGCTTCTCCCCCCGCGGGTAGCATGATGCGGCCTTGAGGTTTCCTCAGGCCCAGTCGAGATCTGTGCTCGAGTCTGGCCGGCAAGAAAGGGTGACGAAGTTGCAGGAGAAGAAGAGTGTCGAAGTTTGTTTCTCGCCGGCGCTGTTCCAGGACATCGCGACGCAGGGCGACTTCATCGTCGTGCTCGTGGACATCCTGCGTGCCACGACAACCATCTGCACGGCAGTCGGGAACGGCATCGAGGCGATCATCCCGGTGGCGACTCATGAAGAAGCTCGACGGCTCAAGGCGGAAGGGTTTCTGGTCGCATCCGAAAAGGACGGCATGCAGCTCGACTTCGCCGACTTCGGGAACTCGGCCTTCAGCTTCACCAGAGAGCGGATCGCTGGCAAGACTCTCGTCTACTGCACGACCAACGGTACGCGGGCGCTCGATATCGCGAGGAGCGCAAGCAGCATCGCGATCGGAGCCTTCACCAACATCTCCGCCCTCACGACCTGGCTTGCAAAGCAGCAGCAGAACGTGGTCATCCTCTGCTCGGGCTGGAAGAACAAGTTCTGCCTCGAGGACACTCTCTTCGCCGGGGCGCTGACGGAAAGGCTGCTGGAGACAGGACTGTTCGAGCCAAATTGCGATTCGGCCGAGGCTTCGCTCGACCTCTGGGGCCTGGCCGAAGGCGATCCGCTCGCCTACATCGAGAAGGCCTCACATCGCCATCGTTTGAAGAGGCTGGAACTGGACGATGTGATCCCGTATTCGCTCGAGTGCGACCAGGCGAACGTCGTGCCGGTGTTTGACGGGAAAGCGATCAAAGGTCGCAAGGTCTGACCGCGCGCCGGCTAGTCAGGGTGTTTCTCGAATATTCCCTGCAAGTCGGCGCAAGGGTTCGAAAGCTGTCTCATGAGGTGCAAGCGGCTATCTAGCGGGGTTCCTCGGACAGCGGCTTCGCCCTGAGCACCGGCTGCCGTCCTGTTTCTTGTTTCGCCGACGGGTCTGCCTTGGCGCTTGTGTCGGAGTGGCCGGGCCACCAGATCAGGTGCCCAAGTACTGCGGCGATGCTCGGAATAAGTAACGCCGCCATCAGGAAGGAGACGATCACGATTCCGATCGCAATGGTGAAACCCATCTGAGAGAGTAGCCCGATACCGCCGAGCATCAGCGAGGCGAAGGTGCCGGCGAGGATGATTCCCGCCGCCATGACCGTCGGTGCGGCGTGCTCGACTGCGAGCTCGGCCGACTTCCGCGGGTCGTTGCCCTCATGCGCCTCTTCGCGCAGGCGCGTCATCATCAGGATGTTGTAGTCGGTGCCCACCGCGATGACGAACAGATAGACCATCAACGGCAGGAAGAAGCTAATGCCGACGTGGCCTTCGATTCCCTGGAAGACGCCGACCGAAGCGCCGAGCGTCGCCGCGTAGCCGAGTACGACGGCGATGAGCAGGAATATCGGCGCGATCAAGCTGCGCAGCACGATGCCGAGAATCAGCGCGATCATCAAGGCCGCGACAGGGAAGACGACGCCGTAGTCGCGGTTCAGCGCCGAGCGCACGTCGGCGAACACCGAGGTCTGACCGCCGACGAGCACCGTCCCCGGCTTCACGCCGGTGTGCGCCGCACGCCGCAGCGGCCCAGCGGCCAGGTCGAGCGCCGAGTTGTCGTAGGGGCTCATCTTCAGCTCGACCGAGATGACGGCTGCCTGACCGTCGCGGCTCGGCTGTGCCGGAGCGACTCTCGCAACACCCTTGACCTTGCTCAGTCGCTTGGCGATTCGGTTCAGTTCTGCCTTGTCCTTAACCGCCGAGCCGACGACGTAGACCTGCGTCGGGTTCAGAGCGCCCGCCGGGAACGATTGCTTTAAGGCCGTGAAACCCTTCGCCGACTCGGTGTTCGTGGGGAGCTGGCCGGAGATGTTGTAGTCGGCCTTGAAGAACAGGGCGCCCGCGGCGAGCGCGATCAGAAACGGCGCGACGGTCAGCGCCATTCGCCCGGGGTGGCGGCCGATGAACTCGCCGGCTCGGCGCGCTTGTTTTCCTTCCGGCTCCTTCTTCCAGCCCTTCGAGGGCCAGAAGGCGTGCGTGCTCAGCAGGCTGAGCAGAGCCGGGATCAGCGTCAGCGCCGCCAGCAGCATCAAGAAGATCGCAATCAAATAGCCCGGCGCCATGTTGCGCATCGAGCCGAGGGACGAGAGCAGAAGCGCCAGGAAGGCGGACATGACAACCAGGGCCGAGGAGGTGATCGCCTGCCCGACCCGCGCGATCGCAAAGGCAATCGCCGCCTTCGGGTCGTCGCCGGCGCGCAGCCGCTCCCGGTAGCGGAAGAGCAGGAAGAGCACATAGTCGGTACCTATCCCGAACACGACGACGATGAGCATCGTCTTCAGATTGGTATCGAGCGTGAAGCCGATCAGCTTGGCGAGCGAGGCGAGTAGCGCCGTACTCAGAAAGTAGATGCCGCCAATGGCGAGGACAGGCATCAGTGCCGTCAGCGGGCCGCGGAAAACCGCGCCGAGCAGGATGATGATCAGCACGATCGTGGCGATGCTGACGATCTTCATCGCCGACTGCGCCGAGTCCATGCCGTCGGTTTGGATCGCGGCTTGGCCCGTCAACAGCGCCGATAGGTCGCTGCCGGCAAGCGAAGCTCGTGCCTTCAGGCGCAGTTCTTTCACGGCGGCCTGGACGGGCTTCTCGTCGGCGAGGCCCTCGAAGGAGACCGAGACGAGCTGCGCTCGCTTGTTCGGTGAGAGCTGCTGGTTACCGGTCACAACGGCGGTGACGCGCTGGATGGATGCACTCTTCAGATCGCGAACGAGCTTCTTGACGCGGGTTCGGTCGGTGGCGGTGAGCGTGGCCCGGTCGGTTCGGCGAACGATGAACATCGCGGTCGTACCCGACCCTGCCGCGAAATGCTTCGCCGCGACCACGTTGGCTTTCGCCGATTCATACGAGCCGGGAA
The DNA here is from genome assembly GCA_050010215.1 of Gaiellaceae bacterium. Taxonomy (GTDB): domain Bacteria; phylum Actinomycetota; class Thermoleophilia; order Gaiellales; family Gaiellaceae; genus Fen-549. The sequence continues at coordinate 57,535 of JBEKLL010000012.1, read as the reverse complement.
CGAAGTTTCCCTGGTTGGAGGTGGTGACCTCGGAGAGTTTCGGCGCAATCGGGACGATTACCGCTATCGCCACCACCCAGAGGCTGATCACTCGCCATGGATGCGCAACGACGTATCTTCCGAGTGCTTCGAACAAGGCCCTCTCCTATCGTCCAAGCGGGGAAAGTGGGACATCGGTGTCCCGCTCTCGTTCAGCATAGGTACGGGACACCGATGTGTCAAGATGGGACATAGTTGTCCTATACTCCGAGAGATGAGTATCAGTAAAAAAACCGCAGCGACGATTCTCGAGGCTGCCTCCCACGTGCTTGCGCTGCGAGGTGACGCCGGCAGCATGACCGAGGTCGCGTCCGCTGCAGGCGTCGGCCGTTCGACTCTTTACCGGCACTTCCCCACCCGGGAGGCGCTGCTCGAAGCGTTGACGCAAGTGGCGCTCACTGAGGCCGGTGATCGGCTCGCTGAGGCAAAGCTTGAGAGCGTGCCGCCGCTCGAGGCGCTTGCACGCGCGATCCGCACGATCGTCGTCGTCGGCGATCGCTACGTCATCCTGCTCGAAGCCCAGGTGAAGATCGATCCCGCTGCCACGGAGAGCGCGGTCGTAGCCCCGATCCGGCGTGTGCTCGAGCGCGGCCAGGCCGACGGCGTCATTCGGACGGATATCGACGCGGAGTCGCTGCTCGAGCTGCTCGGCGGTCTGATCATCGTCAGTATCCGCCTCGCCGCCGAGCGCCAGACGGGGGTCGAGGAGACCGCGGCCACGATCCAGCGCGTGTTTATCGAGGGCGCGGGAACGCGATGAGGGCAGCACGATAGCCGCTGTCCGGCCACGCAATGAAAGTTGCCGACAGCGTTTGTGTCGCACCCCGGAAGCGAGTGGATCGGCTGCCGCACGAAGTTCCTTCGGAGCTTCTGGAAGGTTGAAAACCGTCCGCTAATGCTCACTCAGGAGGACCCGGAGCGAGGTGCGTTCTTCTAGAGCGGCTACATCTCTTTCCAACAAGGATCACGGACTTCACTCGAGATCACGGGCCAACCAGGCGAAGTGATATCCGCACGGGAACCGCGTACCATCGGTGACATGCTCTTCCGCGCTCGAGCTGCCACGAGCGGTTTCTTGCTGAGTGGAACGCTGGTAGCTCTACTGGCAAGTGAGGTTCCATCGAGTGCCATGGCGCAGGCAAAGCAGGCGACCGTATCGGCGAGGCTCGCCGGGAAACTCGCGGCCCACCTGACGAAGACGAGCTTCCCGGCTGCGCGCGCGGAGAACGTCAAGCTCGTCTTCAAGTTCTCCTCGCCGAGCAAGAGTTTCGCCTACCGGATCATGCGCCAGAACGGGGCGAATTGGTCGATCGTGGTGAGCGCTAAGCAGAAAGGGCGTTTTCGCGGACCCCATACGGCCACCGTCGGCTATCTCTTCGCGTCGCAGCCGATCGCACTCGGCCGCTACCGGTTGAGGCTCTCGTCCGATTCGAGCAGCGTCTTGTTGCCGTTCGAGGTGGTCAAACCCAAGTACCTCACGAACGTCACTGCCGTCAGCGCCGGCGACGCTGATACCTGCGCCGTCCGCTCGAGCGGCTCGGTCGTCTGTTGGGGCTTGAGCGACTATGGCCGGCTCGGCGACGGCACGATCGGACCCTACGGGCACGGTTTGATCCCGGTCATCACGCGCGGGATCTCGACCGCGACTGCCGTCAGCGCCGGCGGCCAGCACACCTGCGCTCTTCTCTCTGGCGGTAGCGTCGCGTGCTGGGGCTACAACGGCTCCGGCCAGCTCGGTTACGGCACGACGGCCGGCAGGCTGGTACCGGTGGGCGTCAGCGCGATCACCAGCGGCGCTGCGGTCAGCGCCAGCAGCGGCAGCCTGGGCCACAGCTGCGTCAGGCTCAGTGGCGGCGAGGTCGACTGCTGGGGCGACAACGAGGAAGGCCAGCTCGGAAACGGTACGACGACCGGTAGCTCGACCCCGGTCGCGGTCAGCGGAATCGCGGGCGCCGTCGCGGTGAGCGCCGGCCTCTACGACACCTGTGCGGTCCTCGCCGACGGCTCGACTGACTGCTGGGGAAGCAACTTCTACGGCCAGCTCGGCAACGGCACCAAGGCCGGCAGCTCGACCCCGGTCGCGGTCCGCGGGATCACGAACGCCGTTCAGGTAAGCGTCAACGCCTTCCACGCCTGCGCCCTGCTAATCACGGGCGCGGTCGAGTGCTGGGGCTACAACGGCTCCGGCCAGCTCGGTAATGGCACCAAGACGGACAGGTCGACGCCGGTCGCGGTCAGCGGGATCACGAACGCGACCGAAATCAGCGCCGGCTTCAATCACACCTGCGCCCTGCTATCAGGCGGTACGGTCGAGTGTTGGGGGAACAACAGCGACTGGAAGCTCGGTAACGGAACTACGAAATCGAGCTCGACCCCGGTCGCCGTGAGCGGGATCACGAACGCGATCCAGGTCAGCGCCGGCGCCACTCACAGCTGCGCTCTTCTCTCCGGTGGCACCGTCGAGTGCTGGGGAAACGGCTGGGATGGAGAGCTCGGGAACGGTATCTACAGCTGGGGCAAGACTCCGGTCAGGGTGATAGACGTCAACCCATGAACTTGTGCGAGAAACAGGATTCTCAAGTAAGACGAGGAGCTCCCGTGAAGAGTGAAGGGCTCGTGCGGCCGCGCCGCGAGCGAGGAGGATCCTGAGATGAAACGAGCGCAGCTCGCCGTCCTAGCCCTCCTCGTTGTCGGCGTGCTTCCGGCCGCAGCGTCCCTCTCGCCCAAGGCGACGTCGATTCTCAGCGAACGAGGCACGATCACCGAGATCTCTGCCGACGGGTCTCGTGTCGCTGCCGTGGAGACTGCTACGAATGCCTGCTTCAAGATCGTCGTCTGGAACACCGCGACGAAGAAGACGGTGAGGTTCAAGACGGGCGTGAATTGCCCCGGCGACGGAGGGGCGATGAACGAGGTACCGGGGATCGCGCTCGCGGGTACGCGTGTCGCCTGGATCGAAGGGGTCGGAGGAAACGATCTCGAGCTCAGCGTGCACAGCCGCGTGCTCGGCGCCAGGAAGTCGGCGATGGTCAGCGCCTACACGTCGAACGGGAATGGCGCGGGCGAACAACCGGACGGAGGCTACGTCGAGAACGTGGTCGGTCACGGCGGCCTGCTCGTCTATAACAGCTGGAGCGTCTGCTCTGCCGTCCCTGCGAGGGAGCCCGCGGAGGACTGGCTGGCGACATGCGTGCAGCCTGCTCCTGCCGACAGGGAGATCCTGATCTACAGCGATCAGCGGCTGGAGAAGATCGTCGGGAGCAAGAGCGTCGTCATCCGCTCTTCACCTGACGCACAGGCTCCCTACTCCTATGACGTCGGGCGCATCACCGCGCAGCAGACACTTGCCGCCGTGGCCGTGGATGCCGGCCGCGTCGCGGTGCAAGCGCCGAGTGGCGCGGTGACGCTTCTCTCTGCGACCGGCGTTGTCCTGAAGCAGATCGCGGTTCCGGTCGGCAGCTTCTCAGGTACCGCGCTCCAGGGCTCGCAGCTGGTCACCCTGCGAAACGGGAACCTGGAGGTCTACGACGTCGCCTCCGGTTCGCTCACGAAGACGATCCCGCTCGCCGCCGGCTCCCCAAAACCGGTTCTGCGCGACCTGACGGACGGCCTTGCGGTCTACGTGCGTGGCCTTGCCGTCCACGTAGTGCGCCTCTCGGACGGGAAGAAACTGACCATCACCGTCCCGGGCGCGGGACCCGTGGACGCGCAGATCGAGTCCACCGGCCTTTACTACTCGTACAACCTGTCCAAGGCCGGCAAGCACGGGCGCATCGTCTTCCTACCCTTCGCCCAGCTCCTGACGAAGCTCGGCTAACAGCAAGACCTGTGGCAGGTTCCCCGCCGCGCGAGGCGTGAGGTCTTTCATCGGCTATTCCGAGAAAATCGTTTCGAGCTGCGCCCGCATAGTTCGGTCACGACAGCGTGAACTTTCCTTGGGTGAGCCGGCAAGAAGAAGAGATGATCGAGAATGCCCGTGTGACGCGACGCGTACTGTCGGATGCGGAGCTGCTGGCGACGTCGCTAGAGGATCCGGAGTCGTTTCGCGCGCTCTTCGAGCGCCACTACCGGGCTGTTTGGAGCTTCCTCGCCTGGCGATTCGGCGGCACCGCGGCGGACGACGTGTGCGCTGAGACTTTCGCGACGGCATTCGCTGAGCGACGTCGCTACGACCACAGCCGGCCCGATGCGCGGCCTTGGCTGCTGGGAATCGCGATCAACCATGGACGCCGCCATGCCCGGCGCGAGCTTCGGAAGCTCGAGCGGCTGGCGGCCACCGTTTTCTTGGCGCCCTCCGGCCCGAGCGTGAACCTCGATCCGCGAGGAAAACTCGCCGGCGGCCTGCTCGCACTCGACGGACGCGACCGCGAGCCTCTGCTTCTGCTCGCGCTGGCCGACTTTTCCTACAACCAGATCGCCGCTGTGCTCGGCATCCCCGAGGGGACCGTGCGCTCGCGCATCAATCGCGCTCGTAATCAGCTGAAGGAGGCGATCCAGGAATGAACGACATTGATCGGCTCGTAAAAGAGCTCTACAGCGCGGACTCGCCCTTGCCTCCGACATCCGACACCCTGTGGGCTTCGGTAGAGCGTCGGATTGACCGAGCTTCGGGTTCCGGGCGCATTCCTCGACGGCGGCCCCGGCGGCGCCTCGCTCTCGTTCTCGGGGTCGCGCTTGCGGGCGCGATCCTCTTCGCCTTGCTGCCAGCGGGCCGCCACTCCGTCGGTGGGTCGATTCCGGAGAGCGCGAGCGCGGCGCAGGTACTGCGAACCCTGGCCAACCGGGGCTCGCCTCTCCCGGACGTCCCTCGCGGCAGTTTCCTCTTCACGGGCGGTACGCGTACCGTCCTCTCGACAACCGAGAAGCTGGACGGCACGAGATTCAGCGTCTTCATCCGCCAGCACTGGCAGCTCTGGGTGGGACGGGATGGCAGCGTTCGTGATCGCATGACTGTCGAACCCGTACCCGTCGGCTACCCGAGCGCGCGCGATCGCCGCCTCGCGCACGGCTACAGGGAGCCGTCCCCCTCGCCGTCGGCTCAGATCACCCGCTCGCCAGAGGCGTTCCGAAACGACTTCGGACTGACGCTCACCGCTCTTCGGGGCCTGCCCACGAATCCCGGCGCGCTAGCCCGTGAGCTGCTGGCGATCTCGCGTGCGCGCTACGAGCAGGCTGCCGCCAACGATCCCTTCCACTCGGCTTTCTACGATCCCTTCGCGGTGGCGAGCTCGATCCTGAAGACACCCGTGCGCCCGGCGACCCGCACTGCCATGCTGCGCGCCCTGGCGAGTCTGCCGCGCGTGCGTAGGCTACCGGACGAGTCTCAGGCGGACAGGCGAGTGGTCGCCGTCGCGCTGCGCTTCACGGCCTATGGAAGTCGCTTCGACCACGTTCTTCTGCTCGACCCGACTACGGGCGAGCTCGTGGGCGCCCGCTACGTCAGCCTCGCGCGCGACGGAAGGCTGTCGGCCGGATCCGTCATCAACCGCTGGACGTGGCGGCAGGCCGTCGTCCCCACGCTGCACAGCCGCCCGGCGGGCTGGTAACGCGGGCGCGAAGTCGCTCGCCGATCGAGACCTGCTCGATCGCAACGTTGATGGTCCGGGTGCCAATGTGGAGCGGTTCGCCCGCTTCGGATCAGTTGATAGCGGCGGCCCGGATGCGCGCGGCTCTTGCTCCATCGCTCTCGGCGGACGCCCGTGAAGCGTCGAACGAGTCCCGCTCGATATCCCTCATGCCGGGCAGGAAGAGGGCGGCGAGCGTGATCGTGGCGCCGATGACGCCGGCTCCGACAAGCGTTGCCCGGACGCCGACGGCGGCGGCGACCGGGGCGGTCAGCGCCAGCGAGACCGGGAGCAGGCCGATCGAGATCAGCCAGTCGAGGCTCGAGACGCGGCCCAGCATGGCGCTCGGAACGTGGAACTGCTTGATAGTCGCCCAGACGATCGTGCCGGCGGTTTCGAGCGCATTGAAGACGAGGCAGGCGAGCATCAGCTGCCAGGCGAGCGTTGCGATTCCATAGCCGACGATCGCGAGCGTGGCCAGCGTCCAGGTTGCGTACATGACGGTCACGTCGCGGCGCGGATGCCCGCGGTTTCCCATCCAGAGAGCGGCACCGATCGCGCCCACGCCGCCGGCCGCGAACACGATGCCGAGTGTCCGCGCCGAGGAGTGCAGGTCGTTCTTGACGACGTAGGGGAGCAGCACCTCGCACGGGCCCATGAAGACGAGGTAGGCGAGCGCGGCCGAGACCAGTGTTCCCCAGAGCCAGACACGCTTACGGACGAAAGAGAAGCTTTCTCGAACCGCGGAGTAGCCGGACGGCGCCCGGTCCGAGCGCGCCAGCGGGCGCGGGGCGACGATCAGCACCGCTACCGCCGAGGCCGCAAACGAGGCCGCGTCGGCGGCGAACGCAACACCTGAGCTGAGCGCGAACAGCAGGCCGCCGACGAGCGGGCCGACCAGTCGCAGAGCGATCGGCCGCACGACCTGGTCGAGCGAGTTCGCGGCGGGCAGGTCGCTCTTCGAGAGCAGAGACGGGATGAACGCCTCGAAAGCCGGGATGAAGAAGGCGCTACTGCTGCCGTATACGGCGACCAACGCCACCAACTCCCAGAAGCGCAGGGCACCACTGAAGACGAGCACCGCTATCAGCGAGACGGCGGCAGCGCGAACTCCGTCGGCAAAGAGCATCAACCGGCGGCGGTCGAAGCGGTCGCTCGCGACACCTCCGGCGAGTAGGAACACGATCGTCGGGACGGTCATCCCGATGCCGACGATCGAGAGCGCGGCCGGGGCGTTCCAGAGCAGGTAGGTCTGCCACGCCATCGCGACCAGGAAGATGCCGTCGCCGATCAGCGAAACGGTCATACCCGCCCAGAGCACGCGGAAGTCGCGCTGTCTGAGGGGAGCGGTCAGACGCCCTCGCGAGAAGCCGCCGAGGCGGTCGAGCGCTTCGTGGCTATGTTGCATTGGACGTCGTGCTCCCACCGACGTCCGCCCATTCCAGGCGAGAGGAGAGGAAGTCGAAGAGGTCTTCCGTGCTCATCGGAGGGGCGTAGAGGAATCCCTGCCCAATAACGCAGCCGAGGCTCTGCAACGCCGTGTCCTCTTCCAGAAGCTCGATTCCCTCCGCAACGACCTCGAGCTCGAGGCTCGCGCCGAGCGCGATGATCGCAGAGGTTAGAGCGGCGTTCTCTCCCTTGCCCACGAACGAGCGGTCCATCTTCAGGATGTCGACCGGGAAGCGGCTCAGGTAGCTGAGCGATGAGTATCCGGTGCCGAAGTCGTCCATCGCGAGGCGGACGCCGAGCGCCTTCAGCTCGTGCAGCCTCTGAATCGCAGAGTCGGTGTCGGCCATCATCACCGACTCCGTGATCTCGAGCACCAGCGCGTTGGGCGTGAGTCCGCTCCTTTCGAGCGCGCAACGCACGTCGGAAACGATCGAGTCAGAACGTAGCTGCCTGATGGAGAGGTTGACGCTGACCGCGAGCGGCTCCGGGGTGAAGAACCTAGAGTTGAGGCGGACGCACTGCTCGCAGGCGTTCTCCAGCACCCAGCGGCCGATCGGGACGATCAGGCCGGTCTCCTCCGCCAGCGGGATGAACTGATCCGGGGAGATCAAGCCGCGAGTCGGATGGTGCCAGCGAAGGAGTGCCTCCACACCGAGAATCTCCTGACCCTTGAGGCGCACGAGCGGCTGGTAATCGAGCTCGAGCTGGCCGGCTTCCGTTGCGTGCTCGAGCTCCGCGCGTAACTCCAGTTGCTCGACGACGTGCTCGTGCATGGCGGGCTCGAAGACGCGGTAGCTGCCCTTGTTGTCGTGCTTCGCCCGGTACATGGCCACGTCGGCGTTTCGAAGCAGCTCGGCCGCCTCGGGCGCGGAGGCTTTGCGGTCGACGAGGCAGATGCCGACACTCGCGCGCGGGAAGACCTTGGTCGAGTCGATCTCCATCGGGATCTGCAGCGCCTGCAGGACTCGTCCGGCGGCGTCGGCGGCGTAGGCCGAGTCGACGACTCCCTCGAGCAGTACCGCGAACTCGTCGCCACCGAAGCGGGCGACGGTATCGGTGGGACGTACGACGATCTGAAGCCGGCGCGCGATCTCCTGCAGCACCAGGTCGCCGGCCGCATGGCCGAGGCTGTCGTTGATGGTCTTGAAGTCGTCCAGATCGATGAAGAGCAGGGCGATGTCGGGGAAGCCTCGCTGAGCGCGCTTGAGCGCGTGGTCGACACGGTCGGTGAAGAGCGCTCGGTTGGCGAGGTTGGTGAGCGTGTCGTGGAAGGCCTCGTGCGCGAGTTGATCCTCGAATGCCTTACGCTCGCTCACGTCGCGGCCGTTCAGGACGATGCCGCGGACGTGCTCGTCGTCGAGCAGGTTCGTGTGCTGCACCTCGAACTTCAACGCCCTCCCGTCTCGGTGCGTGAGAGTGAACTCCATCGTGTGCCGCTCGCCGGTGTCGGCGTCCTCGATCACCTGCTCGAGCCGGGAGCGATCCTCCAGGCTCAAGATCCAGTCGAACCGTTTTCCCTCCACCTCTTCGACCTTGTAACCGAGCACGCGCTCGATCGACGGGCTCTGGTAGGTGACGACACCTTCCGCGTCGAGCACGGTGATCAGGTCGCTCGAGTTGGCGACCAAGGAGCGGAAGCGCGTCTCGTTCTGGCGCCGGTGGGCATCCTCGGTGAGCGACGCTCCTTCCAGAGCAAGCGCAACCTGCGTTCCGAGCGCCCTGAGCGATTGGGCGAGCTCGCGCGACACGCCGTCGGGTGAGCTGCCGACGAGCACACCGCGAACCGTTGATCTGACCAGGAGCGAGAGCACGAACACCGAGCCGCGGTGGAACAGCCTCAGGTCGCCGCGCACCGAGGCCGGTACCTTCGCGTAGGGGATTCGCAGTGGCTTTTCGTGCTTCCGACCCAGCCATGCCGCCGTCGATTCGGTCAGGTGGCTACCCGCCTCGTCCGATGACGCGACGACGACTCCGCCGCCGGCGTCGACGAGCGCGAGCCGGACAGCTGCCTCGTTCCCGAGCAGTCGTCGGACACCTGAGATCGAGGCTTCGTAGACCTGCTCCTTTCCGGCTGCGGCCACGAGATCGATTCCCGCCTCTCGCAGCGCCTGCTCGCGCGCCAACGCCGTTTCCTCCTGGCGAACGAGTCCGGCCATTCTGATGACCACGAGCAGGAAGAGCAGAGCGGAGGCGACGACGAGTACCAGCAGGTCAGGATTGCCGAACGTTTGCGCAATGCGGATAGCAGGCACGATCAGGCACGCTCCGCCGAGCAGTACCAGGCGCAGGCGCGTCAGCCGCGGGCGGTTGTCGGCCGCCGGCTCCTCGAGCGTCCGCATCGAGGGGTGAAGAGCGGCCGCGCCCCAGAGCACGTAGTAGAGGATCCAGCCGGCGTCGTAGATGAGTTGGTGGTTGTAGGTGCCCTTGAGCAGGGCGTAGTTGTAAGCGGAGTCAGTAGTGAGTAGGCAGACGATGCTTCCGGCGAGCAGGTAGAAAGCCGGTGCTCGTTTTCCCGCCTCGACGGCGAGCCTGATGGCTGCCGCAAGCAGGAGCACGTCCCCTAGCGGGTACGCCACCGAGACCGCCTTGGCGAGCGGCGAAAGTCCGGAAAGGTGGGCGTTGGGAGCGATCAGGTAAACCCACGAGACAACGCCGATACCGATCGTGAGGATCGCCGCGTCGATCAGAGACGCCCGGTCACGGCGCGGATTGCGCCGCTTCACGAGGACGAGCATTCCCGCCATCAGGAGTGGATAGACGGCCAGGTAGAGAGCGTCGCCGATCGACGGGAAGCCGACCTCGGCGCCGAACAGCGTCCGGTAGCTCATCGTGTAGACGTCGCCGCTGAAGAAGAGGAACTGGCCGGCGGCGAACAACCACCAAGCCGCCCGCGCCCTCGGCTTGTACTTGCGGATTCCGATCAGGATCGCGATCGTCATCGAAAGCGCGAGCACGTTCATCAGCGGAGCGAAACCGGCCGTAAACGGAACGAACATGTAGAGCACTGCCACGAAGCCGGAGATCGCCAGGTACCAGGCCCACGTGTGCGTTCGCCAGCTCCTGCGCCAGTCGAAACTGCTCATGCGGCCCGCTCCCCGGACTTCGCCGGCTGCATGTCGAACGCGTTTGCAAGCTTGCCCAGCACATCGATGAGTTGCTCGATCTCCGCCTGCGTATTCGAGGCGGTCATCTGGATACGGAAGCCGACTTCGCTCTTGGGGACGAGCGGGTAAGCAGCGAGGGTCACATAGATCCCGTTCTCGAATAGGAAGCGGCCGGCCGCGTCGATGTCCTCGTGACGCGCGAGCGGAACCTCGATGATCGGGAATCCCGATTCGTTTTGAGTACGTACGCCGAGATCGTCGAGCGCCTCCAGTACCGTTGCCGTCTTCTGCCAGAGGTCGGCTCGAATCGCATCGCCGCGCTTCTCGTTCACATCCAAGCCGACGAGCGTCGTGGCGAGCGATGCGATCGGGGACGGTCCCGAGTAGAGGTAAGGCGGCGCGGCGGTCTTGAGCAGACGCTTGAGCTCCGGCGGGCAGGTCAGGAAAGCAGCCAGCGAGGAGTACGACTTCGAAAGTCCTGACACGAGCACGATGTGGTCGTAGCTCTCGTCGAAGTGGCGCACGATGCTGTTGCCGCGCATTCCGTACGGGCTCGTCTCGTCGGGGCTGCGCTCGCCGATGACACCGAAGCCGTGCCCGTCGTCGACGTAGAGCAGCGCGTCGTAGGCACGCGCGAGGCGGGCGTGCCCGCTGAGGTCGGAGAAGTTCCCCGACATGCTGTTGACTCCGTCGATGCAGATCAACCGCGGCGCCGAGTTGTCCGCCTTGAGCAGCCGCTCGAGCTCTTCGAGATCATCTGACGGGAAACGCTTGATCGTGGCGCCGTGGACAGTCGCCAGCTGGCAGCCGTCATAGATCGTCTTGTGGGCATGGCTTTCCATGAAGATCGTGCCCTCACCCGCGAGCACCGGGATAACCGACATGTGAATGAGCGTGATCGTGGGCAGTACGAGCACGTCCTCACAGCCGAGCAGCTCGCGCAGGCGGTCCTCGATCTGCACGTAAAGAAGCGGGTTCCCGAGCATGCGCGACCAGCTCGGGTGTGTCCCCCAGCGGTCCAGATACTCGGGGACCGCGGCGATGATCTCCCGGTCCAGATCGAACCCGAGGTAGTTGCAGGAGGCGTAGTCGACCAGCCATTGATTGCCGATCCGGATCATGCGCCCGTCGATCTCCTCGATTACGGCGTCCGTCATCGGGTTGGAGCGCTCGAGCGCCGCAAGATCGCTACACGTCGCCAGCCAGCGGTCGATCCAACGTGACGATCCGAGCACCGAATCGTGATTACCGTTGGGCGAAAGTCGTGAGGCTAGACGACTGGCTGTGGCGCGTGCGTTCAACGACCGGCCTCGCCGGTACGTTTTTGAAGACAACCGGCAAGCGCGTCGCGTATCGCTCCAGTCGAAGTACTTCTGGGGGGCCGTCGGGTGATTGCTGGTCTCCCTGTAGTGCGCCGCAAATGCTGCTCCGCAGGTCTCTTCCGTGGAACACGAGCGTGACCTGACTCTGAGTGCCAGGTGAGGTTGCTCTTACGTGCTCACGGGGGGCGCTTCGCCCCAAGACACATCCTCGCGGCCGTTTTTACGTAGCCCCATACCTCATAAGGGTGATTGAGTGGGACTATTCGGGGCGTTATGGGGCAATTCGAGCAGCTTTTGTCCCCCATGCGGGGGAGTTGGCGCGCGCCGCGTTCAGATTTCGCGGCCCATTTCCACCTCGTTCATCTCTCGATCGTAACGAGCGTACCGATCGGGGTGTAAGGCCAGACCTTGGCTGCCGCAGCCAGGGGCAGCTCTACGCAACCGAGGCTTTGTGGGGTGCCGAAGGAAGCTCTGTTGAAGGCGTGGATCGCGTCGCCGTGGTTGAAGTAGCTGATGTAGCGGATGCCCGGATCGTTGTAGTGGGAGCCGCCTGGATTGGTGCCGCTCATTGTGCCTACCGGAATGTGCTCGAACACCGTGAAGGTGCCGAGCTGCGTCGGCGCGGCAGGCACACCGGTGTTTCCGGGCGAGCTGAGGATTACTCGTCCGTTGTGCCAGAGGTTGAGCGACTGGGGCACGCTGAGGTGCACGTAGACGTAGCTGTAGCCGGTCGTACGCCGCCTGTGGGCGATCACGTCAGAGATCAGAGCCTTCCAGACCCTCGGACCTGTCAGTCCGTCGACGGCGAGATTGTGCGTGTCCTCGAACATCATCACCGCGCCACGCGTGATCTCGTTCGTCAGGCCACTGTGCCAGCTAGCGCGTAGCTCCGGCGGTGTGTTGGGGAAACGCCACTTGAACTGCCCTGGCGGAGGTGAGAGGGCGGCCGCGAGTTGCGCCCTCCGCGACAGCTGCGCGTCGTGAGTGGTCGGCCTCCAGCGCAGTGGCAGATAGCCGAGTTGTGCAAGCAGCTGCTGCAGTCGCAGTGTCGAGCCGTTCGCGACTTGCCAATGGAGAACGCGAGTCGGCTTCGCGCCGGCTCGGCCGGCGATATGAAAGGCTCGCGGTAACACGGCGCGCACCTTCGTGCCCAGACCGAATCCAAGCCCGCTCGGCCGGAAGGCGAGTGTGTGTGCGTCGAGCAGCTGCCAGCGGCCTGGCGTCGGCGGCGAAAGCCGCGGCCGGCGAGTTCCGAGCTCGTCGTGAATCGAGCCGGAAAAAGCAAGCGTAAGGCGCTCGGCCGGTGCGAGCTTTGTACCGGATCTTGGTTCGGCCAGCAGCTGCGGGTAGGGTCGCCACGGGAACCAGCTGACCCACACCGGCGCCGGCAGGCGCTCCCAAGAGCGAACGGCGAACGCGACCTCGATTGCGCCGGCGCTGTGGGAGCCCCGAGCGACGAGGCCGAGCGGTACGATCGTGCCGGGAGTTACCAGCCGCCGCGGAGGAGCTCCTCGGAGCGAAATTCGGCTGACGGGTCTGTCGAAGGCGACCGTGACCGGCGCGCCGGCCTTCACCTGAAGCCAGTGGCTGAGAAGATGGGCGATTGGCGTAACGACCGTGAATGTGCGCCGCTCGTTGCGACCGACCAGCCAGCCCACCCAACTCGGCCGTCGCACCGTCACCACGACCGTCAACTGCTCACCGCCGGCGAGCTTACGTGACGGCCAAAGCTTCCCCTTTGTCAGCTGGACGGGCACTCGAGCTCCATCGGGCGAGCGAATATCGACGGCGACGACCTTTCCGGCAAAGCCAGGCAGAACGATACGAGCCAGAGCGTCGTTCGCAGTGCCAAGGCGCTCACGCGGCCAGGCGAGAAGTGCCGTTCCGGCCAAACCGGCGAAGACCACGACAACAACGGTCGCCACCACCAACCAGACGTGCGCACGTCCCCGCCGCCGCGTTCTGGCCGCCCGCCAGTCGATCATCTCCAGCCGACTCCGAAGCGAGGAGAAGCGGCCGCCGCCGTTGAACGCGGAAGCCAATCGGTCTTCCGCGTTGCGATCGGATACCGCCGGCTATGCGTTCTTGTTCTCTCCCGTGTTTCTCTCGTCGGCTTGTGAATGGAGCGAGCTGCGTGTTGCGAAGATAGCGGAGCCGCGTCGCGAGCCGAAGCGCTTCCTCCAACGGCTAGAGCCGGCAAATCGCGCAGCGTCCGCCTAGTGCCGCAAGCGACGGAGGTAATAAGCGATGCGGCGCCAGATATTGAGCGGATGCTCGTGGCGCTGAGTTGGAGCTAGCACCTTGCCTTCGATCTCGCGCATGTCAGCGCGCAGGCTAGTGGCCATCCCTTTTTTATCGTCCGGTTCGATCTCTTCGCTCGAGGCTGGCTCCATGAACTCGCCGAGAGCTTCGAACTGCTCTCGCGTCAGCGACAGGCGAACGGCTCCCTGCGTGATCTCGGCGACCTGCTCGGACAAGACGTAGCAAGGCTTTCCGAGCGCGCTAGCCGCCACCGCGAGTCCGTCGAAGATGTCCTCGCTGTCGTCTCCCGCCACCTCGTCTACGCGACCGAGCTCGCTACCGTCAACGGCAAGCACCTTCCAGCCGGACTCGATCATCAACCAGGAGACGGGATCGCTCATCGCCAGGACAGTCTGACGGATGGTGCGGCGAGATGCGCACCGAGCTCCGCTCGACAACCCTGGGGAGCACTGCTTTTCGGGCGCGCCCGCGCCCCGGTCAGCGGCGTACGGTCGAGTACGCGACGACCTTCATCGAGGTCGTGAGAGTTCCGGCGGAACCGCAGCTGACTTTGACCGTCCAGGTGCCGAGCGCCATGGTTTTCGCAATCTTCCAGGTCCAGGAGACCTGCCTCTTCTTCGGTGACTTCGGCTGGGTATCGGATGTTTGATACACGCGGGTTCCGTTGGAGATGGCGAGTGAGCAGAGGCGCGCCGGAGAGACCGAGACTGTCAGCGTTGTGTTGGTACCGATCTGCACAGGCGACTTGAACGAGATCAGTTGAACGTCGGCAGACACCACCGAGGGAATGGCAAGAGCAGTCGCGATAACGAGGAAGGCAATGAGTCGGTGCATGACAGGTCTATCTGTTCGGGGGGACTTCCCCGCTGAGTTGTACCCTCGCCTGAGACGGTTGGTAATCCCTGACTCGGTACCGTGTGTTTACTCGATCGGGGTATAGGCGGGCGTGATGGTGCTCGACGTGTGCGTGAACGCGCCGGACGCCGATGTCGAGAGCGCATTCCGCCGCGGCTAGGATCGTGTGCGTGAAGATCCTCGTCATCCTCGGGCATCCGCAGCCGGGCAGCTTCAATCACGCGCTTGCGGACGTCGTCGTCTCGACGCTCGAGAATCGCGGGCACGAGGTCGTCTTTCACGATCTCCAGGCCGAGGGTTTCGACCCGGTACTTCCGGCGGCCGAGATTCCAACCGATAGCCCGGTCGAACCCGAGATCGCCCGCCACTGCGAAGAGCTGGTCGCCGCCGAGAGCATCGTCATCGTGCATCCCAACTGGTGGGGCCAGCCGCCGGCGATCCTCAAGGGCTGGATCGACCGCGTCATTCGCGCCGGTGTCGCCTATCGCTTCCTCGAAGGAGACAGCGGCGAGGACGTTCCCGAAGGTCTTCTCAGAGCGAGAACAGCGGTTGTCTTCACGACCTCGAACACCGAGATGGCGCGCGAACTGGCCATCTTCGGCGACCCGCTCGAGACGCTCTGGAAGAACTGCATATTCGGGCTCTGTGGTGTCACGGACGTACGGCGTAAGAACTTCGGCGTGGTAGTCACAAGCAGTGCCGAGCAGCGTACGACCTGGCTGGAAGAGACCGCCGAGATCGTCCGTCGCGCCTTTCCCTGAGCAAGCAGTGAGGCCGGCTTTCGCCGGCCTCCTTGAACTGCTTGCGCTTGTGCGCTGACTACATCATGCCGCCCATGTCGCCCATGCCGCCTGGCATGCCGCCGCCGGCCGATGTCTTCTCTGGCGCCTCGGCCACCACAGCCTCCGTAGTGAGGATGTTCTTCGCGATCGAGGCCGCGTTCTGCAGCGCCGAGCGGGTGACCATGGTCGGGTCGATGATGCCGACCTTGACCAGGTCCTCCATCTCGCCGTCGTCGACGTTCAAGCCCTCGCCCTTCGGGGCCGAGCGGACCTGGTTCACGACGACCGAGCCCTCGAAACCGCCATTCTCGGCCAGCTGCCGAAGCGGCTCTTCGAGTGCGCGCACGATGATCGCGGCACCCGTGCGCTCGTCGCCCTCGAAGCTGTCGAGCTTGATCGCCTCGACGGCGTTGAGCAGAGCGACGCCGCCGCCCGGAACGATGCCCTCCTCGAGGGCCGCACGGGTGGCCTGCAGCGCATCCTCGACGCGGTGCTTCTTCTCCTTCATCTCGGTCTCGGTGGCCGCGCCGACCTTGACCACCGCAACGCCGCCGGCAAGCTTGGCCAGCCGCTCCTGCAGCTTCTCGCGGTCGAAGTCGGAGTCGGTGTTCTCGATCTCGGTCTTGAGTTGCTTGATCCGGCCCTTGATCGCCTCGGACTCGCCGGCACCGTCGATGATCGTGGTCGAGTCCTTGTCGATCACGACCTTGCGGGCACGACCGAGCTGAGAGATCTTCGTGTTCTCGAGCTTGAGGCCCATCTCCTCGGTGATCACCTCGGCGCCGGTGAGGATAGCGATGTCCTCGAGCATGCGCTTGCGACGGTCGCCGAAGCCCGGTGCCTTGACCGCCACAGCGGTGAAGGTTCCACGCAGCTTGTTGACGACGATGGTGGCGAGTGACTCGCCCTCTACGTCCTCGGCCACGATCAGGAGCGGGCGACCGGCCTGGATGACAGCCTCGAGCACCGGCAGCAGGTCCTTTACCGCTCCGATCTTCTGGTTGGCGACGAGGATGTAGGGATCCTCGAGCACGGCTTCCATGCGCTCCGCGTCGGAGATCATGTACGGCGAGAGGTAGCCCTTGTCGAACTGCATGCCCTCGGTGAACTCGAGCTCGAGCCCGAAGGTCTGCCCCTCCTCGACGTTGACGACGCCGTCTTTTCCGACCTTCTCGATCGCGTCGGCGATCACGTCCCCGATCTCGCGCTCGCGAGCCGAGATGGTGGCGACGCGGGCGATGTCCTCCTTGCCGGAGATCTCCTTGGACTGGGTCTTGAGATCCTCGACGACCGCCTCGACGGCCTTCTCGATGCCGCGCTTGAGCGCCATCGGATTGGCGCCGGCGGCGACGTTCTTAAGGCCCTCGCGCACGATCGCCTGGGCGAGCACGGTCGCCGTGGTCGTTCCGTCGCCGGCGACGTCGTTCGTGGCCGTGGCGACCTCGCGCACGAGTTGGGCGCCCTGGTTCTCGAACGCGTCCTCGAGCTCGATCTCACGAGCGATCGTGACGCCGTCGTTGGTGATCGTCGGTGCTCCGAACTTCTTGTCCAGCACGACGTAGCGGCCCTTGGGGCCGAGCGTTACCTTCACCGCATCGGCGAGGGTGTTGACGCCGCGCTCGAGCGCTCTGCGCGCTTCCTCGTTGAATTTCAGATCCTTGTGAGCCATTCCTTATCCCTTCTTCTTCGCGCTCTTGGCGGCGGGCTGGTCGACGACCTTCGCCAGCACGTCGGACTCGCGCAGGATCAGATACTCGTCACCGCCGACTTTGATCTCGGTCCCGCCGTACTTGGAGAAGATGATCGTGTCGCCGGCGGCGAGGTCGAGCGGCACACGCTCGCCTGCGTCGTTGAGGCTACCGGGCCCGGCGGCGATAACGCGGCCGCGCTGCGGTTTCTCCTTAGCCGTGTCTGGCAGGACGATGCCGCTGACCGTGGTCTGCTCCTCTTCGAGGACTTCCACGATCAGGCGGTCACCCAGGGGCTGGAGATTCATGGACGCCCTCCTGTAGTGAGCTTGCATTTAAGGGTTGTAGATACCGTTGGCACTCGTGCCTATAGAGTGCCGAAATCGAGTCTAGCGATGGTTTCTCGACAGCGCAAGGAATCTCAGCGTGGGACGCTGAGATCCTTCGCGTTAGCTACCGAGTTGCATCTCCGACCGACGACTCGCGACGCGCACTGCGTAAATCGGTTCCCCGGGAATACTGGTCTTTCCGGGCGTTTTGGTTTTATGATTCAGCGGTCGCCGCGCCTCTACTCGACTGTTTCAAGACTGTTTCAATGCACGCACTCAACTTCTACTCACCCATGGTCGCCGACCAGTTGCGTAGTCATCGCAAGACCGCGACTATCCGCCTCGGTGATAAATCCGACAAGTACCGCAAGGGCGAGATCGTGCAGGTGCTATGCGGCGCTCGTTTCAGTCCGCGCGAGAAGGTCTTCGAGGCTGTCATCGACAAGGTAGAGGTCAAGCGTCTGCGCGACCTCTCACCGCGCGAGATTGAGCACGACAACCCCGAGCTGCGCCGCACCGAAGAGATGGCCGAGTTCCTGAGCCAGCTCTATAACCGCGTGGTGACGCTCGACGACACCATCACGGCTATCCGCTTCTCGGAGATTCTGAACAGCAGCCGTTAGTGTCTAGCTTGGCTTCTCGACGGCCGACAGGAGTAACTCCAGCATCAGCTTCGGGTTTCGGCGCACCATCTTCTCGGAACTGGGCCCGCGTTTACGCAGCTCTATCGCACGTGGGTCGGTGAGCGGGATGAGCCTGCCCTCGCGCATCAGCCACTCGTCCACGCCGCCGAGTCGACCGCCGAAGGTCGTGTACACGGGCACGCCGAGAGCCGCCGCCTCTCGGTTCATCGTCCCTCCGGCGGAGACGACGATATCGGATAGCGCGATCAGGCTCTGAGCGTCGACGGCCCGGTCGGGTACGACCAGAGAAGGGAGCTCGAGACTCCGAACAAACGCGGTCTGCTCGCTCGTGCGCGGAATGACGATCGCGTGCACGCTCGGGTCGTTGCCGAGCCGGTCGAGTACGCGCGGGAAGAGTGGGTTCGAGGTTCGGTGATAAAGCGAGACGTCCGGTGGAGTTCGGACCACGACGAGCACGCGTCGTCGATCGAGACCCCAGGTTTCCAGCACCGACGAGTCGGGCTCGAAATCGGAGAGGTAGTACTCCTCCTTGAGGCCGGGATAGCGGCGAAGCTTCGAGGCACGGACGCCGTAGCGCTCGAGCCGTTCGGGCGGAATAGCCTCCGGAACGACGACTCTCGTAGCGGCGCGACAGCCGAGCTGGTGCTGAAGGGTGGCCCACTCATAGTCGAATGTGGTCGAGCTCGGGATGCCCAGGCGGCGGGCGGTGATCGTGAGTTCGTGCGATCCGTGCGCGAGGGCGATGTCGAAGTGTCGGCCTGAGCCCCATCGGCGAAGCTGCCGTAGCCGCGAACCGAGCGAGCGCGCCTTTCCGAGCCGTGAACGACCGCCGTGCTGGCCGATCACGTTGGCCTCGAGACCGTGCAGCTCGATTAACTGCAGCGTCTGCGCGTAATCACGCGCCGTCAGCTCGATCTCGGCGCCCCGCTCGTGAAGTAGCCCGATCAGCGGCCGGTAAACGAGCACATGCGCCGGAGCCGTCATGTCGATCCAGACTCTCATCGACTCGTACCGAATCGTCTCATGCAGACATGTCTCCGTGCTTGGCACGAGAACAGGTCCGGGCGATGCGGCGCGGCCGACTCATGCCGCGACCGCCGCGAGTCGCGCCGAGTGCAATGGACCGGGCTCCCGTTCGACGTGGCCCTCGTACCAGAGAGTGAAGGCGATCAGACCCCAAAGCTGGCGCGAAAGGTCTTCTTTGCGTGCTACGTGGCGATCGATCAATTGCCTGACTACATCGGGTGCGAAGAACCCCTGACTGAGCAGGGCGTTAGAGGAGAGGACTTCACGGGCGAAGGGCTCGAGCTCGCCGCGCAGCCA
Organism: Gaiellaceae bacterium; assembly: GCA_050010215.1. Classification (GTDB taxonomy): domain Bacteria; phylum Actinomycetota; class Thermoleophilia; order Gaiellales; family Gaiellaceae; genus Fen-549. Next base: position 38,174 of record JBEKLL010000012.1, on the reverse strand, counting down.
GGCGGCGGCCGGAATCGAGAAACCGCGCTTGCGTCCATGCACCACCTCGCGCGGTAAGAGTGGCTCGGCAGCCTGACGTAGCAGGACCTTCTTGTTGAAGCCCGAGACCTTCAGTCGCCGCGGTAGGACCAGGGCGAGAGCGGTGACGACCGTGTCGAGGAACGGCACGCGCGCCTCCAACGAGTGAGCCATCGAGGAACGGTCGGTCTTGACGAGCAGGTCGTCGACGAGCGGAATGCCGAGGTCGACGTCCTGCAGGCGCGCGAGCATCTCGGCGCCCTCGCTCTCGGCGAAACGCGCGCGCAAGAGGTCAACCGGGTCGAAATCCCTGCGCTGAGCCCGCAGCGCGCCGCGAAGCTCGGGCGAGAAGATCTCTTTCCAAGCGTGATGACGCTCGAGCGGCGGCAGGTGAGCGGCGCGGGTGAAGCGCTTGGCTTTGTAGTCGAAGCTGACCCGGGCATTCGAGCTCGGAAGCAACTCGGCGAAGGGACGGGCGATTCGCGCCAGCGGCCCGATCCGCGGCGCGAGCAAATCGGCGGCGTAGGTGTAGTAGCCGCCGAAGAGCTCGTCTCCGCCTTCGCCGGAGAGGCAGACCTTCACCTCACGCGAGGCCAGCTCCGAGACGAGATAGGTGGGAAGCGCCGAGGAGTCGGCGAAGGGCTCGTCGAAGACCTCGGCCAAGGCGCGCAGAAGAAGCTCGGGCTCGGGGCGCAGTACGAGCTCGTGGTGGTCGCTGTCGTAGCGCTGGGCGACCTTCCGCGCGCCGGCGGTCTCGTCAAAGGAGCGCTCCTCGAAACCGATCGTGAACGTGCGCAGGCGCTCGCCCGACTCCTGCGCGGCGAGCGCGGCCAGGAGCGAGGAATCGACGCCGCCGGAGAGGAAGACGCCGACCGGAACGTCGCTGACCAGGTGGGCGCGAACCGAATCCCGCAGGCGCGCACGCAACTCCTCGGCCAGCTCGGCCGTCGATTCCTGCCGCTCTTCACCTCTCTTCGCGGGAAGCGGACGGGCGAACCGGTCAACGTGCGCCTTTCCTTCCTCCCAGACGAGCAGGTACCCCGGCGGCAGCTTGCGCGTTCCTTGGAAAATCGAGTAGGGCGCCGGTACGAAGTTGAAGGCGAGGTAAGCCTCGAGCGCCTCCAGATCAATCTCGCCTCTGGGTAGGGCGCGAAGCTCTGAAGCGAAGCGCAGCTCGCCGCCGTCGAGCCTGTAGTAGAGCGGCTTGATCCCGAAGCGGTCGCGCGCGAGGATCAGGCGGCGCCTGCTCTCATCCCAGATCGCCAGCGCGAACATTCCCCTCAGACGCTCGGCGAATCCGAGCCCGTACTCCTCGTAGAGGTGCGCAATCACCTCGGTATCGCCGCGGCTCGCGAAGCGGTGGCCCCTCGCCTCGAGCTCTGTGTGTAAATCGCGGTAGTTGTAGATCTCACCGTTCTGAACGACACGGACGCTGCCGTCCTCGTTCGAGAGTGGCTGGTCGCCCGTGGCCAGATCGATGATCGAGAGACGGCGCGCTGCGATCCCGATCCCGTTCTCGCAGAAGCTCCCCTCGCTATCTGGGCCGCGGTGCGCGAGCTTAGCGTTCATCGCGGCCAGCTCGGCCGGTTCGACGGTTTGTCGAGCCGAGGCGATCCCACAAATTCCGCACACGGGGACGGAGTCTAGTTAGGGGGTTGATATACTTGACACACCAGCCGTGAAGTAGTAGACTCACCAGTATGAACACAATGACAGACAAGCCCAAGAACCTCATCGAGGCCATCCGCTACTTCTCCGACCGCGATATCTGTGTCGAGTACGTCTCTAAACTCCGTTGGCCGAATGGCGCGGTCTGCCCGCGCTGCGGTGGCACTGAGCACTCCTACTTAAGCACTCGTCGCCTCTGGAAGTGCAAGAGTTGTAAGCGGCAGTTCTCCGTCAAGGTCGGAACGATCTTCGAGGATTCCCCCCTCGGACTCGACAAGTGGCTCCCGGCCATTTGGCTTGCTGCGAACAGTAAGAACGGGATCTCTTCGCACGAGTTGGGCCGGTCTCTCGGAATCACGCAGAAGTCGGCGTGGTTCATGCTCCATCGAATCCGCCTCGCGATGCAGACGGGTAGCTTCCTCAAGCTCTCCGGCGAGGTCGAGGTCGATGAGACCTATATCGGTGGCAAGGCGCGCAACATGCACAAGCGGGATCGCGCTCGCAAGATCACCGGTACTGGCGGGACCGACAAGGCTGCGGTGCTCGGCATGATCGAACGCGGCGGCGCCGTAAGGGTCGAGGTCATCCCCAACATCCGACGCGAGACGATACAGGGCCGCGTTCGTAAGTCGATTAAGCCTGGCGCCGCTGTCTACACGGACGCTCTTCACTCCTACAACGGACTCTCTGATACCTACTCCCATGAGATCGTTGATCACGCTGAGGAGTACGTCAATGGGCGAGTCCATACCAACGGGATGGAGAACTTCTGGAGCCTTCTCAAGCGTGGACTGAACGGGACATATATCAGCGTCGAGGCATTTCACCTCTTCCGGTATCTCGATGAGCGTGCCTTCACGTTCAACCTGCGCGAACTCAATGACTCCGGCCGCTTTGACGCCGTGCTCGGTCGAGTGGCGGGACGCCGGCTCACCTACGCCGAAGTGACTGGGCGCTCTTAGGTGGTCTTGCGCTTCTCATCTAGTTCAGGCTTTGGCACGGCAACAAGTTTGCCCGCCAAATGCTCAAAGCGCTGAAACTCTGATCCCGCGTCGTGTTGGGTAGCCTCTGGCTCGGACGCCACCTGCACCGTTGTTGCGGGGCCCTTATAGCTCGCCGATACTACATAGCCCTTGCCTGAATCCTGGACGGGCCAACCAATGTACTCCAAGGGAAGACACCTCCTACTAAGATCGTAGAGTATAGAGACATGCCTGCGCTGCCCACGCACACCGGTCCGTTCGTTGCCGTAGCAACCCTCTGCGAAAAGGTTCTGACGGATACTGATGGCGCTGTCAGCGTAATCAGAATCATTGATCGACTCACGCTAACCGCATCTGGCCCGGACCCACCCGAACAGATGCCGCCGTACGCTCTTGGTCTCACCGCTTTGGTGATGCTCCGACGCGGCGAGGCACGAGGGCGTCACCAAACCCGAATCGTGCCTCAGGCTCCCGACGGAACCGAGCGTCCGGCCGTTGAAGCCCCCACCCAGTTTTCTGGCGACGAGGAGGCAGCGAACAACATCGTGATCGACCTTAGTGCGTTTGCAGTTGACCTCGAAGGCCTCTGGTGGTTCGACGTTCTATTCGGAGACGAGGGGACACGGATCGCCCGAATTCCTCTTCGCGTCGTGTACCAGCCGTTGCGAGTTGCGGCATCCGGATCCACGTCGTGAAACTCATACCAGCGCCTATGACAAGGGGCGTTGCTCCATATGCGACGTGAGTATCCACGACGAGCGGTTCCAGGAGCGACCGGAGGTCGTCGGCATCCCGATGGCCCCGACTGAACTCAGCGAGGTAGAGAGACACCTTCGCGGCGAGTGGGTCTTCTCTGGACGAAGATTCGTCCAGAGCCCAGGCAAGGGGCATAAACCTTCGCCGTACGTCGTCAATATCAAGCTCGCCACCCAGGTAGGCGAGGATCAGGCTTCGGGTACGAGTGTCGAGGTTAGACATTGGCGTCTCTAGATGACTTCTCTGAGCATGACGTATGCGAGGTTAGCAAGCAATGGTTGTGTTCACTCTGGGCAAAACTTGATCTTTGGGGTCGAAGCATGGTAGGCGACGACTTGCCCCTCCCGGGAGTTATCGAGGATGGGCACCCTTCGCCCGAGCGCTCGAATGAGCCATTCTGCACGAGAAGCCAAAGACTTCTCTACCGAGACGAGCACGGCAACAAGATTGCACAGGCACACCAGTACATTCGCCCGGATGGAACGATCGGCGCGAGCGGCCAGCCGGATCCTAAGCTGATCCTCTACGAAGGCACGGTCTACGGCGTCTTGTAGGTGAGTCACATATATCAGCGCCCTAGTTAGAGGCTATCCCGGCAGGCAGGCACACCGAATCGACCACCTCAAACGCGCCTGCCTGCCGGGATCGCCTCTGGAGCCCTACTCGCGTGGCCGGACGAGGCCGCGTAATGACTGTCTCAGTACGCGCCAGCCGGTGACTACCAGAGTGCGCAGATAGAGCCGGATATTGCGGTCGGCGATGTATTCGAGGTCGTGCGCGAGCTTCTCGGCCCAGGAGGTCTCGTAGCCCTTCCGCACCTGCGCGAAGCCGGTCAATCCGGGTCGCACGACCAGACGTTGCCAGTACGCCGGGATCTCGGCGGCGAGCTCCTCGAAGAAGCGCGGTCTGATCGGTCGCGGCCCCACCAAGCTCATATCGCCGCGTAGTACGTTCCACATCTGCGGAATCTCATCCAGCTGGGTTGCTCGCAACCAGCGACCGATCGGCGTGAATTCGCGGCGGGTACGCTCGACCAGCTCAGATCCCAGATAGGGGCCGAGCCGCGTCTCAGCTCCGCGTCTGAGCGTGCGGAACTTGAGCATCGAGAAGACGCGGCCTGAGCGCCCTACTCGCTCGCCGCGGTAGAAGATCGGCACGCCGCTCGTGACCAGGATCGTGGGAATGACCAAGATCACGATCGGCAGCGAGATCAGCAGAAAGGAGGCGGAGAAGAGAACATCGAAGAAGCGCAGAGCTCGGTCGACCCCGCGGCGGTCAGGTGACTCCGCCGCCAAGCGTGAGTAACGTGCCGCAAGCGTTTCCGATTGCACCGGTCGAGGATAACCCTTTGGGTTGCCGGGTTGCGGTACCGAGTCGTCGTGCCTAACTCCCGCCCGGATGCCCGTACCCGCAAGGCGACGCCGAGCTCCATAATGTGGGCTTATGGATACCAGGCAACTGGCTGCGTTCTGCGCTGTGGTCGAGTTACGCAGCTTCTCCCAAGCTGCCGAGCGACTTGGAGTAACCCAGCCTGCAGTGAGCATGCAAGTCCGTGCGCTCGAAGAGCGGCTCGGGCACAGGCTGCTCGACCGCACCGGCCGGCGGGTCGAGCCGACCGAGGCGGGATACCGCCTCTACCGCGGAGCGCAAAGGCTGATAGCGCTCGAAGAACAACTTCTCGACGAGGTTGACGGCGTCGAGGAAGGGGAGTTGCGCGGTCGCCTGGAGATCGGATCCTCGACGGGGCCGGGCGACCAGGTGGTGCCGCTCCTACTCTGCGAGTTCCAGCGCGTTAACCCGGATGCCTCGGTCTCGCTCGCCATCTTCGACACCCAGACGGTGGTCGAGCGCGTAGCCGAGAGAGAGCTCGAGCTTGGTGTCGTCGGTGCTGCTCGCAAGCACCGCGGCGTGGTCTTCGAGCCCTTCTTTCGGGACGAGGTCGTGCTCGCCTGCCCGCCCGGTCACCGCTTCGCCGGGCGCACGATCACGCTCGACGAGCTGCGCGACGAGCCGCTGATCATGATGCAGGAAGGGGCCGGGGTACGGCAGGTGCTCGAGGACGAGCTGCGCAAGCAGAGCGTGCGCATGCGCGAGTTCAACGTTCGTCTCGAGCTCGGGCTTCAGGAGTCCGCACGTGCGGCGGTGATCGGCGGCTACGGAGTCACCTTCATCTCGCGCTCGGCGCTGGAGTCAGAGCTGGCCGCGAACCGGCTGGCTAGTGCTCGGGTCGAGGGTCTCGATCCTGTGCGCGAGATCTCGCTGGTTCGCGCGACCGGGCGCTCGCTCTCACGTGTGGCCGACGCGTTCCTGACCTTCGCCCGCGAGCGCCTCGCTTGATCTCGCAACGCGGGGTGGCGTCCGGTCCGACCGGAGTGTTCGGGGAGAGCTTCCTTCGAGACGAACCTCAAGTGTGTGGGTGACCGTACCGGCGAGCATGAACCACTGTGCCACGATGAGCTCATGACCACCGTTCTGATCGTCGATGACCACCCCGCCTTTCGCACGAGCGCCCGCCACCTGCTCGAGGACGAGGGCTTCGTGGTCGTGGGCGAAGCCGCGGATGGTCAGGGCGCGCTCGAGCAGGCGGAGAAACTCTCGCCCAATGTCGTGCTACTCGACATCCAGCTTCCAGATATCGACGGATTCGAAGTCGCCGAGGAGCTGCGGCGCCGCGGAGGCGGAGCGAAGATCATCCTTACCTCCTCACGCGACGCGGGCGACTACGGTGCGCGCATCGCCGAGAGCGGCGCACGCGGCTTCGTGCCCAAAGGCGAGTTGTCCGGTGCCGCGATCGATCTCCTGGTTGGGTAGAAGGCCGGAACCATCAGCGAGAGGAATTCGGGGAGAATCAGTTCAGGCTGAGGGCGGGCGCGATTGAGAGGGCCGAGGAGTCGACACGTTTTCGTTTCGGTTGTGAGACAGATGAGACAGCACTTCTCCGTTAGGCTCGAATTGGGGACGGGAGGCGGGGAACCCGCCTCTGCTCGGCCGGCCCGGCCATATGACCGTCCGGTGCCGGCACCAGGCTTGAGAAGGTGATTCCATGCGCGTCGTGATCGCCGAGGACTCGGTTCTCCTCCGAGAGGGGATGGCGCATCTGCTCGAAGAGGCCGGCTACGAGGTCGTTGGCCAAGCAGGGAACGCCGAGGAGCTGATCCTCAAAGTACGTAGCTACAAGCCCGACGTCGCCGTCGTCGACATTCGCATGCCGCCCACCCAGACCGACGAGGGCTTACGCGCCGCCAAGCAGATACGGCGCGAGTTTCCGCAGACTGGCGTGCTCGTTCTATCCGCCTATCTCGAGTCGGAGTACGCGCTTGAGCTTCTCTCGGATAGCGCCGAGGGCGTCGGCTACCTGCTCAAGGATCGTGTCTCGGACTTGGAGCAGTTCGTATCGGCTGTTCGCCGCGTTGGCGAGGGCGGCTCGGCTCTCGATCCCGAGATCGTCTCTCGCCTAGTCGGCCGGCGTAGGCGGGAGAGTCCTCTGGACGGTTTGACGCCGCGCGAGCGCGAGGTGCTCGCGCTGATGGCCGAAGGGCTCACCAATGCCGCGATCGCCGCCAAGCTAGTGGTCACCGAGCGTGCCGTCGAGAAGCACATCACGAGCATCTTCGCCAAACTGCGCTTGCCCGCTTCGCCTGATCAGCATCGCCGCGTGCTCGCGGTTCTGACCTTCCTGCGCGCGGACTAGTCGTTGCTCGCGGGAGTCAACCGCACCGGCTCTGGCCGGTCTGCTTCACCGTTGGAGACTGGTCGGGCTCCAACAGCTCGCGCGCCGTCCGAAGCTCGCCCCGATACGGGCCATCCTTTCCAAGAACTCGGGAGCCCCGGTTGATCCGACGATCTGGCGCTACGCGGCCTACAAAGGTAGCTCGGAGCCCGGCGTGCTCTGTTTCTCGTGGTACTTGGAACGGCGGGATGGTCGCGCGTTTGTGCTCGCGATCGTGTTGAACGACTCGAAGCGGGCACTGGAGAACGATCTCATCTCGCCTATCTCCATCGCTCAGGCCGGGATGGCGCTACTCGCTCGTTCCTGAGCGCGTCACTGATGAATCGGCACCCAGAGGACGCCCACTCGAGGGGATCGCGGTTCTTCGCCTCCGCACAGGCGCCCGTAGAGCTATCGCCCTGATTAGAATTGAGCATCGACGGTATAACGTCTGCTTAAACCAGCGCGTAGCTGGGGAAAAGGGTTAGCGGGCGCTCTCAGACCCGGAGCGCGATCGAACAGATGCCGACGCCGCTATTCTCGAAGTCAGCTTTCCGAACGAGACCCAGATGAGACCAGAGCACGATCCAATCGCTTCTGCCGGCACACGAAGGCCTGCCCGTAAACGGTCCCGCTGATGGCCGTCAGGAGCGAGAAAAGCGCGATCACGCTCCGGGCCGCGGTCGAGGAAGCCGCGGCCAGTCTCTACGTCTCGGCGCTGAAAGACATCCCGCAGGATCTGCGTGATGCGCTCGCCGAGGCCGGCGAGCGCGAGACCTCGACCAGCGGTCGCCGCATCCTCGAGACGATCCTGCGCAACGTCGGCGTCGCCGACGACCTCGACAACCTGCTCTGCCAGGACACAGGCCTGGCCGTTTACTTCTGCCGTGTCGGCGAGTACTTCCCACTCCATCCCGCTCGCATCTACGAGGCGCTCCGAACCGGCACCGAGCGGGCCACGCTCGACTATCCGCTGCGCTCCAATAGCGTCAACACGCTCACGCGCGAGTCGAGCGGCGCCAACATCGGCTACCGGCTGCCGATCGTCCACTGGGAGTTCGTGGCAGGCTCGGACGGCCTCGACGTCAAGTGCGTACCCAAGGGCTCGGGCTCCGAGAACATGAGCTTCCTCAAGATGTGCGTTCCCGCCGACGGAGTGCGCGGGATCAAGACGTTCGTGCTCGAGTCGATCGTCGGCGCCGGCGGCAAGCCCTGCCCGCCCGGAATCGTCGGCGTCGGTATCGGCGGCTCGGCCGACTACGCGATGCACCTGGCCAAGGAGGCGATCGCCCGTCCCGTCGGCTCGCACAATCCGGATCCTCTTGTCGCGCAGCTGGAGGATGAGCTGGCCGATCTGCTGAACGAGACCGGCATCGGCCCGATGGGGATGGGCGGCGATACCACGGTTCTCGCAGTTCACGTCGAGCAGGCCGACACCCACATGACCCTCAACCCTGTCGCCGTCAACTACCAGTGCTGGGCTGCGCGCCGGGCCAGCGCGCACATCGCCATGGACGGCTCGATTGAATACGAGTGCGACTTCTAGGTTTGGAGAGACAGTGGATGACAGCAAGCTGAGCGAGAACGGTCACGAGCAAGTAGACGGCGTGATTTGCTTCGAGAGCCAGGACGATGGCGCCGGGGTGCTCGCCTACGCCCACGCGACCGAGGGAGGCCACGTCTCGCTGGCGATCCGGCACGAGCTGGACGGAGAGCTGGAGATCTTCATGGATCCGAAGACCGCCGAGGAGCTGGCGCTGGCGCTCGCCCGGGCCTCCGACGAGGCGCGCAGGAACAGCGAGCGGGAGGAGATCTGATGGAGCACCGGCTGACCTTTCCGGTGGACGAGGGCGAGATCCGCGCGCTCAAGGCCGGCGACGAGGTGATCGTGGACGGTCACATCATCGGCATCCGCGACCGCACTCAGATCCGCATCTTCGATCAGGGTCAGGAGCCGCCGATCGACCTCTCGGGCGCCCTACTCCTGCACACCGCCCCGAACGTGCGCAAGGTCGGCCAAGGCGCCGCTCGCGGTGCCGACCATCAGGAAGGCCGGGCCGCGCCCGGGCTTTCGTCTGAAATGACCGGTCGAACCGCCACTAACGACAACCCAGCGATCTCGAACAATAGGTACGAGAAGATCTGCATCGGTACCACGACCAGCGCTCGTATGGTGCGCTTCACCGAGGGGCTGGGCGCTCAGTACGGCGTGCGCGCCATCTGTGGCAAGGGCGGCCTGCCCGACGAGGCGATCGAGCCCATGCAGCGGCTGGGAATGGTCTACTTGGCCATCGTCGGCGGCGCCGCGGCGCTCGAGACGACCCAGATCGAGGAGATCGAGGAGGTCGCCTGGGAGGAGCTGATGCCCGAGTGCCTTTGGAAGTTCCGCGTCAAGGATTTCGGTCCCCTCACCGTCGGCATCGACAGCCACGGAAACTCCGTCTATCACGATGTTCAAGAAACCGCCCGCAAGCGACTGGAGGCCATCAATGCCCGCCTCTGACGGATTCCTCTCCCTTTCGCCGCGCTGCGGTAAGCCGCGCACGAAGGGAATCACGCACGTCATCGACAAGAGTCTGACCCTCTCCGGCGCCCAGGGTCTGTTCGAGACCGCCGGCGACTACGTCGACGTAGTCAAGCTTGGCTGGGGCACCTCGTACGTGACCTGCAACCTCAGCGACAAAATCGCGCTCTACCGCTCGTTCGAGACACCCGTGGTCTGTGGTGGCACTCTCTTCGAGGCCGCCTATGGACTCGGCAAGTTGGACGAATACAAGGGTTGGCTTTCCGACAACGGCTTCACGCACGTGGAGATCTCGGACGGCACGATCGAGCTGCCGCGGGAGCGCAAGCTCGAGTTGATCGCCGACTTCGCGAAGGACTTCGTCGTGCTCTCCGAGGTGGGCTCGAAGGATTCCGAGGTCGTCTTCGCGCCGTATGAGTGGGTGAACTGGATCAAGGAAGAGCTCGAGGCGGGCTCCTGGAAGGTGATCACCGAGGCCCGCGAGGGCGGTACCGCCGGCATCTTCCGCCCCTCTGGCGAGATGAGGACCGGACTGGTCGAAGAGATCACGCATGAGGTGGCGGTGGACGACCTCATCTTCGAAGCGCCGGCCAAGTCGGCGCAGGCCTGGTTTATCAAGCACTACGGGCCCGAGGTCAACCTCGGCAATATCGCGCCCGAAGAGGTCATTCCACTCGAGACGCTCAGGCTCGGACTCCGCGGCGACACCCTCAAGGAGATTCTCCTTAAGGGAGCTCTCTCCGAATGAAGCACTCCGCCGCTTGGCAGCGCTCGGCGGCGCGCTGCGTTGTCCTCGGCCTCGCCCGTAGCTTCCAGCTACGAACGAGGCGCTGCGTCCTAGCATCGCATCCACCGATCGCACCCAGTCAACGGGTCATCAATCGGGGAGAGCTCCGGTGATCAGCCCCAGGCCTAGCCGGGCAAGCGCCGATGAGGAAGCGCGCGAGCTCGCGCTCGAACTGGCGCCGCTGCAGGCCGAGGAGATCTTGGGTTGGGCGGCCGAGCGCTTTGGCGACAAGCTCTGCCTGACCTGCTCCTGGCAGCGGCAATCCTCGGTGCTCGTGCACATGTTCAGCGAACTCGGACTGAACGTCGATGTAGTCGAGCTCGACACGCAGCTCTTCTTTCGCGAGACGTACGAGACGCGCGAGCGCCTGATCGAGCGCTACGGGATCGACGTCGTCGGGCCCGAGATCATCTCGGTGGCCGAACAGCATCTACGGGAGGGGCCGAACCTCTGGGAGCGCGATCCCGACCGTTGCTGTCACATCCGTAAGGTTGAGCCGTTGACGCGAGCGCTCGAGCCGTACGGCGCCTGGGTGTCGGGCGTTCGCCGCGAGCAATCTCCGAGCCGTTCCGGGCTCGAGAAGATCCAGTGGTCGGAGCGCTACGCCGTCTGGCGCGTTCATCCTCTCGTCGACTGGGACGAGAAACGGGTGCAGGCCTACATCCACGTCAACGAGATTCCTTACAACCCGCTGCACGACATGGGCTACCGCTCGATCGGCTGCATCCCCTGCACGCGCCCGACGAGGCCCGACGAGGAAGAGCGGGCAGGGCGCTGGGCCGGTTCCGACAAGCTCGAGTGCGGCATTCACCTCGACGGTACGAAGACGGAAAGGGACAGATGAACGAGAAGGCTGCGAGCGGGACCCCGGGCACCGTGAAGCACATCTACCCGCACGAGCACCCCGAGTCCGATCGCAAACGCGCCGGCGGCTTCACGCTCTGGTTCACGGGACTTTCCGGCTCGGGCAAGACGACGATCGCCCATCTCGTCGGTCCTGCGCTAGACGAGCGCGGCTGCATCGTCGAGTACCTCGACGGCGACACCGTGCGCACGCATTTGTCGAAAGGGCTCGGCTTCTCGAAGGAGGACCGCGACACCAACATCGAGCGCATCGGCTGGGTCGCCTCGCGCCTGACCCGCCACGGCGCCGCCGTGATCGCCGCCGCCATATCCCCCTACGAGGAGATTCGCCAGAAGAATCGGGCGCTGGTCGAGGAGTTCGGACCCTTCATCGAGGTGTACGTGGCCGCCTCGGTCGAGGAGTGTGCGCGCCGCGACGTCAAGGGTCTCTATGCCAAGGCGTTCGCCGGCGAGATCAAAGGCTTCACCGGCGTTGACGACCCCTATGAGGCGCCGACCAACCCGGACATCGTTCTCGATACCGAGCGGCTCTCGCCCGAGCAGGCGGCGGTGAAGGTGATAGCCAAGCTCGAACAGCTCGGTCTGGTCGGCACGGAGGTGAAGGCATGAAGGCTGCTCTCGACAGGTTGATCAAGCCGCACGGCGGCGAGCTGATCGACAGGACCGGCCCGCGTCCCGATGGTGCGGAGTCGCTCGAGACCGTGATCCTCAGTTCGCGCGAGCTCTCGGACCTCGAGATGATCGCGAACGGCGCTCTCTCGCCACTGACCGGCTTTCTCGGGCGCGAGGAGTACGAGTCGGTGCTCGAAAGCATGCATCTGACCTGCGGACTTCCTTGGGCGCTACCGGTCTGCCTGGCCGTGGACGAGGCGCCGAAGGGCGATCGGGTTGCACTGGCGAGCGAGGACGGCCGGCTCTGCGCGGTACTCGACGTCGCCGAGGTGTTCGACTACGACAAGGAACGTGAGGCGGAGCTCTGCTTCCGGACGATCGACGCGGCTCACCCGGGCGTGGCGCGCCTGTTTGCTCAGAAGTCGCGCTACCTCGCGGGCGAAGTGACGGTGTTCGAACGCCAGCCGGCGCCCTTCCCCGAGCTCGCTTTCGACCCGGCCGAGACGCGTGCGACCTTTACCGAGCGCGGCTGGCACCGCGTGGTCGGCTTCCAGACCCGAAACCCGATTCACCGTGCGCACGAGTACCTGACCAAGGTGGCGCTCGAGACCGTGGACGGACTGCTCATCCATCCGCTCATCGGCGACACCAAGTCGGACGACATCCCGGTAGAGGTTCGCGTCGCCTGCTACCGGGAGCTGCTCGAGCACTACTACCCGCCCGATCGTGTTCTGGTCGCTGCCTTCCCCGCCGCGATGCGCTACGCGGGCCCGCGCGAGGCGATCTGGCATTCGATCTGCCGCAAGAACTACGGCTGCTCGCACTTCATCGTCGGCCGCGACCACGCCGGCGTCGGGAACTACTACGGCACCTACGACGCGCAGTTGATCTTCGACGAGTTCGAGCCGCACGAGCTCGACGTCGAGCCGATGATGTTCGAGCACTCCTTCTGGTGCCGGCGCTGTGGCTCGATGGCATCGACCAAGACCTGCCCGCACGGTCCCGAAGACCGCACCGCGCTCTCGGGCACCAAGGTGCGCGAGATGCTCGCCGCCGGCGAGGTGCCGCCGATCGAGTTCACGCGTCCCGAGGTAGCCGAGGTGTTGATCGGGACACTTCGTAAGTGAGCGGCGGGACCTGGCAATTCGTCTTACTGGGTCTCGGCGTAGGCACGCTCGTCGGGATGACAGGGATGGGCGGTGGCTCCCTGATGACGCCGCTCCTGATCCTCGTCTTCGGCTTCGATCCCGGCAAGGCGGTAGGCACCGACCTCATCCACGGCGGGATCTTCAAGTCCTTCGGCGCTGCCCGGCACCGGGCGCTCGGGACGCCCCATCTGGGGCTTGTCTTCTGGATGCTCTGCGGCTCGGCCCCGATGTCGCTGGCCGGCGTCTGGATCTCGCATCAGCTCGGTAAGCACGCGGTCGGTCTGCAGACGAAGATCATCGCGGTGGCGCTGATCATGGGCGGGATCGGCTTCATGGTCAAGACCTTCCTGAAGCGTGGCGTGAAGGCAAGCGACGCTCCGTTTCAGCTTCGTCCGCGCGACAAGGCCATCGCACTGACGCTCGGAGCGAGCGGCGGGTTCGTCGTCGGTCTCACCTCGGTCGGCAGCGGCACCTTCTTCGGCCTGGTGATGCTGCTCGCCTTTCCGATCAGCGCGCGGCGAATCGTCGGCACGGACATCTTCCATGCGGCCGCACTCTGCTGGGTGGCCGGGCTCGGCTACGCCGCCAGCGGTCAGGTCAACTGGCATGCGGTGCTCTGGATGCTGCCCGGGTCGATCCCCGGCATCTTCCTCGGCAGCCAGATCAGCGTCGGGATCCCAGATCGGGTGTTACGGGTCGCCTTCTCCGTCGTGCTGATGCTGAGCGGAATCAAGCTGTTACAGCCGCTACCCGGTCGTTGGACGAACGTTGCGGTTCTCACAGGGCTCGCGTCGAGCGCGCTCGTTTTCGCCGTCTGGGGCGCCAGCCACTACCTCTCGCGACGCGCCGCCGTGCGGATGGCGGAAGAGATAGCGCCGTGATCGAAGACCCCTTGAAACACGGGCAACCCGCTTAGCCGGTCGCGTATCGAACCGCTGTAGACTAACCCGGCCTTGACCGTTTTACCCTGCAAGACACGGCACTCGTCGACTCGCCCAAGGACGAGCTGGAAGCTTTGACGGAGACAGAGTGAACGTACTCGCGCAGATCGGCGGCCCGGTCTCAGCGCTCGGAGTATTCGGGCTGCTACTCGGGAGGCGCCGGATCGAGCGGCTGCTCGCCCTGCTGACGATCGCCTGCGGCGCCGCACTGGTCTTCTCGCCCTTGATGCCGAGTGTCAGCTCGCCGTTGCGCGGAGCTGCCATCGCGGCTGGGATCGTCGCAGTCGTTGCGCTCGCCCGCGGGCTTTGGCGTTGGCCCTGGCTACTACCCGTTCTGACGTTGGCTTTCGTTCCGGCTCGCCTTCCGATTCGGATGGGAGGCTCGAGCTACAACCTGCTCGTTCCGCTCTACGTAGTCATAGCGGCGGCTGTGCTTGTTCTCGTCTACGAGCTCGTTCGTGGCGACAAGCGCTACCGCGAGCTTGGAGCGATAGCCTGGCCGTTGGCTGCGTTCGTCGCCTGGAGCTCGATCTCGATTGCCTGGAGCATGGACATCCACGAAGGGGCGATCGAGCTCGATGCCTTCCTCTTGCCGTTCACGCTACTCGCGCTGGCGCTAGCGCGCTTCCGCTGGTCGAGACGGGTGCTGCGCGCCCTTCTCGTCGAGCTCGTGGTGATGGCGCTCGCATTCGCCGTCATCGGTATCTACCAGTCGGCGACTCGGACCACGTTCTTGAACCCGAGACTATGGGTGTCCAACGCGTACACGTCGTTTTTCCGCGTCAACTCCGTTTTCTGGGATCCCTCTATCTACGGACGCTTCCTCGTGGTCGCGATACTCGCCTGTCTGGTCGTCGTGCTCACGCGCTCGAAGCGTCCCTGGCCCGCGGTTGCGACGGCGGCCATCGTAGTGCTCTGGATCGGTCTCCTGCTCTCGTTCTCCCAGTCGAGCTTTGCCGCTCTGCTTGCCGGGGTCATGGCTGCTGCGCTCGTAACCTGGCGCCGCCGCGCTGCTTTCTCTCTGGCGATCGCGGCGGTTCTCGTTGCGGGAATCGGGCTGGCGACGCCGCAGATACGGGCACGGGTGTTCGACCGGACGAAGGGCGGCCTGAATCGCATTACGTCGGATCGCTTCGCGCTCGTCAGGCACGGTGTCAGAATCGCGGTCGACCACCCGGTCGCGGGTGTCGGCATTGGTGGTTTCAAACGTGCTTACGCCAACCTGACGGGCCTGAGCAACAGAGCGCTGCGCAAGGCGGCCTCGCACACTACGCCGGTCACGGTGGCGGCAGAGACGGGTATTGCCGGGTTGGCGCTCTACGTCTGGGTCATCAGCGTTGCGCTGATCGGGATGTACCAGCGAGCAAGACCGAGTCTCTCGGGGCGCACGGAGCTGGTCTGCGCGCTAGTCCTGACGGCGATCGTCGTGCACAGCCTCTTTTACGCAGGCTTCTTCGAAGACCCTATGGTCTGGGGCCTGCTGGCGATGGCGACCGGCGTCCCGCTTGCTCTTTCGAGCGGGACGCCGGGCGACTAGCGCCGATGCATACCGAGCTCGGTCGCGATGAACCCGAGAGCGATGAACAGGATCGTGGCCGCGACGATCCAAATCAACATCTCGTACTCCTCTTCGCCTAGCAGTGGTTGAACTTCTGTTGTTGTCGGCAGCAGAAGGCGAGATTCGAGTATCGAGCTGGAACTTCAACCGCGGCGGACAAAGACGTCGGCCTATCCCGAATACTTGAGCCCCCTTTCGAGGGATAGAAAGTCCCCATTAGGCGCTAGGAAAACGTTCCCGGCCGCAGTAACTTGGAGTCGAGCTGAGCAGCACCGGCTCGGCCGCCAACAACCAAGCCCCCAAAGGAGAAGCTCGCGCATGAGCCTTCTCGCCAGCGAACTAAGGCAACTCGAAGTCCCGTACTCAGGAGCCCAGGCGGTGATCTCGAATCGGCTCGTCGATACTGCGACACGGCTCCACGCCTGGTCGATTCCTATTCCGCTCTGTGTCCACGGTCTGCCGCTCGATCGGCGCTGCGACGGATGTAACGATGTTGCACCGCTGAGCCCGCGGAGCAATCGCTCCTAGAACGGGTCTTCGTCAGTACACCGCGGAGCGCTTTCGCGCCCGTCGGACCGCGTATCGCGAGCGGTCGAAGTCAGTGCAGGCGGCGAATCGAGAGTGCCGCGTTTTCCAACTCGCCTCTTTTCAGCAGCCGTTCGATCTCGTCAACCAGCAACTCGACATCGAAGGGTTTGTAGACAAACGCGTCCACGCCGGCTTCTTCTGCTGCTGAATGGTCGGCCGGTTGCGCGCTCCCGGTCGCCATCAGGATCGGCGTTGTCTCGAGCCCGGGTTCGCCTCGAAGCGCTCGTACGACCTCGATACCGCTGCAGTTGGGTAGGCGCATGTCGACGACGACGAGATTCGGTTTGACGATTCGCGCGAGCAAGATCCCGGTCTCGCCGTCGCCGGCCTCGACGACGCGGTGACCGCGCGGCTCGATCGCAAGCCTGAGCAGTAAACGAAGGCCCGGATCGTCTTCGCAAACTAGGATGGTTGCGGAGGTAGCGGTAGCCACTTGGCGGCAGCGGGAGAGGAGGCCAGACTCACCTTACCTCTTGGTAAGTACGCTGTCGACCCCGATTCCTGGCGGCCGGGTAGGGAAAAGCATTAATGTTTTCTCCGTGACGCGGCTTGAGACTGGGAGGAGTGCCGGCGTAGCGCTCACGGACGCCCTGGAGAGCGGCGCATGTATGCGTGTCCGTCGTATCTACGACGACCTGATCGGACTGGACGGTTTCGTTGCCGGTGTTGGACGCTCTTGGCTGCTTCTCGCTCTCGTCGACGAAGGTATTCATTTGGATGGTTGGAGCGCCGTTCGCGTCGGCGATCTGGCCGAGACCGTCGTTTCGCCACGAGACGAATTCGTACGCTCAGCGCTCGAGCTGCGAGGCGAGCTGCCGCTTCCGCCGGTCCCGCAGGTGAAGCTAGACGGTACCCGCCGGCTGCTGCATTCGCTCTGCGAGGCGCCGCTGATCACCGTAATGACCGAGCGGGCTGGACCGTTCGCCTGTGCGATCGGTCGGATAGTCGACGTGAGCCAGCGCGAGTTACTGCTGTGCGAGATCGATCCCCTAGCCGAGTGGCAGCAGACGCCCACTCGTGTCGATCTGGCGTCGATTACCCGCGTTGACCATGGCGGCTCCTATGAGCAGGCGTTGGCGCTCGTCGCCGAAGCACGTACTCGAGACCGCTAGATCTGCGTATATGCGGGTCTCGTTGGGACGCGCGGCGCGTACACTCCCTTCGTGTTTCGACGCTTCGGGCACCCGGCTCTCGTCGCGGCTCTGATCGTGGCGACGGGCGGCGCGTTCGCTGTCACGGAGCACCTGAAACTACAGCCGTCGCCGATCAGGCGCACCGAGGTGACGAAGATCTTCTCGCCGGTTTGCCGTTGCGTGACGGCGCAGGCGACGATCGTATTCACGCTACGTCGCAGCGACCAGGTAACTCTCTCGATTGTCCGTTCCAACGGTGACGAGGTGCGGCGGCTGATCGATCACGTACAAGAGCCGGCCGGCCTCCTCCGGGCGATCTGGGACGGACGAGACGATACCGGCCGGATCGTCAAGGACGGGAGCTACTTCGTTCAAGTCCACCTGGCAGCCGAGAAGTGGACGAGAACGCTTCCGAACATCATCCGGGTCGACACCTCGCCGCCTACGATCAAGCTCGTCAGCGCCGTCCCGCGCACGATCTCTCCCGACGGGGACGGCCATTCCGACATGGTTCACATCGCCTTCGTGCGAAGCGAGAACGCCCGCGTTCTTCTCTATGTGGACGGCCGCCTGGTCGAGCGGGCACGACTGGTGGCGACGAAGCTCGACTGGCACGGAAAGATCGCGCACCGCGTTCGGCTCGGTTTGCACGAGCTGACTCTGCGGGCACTCGACACGGCCGGCAACCTCTCCAAGCCCACCGCTCCGTTCGCAGTTCGCGTTCGCATTCTCGAGCTGAAGCCGACTCGGATCAAAACGACCGCCGGAAAACGATTCGGCGTCTGGATCTCGACCGATCGCACATTCGTGCGCTGGCACTTCGACGGGAAGTCCGGCCGCGCCTGGCACAGACGCCTCGTGTTGCGAGCCCCGTTCGTATCCGGGTGGTACCGGTTGCTCGTTCGCTCGGGGCCGTACAGAGCGAGTGCTGTTGTCGTCGTAAGGTAGCGATCGGCGCTCAGACGGTTTGCAGGCGTAATACGCGGCGAACCAGAGCTGCGACTCGAGCCCGTTCGGGCGCCGAATAGAAGCCGAGCACAATGAGCAGGAAGGGGAAGGCAGCTGCCAGAGCCACCGCCAGTGGAGCAGAGACCGAGATCCACTTCCCGACGAGGACGATCCCGACTCCGGCAACGACCATGGTTGCCACTCGCCGCCACTGATAGGGAACGGGGAAGAGGCGCTGAGCATGCCAGCTCATCCCCACGAACATCGTCGCGTACCCCGCCAGGAGCGCGATCGCCGCGCCCATGGCGCCCACCCGTGGAATCAGCAGCCAGTTCAGGATGATGTCTACGAGCGCGCCCGAGCCGGTGATGACCCAGTTCATTCCGGTCTTTCGGACTCGGCCGATCGAGATCGTCACGACTTCGTAGCCGGCTATGAGCACGCACGCGAACGCGAGGACTGGAACGAATCGAGCACCCGGGTGGTAGGCGGCCTTGTGTCCGAGCAGATGGGCGAGCACGGGCGCAAGGAGCGAGAGGGCGACCGACGCCCAGATCATGAAAAAGAGGAAGTAGGTGAGCACGTAGGCGTAGGTATGGCGAGCCTCACCGTCATCCTCGATCGAATAGGCGAACGCCGGCCAGGCGAGCAGGAAGGCGGTGATGATCAGCATCAGCACCGAGGAGATCTGAACGCCGAACGAGTAGACGCCGACTGCGCCCGGCCCGAGGAAATGCTGGATGAAGAAGCGATCGGAGAACCTAGTCACCCAGAGCGCCAGGATCGACGGAAGCAGCGGCAGGCCGAAGTGCTCCATCGCGCGGTAGAGCTTGCGGTCGAACTCGAAGCCGAGCAGATTGGCCCGGTAGGCGAGGAGTACCGTAAAAACGCAAAGCGTGCCCGTGAAGTTACCGATGATCAGGCCCAGAGATCCCTGATGGAGCCAGACGATGAGCGTCACCGTCGCCGCGACCGTGATGAAGACGTTGGCCACGCTGGCGATGGCGTACGAGACGGAACGCTGCTCGACGCGAAAGACCGCCGTCAGCTGCTGGTAGTTCATGTCTCCCCACAGCAGCACCGCAGTTGCGCGGACGAGGTTGGTCTGACCGGGGTGGAGCGCGAGCGCCGAGGCGATCTCGGGCGCAAGAACGAGTCCCAACACGAGACCGGCAGTCGCACTCGTCATCGTGAACCAGAAGGAGGTGCGGACAATCGTGCGCCGCTCAAGCGGATCGTTCGAGAGGTAGTAGAAACGGAAGAAGGCGTTCTGGATCCCGGCTCGGAACACGATTACCGCTACGACTTCCGCGGACATGAGCAGTGCAACTACTCCGTACTGCTTCGTCACCAAGTAGCTCGTGTAGAGCGGAAGCATGAAGACGGCTATGAACTTCGAGACCACTGGCCCCACGCCGTAAACGAGTGACTGACGGGCGAGACGGGACATCTGCCCGCCGATCATCGAGCCGGTACGAGCGATCGGTTCCTCTTCTGGTTCGGTGTCAAGCATCGCTACAGATTGCCGGAGATCCCGGAGCGGCGCCTGATCGTAGCTCGGACGGCCCGTCCTCTGAGTACGATCGCCTGTGATGTCGGCCAATCTGATCGGGCGCAACGAGCGCGAACGGATACTGCGCCACCTGGCGCACTCGGATTCGGCTCCTGCCCTTGTTCTCAACGTCGGCTGGGTCAACGGCCTCGATGCCATACGTCTACTCGCCCGTGCCAGGATCAGGGTGCTTGCGCTCGATCACCAACAAGGTGCGCTGGGACTTCGCTCACGGGCTGCCCTTCCGCTGCTGTGTCCAGATCCCGATCTCGATGAGTCACGGTTTGCCGCTTTCTTGAGCGAGCTGGTGCAGCTGCTCCCGGCGCCCGCGCCGGTCTTTCCGACCCATGACGACGGCCTCGCCGCCGTTGCACGCGCGCTTCCGGCACTCGACGGCAAGCTGCTCTGCCCGTTCCCCGGCTGGGATCTCCTGGAGCCGCTGCAGCGCAAGCGCTTTCAGCTCGAGCGCGCCGAGCAGACCGGGCTGGCGATTCCGCTCACGCGCTACCCGATCTCCGCCGCCGAAGCTCGCAGCGCGGCGGAGGAACTCGGCTTTCCGTTGCTGGTGAAACCGTCGGAGCCGATCGGGTTCCGGCGCGCCTACCGCCGCCAGGCCTTCCGCTGCGACTCGCTCGCCGAGTTGGACGAGGCGTACGCCAAGACCGAGTCGTTCGTACCGATGATGCAAGAAGTGGTTCCGGGCGCGGACAGCGAGCTCTACACGGTCGGCAGCTACCTCGATCGTGAGGGACGGGCGCTCGGGCTCTTTTGCGGGCGCAAGCTACGCCAGACTCCGCCCGGCGTCGGTACCTGCCGGGTGGGCGAGACGCTCTGGTTGCCCGATCTGGTGGCCGACTCGCTGCGCCTGCTCGGCGCCTGCGGGCACACCGGCCTTTCACAGGTGGAGCTCAAGCGAGACGAGCGAACCGGCGTCTACAAGTTGATGGAGATCAACCCCCGCCTCTGGCAGTGGCACTCGCTCTCGGCTGCCTGCGGCGTGAACCTGCCGGTGATCGCCTACCGCGACCTGAGCGGCGATCCTCCCGCGCCTTGCACGAGCGAAGGAAAGAAGAAGCGCTGGGCGATAACGCTCCTTGCCGGCGAGCGCGTCGTTCTCCCGCGTCCACCTTTCGTGGAAGCGGTCTTCTCGCTGCGCGACCCCAAGCCGGGGCTCGTCCTCCTCGCGCGCTGGGGCCGGAAGGGGCTGAAAAAGCTGATAGGGAAGAAGCGTCGCTAGCCCGAGCACTAACCGATATTATGGCGATGCCGGTTATCGGGTAGCGATAGAGAGGAGCTGTCGGTGGAGTGCAAGGTCAGGGATATCGCGTTTGCCTACGAAGACATCGGCTCGGGACGCCCGCTGCTCATACTGCACGGCTGGCCGCTCGACCATCGTCACGTCGCCGCCGACATGGAGCCGCTGTTCGTCGAGCGCTCGGGCTGGCGGCGGATCTACCCCGACCTGCCGGGCTTCGGAAACACCTCGGCGCCCGAGTGGCTGGCGAGCCACGACGAAATGCTCGACGTCGTCGAAGAGTTCCTGGACGCTGTCGCCCCGGGCGAGCGCTTCGCACTGGCGGGAACCTCCTTCGGCGGCTACCTGGCGCGCGGGCTCGTGCAGAGGCGCGGCGAGGAGATGGACGGACTGCTTCTATCTGTCCCCTATTTCGCGCCTAACGAGCGGCAGGGAACCTTGCCGGAGCGGCGAGTGCTGCGCGAGGACGCCGACTTTCTAGCCGCGCTCGAGCCGGGAGAGGAGGGTATCCGCGAGATCACCGTCATGCAGACGGTCGAGGTGCTCGAGGATCAACGGCGCTCGATCACAGCGGCGATTCCTCTCCACGACGAGATCTTCGGAGCGCGCATGGACGGGCACTTCTCCTTCCCGCTCGAGCTGACGCGGCCCTTCCCCGCGCCGACTCTGATCGTGACCGGACGCTTCGACCAGGTCTGCGGCTACGAGGATGCCTACCGGGTGCTCGGCGGCTTCCCGCGCGCGACCTACGCGGTGCTCGACTGCGCGGGGCACGCCCTGCCGATGGAGCGGAAAGGGCCTTTCCGAGCGCTCGTGGACGACTGGCTCGAGCGGGTCGAGTACTACGCCGGCGAGCGCTAGACGGTTCGCTCGATGAGTTCGGCGGTCTCGCGCACGCGCGTTTTGCGGTCGATCCGCTCGCCGATCTCAGGTGGGAGCTCGACGTCAGTCAGCTCGCCGCGGCGCCAACGCTCGACCAACTCAGAGAGCGCGACTTTGATCGCCCCTTCGTCTTCCGGCGGAACGACGACGCCGGCTCCGGCGGAACGAACCAGCTCGGCGGCGGCGCCCTCCGGTGGCACTGAAGCCAGAATCGGGCGTCTGGCCGCGAGGTACTCATAGAGTTTCCCGGAAGGAACGTCCAGGCCGCGCCCGCCCTCGTTCGGGAGTAGTAACAAGAGCGCTTCGGAGTCACGTTGCAGCTCGACCGCCTCGCGGTGGGGGCGGAACGGGATCAGCTCCAGCCGCTCCCCGAGTCCGAGGCTCTCGACCCAGGCCCGATCGGCGGGTCGGAAGTCGCCGACGAAGCGAGCGGTGATCGGCGCGTCGATCTCGGCCAGCGCCGAGAGGAACGGGCGCGGGTTGCGCCTACCGAAGAAGCTGCCCGTGTGAGTAATGCGGAAGCGCTTGCCGGGCGTGTAGGCGACGCCGGCGAAGTCGTCGATGTCGGCTCCGTTCGGGATCACTGCAATCTCTTGGAGTGCTCCGAGCGCCCGCATCTCCTCGGCGATCGTGGGCGTTACGCAGACGATCGCATCGGCTCGCTTGGCGACGCGCCGGGCGACGCGCCGGTGCCCGCGCTCCTTGGCTCGTACGAGCGCCCGCTCGACGTTCCGGTCGGGCTTGGCGACGATCGAGTCGCGCAGGTCGGCGATCCAGCGCACTCCGGTCAAGCGCTTCACCGCGGCGCCGAGCACATGCACGGAGCTGGGCGGCGAAGTGGTGAGAATGACGTCGATCTTCTCTCGCCGGACGATACGGAGTGCCGCGGGCAGCGCCGTCGCAAGCCAGAGCGAGTTCTCGTCCGGAAGAACCAGGCGCCTTGGCACCAGTGTCGCTCGGCGCCAGAGCCGGCGCAGACCCGTGAGACCGTAGAGCTCCTGGGCCGGTAGGCGCCCGCGCGGCCCCGTGTATCTCGCTCGGTGAATCCGGGCCTGCTCGGGCAGCGGCAAGTCCGGGTCGCTGTGAATCCAGCGCGGGTCGGTCGGGGCGAGCACATGGGTCTCGATGCCCAGCTCGGGGAGGTAGCGGGCGAGCTTGAGCGGACGCTGAACGCCGCCGCCGCCCGCGGGCGGGAAGTAGAAGCTGACGATGAGGACTTTCGTGGCCATGGGCGTGTTTTGGGCAGACCGCGCCAGCATACGGGAGCCGGTGGGCTAGCATCGCGGTGTGGCGAGAGCAGAGGCAGGCGAACGGTGATTCCGGTTCAGGTTGAGAGACGCGCTCGCTGGCTACTCGATCAGATCGGTGCCGGCGAGCTCGGCTTCGGCGACGATGTCCCTTACCGCGAGCAGTCCTGGGAACAGATCGAGCGCGGCGAACGGCCCAACGACGACGATCTCGCTCAGGCCTTCTTCGATCTGGCCCGAGTCGAGGAGCGAAATGGGCGGCGCGATGAACACGGGCGCTTCCTCGCCTCGTTCTCCTCGCTCGACCCCCTCGATCCGCCACTCGAGCGCTTGCGTAGCCGGCTCGGCGTCGAGCCGAGGCGCTGGGCTGGAGCGCGTTTCGCCATCGCCCTCTCGACCGATGTCGATGTTCCCTGGCGCTGGACTCGCCGCGGAGTTCTGGGCTCGGCGGCACGTCTCAAGGGCGATCTGCTCGGCGGCCGCGGCCGCGCTGCGCTGCGCGAGGCGAGAGCGCTGGGCGGAGTTCCTATCCACAAGCTGCGCGGAAGCGACCCCTACTGGCGCTTCGAGGAGATCACGGCCGAGCAGCAGCGGCTAGGTGCCCGCGCGACCTTCTTCGTCATGAGCGGCCATCGCCATCCGGCCGACGGCCCGGCGCCGGAGCGCTACGACGAGCTCCGTGGTCGTCTGGTCGACACGCTGCTCGAGTGCGGAGCCGAGGTCGGCCTGCACGGGAGCTACATCGCCGCCGACGATCCCAGCCAGCTCGCGCGCGAAGCAGAGAGCCTGCGCGAACTCGCGGGAAGCGTGGCCGGGCACCGCTTTCACTACCTGCGTGTCGACCCGCACCGGAACCTGAGAACGATCGAGAAGCTCGGATTCGCCTACGACAGCTCACTCGGCTTTCCTGATCGGCCTGGTTTCCGCGCCGGCATCGCCCAGCCTTTCCGGCCCTGGGACTTCGAGCAGGATCGCCCGCTCGATCTGGTCGAGATACCGCTTGCGGTCATGGACGTCTCGCTGGCCGATGAGCGTTACCTCGGTCTGACCGCGCAGCAGGCGGAGGGACAACTGCTCGGGCTGCTCGACTGGGCGCAGCAGAACGGGGGCGGCTTCTCGGTGCTCTGGCACCCGGAGAGCTTCGATCCCGCCCAGGCGCGCGGCTGGGATCGGCTCTACTCTCGCTTCATCGAGGCGGTGGGCGAGCGCGGCGGCGTCTGTATGAGCTGCGGTGACCTGGCCGCGGAGGCGACGGCCGCGCTTCCTCGCCCGACCGCGTAGGACTCGAGCCATTGCTCGGTAGCGGCGCGGCCAACTCCCCTAGCTAGTCAGTTTTCCATGCCGTAGCCGGCGAACAGGAAAGCAAGCCTGGCCCAATCATTGGTATGGCAAGAGTCGTTGCGATTGAACGAGGCCGTGAGCGGCTGACCGTCGAAGATGCCTTCGACCAGCGCTTGCTCGGGGCCGCTGACGACCATTGAACAGGCGGACCAGTCCGAAGATGGCGCGAACGCGGAGATGTCGAGGCCGGAGAGCTTCGTGCAGGCGCCGGCCGCATCGGGGAGAGTGCCCGTACCGGCCGGGCAGGCCAGCGTGTACGTGTACTCGAGGCTTGCGTGCGTCTTGCCATGCGGCCAGACGGTGATATGGAGCCGTGTATCGACCAGCTTGGAAGATGGGATACCGACCACCTCGACCGGCGTCAGGCTGTACCCGGCCTCGCCGTTTCCAAGCTGGCCGGAGTAGTTGTCGCCCCAGCACTCGACCGTACCGCCGGAGATGAGCGCGCAGCTGTGGGAGCCGCCGGCGCTGACAGCTGTGGCGTTCGTGATACCGCTCACCTGAACCGGTGTCGATCTGTTCGTTGTAGTGCCGTCGCCGAGCTGGCCGGTCGAGTTGTAGCCCCAGCATTTGATCCTGCCGGTTGAAAGCCGGGCACACGTGTGGAAATCCCCGACACTGACCGCCGTGGCGCTGTCTACACCGCTGACCTGAACCGGGCTTGAGCTGCTGTTCGTTTTGCCGTCACCGAGTTGGCCGTACCAGCCGTAGCCAGAGCACCTGATCGTGCCGTCGGAGAGAACGGCGCAGGTGTCGTTGCCGTGGGTATCGATAGCGACGGTATTCGAGATCCCGTCGAGGCCAAGCTGACCGGACTGATTCGAGCCCCAGCACTTGACCGTGCTGTCGGAGAGAATGACGCAGATCTGGTATCCGCCTGCGCTGATAGCAATGGCGTTTGCGACTTCGCTCACCTGAACCGGTATCGAGCTGTGGTCCGTTGTCGTGCCGGCGCCGAGCTGGCCGGCCCAGTTGTTTCCCCAGCACTTGACCGTGCCATTGGAGAGGAGAGCGCAGGTTTGATACTCGCCCGTGCCAACCGCTATGGCATTCGAGATTCCGGTCACATGAACCGGGGTCGTCGAGTCCTTTGTCGTGCCGTCGCCGAGCTGGCCGTATTCGTTCGAGCCCCAGCACTCGACTGTACTGTCGGAGAGACGGGCGCAGGTGTGGCCCCAGCCGTCGCTGACCTGCGTGGCGTTTGTGATCCCGCTGACCCGAACCGGTGTTGGTCTGGGCGTGGTCGTGCCGTCCCCGAGTTGCCCGGCCCAATTGTCGCCCCAACACTTGATCGTTCCACCGGGGAGAAGAGCGCAGGTGTGTCCCTCGCCGGCACTGATCTTCACGGCGTTCGTGATCCCACTCACCTGAACCGGGGCCGTTCTGTACGTGGGCGTACCGTTGCCAAGCTGGCCGTAGTCGTTGCGGCCCCAGCACTTGATCGCGCCGTCCGAAAGCAGGGCACAGGCATGGCGGCCACCGACACTGACTGCTATGGCGCTCGTGACCTCGCTGACCTGAACCGGCGTTGAACTGCCGTTCGTTGTGCCGTCGCCGAGCTCGCCCTCCTCGTTGTAACCCCAGCACCTGATCGTGCCGTCCGAGAGCAGGGCACAGGTGTTGTCGTCACCGATACTGACCGCCTCAGCGTTGGTGATTTCGCTGACCTGGACCGAGTTCGTGCCGCCGCTCCACCAGCACTTGATCGTGCCGTCCGAGAGACGCGCGCAGCCGTACGTGCCGGAGCCGTCTCCGATCTGTGTGGCGTTCGTGATTCCGCTGACCTGGACCGGCTTCGTAGTGCTGCTCCAGCACTTGATGGTGCCACCCTCGAGTAGGGCACAGGAGTAACGGCCGCCGGCGCTTATCGCAACAGCGTCTGTGATCCCGGGCACAGGAGCCGGGGCTCGGGCCCACTTCTCGTCGCCCCAACACTTGACGGAACGGTTCGCTAGGAGAGCGCAAGTATGGGAGTCATGCCCCAGCTCTACGTCGAACCAGTCTCCGGCGCTGATCGCGATGGCGTTCGCGATCCCGGAAACCCGAACCGGCTTCGTACCACCCGCGTCGAAGCCCCAACACTTGGCGGCACCGTCCGACAGGAGAGCGCAGGTGTGGTACTCGCCCGCGCTAACCGCGATGGCATTCGAGATTCCGGTCACGTGAACCGGGGTCGCCGAGTCCGTTGTCGTACCGTCGCCGAGCTGGCCGTATTCGTTCGAGCCCCAGCACTCGACTGCGCCGTCCGAAAGGACGGCACAGGTGTGGTTACCGCCGGCGCTGACGGCTTTTGTGACAACGCTTGTGACGAGCGCCGTTTGCTTCGAGATCGCGCTCGCCGAGCCATGGGAGTTCGAGGCCGTGACCACGACGCGAATGGTCGAGCCGACATCACCGGCGACCAGCACGTAGGAGCTCGACGTGGCGCCGCCGATATCCGCGCAGATCGCGCCCGAGGCGATACAGCGATCCCACCGATAGGCATACGAGGTAGGGGAGTGACTCCAAGAGCCTCTAGAGGCAGAGAGCGTCTGACCCTGCGCGGCCGTGCCGGAGATGGTTGGAAGGGAGGTGTTCGCAGGCTTGCTCCCGGTTGGGGTCGAGCCGCCGCCCCTCGTCTTGATCACCTTGAAGCCGAGGAGCTTGCTCCCTCCGTCGGCGGAGAGCCGGAGTCGGTACCTACCGACCTTGACCGGCTTCCCAGCAAAGACCTTCTTGACGGTTGTGGTCTTCGAGCCCTTGAATGTCCCGTTCTTCTCGACGCTCTTGACCGTCTGCCACTTCGCGCCTTTCTTGAAGCTGAGCCGGTAAGCGAAGCTCTCGCTCGGCTTTGAGAACTTGTAGATGAGCCTGACCGATCCCGCCTCGGACGCGCTGAAGCGCGTCTTGGTCAGATGGGCCGAGATCTTGGCGGAAGCGGTGCGTAAAGCGGCGTTTACGCTGCCGGCCGGGGTGAGGGAAAACACGAAAAAGCCGACGAGAATACAGGCTGCGTATCGGCGATGGAGAGAGAAATATCGGACGAACGGCGGCGATATAACCATTTCCCAACCTCCGCGGCTGAGTGTCGGAACGACCGGATTGACAACGGGTACGCGGAGAGTATTTCGCGATCGATTTCGGCTTTCAATATCGCCGGTTCATTCTTAGGTCTTAATTATGAAGGTTAACTCTTTCTTAACGACTCGAATAGATTTACTTAATATTCGGTCGAGAAACGGACGCGGGAAGGTTTGCACGAATCCGATCAAGGTCGGGACGCGGAGCCGAGGAGTAATCCGAGCTGCTGCCAGCGAGCGATCTCACAGCCGTTGCTGCGGTTGAAGGAGGCGTCGATCGTATCGCCGTCGAGCTTTCCCCGAACCGTGGCGACCTGCGGGCCTCCGTAGATCTCGGTGCAGGCCGTTCCAATCGGGACGGGCTTGAAGACGGAGGCATCCAGATGAGATAGCTTCGAGCAGGCGGAGCGAGCCGCCGGGAACGTGCCCCTACCACCGGGGCAGGAAAGCGTGTAACAGGCGCTGGCGCCGCTCTCGCCGTGCGGCCAGATCGTGATATGAAGCTGCGCCGTAGTCTGCGGCGGCCTCTTGCCTCCGCCGGTTCCGCTTTCGCATCCCAGAACGAAGAGCGCGAGAAATAGGGCGAGGGTCAATCTCATCATCTCGTCGAAGATACGCCGCCGAAACCGTTAGGCGTCACGGCCAATCAAGAGCTCTCGAGCGGACGGAGCTTCTCGCGGCGGCCCCGTAACAGGTCGTAACCCTGTCTGAGGCAAGGCGTCCGGTCGACCAATGACGCCACGTCGCGGGTATCGGCAGCGCCTTCCTCGGTGACTACGCGGCTGATCAGCTCCGCCGGTACCAACTCGAATGTCTCCTCAATGGGCGGCTCGGGATCGAACGGCACCAGCTTGAAAGTCTCACATGCGATGAACAAGGGCACGCCGGCCTCCTTGGCGGCTTTCGCTATCGCCAGCGTTCCGATCTTGTTGACGAGTGAGCCGTCCCTGAAGACGGTGTCCGCGCCAAGCAGGAGCAGGTCGCTTTCGCGCACGGCATCGGCGCCTTCGGCGTCGGCGATCAGCTCGACATCGATGCTGTTCGTTTTCAACTCGGCCGCCAGCTTGCGCCCCTCGCCGCCGGGCTCGGAGATAGTGCAGATGACGTGCTCGGGCGGCGTGTGCAGAAGCGCCTCGCGCACGGTTGCCGACGCTGAGTGGGTCATCACCACGCCGGTCATACTCGGCGTGAGCATGATCGCGATTGCCTTGGTGGCGCGATCGCGGCAGCCGATCACGGCTTCTGCCTCGGCGATCACGTGCTCTGGAGTGCCCGCGGTCAGCACGCGACCGACCGCTCCGGCGATGGCACCGAGAGAGACCCGAGCCGAGGCGAGGGCACGTGCGCTCTCGAGGGGGTCCTCGCCGTTCTTGATCGCTTCGACGAGCGCCTCCAGTGCCCGCCTGGCCATCCAGCTGGCGCCGTGATGGTGCTCGTCGCGGAGCTCGCGTACCCGCTCTTCGAGAAGCGGATGCATGCTCCCATTCTCGTTCCCGGCGCGATCGAATACCAGTAAAGCCGCGAATCCGAGCGTGTGATCGCAGCGCTGCGGCGCGCGCCGTCGCCCCGACCCGCGAGAATGAGTGCCCGTGGCGAGCGATACTCAAGCGCGGGCGAAGCGTCTGCTCGTACTCGGCGGCGGTCCCGGCCAGCTCGGTTTGCTCGAAGCTGCGCGTAAGCGCGGCCTCTACGTGATCGCCGCCGATCGCGATCCGGCGGCGCCGGGCTTTCCCCTCAGCGACCGGCGCGCGCTGATCTCGGCCGAGGACGAGCCCGCGCTCGAGCGCCTGGCTGTGGCGGAAGAGGTGGACGGTGTGATTGCGCCCGGAATCGACTGGTCGGTGGCGATTGCGGCGCGTATCTCCGCCAAGCTCGGATTGCCCTGCCCGATCTCCGCGGATAGCGCCCAGCTCGCCGTATCGAAACTCAAGCAGCGCGAGCGCTTCGCCGAAGCCGGGCTTCCTCAGGCGCGGTACGCGGTCGCCACGCGCGGTGAGGAGGCCGTCGCTGTGGCCGCAGAGCTCGGCTACCCGCTCATCGTCAAGGCGCCCGACCGTCAGGGGCAGCGCGGTCTGGCACTGGCGAGCGGGCGCGAGGATCTCGAGCCCGCCGTCGATCTGGCACTGGCCGCTTCCCGTTCCGGCCTTTGCGTGATCGAGGAACTCGAAGCCGGCAGTGAAGTGACGGTGATCGGCTTCTCGATCGACGGCCGCTTTAACGCGCTCGCTGTGATTGAGAGCAGGCGTGCTCCACCGCCCGCCTTTGGCGTGGCGCTCGAGCACATCTGGCCCTCGACGCTGGCCAGGGACGAACTGGACCAGGTCGTGGAGACAGCGGCTCGTGCTGCGGCGACGCTCGGGATCGAGCAGGGACCGACCTATACGCAGATTGTCGTCGGACCGCGAGGACTGCGTCTGAGCGAGTTGGCGGCGCGGCTCGGTGGCGGGCACGACGCCGAGCTCGTACAAGCGGCGCTCGGAATCGACCTGAACGGGCTCGCTTTGTCGGCGGCGTTGGGGGAATCGGTGGATATCGCCCAGCTGACTCCGGAAGCTCGTGCCGGCGGCGCCTGTACCCACTTCTTGGTCGCGCCCACGGGAACGCTGGTGGCCGTTCATGGAGTGGAAGAAGCAACGGGTCTGGAAGGAGTCGAATGGGTCAGGATCTACCGCGAGCCGGGTTACTCGTTCCAGCCGCTCCGCTCGCGTTCCGATCGCGCCGGCGCCGTGCTTGCGCTCGCATCGGATCGTGAACGGGCGGTCTGCCGGGCGAGGGAAGCGGCGGATCTCATACGCTTCCAGGTCGCGAGCGACGGTCTCGCCCAGTAATGATCTCACGCCTGCTTCCGACGATGAAACGCACCTACCGACTGCTCGCTACCGCCCTGATCACCGGGCTGTGCATCGCCTACATCCTCTGGAAGATCGATATCCGGCAGACGCTGCACGTGCTCGGCGATACGAGGCTCGGCTATTTCGCGCTGGCGATAGCGATCATGGGCGGGAGCGTCTGGTTGATGGCCTGGCGTTGGCAGAGGCTGCTGGCTGCGCGCGGTATCCACGACCGCATGAGCTGGCTGGTTCGCGCGTACTTCACTTCATATGCGGCCGGACAGGTTCTTCCCACGTCGCTCGGTGGCGACGCGATGCGAATCTTCGAGACCAGTCGCCGCCATCCCGGGCGCGGCGGTCCGGCTGCCGGATCGGTTCTGCTCGAGCGCGTGCTTGGCGGCGCAGCCACGCTACTGTTGGCGGCGCTCGGCTTCGCGCTCGCTGTCAATCGTTACGACATCGGCGCCTATCTCTGGATAGAAGGAGCTCTGATTATCGCCGCTGTTGTGCTGGCGGTTCTGCTCTTCGCCCGCTCGGCTCGACGCCTACTCGCCACGGCGGTACCGGTACTGCGCAGGCTGCGGTTGGAGCGGCCCGCGCGTGAGGTTTATCTAGGCATCCATGCCTATCGTGAGAACGCGGGCTTACTGATCGGCGCCTTCGCTCTCACCGTCGGCGTTCAGGCGGTGCGTATCCTCGCTATCTGGAGCTCCGCCAAGGCGGCGGGCATCGATCTGGGCCCGCGTCCCTTCTACGTCATGGGCCCACTGCTGCTCTTGGTTCAGCTCGTGCCCTTCACGATCAATGGCCTGGCTGTGCGCGAGACGTTCTTCATCAGCTTCCTCGGGCAACTCGGTGTGGCGCACGACCCCGCCTTCGCCGCCGGGTTCCTCTTTTTCCTGGTTACGGCGCTGCTCTCGCTTCCGGGCGGCGCCATTCTCGCCTGGGAGGGAGCGCACGGCACGCTTGCCCGGCGCGGCGGCGAACGATCGCGAAACGCGCGGGAGAAGGCCGCTCGCGATGAATGAGCGCTCGAGCGAGTCCCGGACGGCAGCGTCGAGCAGCGCAGAGGTTTCGGTCATCGTCGTCACCTACAACGCCATGCCCTGGATCGAGCCCTGCCTGGAGAGCGTTCACGGCTGCGAGCTGATCGTCGTCGACCACGGCTCCAGCGACGGCACGCTCGAGCTGATGCGCGAGCGCTTCCCTGAGGCTCATCTCATCAAGCAGGAGAATCGTGGTCTCGGAGCGGGCTGGAACACCGGTATGCGCGCCGCCCGCGGAAAGTGCTACCTGCTCCTGAACGCCGACGCGTGGGTTGTTGCGGGCGGAGTCGCCAGGCTCGTGGACGTGCTCGAACGAAACCCGGCGGCGGCGATCGTCGGACCGCTCCTGCGCAACCGGGACGGAACGCTACAGCGTTCCGTACGCGGCTTTCCGACGCTCTGGCGGCTCGCAACCGAGTACTTCCTCCTGCGCAAGCTGGCGCCGCGGACGAGGCTCTTCAACGCCTTCTACGGCGGCGGCTTCCGTCACGATCGCGAGCTCGAGGCGGAGTTCTTAATGGGGGCGGCGCTGCTCGTGCGCCCGCAAGCGGTGAACGAGGTCGGCGGCCTCGACGAGCGCTTCTTCCTCTTCAGCGAAGAGGTCGACTGGTGCTACAGGTTCCGCCAGGCCGGTTGGAAGATTCTGTTCACGCCGACAGCCGAGGTGGTACACGTCGGCGGGGCTTCGCATGGAGGCAAGCTCTTCCGAGAGCAGGTGCAGGGTCACCTGCTCTTTCTCGAAAAGCATCGGGGAGTCAGGACAGCTCGGGTCGCCCGCGCTTTGCTGTTGGTGTCGCTGACGATCAGAGGCCTCGTTTTTCCGGGTTCACGAGGCCGTATGTATCGCGACGCGGCGCGTTGGTTGCGTTCGGGCCCGTTGCAGGTGCTGCTCGCATGGCGGCGCTGAGGCGAGCGCAGATCGCCGCTTGAGCGGTAGCGCTGTTCGCTCGTCGGTCGCGAGGAGACGACACCCAGCCGGGTACGACGCCGCTCTGCCGGGAGCGGAGCTTTACACACCAGCTCGTCCATGGATCGGCCGCGAGTACCAGAGTCGCGCGACGCGGACGAATCCGACCGGACCCGCGTCAGCCGTGACTCTCGAGCGCGTACGATCAGGCCCGTGACGGCGGCGATATCCGAACGCTCCGGCAGACGAACCGACCTACTTCTGTTGGTTACGCTGTTCGCGGCCACTTTCGAGAAGCTGCACTGGGAGGTCGGCGTCTCGGTTTCGCTCGCCGACTTGCTCGCGATCGTCTATCTGATCAGCTTCGCTGTCGACTGCGTCGTATCGCGTGATCTGAGGGCACCGCGCACAGCGCTGGTAACACTCGCCTTCGCTGCCGCTTTTCTCGTCTGCTACCTGGCGGGGTTTTTCAATATCGAAACCGTCCAGGGGCTGACCCAGTTCAGCAAGGGAATGGCCAAGCTGGTCATTCACCTGCTCTTCCTGACGGTAGCGGTGGTTCATCTCAGCAGTCGCTCGCAGCGGTTCTTCTGGAAATCGCTCGCTTTTTTTCTCGCCGGTATGGCGGCAAACGCTGCCTACGGAGTAGTCCAGCTCGGAGCTGCCGAAGCCGGTCTCAATCTCGACAAGCGGTTACTCGATCCGCTGACCGGCGGGGCGGCCACCTCGATCAACATCTACGGTGCTGTCGGCGGGCAGAACGTCTACCGTCCGAACGCGCTCACCGGCGATCCCAATCACCTCGGCGTGATGCTGATCGTGCCGCTCTTGATCCTTGTCCCGCTCTATCTGCGGCTCGAGCGAGGCCATCGCCTGCGCTGGCCGCTGGCTGTTCTGCTCGGCTTTCTGCTCGTAGTCGAGCTGGCCACTCTCTCTCGTAGCGGTTTACTCGGGCTCGGTGTCGGCCTGCTCGTGCTCGCTCTTCCGTACCGCCGATTCTTCATCAAGCCGCGCTTCTTCGTGCCCCTCGCCGGCGTCTGCGTGTTCCTGGCCGCGGTGGTGTTCGAGCGCCGTCACTTCTTTGCCACGGTGATCAGCTCCCGCCTGCAAACCGGCGGTCGCTCAAACGCCCTGCATTTCGGCGTGTACGACTTCGTACCGCAGGTCCTGCACAGCCATCCGCTGTTCGGGCTCGGCCTGAACAACTTCTCCGTCTACTACCAGTTCGTCACCGGCAAGACGAACTGGGGGCCACACTCCTTCTACGTTGCGACCATCGTCGAGGGCGGGATCATCGGCTCGGTCATCTTCGCCGTCTTCCTCTGGTACCTGTTCCGGCGCCTGGCCAGTGCGCGGGCCATCGGGCGGGCGCTGACAGCGGCGGGGGATGCGCTGGCGGCGAGAGTGCGGCCGTTGGCCTGGGGGATGACCGCGGCACTGGTGGGCACGATGGCGTCGAACGTCTTCTACCTGACGATGCAGTTCTATTACTTCTACGCGTTTGCGGCTCTGGCGCTGGCAACGCCGCTCGTCTTCGCCCGCGCTCGAACCGAAGCGGCTGAACGCCGGCCACGAGTCGAACAGCGATGACCGAGACGCGCACTCCTCCGGCTGGAGCTCTCAAGATTGTCGTTCTCACGACCTCATATCCCCGTTATCCGGGCGACTACGCAGGAACTTTCGTGGCCGCCGCGGTTCGTCACCTGCTCGAGCTCGGCCACCGGATCGAGGTCGTGTCGCCGCAGGATTTTCGGCATTTCGGTATCGCCTACGGCTACGGTGTAGTCGGCAACCTGCGCCGCCGTCCCTGGCGGCTTCTACTTCTACCGCTGATGCTTCTCAATTTCCGCCGGGCGGCGCGCCGAGCTGTCCGGGGCGCCGACCTCGTCCACGCCTACTGGCTTCCAAGCGGGGCCGTTGCGCTTGGTCTCGGCAGACCGATCGTGCTCCAGCTCCCGGGCACCGACATACTGCTCGCACGGCGACTCCGGTTTTTCTCACGCCCCGTCCTACGCCGGGCGGCAGCCGTCATCTGTCCCTCCAACGAGCTTGCCGAAGAGGCGCGACGGCTCGGCGCGGTTCGCGTTCAGGTGATCTCTCCGGAATTCACCGTTCCCGAGCAGACGAAGGAGGAGATCGAGCCCGAGACTGTGCTCTTCGTCGGGCGCCTCTCGCCCGAGAAGGGGATCCTCGAACTGCTCGAGGCCGCGCGCGGGTTGAACCTGGTTGTGGCCGGCGACGGGCCGCTGCGGAAAAAGGTTCCCCAGGCGCTCGGCTTTGTCTCCTACGAGAAGATCGGCGATCTCTACGACAAGGCAGCGGTTGTCGCCTGTCCATCCTCGCGGGAAGGATTCGGGATGGTTTGTGCCGAGGCGATGGCGCACGGGCGAGCGGTCGTTGCCTGCCCCGTCGGAGGCCTTCGCGATCTGGTAGTCGAGGACGAGACGGGGCTTTTCGTTCCGTTCGGCGACGCCGTGGCGTTGCGCGCCGCGCTCGAAAAACTGCTGGCCGACCGCGAGCTGCGCCGAAGGATGGGCGCCGCGGGACGAAAACGGATCCTCGAGCTCTTCACCTGGGGCCCGATGCTAGATCGTCTACTAGAGACGTATGAGCTCGCTGCCGGTGACCGCAAGGACGTTTCGCGATAGTGCGTACTCGCCCGTATTGCTTTCTCTAGGACCGCCTCAGAAGCCGAGACGGCTTCCTCGCAACGATTCGGCTCTTTTCGGCGAAGCCTCTAGGTTCGGCGCCGACGAAGAACCGACAGTAAAACGGCGCCGATAGTGATCGCCAGCAGCACTGCCAGTAATCCGCG
Source organism: Gaiellaceae bacterium (assembly GCA_050010215.1). Taxonomy (GTDB): domain Bacteria; phylum Actinomycetota; class Thermoleophilia; order Gaiellales; family Gaiellaceae; genus Fen-549. The sequence goes on along the minus strand of JBEKLL010000012.1, from coordinate 3,002 downwards.
AGGGCGGCTCTTGCTACCGATCCCGAGCCCGGAAATCGAGCTTCGGCTCTTTGCGAGAGACGTCGTCGGAGCGCCCAGCAGTGGTGAGGTCGCCACCGTCTTCAACACTTTCGCTTCAGAGGGAGAAGCGTGAGCGATTGCTTGTTCGGCGCTCGAAGACAGGGGCAGTCCTTCTCCCTTGATGGCACTCAGCGCAACGTTCCCGGTGCTTGTCCCGTACGTCTCGATGTACTGACTTACTGCCGAATCGTTCTGACTCGGCTGGTTACCGGCCAAGGCGATACTCGGGAAAGAGGCAGCGAGCGCGAGAGTGCCGACCACGAACCCGCCACGGAACAACCAGATCGATCGTTTTCGTCTATTCCGCAAGCTCAGGTCTCCGTCCGCTAGCGTACCAAACGGTGCGCGCCCGCGATCGTGTGATCCCTGCGAGGTTCTCGCAAGCTACCCTGGTCTCGCTCGTCGTGGCGGCGGTCGTCTTCTGGATCGCTTACGACGGTGGAAGTTACGGGCTATCGAGCCGTAACACGCTTGCGATCGCGCTCTGGTGGGCGGTTATCGTCGGGGTTGGGGCCAACGTGCTTCCGGCGGCACGCATCACTCGAACCGCAATGACAATCGGGGCGCTGCTCGCCGCGCTCTCTCTGTGGACGCTGATGTCGATTCTCTGGGCGCCGAGCGCTGAGAACGCATTCAACGAGTTCAACCGAGTGACGATGTTCCTCGGCATCTACGCACTCGTCGTGCTCGCTGCAACACGTGGGACGATCGGCCGCTGGTGCGACGGGCTGGCTTTGGGGATCGTTGGCATCGCGATCGTTGCTCTTATCAGCAGGTTCTTCCTGGCCACCTCGCTAGACCAGAACATCAAGATCTTCCTGCCGGGCCTCTCCTCGCGCCTCAGCTTCCCCCTCGGCTACTGGAACGGACTCGGCGCCTTCGTTGCGCTCGGCGTACCTCTGCTTCTACGCTCTGCTGTTGCCGGTCGAAGTGCGATCACTCGAGGGCTCGCTCTCGCACCTCTTCCGGCGATCGCCGCCGTCATCTATCTCACCTCTTCCCGTGGCGCCGTCGCCACCGTCCTCATCGCTGTGTTTGTGTTCTTCGCTCTGACTGAGCGCCGCTGGAGCACCGGAATTGCTTTGGTTGTCGCCGGGCTGGGCAGCGCTGCCGCAGTCTCGATCCTGACCGCGCGTAGCAATCTCGTCAACGGGCCATTCGGGACTGATCTCGTGGAAAGACAGGGAAGAAGCGCCGCGTTGCTGATCGCGCTCGTCTGCATCGTCTCTGCGCTGGTATACGGGCTGGGCTCGTGGCAGCTGCGCGACCGGATCCGGCCGAAGCCGTGGCTAGGCCGCATTCTGGTTGCCGGGATGGTCGTGGCGCTCGTCGGCGCCGTCGCCTTGAGTCACCCGATACGCCGGTTCGAGAACTTCAAGAACCCGGCATCGAGTGTCCGCTCGACCACGAGCAAGGGTTACACGGCGGCTCACCTGCTCAGCGGGAGCGGAGGCGGGAGGTGGCAGTACTGGTCGGCCGCCGTCGATGAGTGGCGGCACTACCCGTTACTCGGTGAGGGAGCCGGTTCGTACGAGCAATGGTGGAAGCAGCACCGCAACCTGACGGTCTCGGTGGTCAATACTCATTCGCTCTATCTCCAGACGCTGGGCGAACTGGGTCCCGTAGGGTTTCTCATAGTCGTCGCTTTCGTTCTGGTCGGGATAGGCGCCGGTGTTATACGAGCGCGGCGAAGTGTCGGTAGTGAGCGAGTGATGGCAGCTGCGCTCACCGGTGTGATCAGCGCCTACGCGTTCGAAACGGGATTCGACTGGATGTGGGAGCTCACGGCCGTGAGCGTGATCGCGTTCATTGCGCTCGGGCTCGTCGGATACTCGCCGGTCGAGACTGAGCAGCGCGCGCGGACAGCGAGTTCGAGTAGGGACGTGCGCCGGTCGTTCTTGCGAAGATTCGCGCCGAGCGTCGTGACAGTCGCCGTCGCCGCCGTTCTCATCTGGGCTCAGGCGATTCCTTACCTCACCCAGCTGAAGATCGGCGATAGCCAGGCAGCCGTAGTGCGCGGCGACGGCGACGCGGCGATACGCGCGGCGCAAGATGCGCGCAGTCTCGAACCGTGGGCCTCTACCCCGTACTTCCAGCTCGCACTCGTGAGCGAGCAGCTCGGCGAGCTAAAGCAAGCCCGCGTTTGGATCGGTAAGGCGATCAACCGCGACACGAAGAATTGGAATCTCTGGCTCGTCGCCGCCCGGCTCGACGCGAAGTTGGGACACGTCGCCGCTGCGGAGAGGAGCCTCAGCCGCGCAATCGCACTCAATCCGCTCTCGCCATACCTGAGGGAATTGAACGCGAGTACACATCGGTGAAACGGTCTGAGCCAGGGCGACTCGGTACTCCTGAGTCGCGCCGAGTCTCTCCATCGGGGTCTTCCCTACGTGTCTAGAAGTACTCACGCCAGCTAATCGCGACGGCGTCGGCGAGAGGGCGACCAGCGCGAGAAAATCGGCGCGCGAGCGCACCGACGCCGCGAAGCGGGTTCCGAGCTGCGGTAAAGACGACGCGGGGAACGCCGGAGTCTGAGTAGCGAGACCTCGCTGCCACTTTTGCCGCCGGCGACGCGACAACTCTGAGCGCCGCGGCGGACGCGGTACTATTGATGGCCAGTCTTGAGCACACTCACCGCAGAACGATGAGCGAGTTGGAGAGAATCCTCGACCAGTACACGGCTTATAAACTGGGTTAAACTGGGCTTCGTCGTGATCGGGCGCGCGAAGGGTGCTCGCTAATCTTGCGGATCCGTCCAGAATGGCTACGAACTTCGAGTACAGACAAAAACAGCTTCCAACGGGCGCCGCTGCGGGCGTACAGTTCACGGAGAGTTTGTGACCACGGTCTCGAACACCACGCTAGATTCCGATCTCGTCGCCCGGCTACTGAGCGGCGCTTCGACCCCGTCTTCCTTCGGCGATCTCGCAGTTGCGAGAACA
>JBEKLL010000011.1:0-68207 GCA_050010215.1 Gaiellaceae bacterium | reverse complement strand
ACCGTGGTGGTCGTCGGCACCGTGGTGGTCGTCGGCACCGTGGTGGTCGTCGGCACCGTGGTGGTCGTCGGCACCGTGGTGGTCGTCGGCACCGTGGTGGTCGTCGGCACCGAAGTTGTCGTCGGGCGCGCTCTAGTCGTAGTCCGACGCGTCGTGGTCGTCGTCGTCGTGGTCGAAGTCGATCCCGTCGATCCCAGGTAACCGTAGCGTCCGTGATACCAGGGCTTGAACTGAGCTGCGGTCTTCGGTATCTGGAAGTCGAGCACCGGCATGTTCCACATCGCCGCGGCCATGAACTCGTGCCAGATAGTGGCTGGGAGGTTGCCGCCTGCAATCGCGACTCCGTGTACGGAGTACATCGGCACCTCGCCCTGCGGGTAACCAATCCAGACCGCAGTGGCCAATTGAGGCGTATAGCCGCACAGCCAGCCGTCGGCGTGGTTTTCGGTTGTTCCCGTCTTGGCCGCCGCGATACGACCGAAATAGGCCCCGGTGGCGGTACCGGCAAGCATGTTCTGCTCGAGTACTTTCGTCACCTCGTATGCGACCCAATCCGGAATCACACGCACACGATGCGGTTTTCCCCAACTTTTGTCGACGCCGATGCCAGGCGAGACAACCTTCGTGATCGCGATCGGGGTGGAGCGGATACCGCCGGCGGCGAACGTCGCGTAGGCGTTCGCCATCTCGAGCGGCGAGACGGAATCCGCACCTAGCGCCATCGAAGGAACGACATCCCAGTGCGGCCCCCCGGCACTCCGGACGCCGAGCCTGTAGGCCATGTTGGAGACGTTCTGCAGCCCGGCGTCGAGCGCCAACTGGACAAAGACCGTGTTGTCGGACTGCAGCGTCGCAGTCTCCACCGAGATGCTGCCGGAGTAGGTGTTGCTATAGGTGTGGAACGTAAACGGCGGGCTGTACGGATCCGGCTGGTAGGTGAACGGCGCCGAGGTGTAGTAGGTCGTGTAGGGGTTCATCCCCTGCTCGATCGCCGTGGCCAGGACAAAAGCCTTGAAGGTCGACCCCGGCTGGCGCTTGGCTTGCGCAACGAGGTTGAACTGGTTGTTCGGGCGCCCCGGCACGACCCCCGTCATGGCTCTGATCGCACCGTTCCGAGGGTCGATCGCGACCAGCGCGGAGGCCGGGTCGTAGCTGTAGTAGAGCGTGTCCTTGATGGCTTTCTCGGCCTGCCGCTGCATGCGAGGATTGATCGTCGTGTAGACCTTGAGGCCGCCGGTACGTACCGTCGTGGCGCCGTACTTCTTGATCAGCTCGTCCTTTACGTAACTGAAGAAGTAGGGCTCCCTGATGTTCGTGTACATCTTCCCCGGCTTGAGCTTGATCGGTTGTTTGACCGCCTTCGCGTATTGCACGTTGTTGATGTCGCCGTTGTCGCGCATCGCCTTCAGGACCTCGTTGCGGCGCACGAGCGCTGCGGCTTTGTTGTAGAAGGGGTCGTAGTCGCTCGGCGCCTGCGGGAGTCCGGCAAGTAGCGCGGCCTCATCGAGCGTCAGCTTCTTAGCGCGCTTCGAGAAGTACGTCTCCGCGGCGGCCTCGACGCCATAGGCGTTGCTTCCGTAGAAAACCTGGTTCATGTAGGCGGTCAAGATCTTCTTCTTCGACCAGGCGATGTCCAGCTTACGCGCCAGGCAGACCTCTTTCAGCTTGCGACTGAACGTTCGCTTGCTATCGGAGATGAAGAGATTCCGCACGAGCTGCTGGGTGATCGTCGATGCCCCCTGCACGGTCTTGTGCGCGCGCAGGTCGGCGACCGCCGCGCGGATGATGCCCACGTAGTCGACACCACCGTGGTGGTAAAAGCGCTTGTCTTCGATTGCCACAACGGCTTTCGGCATCCACGATGAGATGTCGGCCATGCTCATGACTTGGCGGTTCTGGGCAGTTTGAATCGAACCGAGCAGCGAACCGTCGGCCGCGTAGATGAACGAGTTCTCTCCGATTGCGACCGGCTTCAAATCCGAGAGGCTGCAGTTCGTGAAGACGATGCCGGCGCCGGTCACGCCGGCTATGAAGAGGAGCGCGACAAATGCGCCGGCGATACCGAGAATCACTTTCTTCGTCTGGCGCCGGCGAGATCCCCGGTCGCGACGTCGGCGACGTCGGCGTTCGGTATCGGTGTACTCGTCCAACCGGAGTCTCCGTGGACTCGCGGTGCCGTGTGACCTCCTCTGCGGAGGACTCACTGGAACACTCCCTGCGCCCGTAAGCGCTCGTGTACACCAAGCCGAAGCGTCCGCTCGAGCAGTTGTGCGGAGCGTGCGTCGGGCGCGATGGCGCGAACGATGAGAGTGGTCTTGTCGGTCAACTCGCTCACGTAGACCTCGAGCTCGGACTCCTCCGCCAGCGACTTCTCGAGACCATCCACGACTCGCTGGAGATCGATTCCCAACGGTACCTGCACAGTGACTTCCGCTACCGTCTCGCGCCTCCGGATCGAAGAGTTCTTAATCGTATCCGAGGCGAGCTTCTCGTTGGGAATGACAAGCCTCGACCCGTCCTCCAGGCGGATGAAGGTGTAGATGAGATCTATCTCCTCGACCACTCCGCGCTCACCGCCGGTTTCCACCGTGTCGCCTAAGCGCAGCGGCTGAGTCACCGCGATCATCAATCCTGCGATCACGTTCGCGAAGGTCGTGCGGGCTGCAAAACCCACGACGATGCCGACGATCGCCGAGGACGCGAGAATGGCGCCCGCGACCGCTCTCACCTGAGGAATCGCGAGCAGCGCCGAGAGCAGGCCCACGAAGATTATCCCGGCGCGAATGCTGCGCCTGAGCACGCGGTAGCGAGTGATCACCGCCGCGTCCAGCTTCCGGCGTGTCATCGCGCGATCGACGATCTCCGAGATGACAAGGGTGATGAAAATGACCGCGCCGAGAACGGCCAGCGGGTGCCAGTTGTGCATGCGCTCCTATTCCACGGGCGAACGCGACTTCCTCAGCGACGCGCGAGGCCTTCGTCTGGCGGGCTGATTCCGTTACGTGGATATCATCGGCGGCGACGTGCGCATGCAGCGTGTAGCTCGAGCTGGAATCTCGGAAGCGAGGCGCTCGCTTCTGCTTCGGCTCACTCTCACTTTCGCCCTCGTCTGTTTGCCGGCGGTGACCGCATGCGGCGAGAAGCACGAGCCGACAGGCCCGACAGTCGCTCTCTACCCGGTGTCGGTAATAGACGCCGACCACAACGAGGTGGTACTGAAAACAGCCCCCAAACGCGTCGCCGTTGCCGGGCAGTCGCCGCTGCAGCTGGCAGTCTCTCTCGATCTCCACGTCACTCCGGTCGACGAACGCAGCGGCAACCTGAACATCCCGCTCATCCGGTCGCTTCGGCCCGAGCTGATCCTCGCCGGCTCGGAGATCTCCGAGACCTCGCTTACGACGGCGCGGGCGCTCGGAATCGCCGTCTACGTGGTGCCCGACACGACACTCGGCGGCATCGAACGAGCGCTCTCGGACGTAAGCCTGCTCGTGGGTACTCCGCTGCGGGGACGCGCGGCTCGCGAGCGAGTCGCAAGCGTTCGAGAGGACGTGCACACCGCGCTTGCCTCGGCGGCGCCTGTCCGTGTTTTCTTCGATAGCGGGAAGTTCGCCACCGTCTCGGCCACCTCGTTCATCGGTAGCGTGATAGGCGAGGCCGGCGGTATCGACGTCGCCGGCCCCGATCCTCAGGAGGGTCCGTTCCCGCTCACGCGGCTGCGTCAACTAAGACCCGAGGTATTCGTCGTCGCCTCAGGTCTGCCGCTCACGCTCGCGGAAATGCGGCGCAATCGACTGCTCAAGGGGCTCCCGGCGACTCGCAACGACCGCATCATCCACGTCGACATGAGATTGCTCGAGCCCGGACCCGAGGCCGTGACCGCCCTACTCGAGCTCGCGAAGGCCTTCCACCCCGATGCGTTTCGCTGACCTCGACTGCGTTACGGTCGATGCCAGCGGCACGCTCGTCGTCCTCGATGATCCGGTTTCCCGCTTGCGGCACGGACTGCTCGAGCACGGGATCGAGAGGGCGCCAGCGGAGATCGAGGCTGCGTTCCGTGCCGAGATCGCCTATTACCGCGGCCGGGCCGTCGAAGGGCGAGACGCCGAATCGGTGGCACTGATCCGACGCGAGTGCTGTGGCGTCTTTATCGCCGAGCTCGGCCTGGGACTCGATCCGGACGCCTTTCTACCCGACTTCATCGCGTCCTATCGATTTCGGATCGAGGAGGGTGCCGCCGAGACGCTGCGCAGCTTGCAGGCGCGCGGCCTCCGCATCGCGGTCGTCTCGAACTGGGACTGCTCGCTTGGCGAGACGCTAGAAGGACTCGGGCTGAGCCAGCTCGTGGATATCGCCGTCGCCTCGGCTCTCGTCGGCTCGGTCAAGCCCGATCCGGAGATATTTCGTTATGCACTGGCGAAGTTATCGGCCGAGCCGTCCCGGTCGCTCCATGTCGGCGATGAGGAGAGCGATCGCCTGGGGGCGCTCGCCGCAGGAATGCACTTCGCGCCCGCTCCGCTCGCTACCGCTTTCGAGGGCTGGACATGAGCGAGCGGATAGACGGTAACCGTCTAGCGGCCTGGCTGCTGATCGCGGCATTCATCGCCGTCCTCAACTTCGCGGCCTTTGCCTCATCGAAGACTGCAAGCACCCCGAGCGACGCTCTCCTCTTTCGGTGGTCGTTCGCCGTTGGCGGCGCGGTGTTGCTCGGCATCATGATCGCCATCTCGCTCGCTATCTCGAACGGGCGCCCCGCTCTACGGGCGATTCGCTCGTCGCGAATCACGTTGCCTGCGATGATCGGGCTTGGTCTGCTCGCCATCGCGGGTGTTTACGTCGCCAGTCTCCTCGTTACGTCTCTCGGCGGCAACCCGGCGCGCGAGCAAGGGCTCGTGACCGAGCACTGGCAGTCGGGACGGGTTGCGCCCTTCATCGCCAGCGTGCTCGTCCTCACCGTCCTGACGCCGATCGCCGAGGAGCTCTTCATCCGTGGTATCGGCTTCGGTCTGCTCGAGCCGCTCGGGAGAGTGGCCTCGATCGCCGGCCCGGCGCTCGTTTGGGCGCTCATGCACGGCCTGCCGGCGGCGATTTTCCCGCTCTTCGCCTTCGGAATCGGGATCGGCTACCTGCGCGAGCGTTCCGGAAGCACGATCCCGGGAATGTTCGTGCATGGGCTCTACAACGGCGTCGCGCTGGCGCTTGCGTTCACCGCCTGAGTCCCTTTGCTCTTGCTCAGACTGATCCGGAGATTATTCTGCGCATTAATGCGGCTCCGAGTGCTTCTGGCGATCGTCCTAGTTGCCTTACCTTTGGGAGCGAGCGCGCCGGCGCAGGCGGCCGGGTGTGGAGTGTCCGCGAGTGTGAGATCCGGACCTGCGCCGCTGCACGTCGATTTCAGCGTCAACGGCTGCAGCGGCTCCGCCTTTCACTGGAGTTTCGGCGACGGCCTGACAGCGGACGGAGCGGCAACCTCGCACGATTTCGCACCTGGCGCTTTCACCGTGACGCTCAGCTCCGGCGGCGTGGTTCTCTCGACCGTCGAGATCGATTCGCTCGCTCTAGAGCTCGCGAAGCCAGGCGTAACGACTTACGGCCGGAACACGATTCTGCGGGGGATCCTCATGCCGGCGAGTGCGGGCGTGGATGTCTCTCTCACGCTTGGCGGCGGCACGCTCGTTCACAGCCAGACCGGCGCGGACGGAAGCTTCACCTTCAAGCTGCGGCTCAGGCGCCCCGGGCCCTACGTCGCCCGTTCCGGGACTGTGGCTTCCAACCCGATAGTCGCCCCGATCCAACCGCTACTGCGCGTTTCGGTACAGGGAGCGCGAATAGTCGGACGGGCTCTGCTGCTCAGAAGCAGCCTCCGGCCTGCCGCTGCCGGCGCGCTTCGGCTCGTCGCCGTTCGCGACCGCCGCCGTATTGCCAAGCGCGTCTTCGTCGCCGGACAGCCGCTCTCGCTTCCCTCATCCAGAGCGGCTAAGTACACCATCTGGGTTTCGCTCAAGTCGAAACGCGGCTACACGAAGGCCTCGCGGAAGCTCCACTACACGTTGTCGGCGCCTGCGCTCCGTCTGGGCTCCCACGGTCGCGTTGTGCGTTTGCTCGAGCAAGAGCTGGTCGCTCACCACTACGCGCTTCCGCGCGTCGACTCGAGCTTCGGCTTCGACACACTCGAGGCCGTCTACGCGCTTCAGAAGCTCGCCGGTCTCGACCGTACCGGCTCGATGAACACCGCCAGTTGGATCGCGCTTGCTCACGTGCAGCCGCCGCGACCGCGCCTCCGCGGCGACTACGTCGAGGTCGACAAGACCAAGCAGGTTCTGTACATCGTTCGTAACGGAAAGGTCGCGCTGATCGTGCCGGTCTCGACCGGAGCGACGGGGAACACGCCGATCGGGCTGTTCCACGTCTACAGCAAGGTCCCCGGCGGGGCGGTCATGTACTACTCGAACTTCTTCATCGGCGCCTTCGCCATCCACGGCTACGTCGATGTGCCTCCCTATCCGGCCTCTCACGGCTGTGTGCGTATACCGATGTGGCTAGCCATTCGCGTCTACGGTTTGATTCCGTATAACACGCGTGTTCTCATCCACTACTGAACTCACGCCCTCTCGCCGACGGCGGGTCGCCTTCGGCATCGACCAGCGGCCCGCCCGAGAGAAGAAGAACGTCCGGTTCGAGCTCAGCGCCCGGCCGCTACAGTGAGATCGGCACGCTGATGGGCTACGATCTCCGACCCATGAGCGGTAACGCGGCCGATCCCATACTCAATTCGCTGCGCGAAGAGATCGCGGCCGCCGACCGCGATCTGATCAGCGCCTTCGCCCGCCGCCTCCGCGTTGCCGCGAGGATCAAGAGCCACAAGGCCGACCAAGGCTATGAGCTCATCGATCCGGAAAGAGAGCAACGGCTGTTCGAAACGTGGCGCCAGGCAAACGACGGTACGATTTCCGATCAGGCATTACGCGAGCTTTTCGAGGTGGTCTTAGCGTTGAGTAAGCGCGAAACTTCCGCTGACAGTCGGCCCGCGTAGCGCGTTAGCCCTCTTCTTCTTCGCTCTCTTCGCTCTCCCCGCCTTCCTCACCGAGAGCGAACTCCTCAGGCGAGACGGTCTCCAGGAACTGCCTGAACTGGTCGACCATCTCCTCCTCGCTCACTTCCTCGCCCTCGAACTCGACACCCGACTCCTCGATCACCTCATCGGCGGCGAAGATCGGGCAATCGACCCGGATGGCGATGGCGATGGCGTCGGACGGACGAGAATCGATCTCGATCTCGTCCCCGTTCTGGCGCAGGGTGATGCGGGCGTAAAAGGTGCTCTCTTTCAACTCCGTGACTGTGATAGAGATCACCTCGCCGCCGAGTTGCTGAACGATATCGGCGGTGAGGTCGTGCGTCATCGGACGCGGGGCGGGCGCCTCTTGCAGCTTCATCAATATCGCCGCCGCCTCCGGGTGACCGATCCAGATCGGCAGGAACTTGTTGCCATCGACGGTTTTGAGCAGAACAATCGGCGTCTTACCGACGAGGTCGAAACTCACGCCATAGATCTCCATCTTGACCATCGCTCGGCTCTACTTTCGATTGTAGCCCCGCGGTTATCGGATAAAAGGGTTAGCTCTTCAAGCCCCGTTCGCTCTCGGCGCCGCTCGGCCGAGCGAGCTATCATCCCCAGCCGCGGGCGATTAGCTCAGTCGGTTAGAGCGCCGCTCTGATAAGGCGGAGGTCGGTGGTTCGAATCCACCATCGCCCATCTCGCGCTCTCGGCCGGCGGCCCCTCTGGCCGGGCGCGACCGGCCGCCGGGGTCGCCTGACCCCGCTGGCGGCACGATCCTCTCCGAGCCCGTGTTGGAAACACTGTTCTCCCCGGGCTCGCACCGCCAGCGGCGCCCCGAGAGCGCGAGAGGCATTTCTCTTTGAAGTAGCGCGTCGGGAAACGAGGGACGCTTGTCTGAGTCAGGCAGCCCGGAAGAAAGAAGATCTAATTGCCCGATCAGCGCTCAGACGCTTCCGCTAGCTCGGCCGGTTCGGTCTCGCTACCCGTTCCCACCGGTACCCGCCTCATCTTGCACTCGTGTCTCCGGCAGAGGACCGCGACTCATGTCGAGCAGCACGAACGTGTTCTGCCAGAGATCGGCGACCACGGCGCAACGACCTATCTCGATCTCGAACGGGCCGCCGACGAGCGTCCCTCCGGCCGCGACGAACCGCTCGACGGCACGCTCGGCATCGTCGACTAGGAAGTCCACCTCAATGCCCGGCTCCTCCGCTTGGAGAACGAGTTCCGTGTTCGACTCTGGCAGCCGCAGGTCCGCGGCAACCGGACGGCGCCAGATGAGTTTCTGGCCGAGCCGCTCGTAGAAGCCGATCGCCGCGTCGAGGTCGTCAACGGCAAGCCGGATGCAATCGACGTTGCGGAGCAACGGCGGATTCACGAGCGGGCCGCCCATCGATGGACGCTACTAGCCCGCGGCCCGCTCGAGCGCTTCGACCAGCTCGGCCAGCTCGGTCTCGCCTTCGAAGCGGATCTCGAGCTTGCCCGGGCTGACGCGGGCGCACAGGCCGGTCAGTTGCTCGGCGGCCGTGGCCGCACGCGAGGCAAGGGCGGGATCGAGCGGATCGGGGCGGGATCGGCGCTGGCGCGGGGCGCCGGCGTCGCGGGCGGCCTGCTCGACCTGGCGTACGGAGAGGCCGCGTTTGACGGCACTACGGGCTAGCGCCTTGCGGGCATCGTGGTCGGGAAGGGCAAGCACGGCGCGGGCGTGGCCTTCGCTGAGCTCGCCGGCGGCGAGCATCTCCAGGACCTCGTCGGGGAGCTCGAGCAAGCGTAGGCGGTTCGAGACCGACGGCTTCGAGCGTCCGACTCGAGCGGCAATCTCTCCGAGCGAGAGCGCGAACTCGTCCAGCAAGACGGCGTAGGCGCGCGACTCTTCGAGCGGTGAAAGCTGCTCGCGGGCGACGTTCTCGACCAGGCCCAGGACGAGGCTCTCGCGGTCGTCGGCATCGCGCACCACCGCCGGCACGACGTGCAGCCCGGCCTCACGGGCGGCGCGCAGCCGCCTCTCGCCAGCTATCAGCTCATAGCCGCCTTCCTCACGCGGGCGCACCAAAAGCGGCTGCAGTAGACCTTGCGCCTTGACCGACAAGGCCAGACCGGTGGCGGCTTCCGAGTCGAACCGCTTTCTCGGCTGGCGCGGGCTGGTGTGAATCATTTCCAGCGGCAGGTGCACGAGATCCGGTTCGCCGGCGCCGCCGACCAGCACCTCGAGGCCGCGGCCCAATCCTCGTCTGCTAGGCGCGCTCGACAAGCTCCATCGCCACCTTCCAGTAGGCCTCGGCGCCCGAGGAGCGCCGGTCGTGGGCAATCGCCGGCAGCCCGAAGCTCGGCGCCTCGGCCAACCGTACCGAGCGCGGGACTGTTGTCTTGAAGACGAGCTCTCCGAAATGCCGTTTGACCTCCGCGACCACGTCGGCGGAAAGCCGCGTGCGCCCGTCGACCATGGTCAGGAGCACGCCGCTGATCGCGAGGCGCGGATTGAGCCGCCGTCGCACCAGCTCGATCGAGTGCATCAGCTGGGAGAGACCCTCGAGCGCGTAGTACTCGGCCTGCACAGGCACCAGCACGCGGTCGGCCGCGGCCAGCGCGTTCACCGTCAGCGGCCCGAGCGAGGGCGGACAATCCAGGAAGACGAAGCGATAGCGAGAAGTCGCTTCGGCAAGCGACTCGGTCAGATAACGATCGCCGTCCGGGCGTTGTGCGAGCTCGACCACGGCGCCGGCAAGGTCGGGCTTGGCGGGGACGAGATCGAGATTGTCGAAGCGGGTGTGCTTGACCAGACCGGCGAGCGGCACACCATCGAGCAGGTCGTAGGAAGAGGTGCCGTTGGCACGCTCGCCGAGGCCCGAAGTTGCGTTCGCCTGCGGGTCGAGGTCAACCACCAGCGCTGGCTCGCCCGCCTCCGCCAGGCAGGCCGCGAGATTTATGGCGGTCGTCGTCTTTCCGACCCCGCCTTTTTGGTTTGCGAGCGCGTAGATGTGACCGGGCATGAAGGCTCACTCTACTGACGAACACGGACGGGTTCCGGGGCTCAGCGAAGCGGTCGCTTCTTCGCCATTCCCGGTCGTCGGGGAAAGCCCGGAGGCGTCGGCCCGAGCTTCGGAACGACCACGAGCAGGCGCTTGCGCGAACCTGCGACCGGGTGCAACTCGGGCGACCCGCCGCCGAGTTTGTGGGCTATCAGGGCGAGATCTTGGTCGAGTAGCGCACAGTAGAGAACTGCGGCTCCACCGGGACGCACCAGCGGAAGGCACCACTCGAGCGCTACCGGTGGTGCGGCCAGCGCCTTGGCGACCACCACGCCGAAGACATCCAGTGGTTGTTCCTCGGCGCGGCCACGGACGACGCGAAGGTTGGGGAAGTCAGCGATGAAGCGCTCGAGGAAGCGGCACTTCCGTTCGCTCGACTCGATCAGCGTCACCTCGCGCTCGGGAAACGCTGTGGAGAGCGGAATTCCGGGGGCGCCGCCGCCCGAGCCGACATCGGCGATCGGCCCCGAGAAGCGAGAGATGAGAAGCGCCGCCTCGAGCGCGTCGTCAACGTGCTCGCGCCAGGCCGCCTCGGGATCGCGAATCGACGTCAGCCCCGGTGTCTCGAGCAAGGCCTCGAGCCAGTGCGCTAGGCGCGGATCCCGCTCAGGACTCATCCGCGGGCATGACGACGACGTAGCGGCCCGGACCGGCGCCTTCACTCGCCGTCGTTACTCCGGCATACCCCTTCAGACGCTCGTGCACGATCCTCCGCTCGAGCGGGCTCATCGGCTCGAGCGCCTGTGGCTCGCCGCTCGATATCGCCCGCTTTGCCGCTTGAAGGGCTGCATAGCTGAGTGCCGCTTTCTGGCGCTCGCGATATCCGCCGGCGTCCACGCTCACCCGCTTGGCGCTCGCACCTGCTTGGTTGTGAGCGATCGCGTTCGCGAGCTGCTCGATCGCCTCGATCGTCTGGCCTCGCTTGCCGATGAGAATGCCGAGATCACCGCCGGCGAAGCGAATCGTGATTCCTTCCGCGTCTTCGCCCACGTCGGCACTCGACTCCATCGCGATCGCTCGCACGACCTGATCGGCGAAGGCGCGCAGAGAGGCAGCCAACTCGCTCTCGTCACGACTCGGAGGATCCGGCACCTCGGCGAAAGCAACCACGCGTGCCGGGCGGGCGCCGATACCGAGCAAGCCTCGCTCGCCCTCCTCAACGACCTGTATGACCACACTCTCCTCCTCGATCCAGGGCGCCTGGCGCCGAATCTCGAGCAGCGCCCGCGAGCGCGCCTCAGCTACGTCGGCGCCCTCCGCTTCGACTCGCAGCTCGCTCGTCACCGGCGCTTGCTTTTCTTGCGCTTGACGCGCCGTGGCGCTTGCGCGGGTCGCTTCTGAGGTACGGGTTGATTCTCCTCCGCCGCGGGCGTCCGCGACGAGCGCTTGACCGGGGCCGCGGGCTTGGGAATCAGCGTCCGCGTGATCAGGCCCTGCCCGACCGTCCAGAGGTTCGTCGTCGCCCAGTAGAGGATCAGGCCGACCGGGAACCTGACGATGACGAAGACGAAGATGAAGGGCAGCACCATCATCAAGATGCGCTGCGACCTTTGGGCGGATCCCGACATGAAGTAGGTCGAGGCGAGCTGGCTGCCAACGTAGATCACGAGCAGCAGATAACCGCTCCAGTACGTGGTGACGTTGGCAGCGATGTTGGGGAAGAAGCCATGGCCGAGCCAGGAGAAATCACCGTGCATCACGCAGAAGTTGTGCGGGCCTTGGGCTGGGAACGGGTGGCCCGGGCACGGGATGTGCTTGGCAAAGTGCTTCAGTACGAGGTAAAGAGCGATGAAGACCGGGAACTGCGCCAGCATCGGCAGGCAGGAGGCCATCGGATTGATGTTGTTCTCCTTGTAGAAGCGCATCAGCTCCTGCTGCTGGCGCTGCTTGTCGCTCCGGTAGCGCTTCTGGATCTCCTTCATCTCCGGCGCGTGCGCCTGCAGGCTCTGCATCGAGTGGATCTGCTTGACAGTCAGCGGCACGATCAGGACGCGCACGATCACCGTAAGCGCCACGATCGCCCAGGCCCAGGAGAGGTGACCGCTGTTGTGTAGCCAGTCGAGGACACTCCGGAACAGGTTCTCGAGCGGGCTGAGGAAGCCGAAAATGCTGAGCAGGATCACGCCGGCTGCTCTCCGTGTGCACGGCAAGGCCGACCGAAGAGACGTGCATCCGCAGGCATGTCCACGCCGCCCTTACTCCACGGGTTGCAACGAAGCAGCCGCCAGGCCGACAGCATAAAGCCGCGAATCAGGCCGTAGCGCTCGAGAACGCCGATCGCGTAGCTCGAGCAGGACGGGTAGTACTTGCAACTGGGCGGGAACAGTAGCCCGACCGTGTAGCGGTACAGATAGACGAGCCCTATCGCCGGGTACTTCATGGGTTTGCTTTTCCGATCACTTCGTCAACTCGCTCGTTGAGCCAGGTGAAACCCTGCGCCTCGGCCGCTTCGGCGAGACCGGGACGAGCAACCAGAACGTAGTCGATCCCACTCGGTCGCGCTTTTGTGCGCCAGACCTCGCGTAGCGTACGCTTGAGGCGGTTACGAGTGGCGGCCGTACCGACGCTCTTCGGAATCGCCAATCCCAGTCGCGCCTCTTCGCCGCTCTCCTCGCGAGGGAAGGCGTAGAGAGTGAAGAAGCGAGTTGAGGTCGAGCGTCCATGGCGATAGACGTTGTCGAAATCCCGCGATCGGGAGAGGCGATACCGGCGCTCCACCTGCGTAGGCCTCGCCCAGCTAGGCCGACAGCCGCTTGCGCCCTCTGGCTCGGCGGCGCTTCAGGATCGCCTGCCCACCGCGCGTCTTCATGCGCGCGCGGAAGCCGTGCTTGCGCTTGCGGCGGCGTACGTTTGGCTGGTAGGTCCGCTTCACGATTCAGCTTTTCGAAAGAGGCCTGGCGCCGGTTGGCGAGGCGAGGCGCCAGTATAGACGACCGTCGACGGCAGGAAGTTTTCCACAGTTCCGTACACCTCAGCACTGAGTAATAAGAACCCGGTTATTGCCCCTTTCTCGAGGCTGCCGCGAGTCGTTCTCCACACCTGTGGGAATCTGTGTGGACGTGCCGAACGTCCTGTAAAACCGCTGTTTCTCTGCGGGAGGCGCTGTGGATAACTGCACGTTGTTTAGCCGCGATAGCACTGATATGCTCGCTCTTCCGCCGGGGCGGGCGGAGAACGGTCGGGCGAGTGGAATCTTCTCTTCGAGACAACGCGGAAAACCTCTGGGATGCGGTCGCCGCGCGATTACGCGAGGCGCTGAGCGAAGCCACTTTTCAGACCTGGTTCGGTGGCGCCGAAGGTAGCGATCTCAGCGATGACTTACTGGTCGTCTCGGTGCCCAACGAGTTCACGCGCGAGTGGATCGAAGGTCACTTCCTAGATCTCCTGCGAGCCACCGTCCGCGATCTCTCCGGCCGCGATTGTGGCGTTCTCCTCTCCGTCGTCGATCCACTTGAGGCGCTCATCGCCGAGCCCTCCGCGGCAGTCCCGGAGCGAGTCGAGAGCGAGTGGTCGCAGGTGGGTAGCTCGCCAACTGGCGTGAATCCGAAGTACACGTTCGACCTCTTCATCATCGGATCCTCGAATCGTTTCGCACACGCCGCCGCGCTCGCAGTCGCCGAACGGCCGGCGCGCGCCTACAACCCGCTCTTCATCTACGGCGGGACAGGGTTGGGAAAGACACACCTCCTGCACGCGATCGCCCACTACGTTTCGGAGCACTCTCGACACCTCGGCGTCTTCTACGTCACCAGCGAGAACTTCATGAACGACTTCATCGACTCGCTGCGTGACAAGCGCATCGACAGCTTCAAGCAGCGCTACCGGAACTACGACGTGCTGCTCGTTGACGATCTCCAGTTCTTCGAAGGTAAAGAGCGCATCCAGGAAGAGTTCTTCCACACCTTCAATGCGCTGTTCGAGGCCGGTAGTCAGGTCGTGCTTAGCTCCGATCGACCGCCTCGCGAGCTGGCGACGCTCGAGCCTCGCCTACGTTCGCGTTTCGAGTGGGGATTAATCACCGACATTCAGCCGCCCGACCTGGAGACGCGGATCGCCATTCTTCGAAAGAAGGTTCACACCGAAAGAATTCACGTCCCCGATCCCCAGGTGCTTACGTTCATCGCAAGCCTCATCTCGTCAAACATCCGCGAGCTCGAAGGTGCCCTGACGAGAGTGGTAGCGTTCTCATCTCTTACGGGGCGGCTAATGACAGTCGAGCTCGCCCAAGATGTACTTCGAGATGTCTTTCCACCAGAAGCTGCGGATGTGAGCATTCATCGAATACAGGAGGAGGTGGCTGATCGTTTTGGTCTTTCTTTGATCGAACTCTGTAGCGATCGCCGCTCGCAGAACATCGTCTATCCTAGACAAGTCGCGATGTACCTCTCGCGCGAGCTCACTGATTCCTCGCTCCCTAAGATCGGTAAGGAGTTTGGTGGTCGCGATCACACTACCGTCATCCACGCAACCTCTAAGATCGCGCGCCTCATCAAAGAAGACCGCTCCGTATACAACCTCGTTCAAGAGCTTACTGCTCGCATAAAACAGGTTCGCTGATCTGTGGACGCATCGTGGACTACTAACGCCGTTATCAGCCTCCTAACATCAACTTCACGACATCGTACGCTTTTCCCACTTTTCTCCTCGTCCGTTCTCCCCACTCGAAACCCTCTTCACTACCCGCGTCTTACGGTTTTCCCCGATTCCCACAGACCCTACTAAGACTACGAGGTTTTTACTTTTATGACAGATAACAATACAAGTCTCGATCTTGGACTCAGGGTTGTTTGTAGTAGGGAGCGTCTCGTAGAAACGCTATCTATGGTGTCTAGAGCTGTTTCGTCGAGAACTTCTGTTCAGGTTCTAGCGGGGATCCTAGTGACGGCTGTCGACGACGAGCTTTTGTTTGCAGCGACTGATATGGAAGTTTCTATCGCATCCTCAACGCAGACTGAGGTGATTATTGAAGGCTCAGTTGTGATACCGGGCCGTGTTTTCCTAGAAGCGTGTCGCTCGCTACCCGTTACTGAGGAGAATGTAGTTCTTGAGCAGTCCGCGCACAATAAAATGATTGAAATAAAGTGCGGTGTCGCTTCGTATCGACTTAATGTATCAACTCCAGAAGACTTTCCACGTCTTCCTGAAGTAGCGGTAGGCGGGTCCTTTGAAGTCGACCGCGTACCTTTTCTAGATACAGCATCACGTGTTGTACGTGCTGCCTCGCGAGATGAGTCAAGGCCGGTCCTAACGGGAATTCTCGTGAAATTCGAGGATAGCGATGTGCCCGGAAAAAGGAAATTGACGATGGCGGCGACAGATTCGTATCGCCTAGCGGTGAGGGAAACAGTGATAGCCGGAAATGCCCCAGGCGTCGAGGCTATCGTTCCAGCGCGAGCGATGGCTGAACTAGCGCGAATTTCCGGAGAAGACGGCGTTCTTGAGCTCGCGATTCAAGAGAACCATGCAATATTCGTAAACGGAAAGACGACGTTGACTACACGCCGCATCGATGGCCAGTTTCCGAACCACAGCCAGCTTCTCCCGGAATCGTTTACGCACACTATAAGGTTACCGAGAGTTGAGTTCTTGGAGGTCGTTCGTCGCGTTGCGGTGATGGCACAACGGACTAGCCCAATCCGCCTTCGCTTCGAAGAAGGCACTATGAGAGTGTCTGCTCAGACTCAGGACGTCGGAGAGGCAAGCGAGGCGTTGCCGGTTTCCTTCAGCGGCGAGCCACTCGAGATCGGCTTCAACGCCGAGTTCTTACGCGAGGGGATCGATTCCGTGATCGGCGATGAAGTCGAGCTCAATCTGATCAGCCCTCTACGACCGGGACTATTGCGCGCGGAAGGCGACAGCTTCTGGTACCTGATAATGCCGATCCGGCTCGCGGGCTGAGCGTCAACCACCTCACGCTTCGTGATTTCCGCTCTTATGCGCGGCTCGAACTCGAGCTAACAGGCGGACTCGTGTTGGTTGTGGGAGCGAACGGCTCCGGTAAGACGAACCTGTTAGAGGCCGTACACGTCGGGACACAGGGCTTCTCTCCGCGAACGAGAGCAGATGTCCAGCTGATCCGCCTTGGAGCTGGAGCCGCACGCGTAGCGGTCGGCGCGACGCGACGACATAACGCGATCAAAGTCGAGCTCTCGATCGCCCGCGGCGAAGGCAAGCGCGTGCGTCTAAACGGAGCCTCGCTGTGTAGGGTCGAACAACTGCGAAGCGAGCTGCCGACGCTCGTCTTCACTCCCGACCGACTCGTCATAGTGAAGGGCGGACCGGCTGTTCGGCGGGCGTATTTCGATCGCGCCCTCTCGCGCCTTTTACCGGCTCGCGCGACTCTCCCGATCGAGTACGGCGAGGTGCTCGGGCAGCGCAACGTCTGTTTGCACAGGGTTGCGGCGGGCTCGAGCAGTCAGGATGCGCTCCCTCCATGGAGCGAGCAGCTTGCGACTCTCGGCGCGTCGCTGCAGGACGCGCGCCGGGAGGTAATCGAGCGCCTCTCACCGCGTTTTTCGCGCGTCGCCGCGGGACTAGGGCTAGGGGGCTGCCGGCTCGAGTACTCGGGCGAACGGCTCACTGTGCAGTTACTCGAGCAGAAGCTCTCACGTGATCTGGAACGGGGAACAACGAGCTGCGGTCCTCACTTGGATGAGATCGTGGTGTTCGCGCAAGAGCGCGAGTTGCGCTCCTTCGGCTCTCAGGGCGAGCAGCGCACCGCTGTTCTAGCGCTCTTGCTCGCGGAAGCGGAGTTGCTCGCCGAGCAAGACACGGGCCCTCCCGTTCTCCTTCTCGACGACGTGCTATCGGAGCTCGACCGAGATCGCCGCGCGGCTCTCGCCGACAGGCTTTCCTCACTCGGGCAAACAATCGTGACGGCGACGAACGCGGGCGCGCTACCGGTCACTCCGAACCTGACGATCTGCGTTCATGACGGAAAAGCCGAGGCGGCGTAATGGACAAGCTCGAGCGTGAAATCCAGGCTGAGGCCAGACGCGCCGGGCTTCCGGCTGCGAGCGAGCTGGTGAGGGTCTGGCCGGAGGCGGTCGGAGAGACGATCGCCGCCAATGCGTGGCCGGCGCGCTTCGCGCGCGGTGGCGTTCTCGTCGTCAACACGAGCTCGGCGACGTGGGCCTTCGAGCTCAAGCACCTGGCGGTGGAGATTCTCACGAGGCTGCGAGAGGCGCTCGGAGAAGACTGCCCGCGCGAGCTCCGCTTTTCTCCTGGACCCGTACCTGCGCGAGGCAAAAAGAGGGAGACCACGGGTCCGTCGGCCGGACCAGATATCGGTGCCTGCGAGCGTTCGCAGGCCGAGCGGCTGACCGCCACGATCGAGAACGACGAGCTACGTGAGCTGGTAGCGCGAGCAGCCGCGGCGAGTTTGGCGAAAAGTGCCGGCAAGTAACCGTTTCGGCACACCTCCAGCCGCTCGTTCTGATACACTTAACTGAGCCCGCAAGTACTCGTTTTGCAGGGCTTTTTTCATGACTGAACAATCATACACAGCGAAGGACATCACCGTCCTCGAAGGTCTCGAGCCGGTCAGGCTCAGACCCGGCATGTACATCGGCTCGACCGGCGCTCGAGGGCTGCACCACCTGGTCTACGAGGTGGTCGACAACTCGGTTGACGAGGCACTGGCCGGGCGTAACAGCACCATCGAGATAACCCTCCATCCCGACCACTCGGTGACTGTCAAGGATTACGGCTCCGGGATTCCGGTAGACGTCATGCCCGAGCAGGGCATGTCGGCCCTGACGGTCGTGCTGACGAAGCTCCATGCAGGCGGAAAGTTCGGGGGCGAAGGCTACAAGGTCTCAGGTGGGTTGCACGGAGTAGGCGTCTCGGTTGTAAACGCGCTTTCAGAGTGGCTTGTCGCCGAGGTGAGGCGCGACGGAAAACTGCACCGCCAGGAGTTCGCACGAGGCGTCCCGACGACAGAGGTGGAGGTCATAGGTAAAGCCAGCGACACCGGCACGACGATCTCTTTCCTCCCCGACGCGGAAGTGTTCGACGAGTTGGAGTACTCAGTGCAGGCGCTCGTGCAGCGACTCCGCGAGACGGCCTTCCTGACCCGCGATCTCAAGATCGTTCTGATCGACGAGCGCGCGGAAGAGGCGCGCTACGAGTTTCACTACAAAGGCGGTATCAAGGATTTCGTCAACTTCGTCAACCAGACCAAAGAGCCGGTTCACAAGCACATCGTCTACTACGAGGGTGGCAGCGAAAAAGGCACCGTCGAGGTGGCGATGCAGTGGAACAACTCCTATGTCGAGTCGGTCTTCTCGTTCGCAAACAACATCAACACGCACGAAGGCGGATCGCATCTCACCGGTTTCAAGGGCGCTCTCACTGCCACCATCAACAAGTACGCACGCGATAAAGGCCTGCTCAAGGAGAAGGAAGACAACCTCGACGGCGAGGACGTGCGCGAAGGGCTTGCCGCGGTCATATCGGTCAAGCTGCGCGATCCCCAGTTCGAAGGGCAGACGAAGACGAAACTCGGGAACCCCTGGGTGGAGGGTCTGGTAAAGCAGACCGTCAACCAGAAACTGGCCGAGTTCCTGGAAGAGAACCCGAACGACGCGCGCCAGATCGTTCAGAAGACGATCTCGGCCTCTCGTGCTCGCCAGGCCGCTCGCAAGGCGCGCGAGCTCACCCGCCGCAAGAGTGCACTCGAGGGCTCGTCGCTACCCGGGAAGCTGGCCGACTGCACGATTCGCGATCCGGAGTCGGCGGAGCTCTTCATCGTCGAGGGTGACTCGGCCGGCGGCTCGGCCAAGACGGGGCGCGACCGCACCTACCAGGCGATTCTTCCGCTGCGCGGCAAGATCATCAACTCCGAGAAGAACCGCATCAACAAGGTTCTCTCCAACAACGAGATCCAGGCGATGATCACCGCCATCGGTACGAGCATCGGCGACGAGTTCGACATCACCAAGCTCCGCTATCACCGGGTGATCGTGATGACCGACGCGGATGTGGACGGCGCACACATTCGAACGCTCATTCTCACCTTTCTCTACCGGCATATGCCGGATCTCTTCGACCGCGGTCACGTGTACATCGCCATTCCGCCGCTCTACCGGATCAAGCTCGAAAGCCGGGAGTTCTACTTCGAGAAGGAATCCCAACTCGAGGACTTACTCATCCGCGAGCGGGTGGGGCTGATCGAGATCGGCGATCGAAACGGCGAGCAGTTGAAGATGAGCGAGTCGAAGTGGCGAAGCTTCAATCGCGCTCTGACCACATTCGAGGGTCTGGTCAGCCGTCTCCGTGCGGATTTCGGCAATCAGGCCGCTGACTTCGTGGTCGCGCATCGATTGATCGAGCTCGAAGGCGACGTCGCGCGAGACATCGCTAAAGCGCTCAAGGCTGTAGGCGAGAACGGATACCTGCTCGAGCTCGAGGTGGCAGATGCGCACGGCTTCAAAGTGAGAGTCGTGGAGAAGGAGACCGGCGCTGCGCAAAGGGTGAACGTACCGGCTCAGTTGCTTGAATCGCCGGTCTACGCGAACGTTCGGCGCGCCTATGCCAAGCTCGCGGACGTGGTCGGAAAGCCACCGTTCGAGCTCGTACAGGGACGCAAGAAGCGAACCGCAGAAACCTTCCACGCCCTGCGCAGCGACATCTTCGAACTGGCGAAAGAGGGTATCCAGCTCTCCCGCTTCAAGGGCCTCGGCGAAATGAACCCCGAGCAGCTCTGGGAGACAACGATGGATCCCGAGCAGCGCCTGCTCGTGCGGGTCGACGTGGACGATGCCTCTACCGCCGACAGTCTTTTCTCGATGTTGATGGGCGACCAGGTCGAGCCAAGGCGGTTGTTCATCGAGCAGAACGCCAAGGACGTTAGGTTCCTGGATGTCTGAGGTAGACACCGGAGCGCTGGGTCCCGGCCGGATCGAGCCGCGCGAGCTCGAGGAGGAGATGCGATCGAGCTTCCTCGATTACGCGATGAGCGTGATCGTCAGCCGTGCGCTTCCGGACGTCCGCGACGGTCTCAAACCCGTGCACAGGCGCGTGCTCTTCGGAATGAACGAAGCCGGCATGCAGCCGAACCGGCCCTACAAGAAGTCAGCTCGTGTTGTCGGAGACGTGATGGGCTCGTTCCATCCGCATGGCGACGCGGCGATTTACGACACCCTGGTGCGAATGGCGCAGCCGTTCTCGTTGCGCTACCCGCTCGTTGATGGGCAGGGGAACTTCGGATCGATCGACGACGACCCGGCGGCCGCAATGCGCTACACCGAGTGTCGCCTGGCGAAGATCGCCACCGAGATGCTCAGGGACATCGAGGCCGACACAGTCGACTTTGTCCCCAACTACGACGAGTCGCGGCGAGAGCCGGTCGTGCTCCCGAGTCGCTTCCCGAATCTACTCGTCAACGGCTCCGCCGGTATCGCTGTGGGCATGGCCACCAACATGCCCCCGCACCGGCTCTCCGAGGTCGTGGATGCCGTTCTCGCGATGATCGACGAGCCGGATATCTCCGTCGACCAGCTTGCTCAACACGTGAAAGGACCGGATTTTCCGACCGGCGGCATCATCGTCGGGCGCCAGGGGATCAGAGAGGCTTACCGGTCGGGCCGGGGTCGCATCATCATGCGGGCCCGAGCTCACATCGAGGAGCTGCGCGGCGGCAAGACGGCGGTAGTCGTCACCGAGCTTCCTTACGGCGTTAAGAAGGGCGGCGACAGCGGCGTGATCAAGAAGATCGCCGACCTCGTGCACGACAAGGTGCTGATCGAGATCTCGGACCTCCAGGATCATTCCGACCGCACGGGGATGCGGATCCAGATCGATCTGAAGCGCGATGCCGTCCCGCAAGTCGCTCTCAACAAGCTCTTCAAGCACACCGCGCTGCAGACGACATTCGGCTACAACGCAGTCGCCCTCGTGCGCGGCGTCCCTCGTACGCTCTCGCTGCTCGAGCTGGTTCGTGAGTACCTCGACTTCCAGCGCGAGGTCATCGTTCGGCGCTCGAAGTACGAGCTACGCCAGGCCGAGCGGCGCGCGCATGTGCTCGAGGGCTACCTGATCGCGCTCGACAATCTCGACGCTGTCATCGACCTGATCCGCTCGTCGAGCGACGCCGAGAAAGCCCGCATCGGCCTGATGAAGAAGTTCAAGCTCTCCGAGATCCAGGCTCAGGCGATACTCGATCTGCGGCTCGCCCGCTTGACCCAGCTCGAACGCCAGAAGATCGACTCTGAGTACGCCGATCTGCAGGAGCTGATCGCCGAGTTGAGGGCGATTCTCGGCGATCAGGCCCGGGTCGACGGGCTCATCCGAGAAGAGCTACTGGAGCTCAGGTCGATCTACGGCAAGAAGGACGAACGGCGTACGGAGATAGTCGCCGGCGAGACCGATCTCGAACTCGAAGACTTGATCGCGGAAGAGGACATGGTCATTGCAATCACGCGCTCGGGCTACATCAAGCGGCTGCCGGTGACCGCTTACCGCGAGCAACGACGCGGCGGTGTCGGCGTGATGGGGATGGACCTGAAGGAGGACGATTACATCGAGCACCTCTTCGTAGCTTCGACGCACGACTTCATCCTTTTCTTCACCAACGTAGGCAAGGTCTACCGGCTCAAGGTGCATGAGCTACCGCTCGGCTCGCGGCAATCGAAGGGTCGGGCGATAGTCAACCTCCTTCCCTTCCGCCAGGACGAGCAGGTGCGCGCGGTCATCCAGACGCGCGAGTTCAAGGAGGCGGAGTACCTCGTCTTCGCGACGCACAACGGTCTCGTCAAGAAGACGCGCTTCGCGGACTACAACACACCGCTGAAAGCGGACGGAATCATCGCCATTAATCTGCGCGAAAACGACGAGCTGGTCGGAGTCCGGCACTCCACGGGGAGCGACGACATCCTGCTCGTCTCGCGCAAGGGACAGGCGATCCGCTTCCACGAGACCAACGCGCGAGCGATGGGACGGGCGACTTCGGGCGTTCAAGGAATGCGGCTGCGCGCGGGCGACGAGGTGATTGCGATCGAGATCGCTCGGGACGACATGGAGCTGCTGGTCGTAACCGAGAACGGCTACGGCAAGCGCACGCGGATAGCCGACTACCCCGTCAAAGGTCGTGGCGGTCTCGGCGTCAAGACGATCCAGTTGACCGAGGCAAGAGGCAAGCTGGTTGGCGCCCGCGCGGTGCGCGACGGCTATCAGGTGATGCTGATCTCGACCACGGGCACGATGATCAAGATTCCGGTCGAGGACGTGCGTCGCATGGGCCGCTCGACGCAGGGCGTGATCGTGATGCGCCTGCGCGGGGAGGAAGAAAGAGTGTCAAGTCTCGCGCCGGTAGTCGAGTCGGAGACGGACGAAAGCGAAGAGTTCTTGGACGTAGGCGAAGAGCCGCCCAGCTAGGAGTCCACGTGCATCCCGGTGCCACGCGGGGCGACGGCACAGAGACGAGCAGCTGCCTGCTCGGGTTTGAGGGTGTTTACGAAGATACCGGCACCGAGCTCGATACCGGCGAAGACACTCAGCCGCGGCACCAGCTCGAGGTGCCAGTGCCCGTCATCCTGGAAGTTGTGCAGCCAGAGATTGAAAGGGGTCTGACCTTCGACGCGGTGTAGCCGCCGTACTCCTTCGGCGGCGAGCGCGAGCGCCGCCGCGAGCTGTCCGGTGCTGCCGAAAGCGTCGGCGAGGTGCTCGCTCGGGGCGATTAGAAGCTCGTAAGGCGCTCGTCCCGCCGGCGAGACGAACAGCGAGACGGTGTCTTCGCCGACCTTGCGCTCGGCAACTCGAAGAGCAGGTGAAAGGTCGGCGAGAAGAGCACACAACGCGCAACCAGCTCTGCTCAGCCGGGTCGCTTCGGCTGCGACCTGAGGAGGCGCCCGGTCGAGCCAGACCAGCTGAGAATGAGAGTGCGGACGGCTGGCGCCAGCCGCTTCACCTTCGTTGACGAACACCATCAGGTGGTCGAAACCCTCGGTCCAGGCTCTTTCGGCAACCTCTCCCCAAGCCTCGGCGACAAGCGCCAACTGCGAGTCGGGAAGTTCAGCGAGCGAACCGGTGTGATCGGGAGAGTGCACGACAACCTGCTGGCGCTCGAAGGCGGGGTAGAGGTTGGGCACGGCTCGGACCTTCCAACCCGGGCTGTTCGGCGCGCGATCCTCCTCGCCGCCGAGCGCGAACAACTCCGGCGGCGTCTCGCTCTCGTGCCCCTCGCAAAAGGGGCACGAAGCCGGATCACTCGAGCCCGTGTTTGTAGCCGCGGTCGCATGACTGCCGGGCCGTTGCGCTCGACTGGGCGCAAAGACCACTTCGCGTCCCGAGAGTGGGTCGGTGATTATCCACGAGGCTGAGCGCCCACCCTCGCCGCCGTCCGCCCCGGCGCTCTCTCCGCGAGATCTACTTGTGCCCGCCATCGGGACCGAGTAGCGGCTTGAGCAGATCGATCGGCGCCGGAAAGACAATCGTCGTAGCCTGGTTGTTGCTGATCTCGAGCAGCGTCTGCAGGTAGCGCAGCTGGAGTGCGATCGGGGTATCCGCCATCACGTTGGCGGCATCGCGCAGACGCTCGGAGGCCTGGAACTCGCCCTCGGCATTGATGACCTTCGCGCGCCGTTCTCGCTCGGCCTCGGCCTGACGAGCCATGGCGCGCTGCATTCCCGACGGAATCTCGACATCCTTGACCTCGACGATCGAAACCTTGATCCCCCAGGGCTGGGTTTGCTCGTCGATGATCCCCTGCAAGATCAGGTTGATCTTCTCGCGCTCGGAGAGGAGCTCGTCGAGCACGTGCTGGCCGAGCACCGAGCGCAGCGTGGTCTGCGCGATCTGCGAGGTCGCCATCAGAAAGTTCTCGATCTGAACGATCGCGGCCGAGGGATCGACGATACGGAAGTAGGCGACCGCGTTCACGCGCGCCGGGACGTTGTCCTTCGTGATCACTTCCTGCGGCGGGATGTTGAGAGTGATGGTGCGCAAATCGACTCTGACCATGCGATCGATCACCGGGATCAGCAGGAACAGTCCCGGCCCTTTCGGGTGGGGGAGCAAGCGGCCGAGCCGGAAGACGATGCCGCGCTCGTACTCGCGCGCCACTCTGATTGCTGCCGCGATGAGAACGAGAAGAATGACGCCGACGGCGATCAGGAATACGAAGAGCGGCTGCATGGAAAGCTCCTTTCAGAAGTCGTTCGCGGTGATCCTACGTCGAGACGGAGTCATTCACGGGACGGACGGAGAGCTTCATATCCTCGACGGCTTCGATCTCGACGCGATCGCCCGGCGCCAGCTCGCCGCCGTCCGCCCTCTCGGCTCTCCACAGTTCGCCCTTCACGAAAACCATTCCGTTCGAGCGGACGATGCCGGTTTCGCCAACCAGAGTGACTACCCCGGTCGTCGGCGGCCGTCTCCGTATCTGCACGACCTTCGTGAAAGCGAATCCGAGCAGTAGCGCCAACACCGCCGAGACGCCGATCAAGACCGGTAGAGAGACCTTGTAGGTCGGCCCGGCCGGACTGAAGAGGAGCAAGCCGCCGAGGACGAGGCAGACTGCACCCGCGAGCGTCAGCGCACCGTGCGTGGGCACGAGCAGGTCGGCGCCGAAAAGGCCGAAGGCGACCAGCATCAGCGCCAAACCGGCCCAGTTGATCGGAAGCACCGATAGGCCGAAGAGCGCGAGGATCAGGGAGATTACGCCGACCGTGCCGGGCAGAACGTGTCCCGGCATGAACAGCTCGATCGTTATGCCGAGCATTCCGAGCGAAAGCAGGATGGTGATCAGGGTCGGGTCGATGAGAGTGTTCAGGAAGCTCTGCCAGGCTGACATGTGCGCGTTCTCGATCGCGGCACCAGCGGTGCGCAGAAGGAAGTGCCGCGGCTTCGTCCGCACTCCGTCGATCTTCGCCAGCAACGCCGGCAGAGATGGCGCAATCACATCGATCACGTGGCGCTTCAGCGCCTCTTCGGCGGTCAGGTTCGACGCCTTTCGCACGGCCGCATCCGCCCACGCGACATTCCTCTTGTGGTAGAGCGCCAGCGCGCGCAAGGAGGCAGCCGCGTCGTTGACGACCTTGCGACGCTCGTCTGAAGGAATGTTCTGACCGCTGATGTCGATGGGAGTCGAGGAGCCGATGTTCGAAACGGGCGCCATCGCCAGCAAATCGGCCGCCTGTGCGATCCAGACTCCGGCCGAGGCTGCCCGCGCTCCACTCGGCACGTACACGATCACAGGGATCTTCGTGGCGAGCTCGGTCTTGACGATGTCGTGCATCGAGCTCGAGAGACCGCCCGGGGTGTCGAGAACGATCACGGCTGCGGCCGCCCCGTCCTGCTCGGCGCTCTTCAGCGCTCCCTTGACGTAGTCGGCCGAGACGGGATTGACGTCGGTGGTAAAGCTGATCGCGCGCACGAAGGGGCGCACGCCCAGGGCCGGTACCGCGCTGATCGCGAAGATCCCGGCGCTGAGTGCGAGCAGACGCAGGAGACGTCCGGTCACATCTGAAATCTACCGCGCCTCAGTCACCTGCCGTGTGCGCCGGTGCTCGTAGCGGTTCGGTTAAACGCCGACCTCGTCCAGCCAGCGGTCGTAGAGCTGCTCGAGCCGTTCAAGCACTTCGACCAGAAGCTCCACTCGATTGGGCGGACGCCCGAGCTCAATTGCGAGAGAGGTCGCCGGATAGACCGGGCGTTCGGGCAGATCTTCGTTTCGCTGGCCGACGTTGATGCCGATTCCGAGCGCGACGCGACCGGAGCTCGCCTCGGCGAGGAGGCCGGCTACCTTTCTTCCCGACAGCAAGACGTCGTTCGGCGGCTTGACGCTAGCCTCGACGCCGGTGACGCTAGCGATTGCCTCGACTACCGCCTCGGCGGCCACCGGTGTGAACGAGGCCAGCCGAGCGGTCGCCACCTCCGGTCGCAGGCAAAGCGAGAAGAGAAGACTTGCGTCACGGGCACCCTCCCAGCTTCTCCCGCGGCGCCCCCTGCCGCCGAGCTGCTCTTCTGCCACCGCGAGAGCGCCTTCGGGAGCGTTTTCCGGGAGCAGGTCCTGAGTCGAGACACAGCGGCTCGCATAGAGGTATAAGGGAAATCCGAATCGCCCTTTCAGGCGAGGCCTGATCTGACAAGGGCCGAGTGGAATCGCCATGACCTCTAGACTAATTCGCCTGTGAAACCGAAGCTGCCCCAGCGCCGTCGAATCATCAGTCCGCTGAGAGCGGAACCAGCTCTCCGCTACGAAAGGCTTAGCGACCCGGTGTTGATCAGACGAGCGAAGGATGGCGATGGCGCGGCGCTCGAGGCCATCTGCGCGCGCTACGCGCCGCGAGTCGAGAGGATTGCCAGGCGAGAGCTGTCCGATCCCAGCGACGCCCAGGATGCCGCCCAGGATGCGCTGATAAAGCTCTGCCAGCGAATCGGTCAGTTTCGCGGTGAGGCTCAGTTCGCCACCTGGCTGCACCGCCTGGTCGTCAACACCTGCCGCGACGCGGCGGCTCGCGAGCGCATCCGGCGCTCGGAGCCTCTCTCCGAGGAGTTCGAGCTAGAGCATTCGCTCGAGAGCGATCCTGTCCGAGAGACGCTGGCCGCCGAGCTGCGCGGAGAGCTATCGCGCCACATCGGCACGCTCTCGGCCGAGCAGGCACGCGTGGTCGTGCTCAAGGACGCGCTCGGCTTCTCCTTCAGCCAGATCGCCAGTGCCGTCTCGATCCCTGTCGGAACAGCCAAGTGCTACGCACATCGAGCTCGCAAGCGTTTGCGCGAGCGCATCGGCGAAGAGGCTGCCGCGTGATCCCCGCGCTTCCGCTCGGGAAGGCCGAGATCGAGGCGATCCTTCCGCACCGCGATCCTTTTCTGCTGATCGACGAGGTCGTCGAGTTGGAGCCGGGCAAGCGTGCCGTCGCTCGCAAGACGGTGCGCGCCGACGAGTGGTTTCTTGCCGGGCACTTCCCCGGACGACCGATCATGCCCGGCGTGCTGATGGTCGAAGGCATGGCCCAAACGGGCGCTATTGCCGTGCTCACCGTGGAGGGAAACCGAGGCAAGATGGTTCTCTTCGGTGGGATCGACAGTGTGCGTTTCAAGCGAATAGTCGAGCCTGGCGACACGCTCGAGTACGTCTGCGAGCTAGAGGCTGTACGTGGCCCCGTAGGGAAAGGCAAGATCAGGGCCACGGTTGATGGGCAGCTGGCAGTACGCGGCGCGCTCACGTTTGCGGTGGAGCAGTGATCGGTACCTGCGACGGGACAGCACCCGTCTCGATTACCGGCCTCGGCTACTACGTTCCCGAGCGCGTACTCAAAAACGACGAGCTCGCGCAGATGGTGGATACGAGCGACGAGTGGATTCAGACCCGAACCGGAATCAGGGAGCGCCGGATCGCGGCGCCCGAGCAGGCAACATCCGATCTCGCCCTGGCGGCAGCCGAGCCGGCTCTCGCTGACGCCCGCGTCGCGGCTTCAGAGTTGGACCTGGTGATTGTCGCCACGATAAC
This sequence comes from Gaiellaceae bacterium, assembly GCA_050010215.1. Lineage (GTDB taxonomy): Bacteria > Actinomycetota > Thermoleophilia > Gaiellales > Gaiellaceae > Fen-549. The sequence goes on along the minus strand of JBEKLL010000011.1, from coordinate 40,672 downwards.
GCCAGACATGCTCTTTCCCTCGACCGCGGCGATGGTCGCCGCTCGCCTCGGTGCCGAGAACGCCGCCGCGTACGATCTCTCGGCCGGATGCACGGGGTTCGTCTATGCGCTTACGCAGGGCCATGCCGCGATCGTTTCCGGGCTTGCGAAGCGTGTTCTGGTGATCGGCGCCGACACGCTCTCGCGGATAGTCGACTGGAGCGATCGGTCGACCTGTGTGCTCTTTGGCGATGGCGCCGGCGCCGTCGTGCTGGAGTCCGTGGACAGGGGCGGTTTCCACGCCTTCGAGCTGGGTGCCGACGGAGCGGGCGGACTCGAGCTGTACATGGCGGCCGGCGGCTCGCGGCGGCCGGCGAGCGCCGAGACGGTCGCGGCCGGCGAGCATTTCGTGCGTATGAACGGTCCCGAGGTGTACAAGTTTGCAACCAGGGTGTTGCTGAGCTCGGCTCAGACTGTGCTCGAGGTTGCGGGGAAGAGCATGGACGAGGTCGACCTCTACGTGCCGCATCAGGCAAACCTTCGTATCATCGAGCATGCCGCCAAGAGACTGAAAATCGAAGAGGAGCGCGTTTTCGTCAACGTCGATCGTTACGGCAACACCTCGTCGGCCTCGATCCCTCTCGCGCTCGAGGATGCACGAGCCGAGGGCCGTCTCAAGGACGGAACACTCGTGCTGATGACGGGAATGGGTGCGGGGCTGACCTGGGGGTCGAATCTGATGACGTGGACGGAAGGGAGAGAATGATGAGTGCAGAGGCTATAAAGGAGCGAATCCGCGGGAAGGTCGCCTTCTGTTTCCCGGGGCAGGGGTCGCTCGAGGCCGGGATGGGTCGCGAGATCGCTGAGGCCGTGCCCGAGGCGATGGATGTCTACGAGCGCGGCAGCGAAAGCTCCGGTCTCGATCTACGCAAGCTTTGCTTTTCCAGCCCGCTAGAAGACATAGTCGATACGTCGATCCAGCAACCGGCCCTGCTCGCGACCAGCCTTGCCATTCTCGCCGCCTTGGAGGTACGTGGGTTTCGGCCGGATTACGTCGTCGGCCATTCCGTCGGGGAATTCGCCGCACTCGCTGCGGGAGGAGCGATCGCCGACGAGGACGCGATCGCGCTCGTACGCGAGCGCGGGCTGGCGATGGCCGAAGTCGCAAAGCAGAATCCGGGCGCGATGGCGGCGATTCTCGGTCTCGCCGACGAGATCGTGGAAAAGCTCTGCCGCGAGATCCATTGCGTCTGGCCGGCCAACTACAACTGCCCGGGTCAGGTCGTCATCTCCGGCCAGAGCGACGCGGTCGACGAGTGCTGTGAGGAGGCTCAGCGCGAAGGTGCTCGGCGGACGGTGAGACTCCCGATCTCAGGAGCCTTCCACAGCCCACTCGTGGCGCGAGCGGCTGAGCGTTTTCGTCCTGCGATCGCGAAGGCGCGCTTCGGCGAGCTTCAGATTCCGTTCATGTCGACCGTCACTGCCTGCCTCGAGAGCCGCCAGAAGCTCTCCACTTTGCTCGTCGATCAGCTCACCGCGCCGGTGCGCTTCACGCAAGCGACGCGCGGGTTGATCGCGAACGGAGTGCGCACCTTCGTCGAGATCGGCCCCGGGAATGTCCTGTCTGGGTTGGTCAAGCGCATCGACCGCAGCGTTGAGACGGTCTCGGTCAACAATTTGGCGTCGCTCGAGAAGGCCGAGGAGGTGCTGACGGTTGCCTGAAGCCTACGGCTCTCTGGCAGGTAAACGAGCTCTCGTCACCGGCGCTGCCCGCGGTATCGGCCGCGCGATCGCCAACGAACTGGCCGCCGCGGGCGCCGAAGTTCTCTGTTGCGATCTGCCCGGCACCGCCGAGACAGAAGAGGCGGCTCGAGAAGTCGGTGGCCGCGCTCTTTACGCCGACGTGACCAAAGCAGGCGAGGTCGAGAAGTTGATCGAGGAGGCCGGCGAGATCGACATCCTCGTGAACAACGCAGGTACCACTCGCGACGGGCTGCTGGCGCGGATGTCGGAAGAGGACTGGCGCGCTGTGATCGATATCAACCTCACCAGCGTCTTTCTCATGTGCCACGCGGCGATTCGCGGCATGATGAAGCGTCGCTCCGGCTCGATCGTCAATCTCTCGAGCGTCGTCGGCTTGCATGGCAATTTCGGTCAGACGAACTACTCGGCCTCGAAGGCGGGCATCATCGGTTTCACCAAGTCGCTGGCGCGCGAGGCCGGCAGCCGCGGCGTTCGCGTCAATGCCGTCGCGCCCGGCTACGTCGAGACCCGGTTGACCGATGTTCTACCGGACGAGGTCAAGCAGAAGATGCTCGCCGCCACGTCGCTCGGTCGCTTCGGCCAGCCCGAGGACATTGCCGGAGCGGTTCGCTTTCTCTGCTCGGACGCCGCCGCGTTCATCACCGGCGAGGTGCTGGTGGTCGACGGCGGCATGGGAATGTGACGATGCAGAACGGACGCAAACGGATCGTCATTACCGGTCTAGGTCTGGTCAATTCGCTCGGGAACGATCTCGAAACTGCCTGGCGCAACCTGATCGCCGGGAAGTCGGGAGCTGCACCGATTACGCTCTTCGACACAACCGGCTATCCGGTCAGCTTCGCCTGTGAGCTCAAGGACTTCGATCCCACGCTCTGGATTGATCGCAAGCAGACGCGGCGGATGGATCGCTTCGCGTTGATGGGGCTGGCAGCGGCACGGCAAGCCGAAGCCGACAGCGGTCTCGACATAGCCAAAGAGCGCGATCGCATCGGCGCGGCGATCGCAACCGGAATCGGCGGTCTTCTCTCCTTCCAGGACTGTACGCTGACGCTCTTCAATCGCGGTGCCGACCGTGTAAACCCGTTTTCGATCCCCTCGATCATCCCGAATATGGGTGCGGCCTGGGTGTCGATGGAGCTTGGCACGCGCGGCCCGCTGCTCTCGGAGTGCGCCGCCTGCGCTGCCTCGAACATGGCACTCGGCGATGCCGCCGACGCGATTCGTCTCGGTCGCGCCGACGTGATGCTCGCGGGCGGCGCCGAGGCAGGGATCACACCGGTAGGGATCGCCGGCTTCGGGGCGATGCGCGCCATATCGAGGCGCAACGATAATCCCAAGCGCGCCAGCCGTCCCTTCGACCGCGACCGTGACGGCTTCGTGATGGGCGAGGGAGGGGCCGTTCTCGTGCTCGAGGATCTCGAGCATGCTCGGGCGCGCGGGGCCAAGATCTATGCGGAGTTCCTGGGCTACGGCCTATCGTCGGACGCGCTTCACATCACCGAGCCGGACGCCTCGGGCGAGAATCCCGCCCGGGCCATGAAGATGGCCTTCACCGATGCGGGGATCGACCCTTCCGAGATCGACTACATTAACGCGCACGGCACCTCGACTCCGCTGGGAGATGCGAGCGAGACGAGGGTGATCAAGATTGCGCTCGGCGAAGAGGCTGCATACAAGACCCCTGTGTCTTCAACCAAGGGTGCTACCGGGCACTGCCTTGGAGGTGCGGGCGCAGTCGAGGCGATCTTCTCGACGCTGGCCATCCGCGACGGGATGCTGCCGCCGACGATCAACCAGGAGAACGCCGATCCCGAGTGCGACCTCGACTACGTTCCGAACGAGTCGCGCCAAGCCGACGTGAGGACCGTGGTCTCGAACTCCTTCGGGTTCGGTGGGCACAATGCGTCTATCGTGCTGCGGCGTTTCGAGGATTGAGGGCGGGAGTGCCCGTATTCGAGCAGCGCCGGGTGAGCAGGATTGCACGCCCGAAACTCACCGTGAGGGCTGTAACCACCGCCCGTGGCACCGGGTCTAACGGCTCGGGCTAAACTTCTCAGGCTTATATGGCCAGTCATATAGACGTCTCTATAGAGCACAAACAGGAGCCGCCCGAACCCGGGGGCTCCAAGAAGCACCCCAACACCTGTCCGAAGTGCAGCTCGCACTACCGCGAGGACGAGCTGGCGGCGAACCTCCGCGTCTGCGCGCAGTGCGGTCATCACTTCCCGGTAGGTGCGCTCGAGCGGCTCGAGCAGCTGCTCGACCCGGGTAGCTTCGTCGAGGAGGCCGGAGAGCTTCGCTCCGCCGATCCGCTCGGCTTCTTCGATCTGCGGTCCTATAAGGAGCGCATCGCCGAAGCCGAGCTGAAGACAGGTCTCGGCGACGCGATGCTGATGGGGCAGGGGAAGATCGAGGGAAGCGATTGCCACCTGACCGTGATGGACTTCTCGTTCATGGCCGGCTCGATGGGGAGCGTCGTGGGCGAGAAGTTCGCCAGAGCCGCCGAGCGGGCCATCGAGCGCCGCGTGCCTCTCGTCTCGGTGAACGCTTCCGGCGGCGCGCGTATGCAGGAAGGCATCCTCTCGCTGATGCAGGTCCCGAAGACTGTCTGCGCGGTCGAGAACATGCACGACGCGCGCGTCGCCTTCATCAATGTCCTCACCCATCCGACTACGGCAGGTCTACTCGCCAGCTTCGCCACGCTCGGCGACGTAACGATCGCCGAGCCCGGAACGCTGATGTGCTTTACGGGGCCCCGAGTCGTACAGCAAACCGTGCGCGAAGACCTTCCGGACGATTTCGGGCACGCCGAGTCCACCTATCGTTTCGGTCATCTCGACGCGATCGTTCAAAGGCGCGAGCTTCGACCGTATCTGGGCAAGTTGCTGAGGCTTTTCTCTCATGTCGGGTGAACTGGAGCTCCGCCTGCGCGATCGCCTAGCCAAGCTGCGACGACTTCGCCTACCCGGAGCGGGGGTATCCGAGGAGGTAAGTCGCATCGAGCGACAGCTCGAGGAGATGGAAACGGGAGACGAGCGAGACGAAGACGAGATCTGGCTCTCGGTCGAGCTGGCCCGGCATCCGGATCGTCCCTACACGCTGGACTATGTCGAACGCCTCATAACCGACTGGGTGGAGCTGCGCGGCGATCGTTCGCGCATGGACGATCCGGCGATTGTCAGCGGTCTCGGCTCCTTCGCCGGTCGCACCGTGGCGGTGATCGGTCACCAGAAAGGCCGCGGGGATGCCGTTCGACGGGTGAAGCGGAACTTCGGTATGGCCCATCCGGAGGGCTACAAGAAGGCGATGCGGGTCATGGAGATTGCGAATCGCCATGGTTTTCCGGTGATCACGTTCGTAGACACCCCCGGCGCCTATCCAGGCGTTGCCGCCGAGCAGCACGGCCAGGGCGGTGCCCTCGCAGCCTCACAAGCAGCGATGGCACGGCTGACAGTGCCGACCGTCGCGTGTGTGATCGGCGAGGGAGGCTCGGGTGGGGCCGTGGCGTTGGCGCTGACCAATCGAGTGCTCATGCTGGAGCACGCGATCTACTCGGTGATCTCGCCGGAAGGCTGCGCTTCGATTCTCTGGCGCGACGCCGGTCAGGCGCGTAAGGCCGCGGCGGCGTTCAAGCCGGACGCCGCGCATTGCCTGGAACTCGGTGTCATCGACGGAATTGTTCCCGAGCCGGAGGGCGGTGCTCAGAACGACTTCGACGCTGCCGCGACGCTGCTCGGGCAGTCCGTACGCGCCGAGCTCGAGAAGCTCGAGAAGATGAGCGGCGAGGAATTGAGAAAGAGCCGCCGGGCTCGCTTTCGCTCGCTCGGCGTAGTCACTTCTTGACGCGTCCTGTTAAGGGGCGATCGGTGCTCTAGCGCTGGCGGAACGCCCTTCCATAAAAGCAGCGATCCACAGAATCCACAGTTTCTTACCCAGCCTGGGCTCAAGCTCTCGACAGGCGGTGGATAACAGAAGGAACGCATAGAAACGGGAAATACCAGGGTTTTTAAGCTGAGAGCCGCTCGCGATAGGGATCGATCCGGGTAAATCGAGTGAAGCGGCGGTCGTGATGGAGAAGACGTCGCCTATTGCGCAAAGGCAAGGCGGACAAGAGTTGACGGCGGCAGATGAATTCACGGAGAATAGAAGTCTGTGATCTCCCGATTGCCCGACGAAACGATCGGACAGCGGCTGCGGCGTCTTCGCAAAGAGCGGGGCCTAGCGCAGCGCGAGCTGACCGGCCCCGGCGTATCGCACGCATACGTCTCGAGGATCGAAGCCGATCTACGCACGCCTTCGGTGAAGGCGATCCGGAAGCTTGCCGCCAAGCTGGGTGTGAGTCCTGACTACCTGGAGCGCGGACTGGACGTCGATACCGTCGAGGAGCGGGAGCTGCGGCTCCTGGGCAGCGAGCTCACACTCCGTCTCGAGGGGGCTACCGCCGAAGCGGAGAAGATCCCGTTGGAGGTTGCCGAAGAAGCGGCGCGTGACGGCGATGCGGTGACGCTCACGAGAGCGCGGTTCGCGCTCGGAGAGGCAGCGCTTGCCCGTGGCAACTACCGGCGGGCCCTGGAGAGCTTCGGCAAGGCGTTGGAGTCGAGCGAGATATCGCCGGTCAGCGACGCGCGCTTGTTTGCAAGCATGGCTTGCTGCTACCAGACGGCTGGAATGCCTGAGCGGACGGTGACGTTCCTGCGCGGTGTGCTCGAGCGGTTAAAGCAAGAGGCTGGTGGCGACGGCCCGGCTCGCGTCCGCTTCACGGTCGCGCTTGGAGTTGCGCTCCGAGATCTCGGGCAGGAGAAAGAGGCCGCCGAACTGCTCGAGACGGCCCGCGTAGAGCTGAACGCACAGAGCGACGAGCCGCTCGGCATACGAGCCCTCCGGTCGCAGGCGCACGCCGACGTGCTAGCCGGACGGCATCAGGCGGCGCTGCGGAAGATGCGAAAAGCCGCGATCCTTCTCGAGGCCGAGGATGAGAGTCGCGAGCTCGAGCGAGTGCGCTCGCTACTTGCGGTAGCGCCGGTCAGCTCGGGCGAGAGCAAATAGACGCTGCCCATCGCGGCCTGGGGCGCTCGCCGCAGGCGATCAGGATTCTTCGTCTAGTCCGCCGGCGCTCTTGGCAACCGGCTCGAGCTTGTATCCCACACCGAAGCGTGTCTGGATGAAGGTGTGATTGGACGCTCGCTTGTCGACCTTGTCGCGGAGGCGCTTGACGCAAACGTCGACCGTACGGTCGCGGTAGGAACGGCGGCGGCCCCAGATCTTCTGCAGCAACTCGTCGCGAGTGACGACGCGACCGGCATCTAGTGCCAGTGCGTAGAGGACTTTGAACTCCGTCGGCGTCAGCTCTGCGCTCGTACCGTCGATGTAGGCCTGGACATCACGTGGATCGATGCGCAACTCCTCGATCTCGATCGCCGCGCCGTCTTGGCGCGGTAGATCGCTGTGTCCGCGGCGGGCAGCCGCTCGGACGCGGGCGATGAGCTCGTTCATCGAGACGGGCTTGACGAGGTAGTCGTCCGCTCCGATCTCGAGCGCATGGATGCGGTCGTGCTCGGTGCCGCGCGCGCTGACGACGACGATGGGCGTCCCGATGCCTTCCGCCCGTGCCAGCTCGATGATTCGCCAGCCGTCGAGCTCGGGCAGCATCAGATCGAGCACGCATACGTCGGGAGTCTCATACCGCAAGCGAGCCAGAGCGACGTTTCCCTTCGTCACCAGGATCGCATCGAAGCCCGCGCCGGTGAGTGATTCGACCATTCCGCGGCCGAGCAGCTCGTCGTCTTCGACGATCAACACTTTTGCCATGCTTCGAAAGGTACTGCGCCGTGGCCGCCTTGAGGGTTGAGCAGTGGTAACGATCTGGTGAATGTTCGGTGCTTCGCTCAGGGGTGCACGTACACGCGCAGACTGAATCTGAGACTTCCGAGTGATCGAGCGTGGCGCTTAGCTGCCGCCGATCGGAACATCTCACCGGCGGCAGCAACGGCTGACGTAATTGCCTGAGCGCCGGCTTCAGCCAGCCTCAGGCCGCCCGTCTTTCGGGCCTGGTGCTTCGGCACGCTTCGCAGATCCGCTCGATTCGGCCGTAGTCGTCCCGGAGCCGGATATCGCGGCCGCAGACCTCACATCTCGGTATTGGTCGAGGACGTTCGATTGGAAAGAACCAGACGTTCATGCGGCCCTCCTGAGCGGGGTTTGAATCCAGCGAGTTCCCCCGCACATCGGGCAGCGTCCCGGTGACCTGTAGCCGACGATTCCGTATCTGCACGCGGCACATATGCGGTCGCGTTCGCGCCTCGAGAGGGCGCTTGTTTGCTTCATCTTTTCGTTCATGACCCGAAAGTAGCGGCGGCTGCTTGGCTCATGGGTATCACGTCGGTTACGTTCCGGTGCCGTCCTGGAGTGACACCTCCGGTTACGCTCTCTGCGATGAGATTCTTCCGTAGAGGTCGAAGCGTGGCGACCACCCGTGAGATCGACGAGACTGGAGACGCTGCGCGCGCACTCCTCGAATACGGCGAGCTGGTTGCGCTGATGCTCGACGGCGAAGGGAAGTTGATAGAGGCGAGTGGCCGCGCGCGCGAGCTCTTCCCCGCGCTCGAGGTCGGCGAGAAGATCCCAACGACCGTCGAGTTGGCGAATGCGCGCCGGATTCGTTTCGGACAGGGCGTGGAGCGGCGAACGCTGATCGTGGCCCCGCTCGTCGACCAAGACGCCTACGAGGAGCTGCGGATCGGTTTCACGGCGGCCGTCTCGCACGAGCTGAGAACTCCGCTGGCCCGGTTACTCGTCCTGATCGAGTCGATCGAGCGCAAACCGACCGAAGCGGTCGAGATCGCCGAACAGGCACGGCGGGAGGTCGAGCGCATGGACGAGCTCCTAAACGACGTTCTCTTCCTGTCCGAGCTGGAGAGCGGACGCGAGGTGGTCTCACTCGGCACGACTCCCGCGATAGCGGTGGTGAACGACGTTGTTTCGGAACTGGCCGAGCGCGCCGACCTCGCCGGTATCGGGTTTCGCGTGGAGGGGGATCCGGAGCTGGAGCTGCCGCTGCGGCCACGCATGCTGGCCGTAGTGGTACGCAATCTGAGCTCGAACGCAGTTCGTTATGCGGGCGTCGGCACGACCTGCACGCTTTCGGTTCGAAGGACGCCCACGGGCGAGATCGAGCTCAGCGCTACCGACGACGGCGCCGGGATCGAGGCCGAGCACCTCCCACGCCTTTTCGAGCGTTTCTACCGAGTCGACCCGGCGCGAACGAGCCGCGGCAGCGGTCTGGGTCTGGCGATCGTCAAGCATGTCGTCGCTTCCGCCGGCGGGAGCGTCAGCGCGAGCGGCGCTCCGGGCAAGGGTCTGACGGTTCGCTGTTTGTTTCCGGGATAAGAAGAGCGCCGGTTCTCGAACCGGCGCTCTCAATCGTGATTGGCGTAGTCGGATCTATGTGTGAACTCTGTTCAAGACCGAGACAGCAGCGTTCTGAACATTGACCGGCATTGGCGCGAACAAAAGGTCTTCGCCCAATGATTGTCCCTTGGTCATCGCCCACTTGAGGATCTTCTTCAGCGCGACGGCCTTGGAGGAGACTGTCGGCATGATGACGTAGGTATAGGTGCAGATCGGGTAGGCGCTCGGGTAGGCGGCCGGTGGATTCACGACGTTGAGGATGAGACCGGTGACGTGCGTAACGACATACTTCGTCGAGGCGGTCGCCGCGAGAATCGACGCGTAAGTGGACGCAACGTACTTTCCGGCCGCGTTCTTGACCGCGAAGGTATAGAAGCTGTTCTTTACCGTGTAGGCGGTGTCGATGTAGATGATGCCGCCGTTTGTAGTTTTCAGAAGATTGGCGACGCCCGAGCTCTTCTGGGCGCCTTGGCCCGCCGGCCACGATGGCGACGTACTAGTACCGATATGAAGCTTCCAATAAGAGTCGACAGCCGAGAGGTACTGGGTGAAGTTGTAGCTCGTACCGCTGGCGTCACTCCGATAGATCGGCGTGATCTTCAGGTGGGGTAGCGACTTGCCAGGGTTGAGGCTCGCGATCCTCGGGGAGTCCCAGTACTTGACTTGGCCGAGGTAGATGGCAGCGAGTACCGTGCCAGTGACGTGGAGGTGATTCGGCAGGCCGGTTCCGTGGTACGCAACGGCGGTGCCGGAAAAGGCCCATGGCATAGTCAGGCACTGGCTCTTGAAGGTTTTCCCGCCCGCGTTGTTGCAGAGCTTCTGCTGGTAGGGCGTCATCGGGGCGTCGCTAGCACCGAAGTCGATCGAGCGGCCCGTTATCGCGTTGATACCCGCGCCGCTGCCTATTCCGTTATAGGTGACCGAACCGATTCCCGACATGGCGTCCCAGGAGGGAGTCCATGTTGAGGCGAGAGGAAGCACGAACGTGCTACCGCCGCCAGTCAATGAGACATCCTTTAGGGCGCCGAACGCCGTGCTGGCGCTAAGCGCGACAGTCAGAATGGTGGTTGCCAGAGCGAGCGCGCTGGCGATAGACAACCGACGAATCATTTTCTCTTTCTCCTTTTTTCACAGCTTGTGCCGTGAGCGTGCCAGTATCAGTTGTCTTCGTGGGCATCGGGTTGGTCGCGAAGTGGTTACAACGTGGTGAACGTCGACTCCGCGAGTAACCGCCGTTATCTAGGCTGACGAACTGAAGTGGGACATTCACGCGTTAATAGAAACCACGCCTCTACGCGCATCCGAAGCTGGATTAGCGCAATCAGACGCCCAGCCCTCAAGCGCACGCGCGGCCTACTCGACATGATCGGCGATCCGGTACTGAAGCTAACGACTTTCGCTGCCGCCGCTCTGGCCGTCGCCGTCCTCGTCATGATCGCGTACGAGCTCGTCACCGGCGCGAGGCCGTCTTTCGATGAGTTCGGCCTAGGGTTCCTGATTCACCAGCGCTGGGACGTCAACGCCAACGGTGGCAACGGGGTCTTCGGTGCTGCCAGCTTTATCTACGGGACAGTTATCACATCGGTATTGGCAATCTTGATCGCCACACCGCTTGCGATCGCTATAGCACTCTTTCTCACCGAGCTTGCGCCGAAACCGCTACGGGTGCTTCTCGGCACGCTGGTGGAGATGCTGGCCGCGATTCCAAGTGTGGTGCTCGGCCTCTGGGGGATCATCTTTCTAGGGCCATTCGTTCAGGGCACGCTGGAGCCATTCCTGCGCTCCACGCTTGGGTTCATCCCGCTCTTCAGCGGTACGTTTACCAACGGCTCGAGCCTACTTACGGCCGTGCTCGTGCTGACGATCATGGTCGTGCCGATCGTCGCCAGCGTCACTCGCGAGCTGTTCACAACCGTCCCGCCGGAGCTCCGCGAAGGTGCGCTGGCTCTTGGCGCCACGCGCTGGGAAATGGTGCGTGGTGTCTTGCTTCCGGCCGCTCGGCCGGGGATCATGGCGGCGGTCGCGCTCGGATTCGGACGTGCAATTGGCGAAGCGATCGCAGTCACGCAAGTGATCGGCGGTGGTGGGAGAGCCGTGATCAATACTTCGCTTTTCCAGACCGGCGACACACTTGCGAGCCGAATTGCCGGCCAGTACCAGGGATCCACGTCGTTGTTCCAGACCTCGTCGCTCATCTATCTCGCTGTCATTCTTCTCGCGATCTCGCTCTGCGTGAATCTGGGTGCGCAGCTCTTAATCCGACCAATAGACCTGCGGCCGCGCCGGCGCCGGATCGCTCTCGACCGGCTTCTCGAAATCCAAGGAATGAGCGCTGACTGATGGTCGAGTCGGCCATTTCCCTTCGCACGAGCGGCCGTTTGCGCCGGAGACAGCTCCTCAGCCATTTCATGGGAGCGCTCGCAATCACAGCCGCGCTGCTTGCCGTCAGCGTACTCGCGATCGTGGTCATTTCAGTCGGCCGTCGCGGGGCGGGAGCGCTCAACCTCGCGTTCTTCACCCAGAACGAGCCGGTCGGGTGGAATGCTTCCGGCGGCGGCGTTCTCTTCGCAATCGTCGGAACTGGGATTCTCGTCGGCATCGCGACGCTGATAGCGCTGCCACTCGGCGTACTGGTGGCGATCTATGTCAGCGAGATCGCTTCTCCACGTCTGGCGCGGGTAGCACGACTCGCTCTGGATATCACCAACGGCATTCCGACGATCGTGATCGGCGTTTTCGTCTACGTGATGGTCGTGCAGAACGGGTTTCTCGGGATCATTCCCAGAGGGCAGAGCGCCCTTGCCGGCTCGATCGCGTTTGCGATCATCATGCTGCCGCTTGTGGCGAGAGCGACCGAAGAGGTGCTCTTGCTCGTCCCTGCGTCTCACCGCGAGGCTAGTCTGGCGCTCGGCGCGAGTCGCTGGCGCACGACGCTCAAAGTGGTCGTCCCCTCGGCGCTCGGAGGCATTTTCACCGGGACAACGCTCGCTATTGCGCGTGCGGCAGGCGAGACAGCACCGCTACTTTTCCTGTCATCGCTCGGCTCGAACAACCAAGTCGCTACAAACCCTCTACACCCCATGTGGTCGCTGACGCTGGTGATCTTCGAGTACGCGGATTATCCGGATCCGGCGTCTCATGAGAAGGCTTGGGCGGCGGCGTTCATCTTGATGTGCTTTGTGCTTCTGACGAGCCTCGCTGCAAAGCTGGCCCTGGCTCGATATCGACGGAAACTGGGAGGTTGAGGTGGTGGAGGCGATCACCACGAAAATCGAGGTTGGTGCTACGCACGCCGAGCCTCTGAAGCTCGAGAATTGCGAGACCGTTTTCGAAGCGCGCAATCTCTCCGTTTTCTACGGAAACAGCTGCGCGGTCGAGAAGGTGAGCTTCGATATTTACGGAAATTTAATCACTGCGATGATCGGGCCTTCAGGATGCGGGAAGAGTACGTTCTTGCGCATGCTAAACCGGATGAACGATCTCGTTTCCGGTACAAATTACATCGGCGAGATCCTCTATCGCGGTATCGATCTTTATGGTCCGGGGGTCGATCCAGTCGAGGTCAGACGACGGATTGGTATGGTCTTTCAGAAGGCGAACCCGTTTCCCAAGTCGATCTTCGACAACATCGCCTACGGTCTGCGCATCCTCGGCCTGAAGAAGGATCTTCACGACCGCGTCGAGAGAGCTTTGCGCGCGGCGGCGCTCTGGGACGAGGTCAAGGATCGTCTCAAGGACAGCGCGCTCGGGCTCTCGGGCGGGCAGCAGCAGAGGCTCTGCATCGCGCGGGCGATCGCGGTGGAACCAGAGGTGATCCTGCTCGACGAGCCCGCCTCGGCGCTCGACCCGATCTCGACCTCGGCGATCGAGGATCTGATGCACCAACTCAAGCGCGACTACACAATCGTGATCGTCACCCACAATATGCAGCAAGCGGCCCGGGTCGCTGACATGACCGCCTTCTTCGGGCTCGACGTCAAGGAAGACGGAAGCCGCCGGGGCGTTCTGGTCGAGTACGACCAGACCGAGAAAATCTTCACCAACCCCTCCGATCCGCGGACGGAGGGCTACGTAACGGGGCGATTCGGATGAGAGAGCTGTACGGAACTGAGTTGATTGAGCTCGAGGCCCTGCTTCAGGAGGAGGGTCAACTGGTCGATCGGGCGATCCGTGGCGCACTCAACGCGCTCGCGCGTGACGACCTCGAGCTGGTCGACGAGCTGATCGCCTTCGACGACGAGATCGATCGCCGCTACCTCAGAATCGAGCAAGGCATTCCCTCGTTGCTCGCTCGCCAGACGCCCGTCGCGACCGACCTGCGTCTGGTGCTGGCGATTCTCTACATCAACCTCCATCTGGAGCGGATCGCCGACTACTGCGTTACGGTCGCCAAGCTGACCAAGCTCTCGCATGGGCTGCCACGAGACGCGGGCGTGCTCGAGGCGCTCGAGGAGATGGGCGAGCGCTGCCGCGAGATGCTCGCCACCGGGATGGAGTACTTCCGCGTCCGCGACCTTCCCCACTCGGAGGCGCTGGTCGACATGGACAAGCCGATTGACCGCGCCAACCGCAAGCTGATCGACCGCCTCGTCGCCCTCGGCCCGGCCGCGGCGCAGCGCGAGTGGGCGATGCGGATGATGCTCACCTCGCGCTGCCTGGAGCGAATCGGCGACCACACCGTTGACATCGGCGAGCAGACCGCCTATCTCGTGCGCGGCCAGTTCGAGGAGTTCACCGACGCCTCGCACACAACGCCGCGGCCTTTCTGAGTCGAGCGCGCGCGCAGGTACTTCAAGCGAGCGCTCGAAGAAGTCGGCGACCTAGCGGCTGGGCGACTCGTGCTCGTCTGCAGTCTCCGGGGCCGACGGCTCGTCCAGCCACCTCTTGTCGAGCATGAGCTCTTAAGGGGAGAGGACCGGCGGTAACTGTCGAAGGCGGTGTCCGTGAGTGTCGATGCGACCGGGTCGAGGCCACCCTATATCGTGATCCGATCCACCCCGATATCTGCATTCCGAACGAAGCTCGGCTGGATTAGGATTAGCCCAGACGTTGAAGGAACGTAAGCCCCGACCTGACCTGGTCCTGCCGATCCCAGACGGATCGCGCAGACGCGAGAGCTTTTCGGAGACTCGAGCGGAGCCGGGTTCCCTAATCAGACAAGGAGACGCGGCAATGATCGGTATACGGCGAGCCAGAGTTGTTCTGTTGATCTTTTCTATCTTCGTGACGGCTGTGCTGGCGGGAGCGGCAAGCATCGGCGCGTCGAACGCGGCGAGCAGAGCGGTGAAACTGGACGTCGAGGTCGCCATCGACACCACCGGAAGCATGTCGAGCTCTATCGCTCAGGCTCAGGCAGACGCAAAAGGACTGGTGTCGGACATCCGCGCCCGCTATGCCGGCGCCGAGTTCGCGATGGTTCAGTTCAAGGACTCCTCCGACACACCCGAGTACCAGATCATGCAGTCGATGACCGGCAACGCCACCGCGGTCGACAGCTCGATCGACGGGCTCACTGCGAACGGCGGTAACGACTATCCGGAGGCTCTCAACCTCGTCTTCCAGAATGCGCTCGATCCCACCAATCCGATCGGCTGGAGAGCGGGATCTCGGCGCATCCTCGTGGTCATCAGCGATGCCGAGCCGCACGGCGCCGGTACGGCCGGGTTCGCGGGCTGCACCGACACATCAGCCGATCCGCATGGTCTGAACACACGCACCGTGCTTGCAAACCTGAAGGCGGCCGGCGTGACCCTTCTCATGGTCAGGCAAGCGAGCGCAGAGGCTTCGGCGACTCTTGCGTGCTATCAGTCGCTCGCGGCGGCCGGATACAAGGGAGGCGCGGCGAAGAACGGCGGCGAGAAGCTGATCGACGTCATCGAGGCGATGATCGTCAGAGTCGTCAAAACCACCACGTTATCCCCGGTCGGCCTCTGGCGATTAGGCGTCTACCGCTACCGTTGGGTAGCGATTAGCGGCGGCTTCGAGGAGCGAAGCATGACGCCGCACAAGTTGAAGCACGGTTGCCTAGTGCGCCGTGGAGAAGCTGTCGATCGCTACTACCCGAAAGGCACCAACAACCTCTACAGAGTTGCGTACCGGTACTGGCATGTCCTACCGGGCGGCCCGGGAAAGGCCGGGACGCACTGCTCGAAGTACTGGCGGGCGCCTCAGGCGACGGTGAGGCTTGTCGTGACTACCACGCGGATGAAGCTCTCCTGCGACAACAAGCCGGGGAAGGTCTGCTACTCGTACCGGAAGGTAAGCGGCTAGGAACAATCCGCCAATTCGACTTGGAAACGAAAGAGAGCGTCGGCAACGGCGCTCTCGCTCTTTCACCGCTCGAAGACGCGATCTGGACCGCTCGGGTTCGGTAGATATCCGGTAGTACTGATTGAGTCGTCGTGCGGTTGATGCGGTCAAGCGGACTCGAGTATCGCTAGCGAGACCACTCGAACGACGATCGCGCTCGCTAGGAGTCGTGAAGGGCTCGAACCTCGAGGCCGAGTCGGCGACGTCGTGGCTCTCGAGCTGGCCGCGAGCGCTCGAGCAGTCTACGTAGTCATCCGTAGGTGAGATCCGTAGTGGGTCCGGATAGTCCTAGCCGATTGGAAGCGCAAGATCGGGCGGCTGTGCGCGGCCGAGTCTTCCTCGTTGGAATCACGGCTTTCGTCTTCGTCATGGGCGCTTCGGTCGCTGCAAGCGGTCGCCTGACAACCACCACCGTCTCCGGCGGCGAGATATCCGCTCATCTAACCAAAACGAGCTTCAAGAGCTCGGAAGCCGCGAAGGTCAAGCTCATCTACAAGTTCTCGGCTCCGAGCAAGAGCTTTTCCTACCTGCTCGCCTTCAGGAAGGGCTCCACGTGGCAGACGGTCACTAGCGTCAAGAAGAGGGGGACCTTCAAAGGCTCCAAATCGATGACCGTCAAGCAGGTGTTCGCCGGGAAGTCGGTCAAGGTCGGTAACTACCGGCTCAAGCTCTCCGTCGATGGCGGAAGCAAGCTTCTCACCTTCAAGGTGATCAAGGCTAAGAGCGGCGGTGTGACCCCGACCGGGAGCAAGCCTGCGAACACCGCTCTTCCGACCATCTCCGGCACGGCCAAGCAGGGCCAGAGGCTCACCGCCTCCAAGGGCTCTTGGAAAAACTCGCCGAGCTCCTACGAGTACCAGTGGCGTCGTTGTAACTCTTCCGGTGCGAGCTGCGCCAACATCTCGGGTGGCACTTCTAGCGCCTACACGCTCGTCTACGCCGATGCCGCTCACACCATCCGCGCCGTCGTTACGGCCACCAACTCCCACGGCTCGACGAGTGTTATCTCGAGCCGGACGGCTGTCGTCACCAACTTCGCGACAGATGTCCTGACGGCGCTCGCACATGCCGCGAACGTCAACCAAGCCGAGCAGGATATGCACGTCTTCTTCGCCCGGTACCGCATGACGCTCGCGATCACGGATATACAGCCGAGCCAGTATGCAACGCCGTGGGCCACCTGGGTAGCGGTCGGTGGAGGCGACCTGCCGACACTCAAAACGTACGGGAGGGCGCTCATCGAGGAGTGGGCGAAGTACCCGCTGGACTGGGTGCGGGTCACTCGCGTGAGTGGCATTGTGCTTGTCGATCAGCTCGCCGTCTCCGGCACGCTACGGGCCGCGATGCCCGACGTCGGCGACGACGTCATGTTCTACGACATCGGCTACGGGAGCGGCGACTACGCCCGCGAGGTGATTCACCACGAGTTCGATCACCTGCTGACCTACAACCTCTTCGACACGTACGCGCCAAGCGATCCGACCTGGCTCTCCTTGAACCCGCCGGGTTTTCGTTACGGTAGCGGCGGCGCGTCGTGCTACGTTCGCGGAAGCGCTTGTCTAACCGGGCAGCACCCTGTCCCCGGCTTTGTCAGCGGCTACGCCACCTCTGCGATCGAGGAAGACAAGGCGGAGCTTTACGGCTACCTGATGGAGACGCACGACTACCGGCTGCTGAAGGGCTGGATCGGAAGCGACAGCTATCTGGCGGCGAAGGTCGCAAACTACGAGAACTTCCTCTGCGACCTCTCCGCGGCGATGTGCGGGAACTACTTCGACACGATCAACGGCGGGTAGTTACCTCCGCGACTTGCATGGCGGCGTCAACGCACGATGGACGTGCCGAGGTCGGGACCGCGAAGAGCTTCAGACGAGGTGTCGCGAGGCTACTTCTTCTTCGCTGTGAATGGCTCGGTGACGTTGCATCCGTCCACCTTGTAAGTCAGCTTGCCGCTCGCCGTCTTCGGCGAGCTGAACTTCCCGACGAGCGTCGTTTTCGATTCCTCCCCGTTCGTGCCGTGCAGCACGAGCTTGCCCTGGAACGTACCACCGCCCTTGATTGTTGCGGTGCTCACTCCGATTGAGACGAGCTTCGTAACGGGGCCGGAAAACCCGCCGCCGCAGACGATCGGGATCACGCTGGTAGCGAAGCCTTTGATCTGCTTGTGGTTGGATGAAACTTTGAATGTGAGCTTCGACAGATGGTATTTGCTTAGCTTGCCAACCCATGCGCCCGAGGTCGGCGTGATTGCAGCGACTCTGGTGGGCGACGCCACCGCGTATCCAGCGCCACCCGAAGCAACGAGCACGGCGATAAGCGCCGCGACCATCGTAGGTATGAGCCCATGATCGACTAGCCGTCTCATGGAAAACCCCCGTTTCGTCTTGGCGTAAAGCTTGAGCCAAGTGTACGTCCCGCGCCGTCTCATACCCAAACACCCGAGAGGAACAGCTGCCCCTACAGTTTTTTATTGGACCTTAGTGGACTATTTTCAAACCTTCCACGAGAGCTCCAGGAAGCTCTTGAACATTGCGGTTCTGGCGGACCATCACGTTGTCACTATCACAACGTTCTCCCTGCTCAGAGGCCCTTTCTAGTGTCCGGTCGGACTGCCTCTAGGTCTACCAGCCCGTCTGCTTGTTTGCAGGGAATCTGCGGTCTTCGCCGTGCCTCTGGACGGCCTCTCAGAACCTCTCTAGACATCCTTCAAACGCACGGGGCGACAGATGGCGGTCGTCGGCGGCTCTCCACGGCATTCGGTGACCCGTCAGGACGACGACCCGTGGAACCAGGTGACCGTCCGCTGAAGCGCTTCCTGATGAGGGGTGACCGCGAACGGTCCGTAGGCCCGTTGGAACTTGGCCGCGTCAACGACGAACGGGCGGTCCCACTCGTACCAGAGCTCGGGGATCTCTCGTAGTAGCGGGCTGAACAGGCCGAGGAAGCGCATCGTTGTGCGACTCAAGACGGCGGACCGCGGCTCGACTTCCGCCGCCCGCGCGGCGAGCGCGATGAACTGCCGACCGGTGAGCGGCTCGGCAGCCGGCAGATGCCAGACCTGACCCTCGGCCGCCTCGCTGTTGGCCAGGATGACGATGGCCCGGGCCATGTCGTCGAGGTAGTTCGCGCTGTGCGGCTGATCGAGGTCGGCGAGCCACTGCACCTTCTTGCCGGCGAGGAGCTGCTTCATGAACCGCTCACCGGCGAACGAGTTGCGGCCAAAGGGGCCATAGTAGTCGGAGGCCCCGCTGATCACGACCCGCACCTGGCCGTCGCGGTGCGCAGTCAGAAGGTCTGTCCTGACCGCCGCCCGGACCTGCCCCTTACGGGTTGTAGCCGCGAGCGGTGCGTCCTCGCCAATCGGCCCGTCGAGCGGCCCGTAGCAGTAGAGGTTGTCCGTGAAGACGAGCCGGGCACCGACCGCCGCGGCGACATCGATGATGCGGCGGGTGAGTGGCTGGAACTCGGCGACCCACTTCTGGTAGGGCACGTTCACGCAGTGGTAGATCACTGCGGCGCCCTCTACCGCCTCTCTCAGTGCCGATGTGTCTGTCACGTCGGCAGCCACGGCCTGCACATCGGCGGCGTCGGCCGTACGCGCGCTGCGCGACACAGCCCTCACCGCGCTCCCGCGGCGGGCGAGCTCTCGCACCACGGCGCCTCCTGTCCCGCCGCTGGCACCAAGCACGACCTGCAGGCCCGCGACCGCCACATCCGCCGGCGGCTGCGCAGGAGATACGTCGCTGCGGGCTGCTTCGGCGCCGGTCGGGTCGTGCGGTCCGCGTCCCTCGCTCGCCTTGTTCATCGCGCCTCCCGGATCTGGCCGAACGCGTGACGATCACCTGCCGCCGTTCGGTGGTTTGCTTCGCATCATACGGCGAGGGCCGCTTCCCGTGGCAGCGTTGGTGGCCTGACCCGATGCGTTGGTCCACTTCTCGTAGTGCTGCTCGGCGATGACCACGCGAGCAACGGCCAGGCGCGTTCCGCACGCTATCAATGCCGTGCCCAACAGCGAGGCGGAGCTAGCTCAGCTTGGATAGTTCTTCATTGAGGCGAAGAATCGCCTCGCGCAGGTTCGAAAGCTGTCCACTTAGGTCCTGGTCGAGCGGTTTTCAAACCCTCAGTTTGCAGGCCTTTTAAAGCGTCTCACAGCTCGCGATTGGAAGCAAGCGCCCAGAAAAAGGTTTGAAGCTGGCGGTGTAGCGCCTGACGGCCGGCGCAAGTTCGGTCAGGTCAACAAGCTCGTGCTGCGTTTCCTCCGGACTGAACCGGCAGGTCTCAGGGTCAGAGAGATCTATGCCTACGTCGAGCTCCTGCTCGGCGAGCCGGTATCACGCTCGTCCGTGAGGAACTCCCTCCACTGGCTGTCTCAGGGTCGGAACTCTCAGCTCGTACGGATTGCCCGGGGACGCTACGGGATCCGGACCTGATCTGCGGGGCCGCTGGCGGAGCTGAGCGGTTAACTCCGATTCCAGGATGCTATGCGGATCCGCCTAAGTCACTCCAATTTCGAGTCGCTGAGTCGCCGCAGGACGGCTTCACGTAAATCGGCGCCGGAACCGACCCGCCCCGGCGAGATCAGGGCTCCGAACGACCTCCTACGCGGCGCGGTCGCAGGCGAACCAGACGTGACAGCTCTTGTGCGCGCGGCCCGACTCGAACCCCGCCACTAGGATCCGCCTGAGCTCGAGACCGTTTTCCTCCAGCACCTCCCGCCACTCCGTCACCGTCCGGAACGCAAACGGCATGTTCATCTCGGAAATGCCCTGCGCGATCGCGTTGGCGAAGTAGTCGATCAGGACAAGCGTCCGGTACTGCAGCTCGTGCGGCATCTCGGTGAACGCCCTCAGTAGAGGCTGCTCTCTCAGCTTCTCCTCTAGCCCGGGGAGCCCGCTCGGAAGGCCGTAGCTGTCCTCCTTGATCAGAACGTGCTCGGCGATCCGCGCCAGGCGCTGGATCACGAGCGGCAGCACCTCCGGGTCGACGTGGTGGAGGACGGCTTGCACCAGGGCGGTGTCGAGGCTGTCGTCGGGAAACGGAATGTCGCTCGACGAGGTCATCTGAACGAACGGGAGCTGCCTGGCCTCGTCGAAGCGGTAGTCGAGCACGTCGGTAGTGGCTACCTGATAACCGCCGCGGGCCAGCCGGGCGGCGAGATAGCCGCTGCCACAGCCATAGTCGAGCACCCGCTTACCGCTGATCAGCTCCCGGAGCTGCTGGAAATCGGTCTCCGGCTTGGTCTGCGTCTTGTAGTGGTGGTAGGCGCGGCTGAACCAGAAGGACGGATCATTCTTCCCGAACAGGCGATCGGCGAGATCGGAGGCTGTCTCGGCCAGCCTCTTCGGCTCGAGTTCTGCCCGGCTCCGAGCTAGCTCATCGAAGGCGCCGTCGACGAGCGCGTCGATCTGGGCTCTCGGCACCGAGAAGACCTCGAGGTATCCGGCCCGGACGGTCTCGCGGACGAACTCGACGACCCGCTGGTTCCGAAGCGCGCCGGCGAGGGCGCGACGGTGGGAGTCGGGATCGTGGCTCATGATTCGCCGGACTGAGCATGCCAGACCGCTCGAGCCGAAGGCAGGGCCGGTTTCGGCTTGGCGTCGACGTCCATCCTCGACGATAGCTCTGGTTTGCGGTCGGACGTGGGTCCAAGATCAGCGTAACTACCCGATGCGTCGTCGTGCTCGACGTAGGCGGCCACGGTCTTGCGGAGGCGGTGAAAGTGGTTGTCGCAAAGCGGGATTTGAGTCACGGAATCCGCTCAACCTAAACACGTAATTCCATAGGAACATCATCTACTGCTCGACTAGATCCCCGCCGTGGCGGGTAAGGTGGGCAGGCCCAGGAAGAGGCCGGATAGGATGCTCGCTGACCGCGGTAATAACTCCAATCCTCATCGCCACGAGCTTCGCCGTCGCGGCATTACTCCTCAGATCGAACGCCAAGAGACAGGTCGCGGATCCGGCCTGGGCCGCTTCCGCTGAGTGGTCGAGCGCACCTTCTCCCGCCTGCATCAGTTCCGACGACTGCTCGCCCGGAGCAGGCTCGCATACTTCTCGAGCAGCGTCTGCAGCACGTCCTCCGACTCATAGGGCTGCTGGCGCATCTCGACGAGTTTGTCTCCGCGCAGGTGGAAAATTCCGTCGCTCATTAACGGAAAATACGGCGCCACCGGTTATACTCGGGCGGCTCTTACCCAGAGAGAGAAACCTTGACTGCTCGACCGTGGCTCCGAGGTCTGCGAGGCGTGGTCGCCGGTGCGCGGTTTGAAAGACGCATGTTCGGTCTCATTAAATGGACCTTAGTGGACTATTTTCAAACCTTCCTCAAGAGCTGCAGAAAGCGCTTGGCCGCTATGCCTCCAGCGGTCCTAACTGACAGCTTTCAAACTTCCCAGCCCTGTGCGGGAACTGCTTGCGCTTGTCCGAGCGCTGGTCGGCCCAGCAGGGCCCGTGTGGAGGCCGCTACTAACTTGTGTTACAACGATCCCTTGGGTTGGGTCTAGAGGGTGATTCGCGTCACCGAGTCTGCGATTGCACGCACCGCGGCAAGCTAGACGACACGTGGGGTCTGTCTTCCGCCAGGTTTCCGAGCATGTCGGAAGGTTTGACCACTGTCTGACTGAGAGGAGGGGCGTCCTCGCGCCAGCGCTACCAGCGCACCTCGCTGACGCCGATCGCCTTCGCTGCCTCGCTCGCCTTCTTGCCCTGTCCGAGCAGTACCTCGGCCTCCTTGAGCTTGGCGCTAATCTCCTTGGGGCGGTAGTGCTTCTGGGGTATCTCTGACTCCCTGTTATCGGTCGGAAACCATAACTTCGGGGTGGACCGATTTTCGGAGGTCAGCTCACCTTTCGTGTGCGGATCAGAAGCTACCATCCGAACCGTGCACCCAAGGGTAAAACGTCGCATCCCACGTCGTCGATACGATCGAGGTGCGCGTCGGTATCCGGCAGCAGGAACGTCTAGCGCAGCGGCTGCGTGCTGCTGCGCCGGACGAGCTCGCAGGGCAGAACGTGCGCTCGCGTTCGGAGTGCGCGCACACCGGTGACGTGATCCAGGAGCAGCCCGGCCGCGAACGTGCCCTTCTCCCACGCCGGCTGGTGGATCGTGGTGAGCGGCGGGTTGACCACCACCGCGACCGGCAAGTCATCGAAGCCGACGACCGAGACATCATCGGGGACGCGCAAACCCTCCTCGCGCAGGCGCGCGATCGCGCCGAGCGCGATCAGGTCGCTGTGCGCGAACAACGCAGTGAACTTCCGCCGCCGAGCCAGGAGCCTACCAGCCGCCGTCTGGCCTCCCTCGATCCCCCAGTCGTCGGCGGTCTCTTCGAGCCCAGCGTCAGGACTGATGCCGAACTCGCCGAGCGCTTCCCGGTAGCCCTCCAGGCGCTCGACCGCCGCCGGCCAACCCGTGGGCCCGACGATCGTTGCGATCTGTCGGTGCTCGAGCTCGAGGAGATGCCGCGTGGCGTGGTAGCCGCCCCGGCGGTTGTCACTTTCGACGATGGCGACGCCGGGGACATGGCTCGTGCCGACGAGGACGAGCGGCACGCCAGCACGCCGCACCGCGTCCAGGTGTTCGCCTATGAACGGGACGCTTGGCCGGGCGAGGATGAAACCTTCTACCCGACGCTCGAGCATGAGCCGGAGGTAGCTACTCTCGTCGGCGTCGCTCTCGACGCTCGCGATGATCAGGAAGTACCCGCGCCGGCGGGCTTCGGCCTCGGCACCAGCGGCGATGTGCCCGAAGGAGAAATCGGAGATGTCGTCGGTGACGATGCCGAGCGAATGGGTGCGGTTCCGGCTGAAGCCGCGCGCGATTGAGCTCGGCACGTAATCGAGCTCCTCGATCGCGGCCAGGACTCGCTCGCGCGTCGACGCGGACACGCTCGTGCTCTCATTGATTACACGCGAGACGGTCTGGTGCGAGACGCCTGCGCGAGCTGCAACGTCACGGATCGTGGCTCGCCTCGCACTGCCAAGGCTGAAGTCGAGCTTGACAAGTTTCTCCATAAGGCTCATATTACCATCCCTGTGACCGGTAACACGCACTTCGGAAGGGCGGCGCGATTGAGACAATGCCCGGCCTCCCGAAGCCTAAGAACTCGTTTCAATTGAGATCTAACGCTACCCGAGCACCCGTTTCAGCCAATCCGAGCGCTCCGCACACGTCCTATCGAGCAGGGACCCACTCACAGACATAGAAGCCGTCGGCATCGACCTTCAAGCTAGGGAGGATGCCGATGAGCGCTGCGCCGTGGACTGTTCCGGATGAGCTCTGGGCCGTTATCGAGCCGCTGCTGCCGAAGCCAAGCAGGAGCCGGCCGGGAGGAAAAAGACGCCTACCTGATCGAAAGGCCCTGGAGGGAATCCTCTTCGTCTTGCATACCGGCATCGCCTGGCGCCACCTGCCGACAGAGCTCGGCTTCGGAAGCGGGGTGACCTGCTGGAGAAGACTCGAGGAGTGGCAGGAGGCGGGCGTCTGGGACCAGCTGCATGCCCTACTGCTCGACCAGCTTCGCGCCAAGGGCCAGATCGAATGGACTAGGGCTGCCGTGGATTCCCCCCACGTGCAGGCTAAAAAGGGGGCTCCGCTGAGGCTGAAATCCGAGCTTGACACTATTCGGCACAGGTCATATGTTACCAGTCACAGTGACCGATAACACGACTACCCTCAGGAAGGGGGTCACAGAATGATGTACCGTCCCACTCGCAGACTCGCGTATGCCGCCTTGGCGGTTGCGGGGGTCTGCCTCGCCGTGATGATCCCGAGCCTCGCGCTCGGAGGTCAAACGCGGTCGAAAGCCGTCACGCTCACCTTCTGGTCTTGGGTACCGAATCTCCAAAACGAGGTGAACCTCTTCAACAGCACGCATCCGAATATCCATGTGAAGGTCGTGAACGTCGGCCAAGGCGTCCCCGAGTACCAAAAGCTGACGACCGCCCTGAAAGCAGGTTCGGGCGCCCCTGACCTCGTTCAGATCGAGTTCCAGTACATCCCGACCTACGTCACGCTCAAAGGCCTGGCCGACCTCTCCAAGTACGGCGCGAGCGCTTTTAAGAACCGCTTCGTGCCCTGGACGTGGGCGCAGGTCTCGAAGGGTTCCCACGTCTGGGCTATCCCGCAGGACTCCGGGCCGTTGGGACTCCTCTACCGCAAGGACATCTTCGACAAGTACGGGCTGGCTGTGCCGACGACCTGGGACCAGTACGCCGCGGACGCATACCAGCTGCACAAGAAAAACCCGAAGGTGTACCTGGCGGACTTCCCCATAAGCGACGGCGGCCCGATCAACGGCCTGTTCTGGCAGGCGGGATCGCGGCCGTTCGAGGTCAGCGGGACAACCGTCACGATCAGGATCGACGACCCGGCGGCGCTCAAGGTCGCGAACTACTGGGGCAAGCTCGTCAAGGACCACGTCATCGCGGCACAACCCGACTTCAACAGCGCGTGGTACACGGCCTTGAGCAACGGCACCTATGCAACCATGACGCCGGCGGCCGCGTGGGCTCCCGTTTTCCTGCAGGGAATCGCAAAGAACACATCCGGGAAGTGGCGCGCGGCTCCGATCCCGCAGTGGACGTCCGGCGGTAAGGTCAACGGGAACTGGGGCGGCTCGACCACTGCAGTCACCGTCCAGAGCCATCATCCGGCGGAGGCGGCTCAGTTCGCACTCTGGCTCAACATTAACCTGAAGTCGGCGAATATGTTCGCCACGAAGCAGTTCCTGTTCCCGACGCTGAACGCCGAGCTGAATAGTCTTTCGTTCAAGAACGCCAAGCTCCCGTTCTATGGCGGTCAGCAGGTCAACAAGGTCTTCATCGCAGCCTCCAGCGAGGTCGACGTCCACTTCCAGTGGAGTCCGTTCCAGGACTACGTCTACTCGCAGCTGCAGGAGCAGATGGGGTTGGCGGCGCAGGGCAAGGAGAGCTTCGCGAACGCACTCCACAAGACGCAGAAGATTGTGGTGGCCTACGCGAAGTCGCAGGGCTTCACTGTCAAGTAAGAGCTGAGTAGGGAAGAGCCGAGCAGGGAAGAGCGGAGTTGGGAAGAGTGGAGTAGGGACACGCCGACGTCTCATGCTTCAAAGTAGCGACCAGGTTTCCTCCCGTAACGGGCCGGCGGTGCGAGTTTGGCACTCGCGCCGCCGGTCGTTGCGACGACTCGTCCCGTTCCTCTTTCTCGCCCCGTTTCTCGTCCTGTTCGCGTTCTTCCTGATCACGCCGCTCGCCTACGCGCTCCGGATGGCCCTCTACTCCGACCGCCTCGTCGGCGGCTCCGTCTACGTCGGCTCCGCGAACCTCGCGCGCGCACTGCACGACGGCGACTTCTACGAGGGACTGAGGCACATGGCCGTGTTCGGCGTCTTCCAGATCCCGGTCATGATCGGGCTCGCGCTACTCTTCGCGCTCCTTATCGACGCCCGCGCCGTGTGGCTACCGGGCTTGTTCCGACTGGGTTTCTTCCTCCCTTTCGCCGTGCCGACGGTGATCGCCGCGCTCATGTGGGGCAACCTCTACGACCCCGGCTACGGCCCTCTGGCGCAGCTCTCCCGCCACATCGGCCTTGGCACGCCCGGCTTCCTGACCTCGCGTGGGATGCTTGCCTCCCTCGGCAACATCGTCACATGGGAGTGGACGGGCTACAACATGATCATCCTCTACGCGGCGCTGAAGACGATCCCGCGTGATGTCATCGAAGCCGCCGCGGTCGACGGCGCGTCGCCGTGGCAGACGGCGCTCAAGGTCCGGATCCCGCTCATCAAGCCGGCGCTCGTCCTGACCATCGTGTTCTCGATCATCGGCACGCTCCAGCTCTTCAACGAGCCGCAGATCATGTACGTGGTCGCGCCCGAGGTGATCGGCACGCACTACACGCCGAACGTCTACGCCTACAACCTCGCTTTCACGGGCCACGAGTTCAACTACGCCGCCGCGGTCTCGTTCCTGCTCGGCGCCGTCGTCTTTGTCGGCTCCTACACGTTCCTCTTCCTCACCCGGAGGCAACGATGACGCCGACCGCCTTTTCCGGGCCCGCGGCCCGGCGGCGCACCCTCGCGACGCTCTTCCTTTTGGTGTTCCTCGTCTACTTCATTCTGCCGCTCTTCTGGCTCGTGGTGTCGTCGACGAAGTCGAACGACGACCTCTTTTCGAGCTTTGGACTCTGGTTCTCGAAGTTCCACTTTCTCCAGAATCTGCACGACGTGTTCACCTACGACGGCGGCGTCTACCTGAGATGGCTCGGGAACACGGCGTTCTACGCTATCGCAGCCGGCGTCGGGACGGCGCTCGTCTCGACACTCGCCGGTTACGCGTTCGCGAAGTACCGCTTCCCCGGACGCGGCGTCCTGTTCGCGATCGTGCTCGGCTCGATCATGATCCCGCAGACCGCGCTCGTGATCCCGATCTACCTGCTGCTCTCGAAGGTCGGGATCATCGACACGCCACTCGCGGTCATCCTGCCGTCGCTCGTCAGCCCCCTCGGCGTCTTCCTGATGCGGGTCTATGCAGAGCAGGCGGTCCCGGACGAGCTGATCGACGCGGCCCGCGTCGACGGCGCCGGCGAACTCCGGATCTTCTGGGGCGTCGCCTTCCGCATCCTCGTGCCGGGCTTCGTGACGGTGCTCCTGCTCTCGTTCGTCGCGACCTGGAACAATTACTTCCTGCCGCTTGTCGTGCTCTCCACGCCGAAGCTCTTCCCGCTGACCGTTGGCCTCGCCCAGTGGAACTCGACCGCGAGCGCGGGCGGCGGCGCGCAAGCCCTTTTCAGTATCGTCGTCACCGGCGCACTCATCGCGATCGTGCCGGTGGCGGCGGCATTCCTCGTCCTCCAACGCTACTGGCAAGGAGGCCTTACAGCCGGAGGTGTGAAGTGAGCCTGATCCCGAAGATACCCCACGTTCTCTACGGCGGCGACTACAACCCCGAGCAGTGGCCGCAGGAGGTGTGGGGGGATGACGTGCGGCTAATGCGCGAGGCCGGCGTCAACATCGTCACGGTCGGCGTCTTCTCGTGGTCGTTGCTGGAGCCCCGACCGGGCGAGTACGAGTTCGACTGGCTCGACCGCCTGCTGAACCTCCTGCACCAGAACGGCATCTATGCCGATCTCGCGACGGCGACCGCCTCCCCGCCGCCTTGGCTCGCGAAGCTGCACCCCGAGAGCCTGCCGGTCACCCGCGATGGCGTGCGGCTCTGGCCTGGATCGCGCCAGCAGTACTGCCCTTCGAGTAGCGCGTACCTCGAAGCTGCGCGCGCGCTCGTCGAGCGACTTGCCCAGCGCTACGGGGAGCATCCGGCAGTCGCGCTCTGGCACGTGAACAACGAGTACGGCTGCCACGTCCCCGCCTGCTACTGCGATTGCTCCGCGGCCCAGTTCCGGCGCTGGCTGCAGGCGCGCCACGGCTCGCTCGAGGTGCTCAACGAGGCCTGGGGGACCGCGTTCTGGAGCCAGCGGTACGGAGACTGGGACGAGATCCAACCGCCGCGCGCGGCTCCTGCGTTCCTGAACCCCTCCCAGGAGCTCGATTGGCAGCGCTTCTGTTCGGATGCGCTGCTCGAGCTCTTCCTGATGGAGCGCGAGATCCTCGAGCGCCATGCGCCCGGGATTCCGATCACGACGAACTTCATGTCGTTCTTCAAGCACTGCGATTACTGGAAGTGGGCACGTCACGTCGATTTCGTCGCCGACGACGAATACCCGGATCCCGCCGAACCCTCAGGGGCTGGAGACCTCGCGGCGGCTGCGGACCTCATGCGCTCGCTCGGGAACGGGGCGGGCTGGATGCTGATGGAGCAGGCGGTCGGCGCCGTCAACTGGCTGCCGCGCAACGTCCCGAAGCACCCAGGCCAGATGCGGCTTGGGAGCTACCAGGTGCTCGCGCACGGTGCGGAGGGGATCCTCTTATTCCAGTGGCGTGCCTCGCGATTCGGCGCCGAGCAGTTCGTCAGCTCGATGGTGCCGCATGCCGGCACGACGACGCGGGCCTGGCGCGAGGTTGCGCAGCTCGGCAAGGAACTCGCGCAGCTCGACGCGGTGCTCGGGACGCAGGTCGAGCCCGAGGTGGCCTTGCTCTTCGACTGGGAGAGTTGGTGGGCCCTCGAGGTGCCTGGGAAGCCATCGCGCGATCTCCTTCTGCCCGACCAGATCAAGCGCTGGTACCGGGCCTTCTGGCAGCAGAACATCGCGGTCGACTTCGCGCACCCCGAGGCCGACCTCTCGCGTTACCGACTCGTCGTCGCACCCAGTCTGTACCTCCTGACGGACACCGCGGCGCAGAACCTCGAGCGCTTCGTCGCGGGCGGGGGCACCGCCGCGCTCACCTTCTTCAGCGGGATCGTCGACTCCCGCAGTCACGTGCGTCTGGGCGGATACCCGGCGCCGCTCCGGAAGCTGCTCGGGATCGTCGTTCAGGAATTCTGGCCGCATCCGAACGACGAGCCGCGACCCATTCTGCTCAGCGAGCAGCGCTACACGTGTGAGCACTGGAGCGACTGGATCGAGCTCGCGGGCGCGGAGGTGGTTGCGAGCTTTGCCGACGGCTGGCTTGAGGGGCGCCCGGCAGTGACGCGCAACGGCGGCGCATGGTACGTGGGCACGCAGCTCGATCCTGCGGCCACCGCCGAGCTCGTAACAAAGCTCACCGAAGAGGCGCGGGTCGCTCCGACCGTGGCGGCGCCGCCGGGAGTCGAGGCGGTGCGGCGGTCGGCCAACGGCCGCTCGCTTCTCTTCCTGCTGAACCACGGAGCGCAAGAGGCGACGGTCGAGCTCGACGGAGAGCACCGGGAGCTCCTGACAGGCGTGACGCGGTCGGGAACGCTCGTACTCGACCCGTTCGGAGTCGCCGTCCTGAGTTCCTGAGATCCGGGGCAGACGCTATGGCAAACGTCTCGTTCGAGAGGGTCACTAAGCGGTTCGCCGACGGCACCGTGGCGGTGAACTCGCTCACGTTGGAGGTCGCCGACGGCGAGTTCATGGTGCTCGTCGGCCCGTCGGGCTCGGGTAAGTCGACCGCGCTCCGGATGGTGGCGGGGCTGGAGGAGATCAGCGACGGGATCATCTGCATCGGCGGCCGCGTGATGAACGACCTCTCGCCGAAGGAGCGCGACATCGCGATGGTGTTCCAGAACTACGCCCTGTACCCGCACATGACCTCGTATGAGAACATGGAGTTCGGCCTGAAGCTGAGGAAGACGCCGAAAACGAAGCGGCAGGCGCGCGTCGCCGAGGCGGCGAAGATGCTGGGCATCGGCGAGCTTCTGGATCGCCGCCCGTCTGCGCTTTCGGGCGGACAGCGGCAGCGGGTCGCCATGGGTCGGGCGATCGTTCGGGAGCCACAGGCGTTCCTGATGGACGAGCCGCTCTCCAACCTCGATGCCAAGCTGCGCGTGCAGATGCGCGCCGAGATCGCCCGCGTCCATCAGCGGCTGGCGACGACGACGATCTACGTCACCCACGATCAGACAGAGGCGATGACGATGGGTGAACGGGTCGCCGTCATGCGCAACGGTTCGCTCGAGCAGGTGGACACTCCGCAGACGGTGTACGAACGGCCCGTGAACGTGTTCGTGGGCGGCTTCATCGGCTCGCCGGCGATGAACATGGTCCTGGCGCGCCTAGTGACCGAGGGCGACAAGCTGTTCGCGCGGTTCGGCTCGCAACGGATCGTCGTCCCGAGGGAGCAGCTCTCGCAGCGTGAGCAACTCGCGAGCTATAGGGACAGGGACGTTATCCTCGGCATCCGCCCGGAGGACCTGGAGGACGCGGAGTTTGCACCGCACGCCGACCCGGACGCGATGCTCGACATCGAGGTCGCCTTGGCCGAGCCGATGGGCGCCGAGATCTTCACGCACTTCGAGGTCGACGTGGCGCCGGTCGTCACCAGGGACACGCGTGACCTGATGAGCGAGGTCGACGAGCTCAGCGTCGACCAGGGCAGGGCACTCCTCACGGCGCGGCTCGACCGGAAGAGCTCCGCCCGGGACGGGAAGCCGCTCAAGGTCGTCGCCGACCTGACCCGCCTCTACTTCTTCGACCCGGAAACCGAGGCCGGCATCTGGTAGCGGAAATGGCGAGAGGACGGTTCACGATCGACCCCGGATTCGCGGTTGGCTCGGTCGATCCGCGGCTCTTCGGGACGTTTGTCGAGCACCTTGGAAGGTGCGTGTACACCGGGATCTACGAGCCGACGCACCCGACCGCTGACGAGCACGGCTTCCGCCGGGACGTGCTCGACCTCGCGCGCGAGCTCGGCATCACCATCGTCCGCTACCCTGGTGGGAACTTCGTGTCGGGCTACGACTGGGAGGACGGCGTCGGGCCGCGCGAGGAGCGGCCGACTCGTCTCGACCTCGCCTGGCGCTCGATCGAGCGCAACGAGATCGGCACCGACGAGTTCATCCGCTGGACGCGCCTCGCGGGCGTTGAGCCGATGCTGGCAGTGAACCTCGGCACGCGCGGGGTCGACGCGGCGCGGGCGCTAGTGGAGTACTGCAACTTCCCGTGCGGTACTGTGCGCGCCGACCAGCGGATCCGAAACGGACACCCGCAGCCGCATGCGGTGCCCGTCTGGTGCCTCGGCAACGAGATGGACGGCCCGTGGCAGATCGGGCGGAAGACGGCTGTCGAATACGGACGGCTGGCGGCGGAGGCGGGGAAGGCGATGAAGCTGGTCGACCCGACGATCGAGCTCGTCGCGTGCGGCAGCTCGAGCCGCTCGATGCCGACGTTCGGCAGCTGGGAGGCGAGCGTGCTCCAGGAGTGCTACGACGTCGCCGATTACATCTCACTGCACGCGTACTACGAGCAGGCGGGCGACGACCTCGACAGCTTCCTCGCGAGCGGGCGCGACATGGACGCCTTCATTGACAGCGTCGTCTCCACGTGCGACTACGTGCGCGCGCGCGTGCGCAGCGACCGCCGTATCAACCTCTCGTTCGACGAGTGGAACGTCTGGTACCAGTCGCAGCTGGGCGACCTCAACCGGCGCGAGTGGGAGGCGCACCCGCGCCTGATCGAGGATATCTACACGCTGGCTGACGCGGTAGTCGTCGGGACGCTGCTGATCACCCTGCTGCGCCACGCGGACCGGGTGCGGATCGCATGCCTGGCGCAGCTCGTGAACGCGATCGCGCCGATTATGACGGAGCCCGGCGGGCCCGCGTGGCGGCAGACGACCTTCTATCCGTTCGCGCTCACAGCGGCGCATGCGCGAGGCGGGGTCGTCCTGCGCATCGAGTCGGCGAGTCCCGCTGTCGAGACGGCGCGCTATGGCACGGTGCCGGCGCTCGAGGCGACGGCTGTCTGGCATGAGGAGCGCGGGGAGCTCGCCGTCTTCGCAGTCAACCGGAACGCGCGCGAGCCACTCGAGCTCGAGGTCGCGCTACGCGACCTCGAGCGGCTCGCGGTCCAGCACACGACGTTAACGGGACCCGACCCGAGTGCAACGAACACGAAGGAGCATCCGTACCGGGTCCGGCCGCGGCTGCTCGAAGGCGCACACCTTGAGGGACCGCACCTGAGGGCGACGCTGCCCCCGTTGTCCTGGAACCTCGTCCGGCTCGTACGACCGCAGAGCTAGCAGCCGAAAGCCGGTCTGACCTGACCCCGTTTCTTGGTCCGCTTTTTATTAGTAGACGAGATAAGCGGTGGCGCGTAGTCAACGAGACGCATCCCCCAGCGGTACCTTCCGCTACAGCTATGACGGAAACGGGAACCTGCTCTCCCGCACTTACCCGGACGGTCTCCAGACCTCCTACTCATACGACGCCGCAGGCGAGCTGACGAGCGCCTCGGTCGGCAGCAAGAAGACCCTCTACACCTACGATGCGGACGGCAGGCTGGCCTCCACCCTGCATCCGAACGGGATCCTCGACACGCGAAGCTACGACGCCTCGGGAAGGGTGAGCGAGATCGAGGGCACGAGCTCCGAGGGAGTGCCCCTCTACTCGCGCTCCTACTCGTACGATGCGGTCGGAAACCCGACCTCGCTCGTCGCCACCGCTCCCCGTGACGACTCTCCGGGCTGGTGGGGACCGCTCTGGCACCAAAAGGGAGCAGAGCTCACGCGCTGGACCGAGACCTACACCTACGACTCCCGGAACCGCCTGGTCAAGGCCTGCATGAACGAATCCTGCTCCCACTTCTTCGCCTACACCTACGACCCGGTGGGCAACTGGACCTCGCTGGAGACGAGAAGGGGCACGACCATGGCGCGCTCCCCGCTCCCGCGTTGACACTCTGAGTCCATAGACTCGTCGGACAGGCGAGGCGGGCCGAAGGCCCGAGGTCACCACCTACGCCTACGACCCGAACGGAAACGAGATCAGGGCGGGAGACACCAGTTACTCCTACAACCTGGAAAACGAGCTGACCCAGGTGGCGGACGGGCACGACAGGACCTCCTACGCCTACACCGGAGACGGCCTGATGGCCACAAGAACGGCTCGTTCCGAGACGACCGCCTACACGTGGGACACGAACTCGGCTCTCCCCGAGCTGGCGCAAGAGACCGACTCGGTCGGCTTCGGCCGCTTCGTGAGGAGCGACACGCGCTCCTACAGCTACGGCCAGGGCCCGATCGGCTACATCGACGGCAAGGACTCCTACACCTTCCACACCGACTCGATCGGCTCGGTGATCGAGCTCTCTGACCATCGTGGCAAGGTCGAAGCGTCCTACAGTTACAGCCCCTTCGGCTCGAGTTATGGCCAGGGCGACTCAGACGACGACGACCAGAACGCGATCCGCTTCGCCGGGCAGTACCTCGACTCTCAGTCAGGCCTCTATGACATGCGCGCCCGTGAGTACGACCCGGAGACGGGGAGATTCCTGGAGACCGATCCGCTCGCCTGCGACGCCGGCTGCAGCTCCAGCTACGTCTATGTCAATGACCGGCCGACTATCCTCGTTGATCCAAACGGCGAGAAATCGATGTTCCCGCAGCGGACAGGGCGCACACGCGGGACGGGCCCGAACTGGGCCTACGACGAATCGTCCGCGAGTTCGAGTCGTGCCAACCTCGATGCTTGGAACATTTTGGGCTGCTATGTAGGCGCGGTATGGGAATCGCTCTCGCTCCCGCAACCGCTGGGTTCCGCCGTCTGGGTTGACGACCGTGAGCGTATAGACGCCGGGGTCGAGCCCCCAGGGCACGGTGGCGGTCAAGGTCGTGCTGTTCAGCCAGGTCACGCCGGTCAAGGCCGTGCTTGCCAGAGAGGCCGTCGGCGAGGTCACCACGACCGTACCCGTGCCGTCCATCACGGCCGTGAAATTGGCCCCAGTGATGGTGACGGGAGTGTCGATGTCATTGGGCGCAGAGGCGGGGTCGATGGCGCTCACCGTGGGGGTGATCGGACCCGCTTGGGTGGTCCAGGTCGGAGCGAGGCTCGCGAACGTCGGTGGTTGGGCGCTGGTCGCCCCGCCCAGGGCGAGCGCCAGCAGGCCAGTGAGGGTGAGGGAGAGAAGGAGCTTCTTAATGGCACGACCCTTCGAGAAACGGTGTGCCTCGTCGCCTCCGGCGGCGGGGTGAGGCCCGCGCGGCGCGGGTCACCGGGCGAGTATAGGTCGCTCGCGGGGCTGGTGACCAGGCCCCGTTCAGCGGTCCACGCCCTCAGATAGGAAGGAGCCGGCTGCAGTGTGCGTGGCAGCCGTAGGTGGCGGCCGAGGCGCCGCCGGCGAGCACAGAGGCGACCTTCCGCGTGCTCGGCGACGGTCGCGGTAGGCCGCCGTCTTATTGCCAATCGAGATGCGGCGACGTATGGGGGAATACGCCGCCGCATCTACTTGCTATCGGTCAACCGCACAGAACCTGAAAGCCTTTTAACCATCCGGCATGGGGGTCGGGTCGGGGGCCGTTTCTTCGAGCGTGACGGATCTTCGGCGGAATACCGCCCGAGATGATCACTACAGTGGAGCCCGGGATCCCCCTTCTGAGATCCGATGTTAAAGACGGCCAGACGGATACCGATTAACAAAGTGGTCGGTCTCTCTGGCAGGCCAGGAGGAGAAACGCTCGAGACAAGATCCGCCGGAGGCGCAATTCGGGGGAAGGTGAGTTGCCGAAGATGCCTGTCGCCGCGCGTTTTCGCGCAAGCTGCAAGCGCGAGGTATGACAGACGTTGATTGAGTGGGCGTGCGTGATGCCTAGCTCGCTCTCGCCATGCTCGCGGCACTCACTGCGTCTCCGGCGGAGTTCAGAGAGTCAGCAACCGTATAGACGACGAAGCCCCCGTTTCGCGGGGGCTTTTTATTGGGCCGTGCAGGAATCGAACCTGCGACCTTGGGATTAAAAGAAGACCGCCGGGACCTCGGCCGGTTTCGTTCTAGCTGGAAAACGAGCGATTTCGAGCGCGCTTCGGCCGCGTGATCTCGGTGGATCTCGGTGGAGCTGGTTGCGCCCTCGTTGCCCTCAGAGCGCTTATCGAGAGAGTGTCAACGCGGGAGAACAACGATGGCGATGGTCGGACCTTCGAGTAGGTCTGGGTGATTAGGCGCGCTTCGCCTTCCAGGTTGTCTTGGCAAGGCAGGTAGCGAAGTCGATCAGGCCTGTCGGGGTAGTGCCGATGCTCTTCATGTAGCTGACCTTGAGCGCACCGCTCGCTAATGTCCGCTTAACGGTCCCTGTCGCAGTGGCAACCAGACTGATTGGCGGGATCTTGAGGGTTATCTTGAAGTGCCCGTTCCTGAGCGGGGATGTCGGGAAAGCGAGGGGACGTACGTCTCCGACGTGCCTACCGGTGGTCATCGAACTGCATAGTGCGCTGACCGACGTCGAGAAGCCGATCACCTTCGTTGCCGTTGCGCGGAAAGTGACCTTTGGTCCTTGTTGGAGCTTGCCCTTGAACTTGACCGCGCCGGAAGCCGAAGCGGCGCCCACGAAGCCAGCGCCAGTGCGATGAGCACGAATACCCAGGAGTGCGTCTGAAGTGCGAGACGAGGAGAGAAACAGCGTGAGTGTGCATGCAAACCTCCTTGGTCGAGGGTGAGGGATTATCCCAAACCCGTGGGCGGCGAAGCCAGAGACCGGCGACGCGGCGACGGCCAAGTTGCCTCTCGGCAGGCCGTCCGTGCGATGCCGACTTCTCCCGTCTCACAGCGTTAGGGGTCTCTGACCGGCGACGATTCGCTGCTGGCCTGAGAAGCGGGAATATGGGCCGTGCTGGAATCGAACCAGCGACCTTGGGATTAGAACGAAGCCGCCGGGACCTCGGTAGATCTCGGTCTAGCTGGAAAACGAGCGATTTCGAGCCTATCTCGGCCGTTCGATATCGGTGGACCTCGCTACCTGCCGAGTGGTAATTCGTCCGCTCTTCAATACAAAGACACATCCAATAACTGGCATGATGGCTGGGGCAGCGGTGCGAAAGTCCCGACACCTAGCCCGCCCCTGTCGGCGAGTTGGGTCACAAAATACCACTCGATAGTCGATAGTATAAACCGGGGTTAGGTAACGCACTCCACTCACTGAGAAGGAGCTCTCGGATGAAACGCATTGTCGCGATGTTATCGGTGCTAGGAGTGTTAGTAATGATCATATTAGGCGTGCTTTTAGTTGGCAACAACACTCCGAGAGCGAAGGCAATGTCGCAGACCGCCTTGGAAAGATTGGCGCTTCGCTATGCACGCTCATTAGGCGATACAACTCCGACCGCTATCTGGACCGTGCGAAGTGATCGTCAAGCGGCCGTTAGTGTAACGAATGGCGATCGGGTAGACTCGGACCAGAATGTAGATGTAATTCTAGAAGAAGGAACTTTCGTCTACTCGAACATAGGCCCTCCGAGTATCAATGGGCCGTCGCCTACAATTACTCAGAAATACGCTTACTTAATAGTGGACCCCGCAACAGGAATCGTAACTGATAGTGGCTTCTTGCACAACAAGCCGGACATCGGCACCCTAGGGACAGTACAAACCGTGCAGCAAAGCGCCGGCTAGCTCGTTAGCGGTCGCTCTATCTCGGGCAGCGAGTCCAGATAGTCCAGCCGGTCCTTTCCCGAGAGCGGCGAGGACCGTCCGAAGCTAGGCGGAAGTCTTTCCGTTCGTGACCTGCATCTCGCCGGCGAGGCGCCGGTAGCCGTAGCGACCGAAGCGGCTGGCCAGCTCGACGATGGCCTCCGTGAGCGCGTCCTCATTGTCCCTGGGCCTTGCTAGGTAACGCTGAACGGAGCGATGCTGGTCGAGTACGCGGCAGCCCGGCGTTCGGAGATCCCCAGCCCCTCACAGACTGCTTCGATACATCTGCGCCTTCGTGAGGGGCTCAGAAGTTTCCCCGGCATGCCTCCTGCAGGATGACCTTGTCGAGGCTGAGGTCAGAGACCGCCCGGCGCAGACGGGCGTTCTCACGCTCGAGCTCCTTGAGGCGCTTGGCCTGGCTGACCGACAGGCCGCCGTACTCGTGACGCCAGCGGTAGTAGGTCACCTCACTAACGCCGATCGTCTTTGTGACCTCGCGTACCTTCTTGCCCTGGCCGAGCAGGACATCGGCCTCTCTCAGCTTGGCGATGATCTCCTCGGGTCGGTAGCGCTTCTGGGGCATGATCTGACTCCTCCTCTTCGGTCGAAAACCATAACCTCGGGGTGGACCGATTTTCGGGGGTCAGGTTACTGGAGAAGGCGCTTGCCTTCGACTCCAGCGAGATCGAGGGCAGCTTCGTTGCCCCGTCTGTTGCCCCTTCGCTCCGTGTAGCTATCAGATAGAGGCATGCGCTGGGCTAGTTTGCGGCGGCTTTGCAGGTACTTCCTAGAATCCGAATGGGCCGTGCAGGAATCGAACCTGCGACCTTGGGATTAAAAGTCCCCTGCTCTACCAACTGAGCTAACGGCCCTCGTTTTCGGAAGCTCGAGACGAGTTCGAGTATACGGACGAAGCGAGGCCAGTTCTTGCTCAGCCGCTGAGCCGATACGGACGCAGCTGCCAGCCGGCCCAGCGCCAGTACCAGGCCGGAAGCGAACGCGGCGCGTGCGGACGCCGGCCCTTGCGCCCCTGCGCCTGCCAGTGGAGCATCCGCCAGGCCCAGCTCGGGATCAGGCGCGGCAAGCCGCGCGGCCGCGCCAGACGAAAGACTGCGATCGATTGCGAGGGCGCGCTCGCGTTGCCCGCCGAGTCGACAGCGTAAACGCGGTAGACGCTCCAGCCGCGCGGCTTGAACTTGCTCACCGAGACGTCCGTAGAGTCACCCGCGACCGTCGAGAGCGGCGCTCGGTTGAGCGTAATCTGATAGCTCGTAACGACTCCGCTGTTGTCTGTGGAAGCCGGCCATCTCAGAACGAGTCGTCTTTTCTTGAACCGCCCGCTCAGGCTGGCCGGCGTCGTGGGGGCCGTGATGTCGCGGAGAAGACCGAAGTAGCCCGGGGAAAACGTGTAGATGTCGAGCGAGCCGTCGGATTGAAGCAGGTAGCCGCTCGTCTGGCCGACGGGAATAACAGAGGAACTCAGAGAGGGTATGGCCTTCCAGGCCAATCCATCGCTCGAGTAAGCGACGACAGCACCGGGCTCGAATGAGGTGACGTGAATCTGAAGCGGCGTATCGAATCGGATAGCGGGCAGTCCGGAGTCGGTATCGGTTGCCTCGAGCCGAAGGAGATAACTGCCGGCTGCGAAGCCCTGAACGGCGCCGGCGAGCGTCGAGGGTAGGAGCGCGGCGTCGAGGGAGCTCTCCCACCAGCTCGCCGTGGCCAGGCCGTCGCTCGAGGAAACCGATCCGACGGGCGGCTCAGTCGGAAAAGTGGCAGCCGCGACCACGACCGCTCCGCCGACGTAGTCGCTGTCGATATTGAGGCTGACGCCGCCGAAGGTCTCCCTGTGGCCGCCCCTGTATTGGTGCGTGCGCTGGTGATCGCTCCAGATCGAATCGGGCGCTACCGGATCGCCGAAGACATCTTGGACTCCGTTCCAGCGCGCGATCCAGACATCGTCGGGCGCCGTGCCGGTTCCGCTCTCGGCGGCGGCGACGAGATCACGAATCGTCGAGTCGGCACTTCCGTAGGCGCCCGCTAGGTAGCCCTTGGCGTGCAGCTCGTCCGTCCAGGCCGAGAGGAAGCGCTGCGCGGCTCGCGTGCAGGAGGCGTTTCGTCCGTATCCCTCCATGTCGTAGTAGATCGGGCTGCCTGGTTCGATTCCGAAGTACGAGGCGCGGGCGGAGGCACTGTCGGCAGCGGCCTTCCCCTGCGCGCCGGCAGCGACGGGGTTGATGAGTTTCAGCCTCTTCTGAGTCACGCACGGCGCCTGTAAGCCGACCCAAAGTGGCAGCAAGTTCCAGCCGCTGGAACGAACGGAACTCACCCAGCTGGGAGTCAGGTTCCCGTCGGGGCAGGCGCGATTGGCACCGCCCAAGTAGATTCCGATCGCCCTATAGGGCGATGCGAGCCAAGCCTCCATTTCTGTGAGCGCGGGGGCGGCGCAGGCGTCGAAGCCGTAGCCGGTGAAGTAGCTCGAGGCGTTCTGTCGGCGGGAGGCGCTCGCCGCGGGAGTCGCAAGTAACGCGTAGGCGGCGATCAAGATCAGTACGAGAATCCTCGTTCGCATCGAGAAGTGCCTAAGTGTACGGGCGCGGCCAGGCGGTGGAGTAGTTCGGCTCGAGAGTCCCTAGAGAGGGAGCCTGATCTGCGCTTCTTCCGCTCTCTGGCAGAGCGTCGAGGCATAGACGCCCAGCAGACGAACGGCCGCCAGCCGCTCTGCCAGCGCGCGTTGCAGGAGCGATCGAGCCAGGCCGGCCAGATCTTCGACCGAGCAGAAGGGCTCGCGCACCGTCTGCGAGCGCGTGACGGTCTGGAAGTCGTGGTAGCGAACCTTCGCCGTGGCTGTACGGGCGCAGAGGTCGTTCGCGGCCAGGCGCGCCCAGACAACCTCTGCCAGGCGGTCGATCCGCTCTTTCATCTCCTCTTCCGAGACCAGATCTCGAGGGAAGGTCTCCTCGGCGCCTTGCGATACCGGGGGCTGCTGACGGGGATCGACGCGGCGCTCGTCGATGCCGCGGGCGCGGGCTTGAAGCTCGCGCCCGACAGTCCCGGGAATCGCCCGGGCGATCGCCTCATCAGAAAGGGCGGCGAGCTCGCCGATCGTACGCACCCCGAGCTCGCCCAGTCGCGTCTCGAGGCGGGGCCCTATCCCCGGCAGCGTCCGCAGTCCCAGCGGAGCCAGGAAGGCCGCACTCTCCTCCGGCGCCGCCACTGTCAGCCCGCCCGGCTTGCGGATATCCGAGGCGATCTTGGCCACCGTCTTCGAGCCGCCGCAACCGATCGAGGCGCTCAGCCGCGTCTCGCGTAGCAGTCCCTGTTGAAGATCGGCGAGTATTGCCCGCGCCGGCTCGATATACGGCGTAACGAGCTCGAGATATCCCTCGTCGATCCCGACCTGCTCGACGCAGCTCATCCGCTTACGGATCCACTCCCAGACCGATCGGCTCCGCCGCCGGTAGCAGGCGAAGTCGGGGCGCACGAAAATCGCGTCCGGGCAGCGCCTGAGCGCCTCGGCGGAGCTCATCGCCGAGTAGATACCGAACGGGCGGGCTTCGTAGCTCGCGGTCGCGACTACGCCGCGGCCGTGCGGGTCACCTCCGACAACCAGCGGCCGGTCCGCGTACTCGGGATGCTCGAGCACTTCGCAGGCTGCGTAGAAGGCGTCGAGGTCGAGGTGAGCGATGAGCATCGCGGGCAACGTCGGAGACGCGCTCACGATAGCCGCCCGGCGGACGGTAACGGCTCCGAGCTATCGGCCGGAGGGGTTTTGGTTACGAAGTTGCTGCTACTTGACCCGTAGGTAGGGGTTCACGCCCCAGTGAACGGCGATGCCGATGAGCAGGAACGCCGCAACGAGGCAGAGCCCACCGATGATCGTGCCGAATCGCTTCATGAACGGAAGACCACCGAGGACGAGCAAAATCGCGCCGACCAACCCGAGCACCACCCCGGCCTCTGTCATCCGGCGCGAAACAGTAAAACCGAAAGCCGCAAGTACCGAGAGCATGACGTCCTCCTTGGAATGGGTGTCAGGCGATTATCACGCTTCTGTCCATCGAGAGTCCGCCCTCCTTGCGCGCATAACGATCGCGGCTTCGCTGCAAGTTCTTCGCCCGTGCGGGACGGCGTTGCGTTAGCCGCGCCGGCGTGTCGGCCGCGGCGGCCTCGGCCGATACTGCGAACGGCGTCTATCCTTGGCTGGCCGCCCCCATCGACTAGCGGCCTAGGTCACAGCCCTTTCAAGGCTGCAGCGCGGG